>JAZSEJ010000060.1:0-5168 GCA_045531615.1 Ruminococcus sp.
GTGGTTGTCTTCCTAAGACCGCTTGGCCTCCGACTTAGTGCGTTGGGAGTTGTTTTATTATCTTCTGCATATTCCTTGAACAATTCAGCATCTTCTATTTTTATCTTGCAAGCAACTATTTTCATATTTTCTTTATCCCATTTATTATTAGATGCTCTTTTCGCTCTTGATACAGCCATTAAATTAACCTCCATTCTATTGTGTAATTATTTCCTTAATAATGACACACAATTTAAAAAATATTCTACTTAATTATATCAAACCTTTATAGCAAAGTCAATCGTTTTACTAAAATTGAATTCAACACGGTTAAACAGTGTATGAATTGCACAAAATACACGGTTAAACTTTGTCGCTTTTGCGATATTGACTACACGGTTAAACAGTGCTATAATTATATCAAGATAAAACACAAACACAAACGAACACAACCAAACAGGAGGTACACAATAATGACAGTAACAACATTAATTAGCGTATTCCTTAACACATGGGGCAATTACAACGAGAACGGCGCAGATAATGGCTTTTGGGTAAATCTTCCTTGCAACCTTGATGAAGTTCTTGAAAGACTTGCAGAAGCAACAGGCGAAGATGTTGACGAAATGGAAACATTTATCAATGACTATTCAACCGAGCTTGACGGGCTCGAGATCTCCGAATATGACAGCATAGAGGAATTAAACGAATTAGCCGAGGAATTAGAAGCCCTTGACGATTACGACCTTGAAAAAGTCGGCGCAATAATGGAGGCGCACGGTTGCGATCTCAGAGAAGCGATTGACAATATCGACAACTACAAATATTATTCAAATACAACTCTTGAGGATTTAGCCTATGAATTTGTAGAAGAGGGACTTTTTGGCGATATCCCTGAAAGTATCAGAAATTATATTGATTATGAGGCAATAGCCCGTGATTTAGGTTATGACGGCTACACCGAGACGGAGAACGGCGTTATCTGTTAATATATATCCAAACGCCAAAAGGAAAATAAACAGGCTTTCTGAAGGGTTTGAGCCGAAATCAAGCCCTATCCCATCGGCATAAGCCGAAACACAATATTTTATAGGAGGTACTACATTATGAGTACAAACGAACTGACAAGCAAGATTGAGAACATCAAGACCCTTCAGACCATGATTGACGAGCTTACAGCGGAGCTTGAAACCGCAAAGGACGAGATCAAGGCAGAGATGACCGCCAGAAATACTGATGAGATGACGGTATCTTGCTACAAGGTACGCTACACAACCGTAACAAGCAACCGTTTTGACAGTGCGGCGTTTAAAAAGACACACGCCGACCTGTACGACCAGTATACAAAGACCACCACAAGCAAGCGTTTTTCGATTGCATAAAAAGAAAAGCCCTTACGCAAGCGACCAAACAAGCGTAAAGGCATAAGCAACGACCCAATCACTACAAAGGGCGGTTACATATCAATGATATCACTGACCGCCCAAAATGTCAAGAATATTTTGGAGGTAAAAAAAATAATGTATACAGATTTCTTTGAAAGGGAATTTATAGAAATAACTCTCCCTCTCACCGATAACATCATTGAGAAGATGAGCCAGACAAATTACGGTTATCTATTCAATGACTTGTATGACACTGAGACAAATCCCGTGTATAACAGTGCATGGTGTAGTCTTCGAGTTGCTTTCGACACTATAACCAAGAAACTTTATTTTGCTGTTTTAACATTCCGTACCTGTGCAGATGATGAGGAAGGACTTGAACAGATGGAAGAAGTTGTTGAGTTCCCCGATGAAGTTGCTGAGATACTCAGAGATGCAGCACTTCAGGCAATAGTTAGAAACCTTGCTGATATGACCCAGTGCAAGGCAAATGTGACAACTTCATTATTAGTACACTGACAAAAAAGGCGGTTGAGGGGTCTGTACAACGCAGACTCCCACCGCTCCTGATGGAGGACATAAGGAATGATCTACATAAAAAATCTTGGTGTTCTTACCGACCACGATATAACAAAAGTACAACCTTTTGAATTTGGCTTGACCCTTGAGGATTTCCCCTATGAACATCTTAACGCTGAAGCGAAGAAAAAAGTTCAGGAAGTCCGCTCCATGTCAGGCGGAAAGATTCATCACCTTTGCCTTGATTTTACATTCAACTTTGAAACAAAGACCGTCACTGTAGAATTGTATGTAAACTCTTTCAATAAGATAAGAGACGGGGAATTTAATTGCACCATTATCCCGATAATGCTTGACACGATTGAATTAATCGAGATAAAGGAACAGTTATTCATTCCTTTTGTTATGTCAATGAAGCCGTTGAATTAAAGGAGGGGCGAAATATGATTGAGATAAAAAAGCTAGGTGTAATCACCAAAAACGATATAGAGAAGATTCAGCCTATCGAAAACGGGCTTGCTATCCACGACTATCCAACGGAACGATTAACCGAGGAAGTCAAGGAAAAAATCTGCACACGCCTCAACATTACCAGTGTGGAAGATGCGTATTTAGTGCTTTATATTAATATAATCTTTGAGGATGAATGTTCTTTTGAAAAGGGAATAAGCCTGTCACTTGTTTTCGACAACGGCAAATATTGCTTGACATATAGCGATTTCTATATAAGTGATGCGGAACTGTTGGAACTCAAGCAACAGATAATCGTTCCATATATCATGAAGTACATGAAGCAGGTGGAAAAAGAATGAAAATACTAATCGGAATAATCTCAACAATAGGAACGGTCTATATGATGTGTCTGCTCACAATAGAAAATTTTGCATATCAGGCAGGAGCGATATCGTCTGATGAGTGGCATTATAAGTGCCTTGTATTGCTTATGTGTGTTATAATTGCTTGGCTCTCGTTCAGCGGAGAAAAGAAACGCACATCCCCAAAATGCTAACCTCACACTCCTATATCGTTGTGTTCATCTTTGGTATAGCCGTCCTTTGATCGGGACGGTTATATCATACACATAATTGTAAATCTAGGCTCTGGGAGGAGATTGATAAAGTGTAAAATAAAGCGAAATACAATCCTATTTTTACGGAATAACAGCACAAAAAAGAGTGGTAAAAACACTCTACCCTGTTTACGGACATAAATAATGAAAGCAGTTATTACTTTGTTGTTATTTTGATAATTTTTCAATTATATCCAAAGTAGTTAAAACGATAGTTAATATAGAAACAATAAATGCAACACCACCACCAATACAAGCAAAGACTTTTTTGGCACTTGTTTGTAATGTGTTGTTATTTTCAGAAAAGCATTTGATTTTTGAAGAAATATAGGAGACTATTGCAATAATTCTTTTTATTGTAATATTTAATACTACAAACAATAAACACGGTGAAACTATTATCAATACCCAATAAAATATATTCCACCAGACATTTGGAGAGTTTGTTATTACATTATAAATTGGTATTAATACCCAGATGGATATGGCTGTTATTACCACTAAAATAATGTAACCCAAGACTTTTAAAATATATATTGGAATATTATCTTTATGTGCTCTACTTATATATGGAAATAATATAATTGCTAATGCCATAAAAATTGCGGATATGAACTCAAAAGTGGTAAATTGCTTACTGGGTATATAAGCAACATAAATAGATATAATTAGAAAAATAATACCTACTATAAAAGAAACTATAGAGTATCTTAAAAAGTCTTTTGCTGTGAATTTTTTCATATTAATTAACATCCTTTCGTAAAGTTTCTTTGTTTTTTACATACAATTATACAGCAAAAATAGACAAAAGTCAAGTCTTTGTCGAAAACAAAAAAGGAGAACAACATGAAAATCGCATACGTCAGAGTATCCACAATCGAGCAGAACGAAGCAAGGCAGATCGAAGCTCTTGAAAAGTTCGGAATAGAAAAGTGGTTCACAGAAAAAGTATCAGGAAAAAACACAAACCGCCCTATGCTTCAGCAGATGCTTGACTTTGCCAGAGAGGGAGATACTATTTATATACATGATTTTTCACGCCTTGCAAGAAGCACAAAGGACTTGCTTGACATCGTGGAGCAGTTACAGCAAAAGGGGATACACCTTGTAAGCAACAAAGAGAACATCGACACATCAACACCCACAGGAAAATTAATGCTAACCTTTATCGCAGCGATAAACGAATTTGAAAGAGCAAACCTGTTAGAGCGACAGCGGGAGGGTATAGAGATAGCAAAGCGGAAAGGAGTGTATAAAGGCAGAAAGCCTATCGATTTCCCTAACTTTGAGGAATATTATAATAAGTATATGTTTAGACAGATGAGCAAAGCAGAGCTTGCAAGAAAGTTAGGAGTATCAAGACCAACGCTTGATAAGTTGATTAGGGAGTATGAAAAGAAATAAAAAAATAGGCTGATACCCTTGAAAAAAGGAGTACCAGCCTTATTATTTTAGTTCGGTAAAGTGTTTCGGATATGCGGAGAAAAGCTAGAGCAGAACAGTGTTTTGTGAACATTGGAACGGAAAAGCATCAATTCGATTTAACGCTTTATTGCACTAAAATATAACTATTCGAGAAAATGGCTTAATAATGCGGTTTTAGAGCGGTTTGTTACACCAAATCGGATTTATAGTATAATTGTGTTATAGGTGCTGAAAAGTCAGCATTTAAGCGGATAATATAAGGTTGTGAGAGCATTGAAACATAAATGGTTTTTGTTCGTGATTGAAAGAAAACATCGTGAGTGATAACAAAATAATTAGCAATATGAATTATGCTTTTCGTTTTTTGAAGTTTGTATGGCATCGTTCAAAATCATGTTTGTCGTCATTCAAATCATGTATGTCATAGTTCAGACCCTTGATTTTTGCTTTGAGTTATGCTATACTTGACTTGAACGATGACAAACATCCCACTTTTTAAATAGTATTCAAGATGTTAGTGTTACAAATCAATTTGCGAAATTTGGCTTAACAGAGCCGTTTGTGAGATGTCCGCAATGCTGGAGATGATGGAGGACAACGACGACGTCCAGAATGTTTGGCATAACTGGGATGAGGCGTGAGAACGTCAGAATTATCGCATAAAAACAAACACCTCTCGGTATCCGAGGGGTGTTTTGCTACTTGTATTACATACAAAAATCGCTTCCCGTTGAGGGAAGCGATCGAATATTCAATGAATAAGGCAGGGCGACACTCCTGCATCTCCTAAC
>JAZSEJ010000087.1:0-8793 GCA_045531615.1 Ruminococcus sp.
TAAAATCTGCATCCGGCTGTCCTTCCTTTTTGAATGTTCTGTCAACTGCTATCGTATATCTTGCAATCGCCATTGGGTTTCCGCTTTGTGAATATCTCACGTCCGGGTTTTTTGTTAATCTTCCTATTCCGTTCCAATTATTCATTTTTCTTCTTCCTTTCTACAAATAAGATTTTCCAAACTCTTTGATAAACTCGTTCCTTGTGCCTATATTGGCTTCAAAATGATTTTGTGCTAATCTCTTCAAGTAAATGTCGATAACCTTGTTAAAATGGACACCATGGCTTCCAGTGTGATGTTCTGCACATAAAGGTGCAACATATCCATATCTATCAGATTTCTTTCTGTTAGCTGTACCAAACAAAATATGATGCACCTGTACACATGAATTTCCGCACACCATGCAGTGTTCCATATCCTCAAATATCACTGACTTTTTTGCCATGCTTGATTCATCCTCTCTAGTTCTTTTGGGGTAAGTGTTTCTATCCCAAGTTCCTTGCATTCGCTTACAACTCCATCAATGAACACTGACATTTCTTTTGAATCAAATGTGCTGCTCCCGAAGTACACTTGAAGCTGATGCCCGGTCTGACCATTTACAGTAATTTCGCCTAAATCAATGGTTGCTCTGTACAATTCTTTGACTGCATCAACCGCATCAGGCTTAACTATAATGTGTGTAAATGACCTGCTATACCTTTGCAAACAATCAAGGTATACTGACCATTTATCAGAATTAATCGCTTCTGCTATCTGTTGCATTAATTTCCATGCGTATGCATTACTATCAAGACTTCTTTTATTTCTAAACTTCACAGCTTTAATATTCAATTTACAATCCTTGATACTATCAACAGCTGCAAGGGCAGACTTTTCATTTACAGTGAAAGTTATTTGTGCTTGTCCAGTCTGCCAATCCCTGCTGATGTCTTTCAAATTCCCGGTAAACTCCATATCACACCCTCTTTATCTGTTCCCAGTGTTCATGTATGTTTGCAAATTGAAGTTCTGTTAAATCTTCAAGGCTTGCAACCTTATACAGTTTCAATATTGTATTCACATCAACCGCATCATTTTCACATCTTGCAACAAGGCTTTTTACCTTTACTTCTGATATTTTTGATTTTTCAGTATTTTTCTGCTCTGTTGATTCACTTGTACTCATACCGAACTCAATATAATTATTTGTTTTAAGATTCAATACCTTTACATACACAATTTTGTCATTTTGATATTCAATCTCAGTTACCTTAAAAGAATCCTTGCAAGTATATTTCTTTTTACCCTGCCATTCTTCTTCCTTAAGTGTTTTCAGGTCTTTTGGCTGCACAAACATATTCGGTGCTGTGTAGAGTTCTCGCCCTATACCCCAGTTAAAGCAGGCACGTTTGAATGAATCTGATGCAAGCCCTTTTTCCTTTTCTGTAAAGGATTCTGTCCCGGTATCTTCTTTTTCTACCCACTGCATTTTTTCAGTGTCCCATATTGCCACAATGCAATTTGCATTATCCCTTGTATGGTGTCGCTGCCAGTTCATAGCCCCGACAGTTTCATCAAGTATGTTCTGATCGCATCTTGCATCTTTGTACAGCAACAATCCAACACCCCACTGATTGCAAGTTGAAATTCTTACATCAATTTCATCTGCCCTTAATAATCTAAATTTCATCTGTTCCACCTGCCTTTTTATATGTCATGCTGATTTTCACTTCTTCATCTTCGGTTTCTTCCAATGACGTTGATGCCATTCTCATGAATCCAGTTGCTTCTTCAATGTCACTAAACGTGAATACTGCTTTGCGATAACCAAGTTCGATTTCAACTTTCCACATAACCATTGCCCCCTTTCTACCAAACAAATTTAATCTTTCTTTCATTTAGATACTGCTTCAATTCTTCAAGCTGACTTTTTGTCATGAGCATTTTCAATTCAACCCATGATGCCTTTTCTATTTCATCAAATGACGGAATAAAGTTTTCAACACTCACAGATTCTTCAACTGGTAATTCTTCAATGTCAGCAGCTTCTTCTACAGCTTCTTCCTTTTCTTTAGCAAGCCTTTCATATTCTTCCGCTTTTGCTTTCATGGCTGCTTCGTGTTCTACTCTTGCTTTTGCCATGTCTGACATTCTCTTTGCTTCATTTATGGTTTCGTTAAGGTCAAGGGTAGATTTATATACCTCTGTTGCTTCAAAGCCAAATTCGGGCAGATTAGAAAGTGTGGTAAGGTCATTCTTTACCTTTTCTACTTTCTCATTTACCGCTTCTTTGATAGATTTGATTGAAACGGATACATTAAGCCACTTTGAATCAATAGGAATAATAATTCCCTCAGGCAGTTCCTCTTTTACACCATCAATAATCATGTTGATTTTCTCCAATTTATCCGCTCTCTGTTTTTCTTCGAATTCCTTTACCTGTGAATCAATCAAGGTAATAGGTTCATTGACAATTTCAATAATCTCTTTTAATTTCTTTTCGAAATCCTCATAAGGTGCAAGACACTGATTTTTTATTTCCTTTCTCTTTTCATTCAGTGCTTTCACAAACTTATTGAGTTCTGCTCGGTCAGTTTTTGCATCCTTAATCTGTTCATCCGTGTAGACTAAGTTTTTATAATGCTATACCTTTCCGCTAACCTCTTTCTTTATCTCCTCATGATTCCATTCAATGGCTTTTAAAAAACCACCTTCTGTTGGGTTAAATATTTTCAGTTCCATTTGTTTTTGCTCCTTTCTTTTTACATCACCCGGCAAGAAAGACAAGATGTGCACTATAACATCAACTGTCCATCCGTTGCCAATTGCTTCACCCCTTTGAATATCACTTATTCCTTCTGCTGCAGTATATCCATCAGGTAATGTCTGCAGTCTTTCCATTTCAGTAATTGTCAATGGTCTGATATATCCATCAGTTTCAAATTCTTTCTTGGGATCAAGTTGCCAAAGTTCCTTCTGTGATTGTGGTGTGCAATTTTCAAACACCATTTGTGCAAAAGATTTCCCAAAATATCTTCTACGCATATATGATTGACTGCCTTGGTTTCCAACAGTCCTTCTTGCAATGCACAAACTCTTGTTTCTGTCAACTTGTCCACTTTCAATGATGTCCTTCAACAGAATGCCTTTATCTTCAGGCTGCTTCACATCCGGTATATTTGTCCAATACAACCTTTTTCTATGTTGTGCAGAAACCAATTCTGAATTGATATATATTGGTTCAACACCAAGTGCCTTTGTAATTTCTTCTTTGATGTCATTACTCATTGAATAGTTATTTTCATAAAGAAAATACTTGCATTTGCTTTCTTTCAATGCTCTGACATATTGTGAAAACAAATCCCATCCCATTCCGCTTGATGTTGTTTCCCTTCCTGCATTAGTTCTTGCAACTGACCAATATGTGCAAGGACTTCCACCAATGAGAATGTCGAAATCTGAATACTGCTTAAAATCTGCCTTAAATACATCCCCACACTGTTCAATTTGTGGATAATTCTTTTTGCTGATTTTAATTGCACTTTCTTCAATCTCATAAGCAACATATTTTTCAACTGGAATACCTGCTCTTTCCAGTGCAACCATTCCGCATGAAATACCATCAAATATACTTAATACTTTCATTTCCGTTACCGAAGGGAAACCATGGTTTTATGCCCGGACAACCTATTTCCTTTCGTTTTTTTATTAAATTAATTCTTCACAAATCATTACTATATGTTTGCATAACTGCTCGGGTATTATTGCCCTTTCTCTTGTGTTTTTTAGTTTCTGCGTGCCGCTTTTACTTCCTCTCGGTGCTTTTTCGTGACACGAAGAACCATTTTTACAAGCAGGTTTAAACTGCGGATTTGGATGATTAGTCCATATATCCGTTGGCTTCATTCTTGTTTCTCCATACTGGCAATATGTAACTGTGTATCTCGGCAGCAATTGCATCCAAGACATTTTTCGCATTGCACCTCTAGGGTTTTCTATAAAATAGAATGTTGGGTCTAACTCTTTGATAAGTTGCAAAACGTGCTGATTGACATTATCACAGAATTTTGCGTACTCACTTATAGGGTCAAGATTATTTGTTTGTAGGTTCTTTTTTCTATGGTGGCTGATTGCTGCGACACTATATGTTGAACAATCAGGCGATGCCCATATTACATCCGGCTTTCCAAAGAGGTGTAGGATGTCACTCGCACTTATCTTTCCAACATCTTCATATAAATCAATGTTCTCAAAGTCCTTGTTCCATTCAACAGAAAATACTTCATGCCCTTTTGCTTCAAATGCTTTGCTGATGCTTCGTGTACCTGCAAATAGTTCTAACACCTTCATGATGTCACCCTTAAATTGCAGCAATCTTCTTTGTTATGATTTACACACTCTTTCCAGTATTCATAATGTTCTGATACATCCTCGCACACTGAAACTTCATCAAATCCAGTAACCTTTGACAGATACTCGATTTTCTTTTCAAGTGGCAAATGCTGATACCCGGATTGCTTTACTGTGTAATCTGAATAATCAAGTGGCAGCCATTTCTTTATCCAATGGTTTACCCTTAAAAACTCAACTATGATTTTGTTACATTTGATGCTGTTCAATCTCTCAAAATCCACAAACTGTGGAACATATGGGGATAAGCGAACAGCAACATCAAATCCTACTGCATACAGTGTTTCTATTGCTTGTATTCTTCTTTCCGTTGATATTGCTTTCTCACACGGAATCCATGTTGTGCTTACTTGTATATGTGCTTTCTGCAAATCCAATATGTTCATGTATTCACATACCAAGTCAGATTTGGTAACAATCAGATAAGCAATGCCATACTGGTTCAGCAGCTTTATTGTTTCTTTTGTTACCTGAATCTGTTTTTCAAGAGGTTGGAAACAATCTGTCATGCCACCCAAACGGATGATAGTATCTTGTGGAAGTTTTGCAATTTTGCGTTCAATCTTGCTTATGTCAGCAACAGATGGCTCGTTTGCGTTCCATAGTTTCCTGAAATCAAGCAGGCTCTTTGCATAGCAATATGAACAATCGTGTTGACATCCACATCCAAAAGTGTCTAGCCTTGTGTTGTAGTGACATTTGTTGCCCTCGTTCCCGGCAACTTCTTTGTAAAAACTCTTAAATTCTTTCATTGCGATACCTTTCAATATTTGTTCGTGTAGGTATCTTTTGTGGTTTTTGAAGTTCTTCTGTTGTTGTTTTGTGTTTTTCGTGTTGCCCAACGCACATTGCCCGGCTCATAGTTTCCATCGTTGTTGATTCGGTCGAGTGTATACCCCGGTTCTCCATAATGCGGAAGTTTTGAAACATAGTCATAAAAGGCTTGAAAATCATCCTTCCATTCATCACATACCGTAATGCCCCTGCCACCGTAATGTTTGTATATTTTGCAATTAGGATTAAAACACCTTTGTTTCATGGCTATCCACACATTAGAAATCTTTGTGTGTCGCATTCCATGAATAGTTTTTAATGCCCTAGCAGTATCTCTTTTAAGGCAACCGCAAGATTTTACCCTTCCGCTTTGCAAATCGCCTGCCTTTACTTCAACAGTGTTTCCACAATCACATTGACAGTTCCAAACAACATTTCTGTTTATTTTTCTATTTGTCTGTGACAAAACAACCAACCTTTCAAACCTTTGATTGGTTATGTCCTTAATAACCCCCCTACTCACAGTAATCTTCCACCAACTTTCTGTGATTTTCTTCCATGCAATCAGGGCAAATCAATTCATTATTGATTTCATAGCAATATTCAGTTTGTATATGGCAGTCACATTCACTGCACACTGGCAGCCTTTCTAATTGCTCCTGCTGTTCGTCATCGTGTCTGTGAAAATCAGCTAATGGGTCATCTGTAAAAAAACACATTCACTCAGCCATCCTTTCCCATTTCTCACTTCTCTTTAAAACTTCGGTTGCATATTCGCTTACTTCTCCGGCATCAATTTTTCTAAATGCATATGTACTTCCACCATTCCATGCCATGGTTGCAAATTCAGGGTCATCATAATTCTCAAAATGTGCTTTCATGATGTACGCACACACCCTGCCTGCTTTTACCGGGTCAAACATATCGTTCCATGAATAGTCAAATTTTCTGATTACCCCATCCCATATATCAGGATGTATTTGCCATGCTCCG
Source organism: Ruminococcus sp. (assembly GCA_045531615.1). Lineage (GTDB taxonomy): Bacteria > Bacillota > Clostridia > Oscillospirales > Ruminococcaceae > Ruminococcus. The sequence continues at coordinate 6,160 of JAZSEJ010000087.1, forward strand.
TATGCCTTGCCGTTATCACCGATTGCTTTTTCATCAAAGTGGCTTTCCTGATATGCCATGCTCATGATCAGATGAAAACTGACATTGTATTTCTCACACCATTTGTTGATTTCCCTTTGCACTTCAATACTCCATGGGCATTTGCTGATGCCTTTGAATGTATCTTTTTTTACAACAGATAATTCTTCGGGCTTCATTGGTGCAAGTGTCACTTCCGGTATCGGTGTAGGCTCTGCCGTGGGTTCAGGTGTATGCCATATCTCATAGCTTTCATTTTCCGTTCCTGCATCTGCCTTTTTGCATTGTGTGTAATTGACAAATAAGATTAGGCACGTTGTAAGAACGATTGATGTAATAAGAATTTTCTTTTTCATTCCATGCCCCCTTCTTCAATTCCGTTTGCCATATCATCAAGAATTTCAAATGTGATGCCTGCTTCTTCAAGTTCCTTGCCCTTTTTTTCAAGTCCTCTCAACTTGTACAGATACTGTCTTCTCCTATACCTGATATTCATTTCACGTTTTGCAAGTTTTACGTGGTCAGAATTGAGCAATCTGTCAATTTCAACTTCTACTTCTTCATCTGTTATGCTTTCCCTTGCCATAATTAATTTGCTCCTTTCTAATTTTTGTTGTAATATTCTCTCTTTTCCCCTTATAATCTCCTTGGATGTTGCAGCATCTAATCCAATAGAGAAAGTGGGGTGAATAATCGTGAATCAAAATGACAAAAAATTACTTACTGAAAATTCACTAAAACGTATTGATGAATTGTTTAATGCTACTAACGAACCAATAGATAGGCTTATCAAAACTATTGCGGAAATTTCAGTAAAATCTACTATTGTTGTGATTGAAGAATACGAAAAACTTAAAAACTCATGACAATGTGATGTTTGCGTTTTGTAACATTTCAGCAAGTTTTTCAATAACATCTTCAACTGTCGGTTGACTTTGATTATTCTTTTCAAGGTCAGCCACTTTTTTTTCAAGTTGTTCCAACCTCATAAGTATTTCTTCTTCCATCCGTTCACTCCTCTCATTCTTGTATTTCAATTTTTGTGATTTTGAATGGGTCGGAAATATCATGACCATCATATTTTTCAAGAAATTCTTCCAGTGTTTTCTTTCTGCATTTCCATCGCCCCATTTTGAGAAATTTGAGAACCCCGGCACGTTGCAGCTTGTACACATAATCTGTATTTGTCTTTAAAATTTCTGCAACTTCCGGGACTGTGTAAAGCATCTGTTCCATGTGCATCCCCCTTTCTGTTGATTTAAAATCACTTATTTTGCAAAAAAAATACGTTCTTTCTCTGTTAGCTTTGTGATATTAAGCATTTCACAAAGACCACTAATTTCTTTAGATGTGAATGGACTTTTGTTTTCACATTTGTTTTTAAATCCCTGCCTTGAAAGATTTATTGTTTTTGCAATATAGCTTTTTTTTAATCCTGATTCTGCTATAAGTCTTTCAAGTTCCTCTGTGTTAGTCATTATATATCCCCCTTTCTTTCATTGTTGATTTATAATCACTTTTTCAATATAATACTGGTGTGATTATTTGTCAACACCTTTTTACAATTTTGTTGATTTAAAATACAATTAATGATATTATCATCTTGAAAGGCGGTGCACTATATGGCAAATATCGGCGAAAGAATAAAAGCAAGACGTGAGGAATTAGGAATGTCACAAGATGAACTTGCAGAAAAAATGGGGTACAAGAGCAGGTCAACAATTGCAAAAATTGAAAAAGGAGTAAATGACGTTGTTCAAGCTAATATTGTAAAATTTTCAGAAGTGCTAAATACAACTATTGCATACCTTATGGGATGGGAAGAAGGCATAGAAGAAAAACCAGTGGAAACAGCCAATAAATTAGCAGATTTGGTTCTTTCATTGGAGTATATGGAAGATAATTCAGATTTTATTGCAATGCTCAAAGAGTATCACGAATTGAGCGATACTAAAAAAGCACAGGTCAGAGAATATGTACATTTGTTATCAGGGAAACATTAATCTTTCCCCAATATCCTTTTCAAAAATGTAAGAATAAAAAGAACTTGATTATCATTTAATGTGTCAATAAGAGTATGTAATTCAGCTTTGTAGTTCATGATGAATCTCCTTCCTTGTGAGAGAACAAAATGTTCTAAATACATTATAATGTCTGACAATAAAGTTGAAAAGTGTAAGTTTTTACCATATTGTACGATATTCAATTAAAAAAAAATGTCGAAACTAAGTTGTCAATCAAAAAAATTATTAAAATTTTTTTAAAATTTTTAAAAGGAGTGATTTTTTATGGCAAAACTTAATATCCGTAATAGAAACAAAGACAAGGTAGGCAAGGACGGAAAAGCAAAACCTGCAAACTGGGAATACCGATTTGAAGCTGCAAAAGTTGACGGCAAAAGGAAACACATCAGCAAGGCAGGATTCAAAACAAAAAAGGAAGCCGAAATTGCAGGAACTAAGGCATTAGCTGAATACAACAATGCCGGGCTTACTTTTGAACCAACAGAAATTTCAGTATCAGACTATTTGGACTACTGGTTGAAAAACTATTGCCAAATGAATGTTGCTGATAGCACCTTGACCGCCTACAAGAACATCATCAACAATCATTTCA
>JAZSEJ010000108.1:0-32080 GCA_045531615.1 Ruminococcus sp.
AGGCTCTGCCTCTGGACTCCGCAAAAGGGGAGTACCCTTTTGAAACCCCTATCTTATACCCTTAATTTTTACGACGGGAGCTGATTGAGCTGAAAATAAGAAATCTTGTATTAGTATCCCTGTTTTCGGCTCTTATCGCCGTAGGAGCGTTTATAAAAATCCCCACTCCCCTATGCCCCATTACCTTGCAGGTGCTGTTCACAACCCTTGCAGGAGCCATTGCAGGGGGCAGAAACGGTGCTGTCAGCGTTATTGTGTACATATCTCTCGGACTTGTAGGATTTCCTGTTTTCGCAGGCGGAGGCGGTATCAGCTATATATTTCAGCCTACTTTCGGCTTTCTCATCGGTATGGTTATCGGGACATTCATCACAGGTAAAATATGCCACGGCGGAAAGCCTGTTTTCAAGCGGCTTATAATCGGCTGTCTTACAGGACTTGTACCGATTTTTACCATTGGTACGGCTTACAACTGCCTTATAACCTCACTTTATCTCAAAGAGGAAAATGCCCTGACTGTGATTTATTACTGTCTGCTGCCGCTGCCCTGGGATATAATCTTGTGCGTTTTTTCCGCGTATATAGCCAAAAGAATACTGAATAACAAAGGGTATCGGAAGTGACCGATACCCTTGTTATTTAGGCAACATCGCACAAAGCACGCCTGACGGCTTTACTTTTCAGGCAGTTCCGCTATCTGCTTTGCGGTATACTCCTGAACAGCTATAGCGTCCGCTGCTGTTATTCCGCTTCCAGGAGCGTAACAATCGCCATTAACTGCACCTTTTTCCGAAAGTGCATACTTGTCAGGATTGCCGATAGACTGGAATATAGCCGCAGCGTCAGCCATTGTGACAACTTCATCACAGTTTGCATCGCCGTAGAGGATATCGCCTGCGGGAGCTGTTGTTGTAGTTACAGGGGCAGTTGTAGCCTTTGCTGTAGTCACAGCCGGAGCTGTTGTAGGCTTCACTACGGGCTTTTCTCCCTCTGTTATGGGATATGTTTTAAGGTCGGGAAGCTCATCAAGAGTTATACAGTACTCGCTCTGATAAATCTCCACCAGATTTTCTACGGGGTTATTCTGCTCGCTTGTGAGGTAATTCATATACCAGGGGCAGAAATAGAGCCAGGCTGCCTTGTCGTTTACCAGATTTTCAAGGGATGGTATACTGTCGTTCTCCGTCATAGCTACCATTTTCTGACCATTTGTACTCTGTACAAGGCTGTAGAATGTAGAGGAAATAGAGCTTAAATTTGGCAGACCGTCAACTGCGTTGTACTTGTCATATCCAACAAGGTCAACGACATCGTCACCAGGGTACCAGGCAGGTGATGTGGGGAATGTATAGCTTGTCCAGGTCCAGATAAGGTTATCCAGGCCGTACTCGTTTGTAAGCTTGTCATAAAGCAGGCGGTAAAGCTCCTTGCAAGGCTCGGGACCTTCTGCTCCCCACCAGAACCAAGCACCCTCTGCCTCGTGGAGAGGTCGCCACAGAATCGGTACATCGGCTTCTTTAAGCTTTGTAAGCTCCTGTGCAATAAGGTCGATATCTGCCATAAGGACTTCATTTTCCCAGGTACCCTCAGTCAGCGCCCTTGATATGCTGAATGTGGTATATGTTGCACTGGCGGATTCCACATAAAATGCTGTTTCAGTGCTGCCTTCCTCACAGGGGACATTCCAATGCCAGGTTACAGTGGCAATGCCCTTATACTTATTTGTCCACTCAATACATCTCTCGGGAGCCTGGTCGCGCCAGTCAGATGTGGTATTATAGGCAAGGAAGTCAATTCCGCGGATTGCAGGCAGTTCCCCTGTCTGCTCCTTGATATAGTCGAATTCAGCCTCGTTGTCCTTTATGTATGTATCGGGATCGTTCCAGGAATTGTAGTTGTGGGAGCCGCAGTACTCCTGCTGTCCTGCAATAATGTGATTGCCGTATGTGTCGCAGAGAAAGTTATACAGCCTTTTTGCTGAATCAGACGCATTGGGATTGGACAGCGTTCTTGTGGGTGAAAGGCTTGTAAGGCTCTTATCTGCTGGCTTTATTGTGAGATAATCGTAATATGTATATCCCCAGTATGCTTTCAATTCAATAGTGTTTTTGCCCTCTTTGAGGTTTACAACGCCGCCTGACGCTTCCTCAAATGACGTATTATAGAGAAAACTTACTTCTCCCTGATTAACGCCGTTAACATTGAGATACTGCACCTTCTTATTAGGGTCGCTGGGTTCGCAGTAGCAGATTGAAAGCTCGTAAAGTCCTGCTTCGGGGACATCAACCTCAACACTGAGAGTTGTCCCTTTCTGGTCAAGATAGGCAAAGCCGTTTCCCGAAAATCCTGAAAAATCTGCGTTTTCAGGCATTTTATCCGATGGGACATCCTCAACTCCCATATAAATTGCTCCGCCGCTTGTCTGTCCGTCTTCGAACTCATATTTCTGAATTCCCGTATCTGCGGCAGTTACAACTGGCAATGCACTTGTAAGTGATACAGCTGTCAAGGCTGCCATTACAATAGTTAAGGACTTTTTAATATGTTTCTTCATCATAATTAATTCCTCCATTTAATTGATTAATTCACATTTTACGCAATTTCGCTGAATAAATCAGCAAGTATTTATCTCTGTTTTCATTATATCATATCTTTCAGAAAAAATCAAGATTAAATTCAATTAAATTAAAGTAAAATCAAATTTTTAAGTACAGAAGTTCTGTTTTTATCCCTCTACTATATACATTCAAATGAGATGGCAAAAACGGACATCAAAATGATATATTTTTTTATTTTAACATTAAACCTTATTTTTTATTTGTCCCTCTATATAATACATTCGTAATCGGCAGACAAAAACGGACACGTTTTTGATATATTTTTATTATTTAACATAAAAATGCCGTGATTCAATGTATCACGGCGCTTTTTTAAGTTATTCCCTCTAAATCAAATTCGGGCAGATATTCCTCCCTTGCGGAGGTGATATCCTGGGTAAACCCCTTTATACCGAGATTTTCAGCGTATCTTACTACGCTGTTATACTCCATTTTTGTTATACGTCTTTTTAACTCGGGATAATCCCCAGATATAAAATCAAATGGCGTATACTGGCTCATTATGCTGACAAGTCGGCTGTCTGAATCTGTATTTTCTGATATCCAGTCCATAATCCTCATACTGTCGTGACGGCATCCTGGCAGCACAAGATGACGTATTACCGTGCCTTTTACCATTCCACCCTTTTCGTTATACCGCAGTTTTCCCGTTTGATTTATCATTTCAAGGACAGCTTCTGATGCTCGCTGAAAATAATCGGGAGCAGATGAATATTTCGATGAAATATCAGCTGAAAAATATTTTATATCGGGAAGATATACGTCAATGTATCCCCCAAGTCGCTTAATAGTCTCCGTCAGCTCGTATCCGCCGCAGTTGTACACAACAGGAATATCAAGGCGATTTTTCACCCTGTCAAGGGCTGTTATAATATCAGGAACAAAATGGGTAGGGGTTACAAGCTCGATATTATCTGCGCCCCTGTCCTGCAAAGATAGAAATATATCGCCAAGTTTTTTTGCCGTTATAGCCTCTCCGAAGCCATTATTGCTTATTTCGCTGTTCTGACAATATACACACCGCAGGCTGCAACCCGAAAAGAATACCGTACCTGCTCCGTTATTGTAGGATATACACGGTTCTTCCCATTGATGCAGTGTAGCTTTTGCAGCCTTGATTTCGGCTCCCATTCCGCAGAATCCCACTGTTTTGTACCTATTCACACCGCACTTTCTCGGACAAAGGCGGCAAGAATTGTAATCTGCTGTCATAGCCTAATTCTCCCCTAAAAGTGCATATATTTCTGCAGATGTCGCCAATCCCTCAGAGAAAGCTGTTGCCCCTCCACAGGCTGTGCCAAGTTTCAACGCGTATTCATAGCCACCCTTTTCATAGCCTGCAATAAAGCCTGCAACCATTGAATCTCCTGCTCCTACGGTGTTTTTCACTGTGCCGCTGTATGCCTTATTTATGTGTACCTTTCCGCTTTCATCCACCAGCACAGCACCCTGCTCAGCCATTGAAACAAGGACGTTTACAGCTCCCATTTCTTTTAATTTAAAGGCATATTCTGCCGCTTTTTCGGTTGTATCTATGATAGTACCGAAAATCTCCCCAAGCTCGATATTATTGGGCTTTACAAGAAAAGGTCTATATTTCAGCACATTCATAAGCAGATTTCCAGAAGCATCCACAACCGCGCGGATATTTTTCCCCTGTACGTAAGCAAGGATTTTTTCGTAGATATCCACCGAAAGAGAGGCGGGAATGCTTCCTGCAAGTACAAGGGTATCCCCCTCTTTTAATTTGTCAAATCGCCTGAAAAGCTCCTCTGTTTTCTCCTGTGGGATATGCGGTCCCTGCCCGTTAAGCTCTGTTTCTGTGGGAAGTCCGCAGCGGAGCTTTATATTTATACGCGAAAATCCGCTTTCAAGATGAACAAAATCCGTATCTATTCCTTTTTCGGTGATGCCCTTTTCAATAGCCTCCCCTGTGAAGCCTGCGATAAATCCCAGAGCTTTTGAGGGTATGTCAAGCTCGCGGAGAACAAGCGAAACGTTTATACCCTTTCCACCGAAGAAAATCTCTCCACCAGAAAGGCGATTTACTGCGCCCAGTTCAATTTTTCCGCAGTCTGCTACATAATCCACCGCAGGATTAAGGGTTACTGTATATATCATATTTCTATCCTTTCACAGCAAAACTATGCTTTGCTTTTCATATAATCATCAAACACTCTGAAGATATCGGGGTGTTCCTTTTTAGTGCGGACAGGCTTTAAATCGCCGTCTGTAAAGCAGTGTGACGAACTGCCTGTTGCGCATATTTCCCCTGTATCTGTTTTTGTTATGACGTACGATACATACAAAGATACTCCGTTGAATTTTGTTATTGTAAGGTCAACGGAGAACAAGTCCTCAAACCTCAGCGGATGCTTATAGGAACATTCCACCGAAAGAACAGGCATAAGAAGTCCTCTTGCCTCCATTTCAGAAAATGGAAATCCTGCCTGCTGTAAGAAATCTACGCGGCATTCCTCGAAAATTCGTATGTAGTTTGAATGGTGCATAATGCCCATTTTATCTGTTTCATAGTAGTATACTCGTCTGCTGTATGGTTTTATCATCTCTGTTTTTCCTTTCATTATAGCTCGTGATGCTTCTTTTTGAATTCCCCCGGAGTTTCTCCCGTTACCTGCCTGAATGTAGTTATAAAGGCACTTTGTGAGGAAAATCCCAGGGATAGGGATATTTCAAGAAAAGTTAAATCTGATCCTGTAATCATATTCTTTGCTACGCTTACCTTTGCGTTGATAATATATTTTCGGAAGCTTATGCCTGTCTCCCTGATAAAAAGCTTTGACAGATAGGTAGGATCTATTTTCAGATACTCCGCTGCGTCAACAACGGTAATTTTTTCTGCAAGGTGGTCGTAGATGTAGTCTATACATTTTCTGATGTGTATGGATGTAGCGTTATTTTTGCGGATTTCTTTCATTCTCTTGCAGAAATCCATAAACATCTCGTACTGTAATTCGATAATTTCTTCTTCCGATGTGCTTTTATCTGCTTTCCTTATGTAGATATCCCCGAGAGTATAGGCAACATCGTGATTCATTCCGTCCATTATACAGATACGGGATATGACAGCAAGTGATATTATTAAGTGATACCTTTTATTCGTAACAGGATTATCGGAAAGCGTACCTTTTCCTTCGTTATAGTTTTTGCGTATTCTTTCCTCAAAATATTTCTTTACCGCCTCAGTATTTCCAGAGCTGACAAGATGATAAAAAGACATCTCTCTATCAAAAGAGGTGCGTTTGAAATGCTCCTCACGCTGTATATACAGTCGATAATTCAGATCCTTGTTTGTATTCATTGTATCACTCCCTTGCTTAATTTTTACCACACTTCTATTATACCATAGTTTTGAAATAAAAGCCATACTTTTGATATAATTTCTGAAAATTATTCTGTATAATATATGTCAAGAGGGAGAAATGCATTCAGCCACCGGCCTTCGGTTAACCAACACTTCGACCGAAGGCTGTGGGCGGGTGCGACAAACTTTTAACTCTTGTATTCTTGGAAAGGAGCGATTTGTATGGCTAAGACATACGATTTGACAAAAGGAAAATCAACTCCCATTATCCTTAAATTTTTCTTCCCTATGCTGCTTACAAATATGCTGCAGCAGATATACACTATAGCCGATACAATGATTGTGGGCAAGGGTCTTGGCGATAATCCTCTTGCGGCAGTCGGTAATATGTCATCGCTCACTTTCTTTATTATAGGCTTTTCCCTTGGATTGACAAATGGTTTCTCTGTAAGCATCGCTCAGGCATACGGTGCTAAGAATGGAGATGCTCTGAAAAGGGCAGTTGCTTCATCTATAATACTTTCAACAGTCATAACTGTTTTACTTACGGCAATAAGTATCATTTTCCTGCATCCTGTAATGATAATGCTCCAGACATCCGAGATTATAATGGCAGACAGCCTTTTATATGGATATATCATTTTCGGCGGACTTTTCAGCACTATCGCCTATAACCTGTGTGCAAGCATACTCCGTGCATTGGGCGACAGTAAAACGCCATTTATAGCAATTATCTTCTCTACTATATTCAATATAGTTTTCAACTGGATTTCAATTTACGTTCTCCATATGGGAGTTGAAGGCCCTGCTGCTGTTACTATACTCTCTCAGATTATCTCAGCAGCTATATGCTACGCGAAACTCCGCAAAATAGAGGATATCAGGCTCGCAAAGGAACATTTCAGAGATAATATAAAAATATACCTTGAACTGCTGAGAAACGGCATACCTATGGCTATTATGAACTCCATTACAGCTATCGGCTCTATGACAGTACAGTATTTTGTCAACGGTATGGGAGTTGCCTATACATCGGCATTTTCCGCTTGCAGCAAGTATATTAATCTGTTTATTCAGCCCTCCTGCACAGCAGGTATCACAATGTCATCATTCACAAGTCAGAATTTCGGTGCTAAGAAATACGACAGAATTCTTGACGGCTTAAAGGTTTGTATGACAATTTCGCTGATTACATACATCATATTCGGTTCTGTAATGGTATTCTTCCCCCGATTCCTCGCTTCTATGATGCTCAACGGTGAACAGCAGATTGAGCTTGCCATGGGTTATCTCGTAAGAAGCGGTATTATGAAATTCGGCGTTGATTTCCTTTTCGTTGTAAGAAGCGGATGCCAGGGTATGGGGAAGCCTTTATTCCCTATGATTTCGGGTATTGTGGAAATGATAATGCGTGTTGCTGTTATCGTGCTGTATGCCGATAAGGTAGGCTTTGCAGCTACATCATACGCTGAAATTGCAGCCTGGCTCGGCGCACTTCTCATCAATGCTATTGCTTTCGGAGTATTCCTGCACGGCTATATGAAAAAATCTGAAAGCTCAGCAATTCCTGATACTTCATCAATGCAGAAATACTTTAAAAAGCCCCACAAGCTTAATCACGCTTAATATAAGCCCCCCTATTGCTTACAGCCCCAAAAAGATATACGGCGATTAAGCAATATTTACCAACCCCATTATACAGTATTCAAGGGTATCGTTTCACGCGATACCCTTGAATATTTCTGTAATCCGTTAATTTTCAAATTCCTCTTGTATTTTTTTCCCAAACGTGTTATAATATACTTACATATAAAATATACTTCTAAAGGAGCGATAAAAATGGCTATTACAGAAGCAGTTGAAAATTATCTTGAAACCATACTTATATTGTCAAAGGCTCAGCCTGACGTTCACGCTATAGATATATGCTCATATCTGGGATATTCCCGTCCCACTGTATCAATTATCCTTAAGAAAATGAAAGATGAAAAGCTCGTTGAAGTTAACAGTGACAACCATATAACCCTTACCGATGAGGGCAGGGCCATCGCTGAGAGAATTTTTGAGCGTCACAATCTTCTTTCATCTTTCTTTATATATCTCGGTGTTAAAAAAGACCAGGCTCTTGAAGATGCCTGCAAAATTGAACACGACCTCTCTCAGGAAACATATGACCTTCTGAAAAAGCACTATGAAAAGCTGACTCAGGAAAAATGATAAATAATCTGACCACCACGGGCTGATACGTATATCAGCCCGTACACATCTTGTATTATACTGCAAAAAGGAGTGCAAATGGATAAATATAATAGTTTCAGACAGGAATTCCCTGTTTTCACCTATAAAAATTACACTATTGATGAAACAGCTGATGCTATAAAAATCGGCTATAAATTCTCTATTGACGGGCTTGCGGAATTCAATCCCACGTGGACATTCCCCAAACCTGCTGACTTCACTGTAAATGGTGACCTCACCTTTGAACGTCTTGTATTCTCCCTTGGTATGGCAGAGGCCGTAAGCTACTGGAAAGCCGCTTGCTCCCCTGTTATGCGTGTTGAGTGCGGCGAGCTATCAGCTGAACAGATACAGTGGTGGAAAAAACTCTATTTTCTCGGACTTGGCGAATTTTTCTATATAAACGGTATCAACGCGGATAAGAATTCCTTTATTGATATTCAATCACACGGAAAATTCAGCTGTACATCAGCTGTTGAGCGTTCTGCCCCTACAGGCTGCCTTGTACCAATAGGCGGCGGTAAGGATTCCGCCCTCACCCTCGAAACATTAACACAAGCAGGTATGAAATGCCGTTGCTACGCTATAAACAGCCGCTGTTCAATATCGGAAACAGTACGTGCAGCAGGGCTTGCCGATGATTCGCTTATAACCGCCAAAAGAGGCTTTGACCGTTCACTCGTTGAACTCAATAAGCAGGGCTATCTCAACGGTCACACCCCATTTTCATCAGTCGTGGCATTCTCCGCTGAAATCACAGCCTATCTCCACGGCTTAAAATATATCGTTCTTTCCAATGAGGACAGTGCAAATGAGAGTACCGTTGCAGGTCAGGACGTTAATCACCAGTATTCCAAAAGCTTTGAATTTGAACAGGATTTTCACAGCTACGAGGAAAAGTATCTCGGTACAGGAATATACTATTTCAGCTTCCTGCGTCCCCTTTCGGAGTTTCAGATTGCAAAAATGTTCGTGAGCCACAGGAAATACCTCCCCGTGTTCAGAAGCTGCAACCTTGGAAGCAAGGTTTCCCCCGATATATGGTGTGGAGATTGTCCAAAATGCCTGTTTGTGGCGCTTATACTCTCCCCATTCCTCTCCCCTGCCGAACTTGCAGATATATTCGGAAAGGATTTGCTCAACGATGTAAATATGGAGAATTATTTCATTGAACTTATCGGGAAATCGGAGCATAAGCCTTTTGAGTGCGTAGGAAGTATTGACGAGGTAAATCTTGCTGTATCTCTTGCGGTTCGCAATATTCTTGAAAATGGCGGTGATATGCCCTATCTTTTCAGTAAGTATATGGATATAAGAGCATATCAACCTGAACTTATTGACGAAAAAAACAATGAATACTGCGAAAAATACAGCGAAACAAATCTTCTTCCCGATGAATTTGCTGAATTATTAAAAAATGAAATGGAGCGACTTCTTTGAGTACAAATAAATTTATTGATTATATAAAAAATTACACCGAAGGCAAATCAGTGTGCATTCTCGGATTCGGACGCGAAGGAAAGTCAACTTATAATATACTGAAAAAATACTGCTCTCCTACTGAAATTGTCATATCCGACCTCAATAATATCGACCGTGAGGTAAATAATCTTCCCGACGATATAAAGCTTATCTGCGGAGAAAACTATCAGGACTGCCTTGAAGACTACGATATGGTTTTCAAAAGCCCGGGAATTGTCCTCAATAAGCAGCCTAAGGAGCTGAAATGCCTTGTAACCTCCGAAACACAGGTATTCTTTGAGGTCTACCGTGAGCAGATTATCGGCATTACAGGTACAAAGGGAAAAAGCACTGTAAGCTCCCTTATTTACCATATACTGAAAGAAAGCGGAAAGGATTGCCGCCTTGCAGGGAATATCGGTATACCTGTGTTTGACATTGCAGAGGATATGACGGAAGATACCCTTGTTGTATGTGAACTCTCCTGCCACCAGCTTGAATATATGACAGTTTCACCTGCCTGTGCCGTATTCCTCAACCTCTTTGAGGAGCATCTTGACCACTATGGCACTATGGAAAACTACCGCAAGGCAAAGAAAAATATCTACATCCACCAGCAGGACGGTGACTGCCTGCTTATCGAAAGCACTATTGCTCCCCGTCTTTCCAATGCTTACGTTTACTCCATTTCTGCGGAGGATTCAAAGGCTGATATTTTCGTCAGCAATGGCATTGTGGACAACAATAACAGCGGCGATACCTATATTATCCCCACTGAAAAAATCAAGCTTTTAGGCGTTCACAACCACTATAATATTGCTGTTGCTTATTTTATTACTGCTCCCTTTGTGAATTACAAGGAATTCGAAACTGCTCTATGCAGCTTCAATCCCCTTGCTCACCGCCTTGAATTTGTAGGTAAATATAAAGGTATTCGCTGGTATGACGACTCCATTTCAACTGCCTGTGCTACGGCAATTGAGGCTGTGAAAAGTGTTCCCGATGCTAAAACTATTCTTATAGGTGGAATGGACAGAGGTATTGATTATACAACCCTTGTTGATTATTTCAAGGATGTTGATATAAACGTAATCTGTATGGAAGCATCAGGCAAGCGTATCTATGATATGATACAGGCGACTGATTATGCCGATATGTCACGTATTCACCTTGTAGAACATCTCGAAGACGCTGTAAAACTTGCTGCTGAAATCACTCCAGAGGGTATGAGCTGTGTCCTCTCCCCTGCCGCCGCAAGCTACGGCATTTTCAAGAATTTTGAAGAGCGCGGCGACGCATTTAAGGAATGTGTAGTGAGATTATAAAACACAAAATCCCCGAAAAATCGGGGATTTTATTATTTTATAGCTTATTTAAATATAATCAGCAATATCTGTGATACAACAACAACGGATATAAGCGCAATGGGATAAGTTGCCGCATATGCAGAAGCAACATTCTCCGTCTTAGCTGTGCCGATAAGCGTTCCAAGCGCTGGAGTTGATGTCATACCGCCTGTAATTGAGCCGAGATTGTTCAGCAGGCTCAGTTTCAGCACATACTTTGCAAAAAAGAAACCTACAATCATCGGAATAACTGTCATAACAACACCGTAGATGAAGTAAATACCCTTGAAGTATGTGACAAAATTCGCTCCGCCTGCTATACCTGCGCCTATAAGGAACAGAATAAGTCCGAATTCACGGAAAACTTTGAGAGTTGTATCCTTTGGCATAACGGACATTTTTCCAAATCTGCCGAAATGACCGAAAATCAATCCCATAAGCAAACATCCGCCTGTTGTGGTAAGGGAAAAACTGCCGAACTTGATTGAACCAACAAATATACCAACAATTGCGGCAAGTGCAAAGGGCATAATTCCGAAATCATCCATTTCTATAAGCTTACCCTTATATTCTTTCTTTGCACCCTTTGTATCGGCTGTAATGAGAAGCTCACGTTCCTTGTTCATATCAGCTTTCATAAGCTTTGGCATAATCTGAATAAAGAGTACAACTCCGATTACTCCGAAAAGATAAGCAATACCATATCCGACGGTTACGTAATCCTCCAGAATCGCTCCGTTTGCACGGTCTGCAACTGTTGTCTTTGCCGCTGAAAATGCCGGAGTACTTGTAAGCGCGCCTGCAAGAAGTCCCACAAGCATTGACGCTGTATTTTCCGCAGGCTCTCCCGAAATTTTTGTATCAAGGAGAATACAGCCTGCACAGCTAAGTCCGCCTGTGATAATTATTACAAGTCCCAGTAATACGTAGTTTTTGAAATTTTTCTTAAAGTTTCCGAAGAAATTAGGACCTGCAATAAATCCAACAGAGGTTACAAACAGAATAAGTCCCATATTTTCTACGACTTTAAGGGCATTTTTAACGTATGTCTCTCCGCCTATCATAAGATTTTCACTTAGATTATCGTAGAAAAAACAGCCATAAAGGAGAGCTACAATAAATACACCTGCTGAACCGAGAGAAATACCCTTAATCGTAATTCTTCCTAATAAATAGCCAATTGCCGCAATGAAGAACACGGAAAACACCAGAAAAGCAACTGATGTTACAGATATAGAAAAATCGCCTATGGTAATCAAATCCATAGTAAAAACACTTCTTTCTAAATAAATTTATTCAAAAATAACAATATGCCTATTCGCACAAATCGACGGACATCTGTCCGCCGATTATATTATATTTTATGCCTTACGTGCATACTTTGGAAGCAGCATAGGTGAAGCTGTTTCATTTGCTATGCCTGCGTTTTCAAGCTCTCCATTGAATTTTTCAATATGGTCAAGAGTAAGCTTTTCAGGAATTGATGTTTCCTTTGCCTTTGCAGCTGCATTTATTCCAGCATCTCTGCCGAATACGATAACATCAAGGAGTGAGTTACCCATAAGACGGTTTCTGCCGTGAATACCGCCTGCAACCTCGCCTGCTGCGTAGAGATTCTCAACATCCGTTGAACAGTCAGCAGAAATGTTAAGTCCGCCGTTCTGATAGTGAAGTGTGGGATATACGAGAATTGGCTCCTTGCGGATGTCAATGCCGTATTTGCCGAACATACGCATCATTGCAGGGATTCTCTTTTCAATTGTACCCTCGCCGTGCTTATACTCAATCATAGGAGTATCAAGCCATACAGCCTTACCGAGAGATGTCTCAATTCCCTTGTCACGCTCCTGACACTCGCGGATAATTGAAGCCGCAGTTACATCACGTGTTTCAAGGGGATGCATAAACACCTCACCGTCGATGTTTACAAGCTTTGCACCAAGAGAACGCACTTTCTCAGTAACAAGCGCACCGAAAATCTGCTCTGGATATCCTGTGCCAGTGGGGTGATACTGGAGAGTATCTGCGTAGAGAAGTCTTGCACCCACACGATAGCCGAGGATAAGTCCGTCAGCTGTTGCGCCGTAGTGGTTCGATGTAGGAAAGCCCTGATAGTGAAGTCTGCCTGCACCGCCTGTAGCGATGATTACAGTCTTTGCACGTGCAACAAGAAGCTCTTTTGTTTCCATATTCATAAGAACAGCACCTGCTGCCTTGCCGTTTTCATCAAGGATAATTTCAACTGCCGCTGTAAAATCAACAACGGGAATACCTCTGTTGAGAACCTCATCGCGGAGAGTACGCATAATTTCAGCGCCTGTGTAATCCTTAGCCGCATGCATACGCTTACGGGATGTTCCGCCGCCGTGAGTTGTTACCATTGTGCCGTCAGCTTCCTTGTCGAACTCAACACCAAGTTTATTAAGCCACTGAATAGCCTCAGGAGCCTTTGTAACAAGATTTTTCACAAGCTCAGGCTTTGCAGCAAAGTGACCGCCGCCGAATGCGTCGATATAGTGGATTGCAGGGGAATCGTTGGGCTTATCAGCCGCCTGAATACCGCCCTCAGCCATCATTGTGTTAGCGTCACCGATACGGAGCTTTGTGACAATCATAGCCTTTACGCCAGCCTGGTCAGCCTCGATAGCTGCAGATGCACCTGCTCCGCCGCCGCCGATAATGAGTACATCTGTATCGTAATCGGGAGCATTGAGGTCAACGTCAGCTGCGGAAATTCTGCTCTTGCCTTGTAAAAGCTCTGCAAGCTGTGTGGGAACTTTTTCGCCCTTATTCACACCCGCGGAAAGAACTGTAAATTCCTCCTGCTTATAATCGGGGTGGAATGTTGCAAGGAGAGTATCCTTTTCCTCTGCTGTCATTCTTCTTGGCTCTAAATCGGCATTTGCAGCTCTTTTTTCCGCAACGATTTTTGCCAACTCATTGAATTTTTCAATTTTGTACATATCCGCCCCTCCTTACTTCTCAATTTCTCGTGTATTGTAAAGCTCCTTGATTTCATCAACGGGCTTCTGCATCAGATTTTCGATAAGCTCCTCGAAAGTGCCGTCCTTGATTTCCTTTACCCTGTCCTCAAGATGACCGCAACCGGGGGCAATATACTTGCCGTTAAGACGTCTTGCAAGCATTGCAACCTGTGGGTGGGATATTCCTGCAGGGCAGCGTGAGGAACATACTCCACACATAACGCAGTCAAAGCTTTCCTCTGCACATTTCTCGTACTCGCCGCGCTGTGCATATGCGATATACTGCATAACATTAAGCTCCTGAGTACAAGCCTTTGTGCAGGCATTACAGCCGATACAAGCGTAAATGTCGGGATAAAGCTGCATCATAATCTGCTCTGTGGGCTTAATTTCCTCAATATTGTAAATCTGCTTTACAAGAGGGAAGAAAGGCAGTGTAGCAACGTACATACCCTCCTGCACCTCAGTCTGGCAGGCAAGACAAGCGTGAAGCTCCTGTTTACCGTGAATTCTGTAAATAGTTGCACAAGCACCGCAGAATCCGTTACGGCAGCCACAGCCTCTTACAAGGTCATAGCCTGCATATTCCATAGCAGTCATTATAGTAAGTCCCTCAGGGACAGAATATTTCTTGCCGAAAAGATAGACATTTACCATATTATCCATTGCAATTACCTCCTTAATATTCATCGGGAAGCGCGCCGAGTTCGTCATAGCGGAATACAGGGCCGTCCTTGCAGACATACTTATTTCCGATATTGCATCGTCCGCACTTGCCAACGCCGCACTTCATACGCAGCTCCATAGTGGTATAGACCTGGGTTTCAGAAAATCCCAGCTCCTTAAGACCAGCAAGGGTAAACTTTATCATTATAGGAGGACCGCATACAAGTACAGTCTTATTTGTGGAGGGTGCAAGCTCCTTTACGTAGTTTGGAACAAATCCAACGTGACCGTCCCAGCCCTCCTGGGGATTGTCAATTGTGAGGTTGACCTGTATATTTGCGTCAGCCATCCACTCATCGATTATCTCCTGATAGTCAACAAGGTCATCCCTGGAGCGTGAGCCGTAAACTATCTGCACATCGCCGTAATTTTCTCTGTTATCGCGAACATAATTGATTACGGAACGGAGGGGTGCAAGACCAATACCGCCTGCAACGAACAACAAATCCTTGCCCTTTAACTCAGTTTCAACAGGGAAGTAATTGCCGTATGGACCTCTTATTGTAATCTGCTGACCTACATCCATAGCGTGAAGCCATTCTGTAAGACATCCGCATTTTTTTATGCTGAACTCCATATACTCCTTATTTGTGGGAGATGAAGTGATAGAGAACATAGCCTCCCCTACCCCGGGGATAGAAAGCATTGCACACTGTCCGGGCATATGCTCGAAAACCTTGCCGCCCTCAAGGGCATTTACTCTGAAAGTCTTTACATCGGGAGTATCCTGACGGACATCGGTAACAACGCCCACAAGGGGTATTAATGTATCATTATTCATTACTTATCCTCCAACGCTTTCATTACCTTGACAATATTAAGTGATACAGGACACTTTGAAAGGCATCGTCCGCAGCCTACGCAGCCGAACTCACCCTCGTGATTTGAGGGATGATATACAAGCTTGTGCATAAAACGCTGTCTGAAGCGTTCAAGCTGTGATGTTCTTGGATTTCCATGTGCCATTTGGGTAAAATCTGAATACATACAGGAATCCCAGCAGCGGAAACGCTTTATGCCGTGTCCTGTGTCAAAATCGCGTATATCGTAGCACTGACAGGTAGGACATACAAATGTGCAGGTACCGCAGCCAATACAAGCCTCTGAAAGCTCAGCCCATTTTTCGGAATTAAAATGTTCCATAAGCTTTTCACCGCCGAATGAATCGGTAGTGAGATTTGCAAGGGGCAGACGCGTCATAATTTCTCTTGCCTTTGCCTGAACCTCGGAAAGCTTTGTAACATCGCCCTCCTCCAGCATATCTGAAATTGAAGCCACAAAAGCCTTTCCCTTATCAGTAAAGGGAACAAAGAAATAACTTTCACCGTCAAAATATACGGAAGCATCTCCACCGGGAACGGTGGGATTTATGCCGAATGTTGTGCAGAAGCAGGTTTCCTCCGGACGAGTACAAGCCATAGTCACGATTGTACCGTGTTCACGGCGATTCTGATAAAATGTATCAACAGGTTCTGCAAGGAACACACTGTCCAGTATCTCGAAGCTCTTAGCATCACAGGCACGAACGCCGAACACAACGAAATCCTCGTTTTCCTTACGGATATCCTTAACCTCAATAGTCTTACCGCTGAGCTTGAACTCCGCAAGATTTTCCGTCTGTGGGAAGAAGAAATCCTTTGCACTTCTCACGGTATTAAGCGCTTTGCTCAAAGTCATTCCGCTTTCGTATTTCTTGAATTCTGCCGCCTTATCCTCGCGGTCAACGGGGATATAAATGGTCTGCTGTGAAGCAATTCTGTCGAAAATGTCATTTATCTTTTCAGCCGATATTTTAAGCATTACTCAACACCCCTTTCGTGAACGATAGAGGGCTCACAGTCATCTTCCCTGTAATCAGTAAGGGGACATTTTGTTGTTCTGTCTGCACCCGCCTGGAATTCGCCGTAAAGGCTGTTAATATCCTTGATGAACTTTCTGTTGAGCAGGTGGAGAGGAATATTCTGAGGACATACTCTTGTACACTCACCGCAATCGGTACATCTTCCTGCAACGTGGAAAGCACGGATAATGTGGAACATCTTCTCCTCAAAGCTGTCTGCTGCCGCTTTCTGGTCAATTCCTGACTTCGGGTTATCAAATACGCAGTTTTCACAAGTACAAGCTGGGCATACATTACGACAGGCATTACAGCGGATACACTTTGAAAGCTCACCCTGCCAGAAGTCAAAACGCTCCTGAGATGTCATATTTTCAAGCTTTTCAACCATATCAAAACGCTTGGAATTAAGAATATCACCCTCATCGCCTATAAGCTCATCGTATTCAACGTGCTTTTTGCTCTTGCAGTTAGCGCATTTTTCGCTTATAGCCTCGTAGAAAGGCATAGTTTCAGTACCGTAGAGAGTTTCGATTTTCAGGGTGAAATTATCCTTTGAAATGCCTGTAATTCCGCTGATACCCTTTGACTTAATCTTTTCAACATCAAGCTTCGGGCCGCCTGGAATACCGATAACATACACGTTTTCACGGATAATTCTATGCTCATTCAGAAGTTGATTAAAGCTGTATGTATCGCAGGGTTTGAGAAAAGCAAGTACCTTTCCCTCTTTTCGGGATTCTTTTATCAGATATTTCGACAGATTTGCCTGCGTGAAATCATCGCAGACAAAATCTCTTTCAAGCTCCTCTGCTGTTTCAAATACAGCAGGAGTGGAATCGTAAGCAAATTCGCCCTTTTTCCAGCCTAAAACACGATTTACTGTGCCGTCAGCAAGAAGCTCCTTTGCTCTTTTAATCATTGCTTCCTGCATCTTAAATCCTCCAATCTGCGGTTAGGGCCAAGCTTTCTCACATCTTCGGTAAACTGATTCATTACAGCGGCAAATTTAGCGCCCTCAGCAGCAGATACCCATTCAAGACGGGTTCTGTTGCGCTCAATTCCGAGGAAATCAAGCATACTGTAAAGAAGTGTAATTCTTCTTCTTGTGAAGTAGTTTCCTGATGTATAGTGACAATCCCCTGGATGACAGCCGCATATGATAACACCGTCAGCGCCTTTCTGGAATGCGCGGAGTATAAACATAGGATTTACTCTGCAAGAGCAGGGAACGCGGATTATCTTTACATTTGTGGGGTAATTCAGTCTGTTGGTGCCTGAAAGGTCAGCTCCTGCATATGAACACCAGTTACAGCAGAAAGCAACGATAACAGGCTCAAAATTTTCATTTACTTGCATATTGCGTCTACCTCCGACATAATCTGGCTGTTTGAGAAGCCGTTTAGATCCATAGCACCTGAGGGACAAGCAACCGTACAAGCTCCGCAGCCCTGACATACCGCAGGGTTAACGCTTGCAACACGGCGGATTGCCGTTGTGCGGTCGGGCATTCTGAATTCCTTGTCCTGATATGTGATAGCACCGTAGGGACATACCTTTTCGCAGGAAGAACAGCCGTTGCACATAAGTTCATCGCTGTGGGCAACACAGGGATTGCAGGTGATGCTGTTCTTGCAGAGAAGTCCGATAGCCTTTGCAGCTGCAGCACTTGCCTGAGCTACTGTTTCCGGAATATCCTTCGGGCCCTGACAAGCTCCTGAGAGGAATATACCAGCAGTTGCGGATTCCACAGGACGGAGCTTGGGATGCGCCTCTGTGAAGAAATCGTTTGTGTCCATTTGTGTTGTAAGCATTGTAGCAAGTGGACGGGCTGTCTTGTCAGGCTCAATTGCCGCTGCAAGTACAACCATATCAGCGTCAATGTGAAGCTGCTCATTTGAAAGCAGATCAGACGCCTGAACATCAATACTTCCGTCAGCCTTAGGCGTAACTTTGCCTACCATACCCTTGATGTAATGTACACCATACTGCTCAACTGCACGGCGATAGAATTCATCGAAGTTCTTGCCTGGGGTACGCACATCTATATAGAATACATAAACCTCTGTATCAGGGTATTTCTCACGGATAAGCATAGCGTGCTTTGCTGTATACATACAGCATATCTTGGAGCAGTAGGGCTTACCCTTTTCGTCATCGCAGCGTGAGCCAACGCACTGAACAAATACGATAGTATGAGGTTGCTTCTTATCGGAGGGACGGAGAAGCGTACCTCCGTTAGGGCCTGCAGCGTTCATAAGTCTTTCCAATTCAAGGGAAGTCACAACATCTGGACACCAGCTGTATGCAAATTCATCGTATTTATCAAGCTTAATGGGATTAAAACCTGTAGCAACTACGATAGCGCCGTATTTCTGCTCCACAAAGCGGTCAGTCTGCTTGTAGTCGATAGCGCCAACGGAGCATACCTTAGAGCATACACCGCACTTGCCGTTTTTCAACATAAGGCAATGATTGGGATCAATCGTTGCAACCTTAGGAACAGCCTGTGCAAAGGGAATATATACGGCTGTTCTGTTGTCAAGTCCCATATTGAACTCGTTGGGGACTTTCTTCATAGGACATTTCTCGGTACAAAGTCCGCAGCCGGTACATTTTGTTTCATCAACGAAACGTGCCTTTTTCTTTATAGTAACTGTGAAATTGCCTACAAATCCCTTTACATCGGCAATTTCGCTGAATGAGTGAATTGTAATTTTCTCATTCTGTGCAGCCTCAACCATTTTCGGAGTAAGGATACAAGCGGCGCAGTCAAGGGTTGGGAAAGTCTTGTCAATCTGTGCCATTTTTCCGCCAATTGTAGGCTCTTTTTCAACAATATCAACCTCAAAGCCTGCCTCGGCAATATCAAGGGCAGTCTGAATTCCTGCAATACCGCCGCCGATAACGAGTGCACGCTTTACTACAGGGCTTTCTCCTGCTGTAAGAGGAGTATTAAGATGCACCTTTGCAACAGCTGCTTTACCGAGGACTATAGCCTTATCCGTAGCTGACGCTATCTCCTTGTGAATCCAGGAACACTGCTCACGGATATTTGCAATTTCCACAAGATACGGGTTCAGACCTGCAGCTGCTGCCGCTTTTCTGAATGTATTCTCATGCATACGCGGCGAACAGGAGCATACAACAACACCTGTGAGATTATGCTCCTTTATGGCAGCCTTGACGAGATCCTGTCCTGATTCAGAGCACATATACTGATAATCCTGAGATACAATAACTCCAGGCTCATTTGCAAGAGCCTCAGCTACAGCCTTAACGTCAACCGTTGCAGCAATATTTGTTCCGCAATGGCAGACAAAAACACCTATTCTCTGCATATCTGCTCCTCCTTACTTCGTATATTTTCTGAATGCGGTGACAATTGCCTGCTGGGGCATATCATCGTCAAGCATTGCAGGTATCTGGTCGGGTATAAGGTGATTATTACCCTGCTTTCTCACAGCTGTAAGACGTACAGCCTCCACTACCTTTGCAGGCTCAACACCTCTGGGGCATCTCTCCACACAGGCAAAGCATGTCAGGCATTTATAAAGGGAATCTGAGTTCAGAAGCGGCTCAATATCGCCCTTTTCAACCATATACACAAACTGGTGGGGATGATATTCCATTTCATCGAATGAGGGGCAGGTTGCAGTACATTTGCCGCATCTCATACATTTGCGAACGTTGACGCCGCTTGTAATATCTATCCAATCCTTTTCGTACTTATTCATTGCCAGCCTCCTTAAGACCGAGAGCTTCCGCAAGAAGCTCTGTGAAGTAGTACACAGGCATATCGCTGCCTGAATTTTTCTTCAGATTATAAAGGCAAAGAGGACACGCTGTGATTATCATTTCAGCACCCATTTCCTCTGCGGAAGCCATAACAGCACCGCTTCTTTTTTCTGCCTGAGCCTTATCCTCCATTGCGATATATCCGCCGCAGCACTCGTTTCTCTGTGCGTATATAACGGGAGTTCCGCCGATAGCTCTGATGAAATCCTCCATAATTACAGGATTTTCAGGGTTATCCATAGCAAGTGCCTTTGAGGGGCGTAGAAGCAGACAGCCGTAATATGCAGCAATTTTCCTGCCCTTTAAAGGATTTACAACCTTTTCTTTAAGCTTATCAAAGCCTACAACATCGCGGAGCAGTTCAAGATAGTGATATACAGTAGTTTTACCTGTATAAGGCTCATCAAGTCCGAGATAGCGCTGAACCTTTACAGCCATAGCCTCATTATGGGATATATCGTAATTTGTCTGCTTAATAACATTATGGCAGGCGGAGCATACAGTAACAAGTCCCTTAGTTTCCTCAGCCGCCATAAGAGTTCTTACCGCGGAAAGCTTTGTAGCAACCTCATTTGTAGCTGTTGTATAAGCGCCGCCACAGCACTGCCAGTTTTCAGGCTCAACAAGGCTTATACCAAGAGCCTCAGCGGATGCTCTTGCATATTTATCAAGCTCTTTAGCCTTAGTCCTCAGCGTACAGCCAGGATAATATGTAAATGTTTCCATAGCACTTTCCTTTCTGTTGAAGCCTTAAACCATCTGTTCGGGGTGGAAAACCTCATCGAATTTCTCTGCTGTAAGGAAGCCAAGCTCAACACAGGCTTCTTTAAGGGAGATATTGTCCTTGAATGCCTTTTTAGCAGTCTTTGCGGCATTCTCATAGCCGATATAAGGATTGAGAGCTGTTACAAGCATAAGGGAATTGTGGAGATTGTGATGCATTTTCTCCTTATTAGCCTTTATGCCGACAGCGCAATTGTCGTTGAAGGACATAATTGACTCAGCAAGAAGTCTTGCGGACTGTAAGAAATTATATGCACAAACGGGCATAAATACGTTAAGCTCAAAGTTACCTTGTGAAGCCGCCATACCTACAGCAACATCGTTGCCCATAACCTGTACTGCAACCATCGTTGCCTGTTCGCACTGCGTGGGATTTACCTTACCTGGCATAATTGAGGAACCAGGTTCATTTTCGGGAATGAAAATCTCACCAAGACCGTCACGGGGACCTGATGCAAGCCAGCGTACATCGTTGGCAATCTTCATCATATCAGCGGCAAGAGCCTTTAACGCACCGTGAGCGAATACTATTTCATCCTTTGAAGTAAGCGAGTGGAACTTGTTCGGAGCTGTCACAAACTTCTTGCCTGTGATAGCGCTTATAGCCTCTGCGGATTTTTCAGCAAATCCCTCAGGAGCATTAAGTCCTGTACCAACGGCTGTACCGCCTAAAGCAAGCTCTTTCAGTTCCTCGCAGGAAGAAATAATCATCTTTCTGTCCTTTTCAAGAGAGGCTCTCCAACCGCTTATCTCCTGTGAAAATTTAATGGGAGTAGCATCCTGCAGATGAGTACGTCCGCTTTTTACAATGCCCTCATTCTCGGCTTCAAGGCGGATAAAGGTTTCAATGAGAGTATCAACAGCAGGGATAACCTTATCTTCAATGGCAATTACAGCTGCAATGTGCATAGCTGTGGGGAAAGTATCATTTGAGGACTGGCTCATATTTATATCATCATTGGGATGAAGGAGCTTACTTCCTGCAATTTCATTTCCACGGTTAGCTATAACCTCGTTTGCATTCATATTGGACTGTGTACCGCTTCCTGTCTGCCATACAACAAGGGGGAAGTGGTCGTTAAGCTCACCGCTTATAACCTCATCGCAAGCCTGTGTAATAGCCGCAAGCTTTTCTTCGGTCATTTTCTCTGGCTTAAGCTGATTATTTGCAATAGCAGCAGCCTTTTTGAGAATACCGAAAGCGTGAGTAATTTCACGGGGCATAGTTTCAATTCCCACACCAATGGGGAAATTCTGATGGCTTCTTTCGGTCTGCGCTGCCCAGTACTTATCGGCAGGGACCTTTACCTCACCCATAGAGTCATGTTCAATACGATAATCCATTGTAATTACCACCTTTAAAAGAATCTATTTACTCACTTTCGCAAAGATAGTGATTTTTTTAACAAGTACCCTTGTCAGAATTAAGACGGTAGGAAAGTGTGGCAAGGCTGTCGCCAAGATGTACATTTTCCACCGAAACATCGGAATGATTTATACGCAGGTCATAGTGGGTAAAATTCCAGAAAGCCCGTATGCCCTTATCTATAAGTCTATCAACCTCACGTGATGCAGCCTCTTTTGGTATGCAGAGGATTGCACACTGTGGGTTATGTATTTTGCAGAAGGCATCAAGATCATCTATATGGGATATTGGAATATCACCTATTTTTTCGCCTACAACAGCAGGATTGGTATCAAATATTCCCACAAGCTCAAAACCCTTGCTGGTGAAATCAATATGTGAAGCAATAGCTCTGCCAAGATTTCCCGCACCAAGAAGAATAATTGGGGTAATATTATCTAGTCCAAGTATTCTGCCGATTTCCATTTTAAGGCCTGCCACGTTATAGCCGTAGCCCTGTTGACCGAATTCACCGAAGCAGTTAAAATCCTGTCGTATCTGTGAAGCGGTAAGTCCCATTTTTTCAGCAAGCTCTCTGGAGGATATGCGTACATACCCATTGGTTTCCAGTTCGCCAAGAAAACGGTAATATCTGGGAAGCCGTCTTATAACTGAATTTGATATTGTATTTTTTGACATATTTCTGCCCTTCTTACTGCCTTATATATATTGCGGAAGCTGTTTTTCAACAGCCTCCGCATCAGGCTGTTACATCATCTTATCAAGATTTACCTTAATTTCTTCAAGGAATGTCTTGGAATCAACCTTCTTCTTATTTTCAAGCTTGGAAATAAGATAAAGGTCGCCTGTCATAATACCGTTTTCAATTGTCTGAATTGTAGCCTTTTCAAGCTTATCAGCAAACTCGCAAAGCTCGGGAGTATTATCAAGCTCGCCTCTCTTGCGGAGAGCTCCTGACCAAGCAAAGATAGTTGCAACAGAGTTTGTGGAGGTTTCCTCGCCCTTGAGGTACTTGTAGTAGTGACGCTGAACTGTACCATGTGCAGCCTCATACTCGTAGATACCATCGGGAGAAACGAGAACAGATGTCATCATAGCAAGTGAGCCGTAAGCTGTAGAAACCATATCGGACATAACGTCACCATCATAATTCTTACAAGCCCAGATATAGCCACCCTCAGAACGGATAACTCTTGCAACAGCGTCGTCAATGAGAGTGTAGAAATACTCAATGCCTGCTGCTTCGTACTTTTCCTTGTACTCGTTGTCGTAGATTTCCTGGAAGATATCCTTGAATCTGTGGTCATACTTCTTGGAAATAGTATCCTTTGTAGCAAACCATACATCCTGCTTTAAGTCAAGACCGTAGTTAAGGCAAGCTCTTGCAAAACCAGCAATAGAATTGTCAAGGTTGTGAAGTCCCTGAATGATACCGTCAGACTTTGCGAAATCGTGGATAAGCTCACGTGTTTCGTTGCCCTGTGCGTCAGTTACAACGAGTTCTGCCTTGCAGCCCTGCTCAACGCGAATTTCAGCATTCTTGTAAACATCGCCGTATGCGTGACGAGCGATTGTGATAGGCTTAGTCCATGTGGGGATATAAGGCTCAATTCCCTTTACGATAATAGGAGTTCTGAAAACTGTACCGTCAAGAGCAGCTCTGATTGTACCGTTAGGTGACTTCCACATCTGTGTAAGGTTGTATTCAGGCATTCTTGCAGCGTTGGGAGTAATTGTAGCGCACTTTACAGCAACGCCGTACTTCTTTGTAGCTTCTGCAGAATCAAGAGTAACCTGATCCTTTGTTTCCTCACGGTGCTGAAGTCCGAGGTCATAGTACTCTGTGTTAAGCTCTACATATGGAACAAGGAGAATATCCTTAATCCACTGCCAGAGGATTCGTGTCATCTCGTCGCCGTCCATCTCGACGAGGGGTGTTTTCATAATAATTTTAGCCATTGGTTTTTACCTCCGTTTTTATTTTTCAATCCAACAATACAAATATTGAAGTTAAAAGGCACAAAACGCCAACAATGATAACATGTCGTATTACAGCGTATTTCAAGGCTATACCCTGACGGTACACGCTATTGAGAACGCCCAGCCCCACAGCACCGATTGCTCCGAATATGAGGTACGCAGCACCGCCCATACCCAGCAATTTTGTAATGGCAAGACCGAATACAAAACCGAGTATATTCGGAAAAAGCGTTGTAAAAAAACTTATATCGTAGCCATTACGACGAGCATCCCAGGGAGTACTTCCCATACTTTCATACATATCAGTGTATGAATCAGAGCTATGATCTATATCGTCAACAATATCCTTGAAAATCTCTTTAATTTTCATAAATAATCCCCTTTTATTATATCATCGCCACAAGCAGCATAATCATCAGTACTCCGAATAAAAGCAGACCGACAATATCAACCGCCTTTTGAAATTTTGTCCATTTACCGCTTTTAGCGTGTCTGAAAAGGTTAATACCCCAGAATACCATAATCAGACCAACAAAAAATATCAGCATTCTGAGCGCACCCTCCGCAGAATTCCCTGCGGAGAGCATCGCTGTCAGATTAGTTTTCATTATTTCATTGACTCTCTTGTGAAGTCAAGAAGTCCGCCTGCAAGGATAATATCCTTTGTACGGCCTGAAAGCTCGCAGAGTACAGGGATTTCAGCGCCGTTTGTCTTGTTAACAACTGTAAGCTCAGACTTGCCCTCAGCAATATCCTTTCTTACATCAGCAAGTACAAGTACATCGCCCTCGTTAATCTTGTCGTAGTCAGCCTCATTCACGAATGTAAGAGGAAGAATACCTGCATTTACAAGGTTAGCGCGGTGAATACGTGCAAATGACTTAACGAGAACAGCCTTAACTCCGAGATAGAGAGGAGCAAGTGCAGCGTGCTCTCTTGATGAACCCTGACCGTAGTTTGAACCGCCTACGATAACGCTCTTTCCAAGCTCCTTTGCTCTTGTGGGGAATGCCTCATCGCATACAGCAAAGCAGTGCTGTGAAATAGCGGGAATATTTGAACGGAGAGGAAGAATCTTTGCACCGGCAGGCATAATGTGATCAGTTGTGATGTTATCGCCAACCTTGAGAGATACAGGAGCATCAATTGTTTCAAGGAGAGGTGCTGTATCAGGATAAGGCTTGATGTTTGGTCCGCGGAGGATTTCAACGCTGTCCATTTCCTCAACAGGTGCAGGAGGAACAACCATATTGTCGTTGATTGTGAATTCCTCGGGGAGCTTGAACTCAGGCATATCGCCGATTTCCATAGGATCTGTGAGATATCCTGTGATAGCGGAAATAGCAGCCATTTCAGGAGATACAAGGTAAATCTGACCGTCCTTTGTTCCGGAACGTCCCTCAAAGTTTCTGTTGAATGTACGGAGGGAAATACCCTTTGAGTTAGGTGACTGTCCCATACCGATACAAGGACCGCAGGCACTTTCAAGAATTCTTGCACCTGCATCTATGAGAATTGCAAGAGCGCCGTTTTCAGCCATCATATTGAGAACCTGCTTGGAGCCGGGAGCAATTGCAAGTGATACGTCAGGGTGAACTGTCTTGCCCTTTAAGATATGAGCAACCTTAAGCATATCAAGGAGTGAGGAGTTTGTGCAGGAACCGATACAAACCTGATCAATTTTGAGCTTGCCGATTTCCTCAACGCTCTTAACGTTGTCAGGAGAATGAGGACAAGCAGCAAGAGGTACAAGCTCGCTGAGGTTGATGTTCAGTTCTTCATCGTATACAGCGTCCTCGTCAGCTGAAAGGGGAACCCATACTTCCTCACGCTTCTGAGCCTTAAGGAACTGCTTTGTAATCTCGTCGGAAGGGAAGATTGAAGTTGTAGCGCCAAGCTCTGCACCCATATTTGTGATAGTTGCACGCTCAGGAACGGAGAGAGTCTTAACGCCCTCGCCTACGTACTCAATAACCTTGCCTACACCGCCCTTAACAGACATACGTCTGAGAACTTCAAGGATAACATCCTTAGCAGCAACCCAGGGACGAAGCTTTCCTGTAAGGTTAACCTTAACAACCTTAGGACATGTTATGTAGTATGCACCGCCGCCCATAGCAACAGCAACGTCAAGTCCGCCTGCGCCGATAGCAATCATACCGATACCGCCGCCTGTGGGAGTATGGCTGTCTGAGCCGATAAGTGTCTTGCCGGGAATACCAAATCTTTCAAGGTGTACCTGGTGGCAGATACCGTTTCCGGGACGAGAGAAATAGATACCGTGCTTCTTAGCAACAGAACCGATAAAACGGTGGTCGTCTGCGTTTTCAAAACCACTCTGGAGAGTGTTATGGTCAATATATGCAACGGAACGCTCTGTCTTTACTCTTGGCACGCCCATAGCCTCAAATTCAAGGTATGCCATTGTACCTGTAGCGTCCTGTGTAAGTGTCTGGTCAATCTTTATACCGATTTCCTGACCTTTTACGTACTCACCGTCAACAAGGTGAGCCTTCAAGATTTTTTCAGTAAGTGTTAAACCCATTTTTAATCATTCCTTTCTGTGCGGCTGATGATACCGCTATCCACTTTATATTTTACACTATTTCGCGAACTTTGTCAAGAAATAAACAATGTAAAATAAAGCTATGGATTTCTTTTCGTTAGCCAGATATAACTTTTTTTGAAACAAAGGCAATATCGCACAAAAACTATGCAATATTGCCTTAAATTAGTTACACATCATTTCTTATAATATCATCAAGGGTCTGTCTTTTAACAGCAATTCTTGATTCACCCTTGTTTACGAAAACAAGAGCAGGTCTGCAAAGTCTGTTATAGTTTGAGGACATCGAGAAATTGTATGCACCTGTAGCGCATACAGCTATAATATCCCCCGATTCTGCGTGCTGTAATGGCATATCCTCGCCGATAAGGTCGCCGCTTTCACAGCATTTTCCTGCAATAGTAACTCTCTCTGAACGTTCCTCAGAAGCCTTGTTTGCAACAATAGCCTCATATTCGGATTTGTACAGGATATAACGAGGATTATCAGCCATACCGCCGTCAACTGAAACATATGTTCTTATATCGGGGATTTCTTTTCTTGTACCAACAGTATACAGTGTAATTCCAGCGGATGCAGCAATTGATCTGCCTGGTTCAATATAGATAAAGGGACGATTTACACCAAGCTTTTCACATTCGGAAATAACCACCTGTGAAACTCGCTCCATAAATACGCCAAAGGGCTGTGGGTCGTGTTCTTCAAGGTACTTGATACCGAAGCCGCCGCCCAGGTTAAGCCCCTTAATCTCGTAATTCAGCTCGTTCTTAATCTTAGCGATAAGTTCAAGCATAACCTTTGCAGCTTCCTCAAAGGGAGCAATATCGAAAATCTGTGAGCCAATGTGGCAGTGAAGTCCGTAAAGCTCCACATTTTCGCAGTTTATAGCCTCTTTTACGGCTTCAAAAGCCTCTCCTGTTTCAAGAGCAAAGCCGAATTTGCTGTCAATCTGTCCTGTTTTTACAAAATCGTGGGTATGCGCGTCAATACCAGGCTTGATACGGAACATAATATGTGGCTTTTTGCCCATATTTCCAGCAATTGCAGAAAGACGGTGCAGCTCGTCAATATTGTCAACGATTATATGACCAACACCAATTTCAACGGCATATTCAAGCTCCTCATTCGTCTTGTTGTTGCCGTGGAAACCGATTTTTGCAGGGTCAAAACCTGCCTTTACGGCAGTGTAAAGCTCTCCGATAGATACAGCGTCAAGGCCAAGTCCCTCACTTGCAACTATGCGGCACATCTCCATACAGGAAAGCGCCTTGCTTGCGTAGTGGACGCGTCCCATTTCACCGTAGAATTTCTTGATATTCTCGTTAAAACCGCGGCAGTTTTTACGCACAAGCTCCTCATCCATAACATAAAGGGGTGTACCGTATGTTTTTGCCAGTTCTACGGTATCTACACCGCCTATGGTGAGATTTCCGTTTTCGTTTATACTTAAATTTTCAGATACAAACATATTTAATCTTCCTTTCGGACAGAAAATCAAAGGATTCTCTTAATCTTCCGTCACTTCTTCAACAATTGCCCTAAGTTCCTCAACACCCTCAAAAGTAACTGAGGAAAAGGGTATAACGTGCATATCCTCAAAGCACGGTATTTCGGTCTTAAAAGCCTCCATACGCTTTATACGCTCCATTTTTTTCAGCTTGTCAGCCTTAGTAAGGACGAGTATGAAAGGCATTTCCGTGTCAATGAGGAAATCTATCATCTTTAAATCGTCCTTTGTGGGAGCGTGGCGCATATCCACAAGCATAAATACTATACGGATATCTCTCTCAGAGCTGAGATAGCCGTCAATCAGCCCTGACCAGCGCTCTTTTTCCGATTTCGCAACCTTTGCGTAGCCATAGCCGGGCAGGTCAACGAAGTATATATTTTCAAGTCCATAGAAATTTATGGTAGCCGTTTTACCTGGTACAGAGCTTACTCTTGCAAGGTTTTTACGGTTGAAAAGCTTATTGATAAGCGTGGATTTTCCCACGTTTGAATGGCCTGCAAAGGCGATTTCTACCCTGTCGCCCTGGGGTATCTGGGAATATGTACCGTAAGAGGCAACATATTCCGCTTTATTGTAATTGAGCTTCATAGCCGCCCTCCTTTACAAAAGCGCAGTATCTAAAACATCCGTCAGATTTTCTGCGAATACGAATTCAATATTATTTTTAACAGCCTCATCAACTTCTTCAAGGTCAGGCTTGTTGTCAATGGGTATAATAACCGTCTTTATGCCCTGCTTGTATGCCGCCATTGTCTTTTCACGGAGTCCGCCGATTGGCAGTACCTTTCCGTGAAGCGTGATTTCGCCTGTCATAGCCACATCAGCGCGGACTTTTCGTCCTGAAAGCGCCGATACAAGGGCAGTTGTCATTGTAACGCCTGCGGATGGGCCGTCCTTCGGAACAGCACCCTCGGGGGCGTGGATATGGATATCCTTTTTGGTTACAAATTCCTTATCTATGCCGTATTTATCAGCTACACTGCGGACGTAGGTGTAGGCTATACGTGAGCTTTCCTTCATTACATCGCCCAGCGAGCCTGTTATTTCAGTCTTTCCTGTACCGTCAAGAACAAGTACTTCAAGGGGCATAACAGTACCGCCTACAGCTGTCCACGCAAGGCCGTTTACTACTCCAACCTGATCTTTTTCGGAAGCTAAATCCCTTGTATACTTGTGTACGCCAAGCCAGCTTTCAAGCTCCTTAGCCTTTACGGAAATACGCTTTGCGTCGCCGTCAGCTATCTTCTTTGCAGCCTTTCTGCAAACAGAGGCAATACAGCGTTCAAGGCTTCTTACGCCTGCTTCACGTGTATAAAAGCGGATGATGTCGTCAATTGCAGCATCCTGTATTTTAAGCTGGGTACCTTTCAGACCGTGTTCCTTCAGCTGTTTGGGAATAAGATGCTCCTTAGCGATATGGAATTTTTCCTCAGCTGTATAGCTGGGAAGCTCAATAAGCTCCATACGGTCAAGAAGAGGCGCAGGAATATTTCCCACATTATTGGCAGTGGTGATAAATACCGCCTTGCTTAAATCAAATGGTACTTCAATGAAATGGTCGCGGAAAGCACAGTTCTGCTCGCTGTCAAGGACTTCAAGCATAGCAGAGGAAGGATCGCCCTTTATATCGCTGCAAAGCTTGTCTATCTCATCAAGGAGAATCATCGGGTCGGATGTGCCTGCCTGCTCCATAGCGGTGATGATACGTCCCGGCATAGCGCCTACGTATGTCTTTCTGTGACCTCTTATATCAGCCTCGTCACGCACTCCGCCAAGAGATACACGGACGTATTTTCTGCCCATAGCCTTGGCAATTGAACGGGCAATAGAGGTCTTACCTATTCCGGGAGGGCCTGCAAGACAGATAATCTGTCCCTTTATATCGGGGTTAAGTGTATGTACTGCAAGGAATTCAAGTATGCGCTCCTTGACTTTTTTAAGGCCGTAATGCTCATCATCAAGGATAGCCGCAGCCTTATCCATAGAAAGCTTTGCCTTTGTATATTTTCCCCAGGGCAGTTCAAGAACTGTATCAAGGTAATTCTTGATTACGAAAGCTTCCTGAGATGCAGGAGGAAGCTTTGCCAGTCTGTCAGCTTCGCGGAGAAGCTTATCGCGGCTTTTCTCGTCGATTTTCAGCTTCATTACACGTTCTCTGACTTCATATGCTTCATCAGAGTCGTCCTCGCCCAGCTGTTCCTGTATAACTCTCATCTGCTCGCGGAGATAATACTCACGCTGACCCTTGTCGATGTTATTTCTTGTCTGCTCATTAATCATATTTTCAAGCTCAAGTATTTCCACTTCTGATGCAAGGTACTGCCCGAGAAGGGTAAGCTTGTTTATGATATTCGTTTCCTCTAAAAGCTCCTGCTTATCGCGATAGTTGATATTGCAGTTGAATGTCACAGCCTCAAAGAGCTTTATAGGGTTATTCTGCGACATCACAGTTGAAAGAAGCTCACGGGGAAGCTTAGGGAAGAATGATGTATATCTCTCGAAAAGGCTCTGTATAACGCGGACAAGTGCCTCAGCTTCAGCCTCATCGTATTTCATCCTTGAATAGGTGGGTACTCTTTTTACCTCTGCACGGAGAACATCTCCCTCATCGGTAAGACTTACCAGATTTGCCTTGTAAAGTCCCTCTACAAGGACTTTCATTACATTATCAGGAAGTCTGAGAACCTGCTTTATTTCGCCCACAACGCCAACTCTGTAAAGGTCGTCCAGCGTGGGGTTTTCAACATCAACTTCCTGCTGTGCCACAAGAAAAAGCTTGCCGCTGCCTTTTAACGCTCTTTCTATGGCATTTACGGTTTTATCCCTTGAAGCGTCAAAGTGCATAATCATCTTTGGATACGCAACAAGGCCTTTAAGCGCAACTGTATAGAACATATTGCTTTTTTCCGTATTCTTATGACTTTTCATTATCTGTTCCATAATATCCCTTCTCAAAATTGTTTTAATAATACTTTCCCTTATATTATACTATATTTATTCTGAAATTGCAAGGGTTTAAAGGCGGATATATCATAAAAAGAGTTCAATATGCCAAATAACGACAAATTTCACCATTGCAGACGGATATATTTCCCGTTTTTGACTTTCCCTACAAGATTGTTTTGAACTGATAAATATCAGTATATTTATCTTCTACTTATATTGTAGACTAAAATTATTTAAATGACAATAGGTTTTTGAAAAAAGTCAATGGATTTTTGTAAATTTGTATGATTGCACAAAATGGTTATACAATATTTGTTGATTTTGATGATACACCCTTGGATAAATACATTTTTCTCAGGATGTCGGGAAAATGAATTTCGTTCCGAAATTGCGGGCGGATGATATCCGCCTCTACTACGTTGTAACATCTAAAACTTTACTTTTTTATTTACAATAAATACAAAAGGGTGGTTTAATACCAAAGAGGACAACCTACGGGGCAAAAGGGAGGGAAAAACAAAACTGGCACAAAAGTCAGCATTTCCCTCCCTTTTTCCCCTACGGTTTTCCTCTCTGGACTCTCCTTTCCCTTTCCC
>JAZSEJ010000082.1:0-21268 GCA_045531615.1 Ruminococcus sp.
CAACGGCGACGCAAACTGCGACGGTGTACAGTCAATGGCAGATGCAGCCTCAATCTTCCAGGCAATCGGCAACCCTGATAAA
Source organism: Ruminococcus sp. (assembly GCA_045531615.1). Taxonomy (GTDB): domain Bacteria; phylum Bacillota; class Clostridia; order Oscillospirales; family Ruminococcaceae; genus Ruminococcus. Next base: position 83 of record JAZSEJ010000082.1, read on the forward strand.
TACTCATTATCCGACTTAGGTGCGTTCAACGCTGATTTTGCAAACGACGGCTTAACCCCTGATGATGCAATTGCAATACAGAAAAAGCTTGCAGGGATAGCAGAATAGAAGCATATATATACCAACAGGGAGCAAATACGCTCCCTGTTTTGTTAAGTATTCTTTTTAACGTTCTTTCTGATAACCTTACGAAGTCTGTCGCAGGTTTCCTCAGGGAAGGTAGTTACAAAGGTAAGCGCCTGATTATGTGATTCCTCGTGGCTTAATTTGAGAAAACGGCGGAAAAAGATATAGGTTTCATTGAAATTGCGGAAAAGCTCTCTCACCGCCTCTTTTCCCTCGGGAGTAAGCACAACGCTTATGGCATAATCCTCATAGACAAGCCCCGAATTGGCAAGGCATCGGAGGGTTTTGCTTACGCTAGAGCGTGAAACTCCCAGATGACGGGCAATATCCACGCTTTTTACTTCCTCCGACTCAGCCGAAAGCTCTTGTATAGCTGTAAGATATTTCACCTGTGCGGCACAATATTTCATACTCTTTCCTCCTATTTGTCAGAGTCAATAAGATGCCAGTAACCTTTCAGATAAACAACTCCTGAAATTATGGTAAGAGCTGTGGAAATCCATATAAGTGCAGGAATTACCCAGCAATCCACCGCATTTACAACGGCTTCGGATATGCCGAAGCTGAAATCGTAGCAAATACTAAGCCACAGCAGAGCCGCAACTATAGTCACCATAGTAAAAGCGGTTTTAAGCTTGCCCCATATACCTGCCGCAACGACAATTCCGCTGTCAGCGGCAAGAAGTCGCAGTCCCGATACCATAAACTCTCTTGCGCTTATGATAATAAGGGGAATAGCTCCCATATGCACCTCGTCAAGCTCCACAAACACCGTCAGAGCCGAAATAACAAGGACTTTATCAGCAAGCGGATCGAGAAATTTTCCAAAGTTTGTCACAAGATTTCTTGCTCTTGCAATTTTTCCGTCAAGTGCATCGGTAATTGATGCAGCAGCAAATATTATAAGTGCAAAAAGGAAATTGAATGGTATGTCAATGTAGATGAACAAGAGGAAAAATGGAATAAGAATAACTCTCAGCAGTGTTAATTTATTTGGCAGATTCATTCAATCACTTCTCCTATCAGGTCATAATCAAGGGTATCTGTAATCTTGATTTTTACATAATCACCTATTCTGAGGGAATTTTCCGATGTGAAGAATACCTTTCCGTCAATATCGGGAGCGTCAAGGGCAGTACGTCCGAAGAAGCACTCTCCGAAACGGTCATATCCCTCCACAACGGCTTCAAGCTCAGCGTCCATAAGCTTTTTGTTGTTGTCATAGCTTCTTTCAAGCTGCTGTTCCATAATGATATCAGCACGGTGAGCCGCAACGTCCTCATCAACCTGATTATCAAAGCCTGCCGCCTTTGTACCTTCCTCAGGGGAGTAAGGGAAGCAGCCAAGTCTGTCGAAGCCTACACGGTCAACAAATTCAGCAAGAGCATTGAACTGCTCCTCAGTTTCGCCGGGGAAGCCTGTTATAAGCGTTGTACGGAGTATAACATTCGGAATTTTACTGCGGATATGTGCAAAGAGTGCCTCCAGTTTTTCCTCATCTCCCCACCTGTTCATAGCGGAAAGTATATCCCCGTCACAGTGCTGAATGGGAATTTCCAAATATTTCACAAGCTTTTCCTCAGAGGCTATTGTGTCCAGAAGCTCATCTGTTATACGCTCAGGGTAGCAATAAAGTGTACGAATCCATTTAAGCCCCTCGATTTTGCAAAGCTCTCTCAGAAGCTCGGGAAGCTTTGATTCGCCGTATAAATCCTCGCCATAGCGTGAAGTGTCCTGAGCAATCACAACAAGTTCAGTTATTCCGTTTTCAGCCAGCTTTTTCGCCTCAGCGAGTACGTCCTCCATAGGAACGCTTCTGTATTTTCCGCGAATCATAGGGATAGCGCAGTATGTACAGCAGTTTGAGCAGCCCTCGGCAATTTTCAGATATGTGAAAAACGGGAGAGTTGAAATAATTCTGTCCCCTGTCATTTCAGCGTCAAGCTTAGAGCCGAATTTTACAACTCTTTCGCCGTTCATAACCTCGTTGAGAATATCAACAATATCCTTATTGTTGCCGATACCGATAACAGCGTCAGCCTCGGGGAAAAGCTCCGCAGCTTCCTCCCTGTAACGCTCTGTAAGACAGCCTGTAATAACGATTTTTTTCAGCGTACCGTCAGCCTTTAAAGCCGCCAGTTCAAGTATAGTTTCGATAGCTTCTTCCTTTGCCGCTTTTATAAAGCCGCAGGTGTTGACTACCGCAATATCAGCCAAACCAGGCTCTGTAACAAGCTCATATCCGTTTTGTTTCAGTTTATAGAGCATTCTCTCAGAATCCACAAGATTCTTAGAACAGCCCAGCGAAACCATTCCAACTTTAATAGCCATTGTTCTGCACCATTTCCTTTATTCAAAATATTCCGCAACAGCGCGGTTTATCTCATCATAGCCGTAGCCATACCGCACAAGGGCATTTTTCGCCTTTTCCACAGCTTTCTTATCCGTTTTATCCGTAAGATACCTGCTGTATTTTCCGCGAAGAAGCATTGCAAGATTTTCCTCAAAAATATCCTCATACTGCTTCAATGCGTTGTATACCGTTTCCTCGGTAAGGCCTTTCTGCATCATTTCACGCTTAGCGCGGCGATAGCCGTATTTTTTTGACTCCACAAGCTTACGTGCAAGCTTTTCCGCATATCGCTCATCGTTGATTATTCCTGCCCGTGCAAGCTTTTTCACAACTTCAAGGCATAAAGCCTCGTTTTTGTAGGTTTCAAGGAGCTTTTCATATATCTCCTGCGCCGAATAGTCCCTGTAGTCAAGGCGATACAGAGCATATTCGTATGCACGGCGGAAATTTGAAGCGTATATGATTTTTTTCAGCTCGGTACGCTCTATCTCCATACCCTGTGACAGCCCGAAATCGGTTATAATGTCAATATGAAGATAGAGCTTCCGTTCGTTGTCAATTTCAACCTCAAAGGTTTTACCCTTATAGTGGGCAAGTGACGTAATTTCCATTATTCAGCAGGAGTAAACTCCTCGAAATCATCATCGATACTGTCAAGTATATCAATAGCGTCCTCGGAGGCTGCACTGCTGACAGCTGCGGCAATTTCAGCAGCCTTGCTCTTGTCCTTTTTCTTTTCATCCTTGCCCATAAGCTCATCCTTACGTGCAAGAATCTGCGCCTCGATTTCAGCCATAAGCTCAGGGTCATTTTTAAGCAGCTCCTTGACGTTATCGCGTCCCTGTCCTAACTTGCGGTCAGCATAGCTGAACCAGGAACCGCCCTTCTTGATGATATCAAGCTCAGTAGCAATATCAAGAATCTCACCTGTACGGGATATACCCTCACCGTACATCATATCAAACTCAGCTTCTTTAAAGGGAGGAGCAACCTTGTTTTTAACTACCTTACATCTTGTGCTTGCACCAACAATCTGACCGCCGTCCTTGATAACCTCGCCCTTGCGGACTTCGATACGAACAGAGGCATAGAACTTCAACGCGCGTCCGCCTGGTGTGGTTTCGGGATTTCCGTACATAACACCGATTTTCTCACGAATCTGGTTGATGAAGATAGCAACGCAGTTTGATTTTGAAATAGCCGCAGTAAGCTTTCTCATAGCCTGTGACATAAGTCTTGCAAGCTGACCTACGTGAAGATCGCCCATTTCGCCGTCAATTTCCGCACGGGTAGTCATAGCGGCAATTGAGTCAAGAACGATAACATCAATAGCACCTGAACGGATGAGCGCCTCTGCGATTTCAAGAGCCTGCTCACCGCTGTCGGGCTGTGATACGAGAAGATTGTCTATATTTACGCCAAGAGCCTTTGCATAGTTAGGATCAAGGGCGTGTTCAACGTCGATAAAGGCAACTTCGCCATCAAGCTTCTGTGCCTGTGCGATAACGGAAAGGGCAACAGTAGTCTTACCTGAACTTTCAGGACCGTAAATCTCAACGATACGTCCTCTCGGCACACCGCCTATACCCAGCGCCATATCAAGGGTCATAGAACCTGTGGGGATAGCGTCAACGTTCAGTACCTTTGTTTCGCCAAGACGCATAACAGCGCCTGCTCCGTATCTCTTTTCAAGCTGTTTGAGAGCGCTTGCAAGAGCCTCTTTCTTGTCGTCCTTTGCTGTTACTTTTACAACTGTGGGTTTTGTTTTAAGTTCCTTTTTAGCCATATTTTACCTCCGTTTTCCTTGCTGTGACTGTGCGGATGATACCGCCGCCGTCACGGCTGAATTTTATATCTGTAAAACTGTTTTCTCTCATTATTTTTTCTATATCTTTTTCCTGTCCCATACCAAATTCATAGCAGAGATATCCGCCGATTTTAAGGGATTTTCTCCATAACGGCGTCATTGCGCGATAGAAGTCAAGACCGTCGTTTCCGCCGAAAAGAGCAGTTTCAGGCTCTTTCTGCACTTCAACCTGTAATTCCGCCATATCCTGCGCCGTAAGATAGGGGGGATTGCTTGCGATTATATCAAGCTCCGTCAGCATTTCCGCTGTTTTCGGAGAAAGCACATCTCCCTTTATTATATTTATATCCGATTTGTTCAGCTCGATATTCTTTCTGAGGTATGAAAGCGCTTTTTCCGAAAGTTCCACGGCGTAGACCTCAACTGAGGGGATTTCGCTTTTCAGGGCAAGGGCAATACATCCGCTGCCGCTGCATAAATCGGCTATTTTCGGGGATTTCATACCCGTTTTTCTCACGATTTCAAGTATATCCTCAACAAGAGTCTCCGTGTCGGGACGGGGTATCAGCACGCCCTCCCCTACTTTTATAGGCAGCCCCCAGAATTCCCATTCTCCGAGGATATACTGCAATGGCATACCGCTTATGCGCTTATCCACCATTTCAAGGATAACCGCCTCTTTTTCCGCTTCTACATTCATATACGGCAGAAGCAGGGGCATTTTATCTTTCAGTACATCCTGGAATATGCACAGGGTATCAAACTCGCTGTCGGGTATATCAGCAGACTCCATAACAGACAGACAATGTCTGTATAAATCCTGCCTTACCATATATCCTCCGATTTATCCGCAGGAATACAGGGTTTCATTGCTTCAATTGCAATTTCAATCATACTATCGTCAGGCTCACGGGTTGTGATTCTCTGCATTGCAAGTCCGGGAGCTGAAAGTATTCTCGTGAAAAGATTGTCGTGATTTCCTGCAAGGCGTATGAACTCGTAGGAGATACCCACAACTAATGGAAGCGTAGCAAGGCTCAGAAGTGAACGCTGCCACCAGATAAGTCCCTTGGGAACGAAGCACATAACGAATATACCCACCAGAAGCACGATGAATATAAAGCTTGTGCCGCAGCGCTTGTGGAAGCGTGACTGCTTGCGGACATTTTCAACGGTAAGGGGCAGTTCAGCCTCGTGGCAAGCTATAGTTTTATGCTCTGCACCGTGGTACATATACTGTCTTTTGATATCATTCATAAGGCTTACAGCCCACATATACAACACAAACAGGGCGATTTTAACGATACCCTCCAGCATTGAACGGAGAATACCCGAATTTTCGATGTTTGGAATAAGTCCGACGATAAATTTCGGCATAAAGAAGAACAATCCCATAGCAACTGCAATACCGATAACTGTACCAATTACCATAACGATATCGAAAGCCTCAGAGGAGAGCTTTTCATCGTCGCCCTCAATTTCTTTTCCTGCCTTTTCAGCGGCTTTTCTCTCAGCTTCAGCCTTTTCATCTTCGGTCATCTGCTTTTCGGCAGATTTCATTGTGTATTTATATCCCTTGGCAAGAGATGTAACAAAGTTGAAACAACCTCTTATAAGTGGAGTTTTTCTGTACCAGGGAGCTTTTTTGCCATTGTTTTCGTCCCATACTTCAAGGTCAATTGTGCCGTCGGGAAGTCGGCAGGCCATAGCGCCCTTTTCGGGGCCGAGCATCATAATGCCCTCAATAAGCGCCTGTCCGCCTATTTTCGATTTGAATTTTTCACCGCCTGGTGAATTGTTGTTTTTACTCATTTTTTTGCTCCTAATTGATATGGTTTCGGGATTTATCGGGCGGATAATATCCGCCACTACAAAATTACGGCTTCGCTGCAAAAATCACCGCACAAAATAATTACGCATTAATTCTTCGCCGGCAATGTAATTGTTACCTTAGTACCCTTACCCTCACCTGGGCTGTATATTTCCAGTTTGCCGCCGTGCATAGCGATAATCTCATCAGCAACAGCAAGTCCGATACCCGAACCTCGCCTTGTGTGATTTGCCTTGTAAAACTTGGTTTTAACCTTTGCAAGGTCACTTTCCTTGATTCCGCAGCCTGTATCCTTTACAGATACTCTTATTCTGCCGTCCTTTACATCTGCCTTGATAGTAACTGTGTCGCCCGAATTGGAATATTTCAACGCATTGTCAATAACGTTGATAAATACCTGTCGTATGCGGTTTTTATCGCCAAAAACAACGGGCAGCATTTCAGGCTCGTCATAGATAATCTTTATCTGTTCACGCCTTGCCTTATCGGAGTACATCAGTACAGCGTCGCCAAGCTCGGCAAGAATGTCCATATTGCTGTTTTGCAGCGTAAAATGGCCGTTCTGCATACGGGAGAAGTCAAGCAGTTCCTCAACCATTTGCTGTAATCGCTCAGTTTCGTTCACAATAACGCCTACGCCCTTTTTCATAGTGTCGGGGTTTTCACCGCCGTCCACCATAAGAGTTTCCGCCCAGCCCTTTATAGCCGTCAGAGGCGTTCTCAGCTCGTGAGAAACAGAGGATATGAACTCGTTTTTCATAGCCTCCGCAGAGGATAATTCGTCAGCCATATGATTTATGGCGGTGCAAAGCTCGCCGATTTCATCATCGGTATTGCTCTGTATTCGCACAGAGAAGTCACCCATAGCAAATTTTCGCGTAATTCCGCTTATCTGCCGTATCGGCTTGACGATAGAGCGCGCAAAATAAAGCCCCGTTACAATTATAATAAGAATTATGGTGGAACATACCGCAGTTACAAAGATAATATACCCTTTTATGGTATTGTCAATTTCCGTCAGTGATGTAACCATTCGCACAGAACTGTATTCGCTGTTGAATGAGGACAGGGGAACAGATACTGCAAGCACCTTTTCGCCCTCGGAGGAAAGTCTGCCGATATAGCTGCCCTCTCCAAGCTCCATAGCGTCCTCATAGTCGGGCATAACGTAATCCTCATCGGGGGAAAATCCCGAAGATGTCAGCACTACGCGCCCTTTTGAGTTTATGGCCATAAGCTCGATTTTGTCCTTTTCATTGAAGGTTTCCAGCATATTCCGCACCTCTGCGGAAAAGTTGGCGGAGCTGTCCTGGGAATGTATACTCAGCACGCTTGTTACGGCGTTTATCTTTGATATGAGATACTGCTTTGCGGAGCTGTAATAATAGCTCTGTATGGCGTATATTACCACAAGCTCAATAACAATCAGGGCAAGAACAATAACTCCTAAGTTATTGACAATCCAGCGTTTAGTAATACTTTTTCTTGCCATTACTGAACGTCATTCCACTTGTAGCCGTAACCCCAGATAGTTATGATATACTTGGGACTTGAGGGCTCTTCCTCGATTTTCATACGTATACGTCTTATATTTACGTCAACGATTTTATCATCGCCGTAATAGCTTTCGCCCCATATATGATTGAGTATGCTTGCACGGTCAAGGGCGGTATTCTTGTTGTTCATAAAGTATTCCAGTATCTGATACTCAACCTGTGTAAGCTCAATAGGTGCGCCGTTTTTCGTAACAGTGCGGCTTTTCAGGTTAAGCACAAAGGGACCGCTTTCAATAAGGCTGTGCTGCTCATTCTTGATGAAACTCATACATACTCGGCGATATATTGCGTCAACTCTCGCTGTAAGCTCAGAGGGAGAAAAAGGCTTTGTTATATAATCGTCAGCGCCTATCATAAGTCCGCTTACCTTGTCCATTTCCTGTGTTCTTGCTGTAAGCATAATAATGCCGATTGTGGAGCTTTTTTCTCTTATCTTCTTGCATACTGTAAAGCCGTCAATTCCGGGCATCATAATGTCAAGAAGCACAATGTCAAAGTTGCCGTGTTCCTGCTCAAAGGTTTTCAGTGCAGCCTCGCCGCAGTTTACGTCTACAACGTCATAGCCTGCACGTTTAAGGTTTATGACCACAAATTCTCTTATGGTATCTTCGTCCTCGCAAATCAATATACGTTTCATAATAATTTCCCCTTAGTTGAATTTAAAGCCTATTGCTGCCTCCGCCTGTGTGATTGAAAGGCTGTCGGTTTTGTCATAGGGCGGCAAATACGCAAGGTATGCAGATTCGCCCTTTGTACGCAGAAGCATATATCCCGAAGCCGTTCTGTCCTCACGGGAGGGTGCGTCCTCGGCACAGTATATCCTCATAAGCTCTCTGCCGATTTCGCCGTTTTCATAGGCGCATATAACTATTTCGTCGTTTATTGCGTCACGTTTCAGCGTGACTTTATTATGCCACTTTGCAGGGAACAGGAATATATATCCGTCGCCTACACTGTAATAGGAATTGTATTTCAGCTGACTTCCGCCGTCTTTGCCTACGGACATCCAGTCAGTGAGCCATATTAGCTCGCCTTCCGGAGCGTTTTCATAGCCCGGGGCAACTCTCTGCACCGGTATTTCCAGTGAACCGTCACCGTCTATGTCAAAGGAACGGCATCCCGACGGTCTTTGCGTTACCGCTGACTGCTCCGCTGTTTCAAAAGCTTTTTGCAGCCCCTTGTTGTCCATATATACAATATCAGTCTGTATATATCCGTTGCCTGAAACTGCGTCGATATACAGGGCTGTTTCGCCGCTTTCAAGGCTGCCGTAGCTTACCGCGTCGAATTCCATAAAGCCGCCGCTCAACTCCTCGCGGTAACGGTGATATAAGCCGTTTGTATCAAGCTTGTATGCCTCTGCTGCCGCAGGTGAATCGCTGGTGGAGCCTTTCAGCAGGAGGAATTCCTTTTCTCCGTCGCTGTCAAGGTCGGTTACATCAATAAAGGAATAGGATTCCGAAAAGGTTCTTTCAAGTACACCGTCGCTGTAGCTGTATATAGACGCTGTCTTTTCGGAACGGTTTATAAGGCTGCTGCCGATTACCAGATTTACACGGCCATTTTCTCCCAGCTGGGATATCATAACTCGTTCTATTTCTGAGCCTTCCGCAGGAATATCGTATACCGACTGCCATTTGCCGTCACCGCCCCTGTCAAGAATATTGATACGCAGGGTATTCTCAGGGGCTGCAAGTCCTGTTTTTTCATAGAAAACAACAGCTTCGTTTCCGCCGTCGCCGTCAATATCCTCAACGATAAAGGCTGAAAGATACTTTCCTGCCTTGGGATATTTCAGGCTGATAGACTCCCCTGCTGCGTCGGTGAGGGCGGTGTATATCTGCTCCTGCTCGATACTCAGCTTGGGAGGGGCAAGAAGATTGTCGATACTCGTTCCGAAGGTGCAGCCTGTCAGTGTAAGTGCCATAGCCGCAGCTGCCGAAGCTTTCAGGGCGTTATTCTTATCCATTGTGTCTGTCTGCAAGCTTTACGTATTCACGGCCCTTGGCAATTGCCTTGTATGCAGGGCGGATTATACGGTTGCCCGTAAGCACTTCCTCCATACGGTGCGCTGACCAGCCTGCCATTCTTGCAACAGCAAAGAGAGGTGTGAAAAGGTCATCGGGAATGCCAAGCATACGGTAAACAAGTCCCGAATACATATCAACATTGGCGCACATTGTCTTATCACTGCCCTTTACTTCCTTGAATATTTCGGGAGTAAGACGCTCTATTGTTTCAAGAAGTCTGAATTCAGCCTCAATTTCTCTGCCCTTTGCAAGCTCAAATGCTCTCTCTTTAAGGATAACTGCACGAGGGTCGGAGATTGTGTATACCGCGTGTCCCATACCGTAGATAAGTCCTGATTTATCGTTGGTTTCCTTTCTTATGGTACGGCGCATATAATCGGCTACTTCGCCTTCGTCCTCCCAGTTCTTTATGTTTGCCTTGAAGTTGTCAAGCATATTTATTACCTGTATATTGGCGCCGCCGTGACGGGGGCCTTTAAGGGAGCAGATTGCTCCTGAATATGCGGAATATGGATCTGTTCCCGATGATGTAAGCACTCGGCAGGTAAATGTGGAGTTGTTTCCGCCGCCGTGTTCAGCCTGTAACATAAGCAGGCGGTCAAGGAGAAGGGCTTCCTCCTCGGTATACTGTCTGTCGGGACGGAGAAGTGAGAGTATAGTCTGGGCTGTGTTTTCCTCGTATCTGAGAGGATGCATAATCATACTCTGATTGTCAAAAACACGGCGCTTTACCTGATATGCAGCAGCCATAATAACGGGCAGCTTTGCAATAAGGCTTACAGCTGTTTTCATCTCGTTTTCGATTGACTTTACCTCGCAGTCCTCATCATAAGAGTAAAGTGCAAGGACTGAACGGGAAAGCTTGTTCATAATGTTCTTTGAGGGTGCTTTAAGTATCATATCCTCTACAAACCCGTTGGGCAAATCTCTCGAAATAGCAAGGTGAGTATTGAAATCCTTTAATTCTTCCTCATCGGGAAGTCTGCCGAAAAGGAGGAGGTATACTGTTTCCTCAAAGCCGTAGCGGTTTTCATCGTCAACATTGCTTACAAGGTCGTTTATGTTGTAGCCGCGGTAGATAAGCTGTCCGGGGATAGCCTCAACCTCGCCTTCGTTGAGCACATAGCCGTGAACGTTGCATATATTTGTGATACCTGCAACTACGCCTGTGCCGTCGCTTTTTCGAAGGCCTCTTTTTACGTGATATTTCTGATAGAGAGCGGGGTCGATAATGGTATTATCTGCCAGCTCCCTGCATAAATTTTTAATGTTGGTTTTCTTATCTGATAAATTCAATAAAATCACTCCTAACTAAACTTTACATACTAATTATACATCATTTGAATTTATGTGTCAATCGCATTTCTGTGATGAATGTGAAAGTTGCGTGATAAGCGAGTGAAATCGAAAGGACTTGCCTATGAAAACATTAGTCGCCTATGCTGTTTTTCTCGTTTTGTTTGCCGCTGTACCTGCTATTCCCTCTATTATCAGGGATAAGCCCTCTGCTGCCGCTGATGAAGAAGCCTCTGCGAAAATAAAGGAGTATGTCTTTGAGGATGAGGAGAAAATCTCCGATAATCCCACAGATACTGAGGTTTCACAGGAGCCTTACCGCGTGCTGAACTCCTCTACAGGGAATATATCTGAGGTAAGCGTCCGTGATTATGTCATTGGAGCAGTTGCGGCGGAAATGCCTGCTTCCTTTGAGGAAGAAGCTCTGAAAGCACAGGCGGTTGCGGCTCATACCTACGCTGAAAGACAGCGTAATCTCCAGAGGAAGGCTCCCGATAAGGCTCTTGGCAATGCGGATTTTTCCGATGACCCCAATAAATATCAGGGATTTTTTACTGATGAGAAAATCCGCCACTATTTCGGGGATAATTACGATATCCACTACAATAAAATCGCTGACGCTGTTGATGAAGTGCTGCCCTATATCATAACATATGACAATGAGCCGATTATTGCTGCTTTTCACTCTATGTCCTCGGGAAAAACCGAAAGTGCGGAGAATATGTGGGGGACCGCGGTTGATTATCTCGTGCCTGTCAACAGCAAATCTGACAAGGAGGCTCCTAATTATACCGACGAAACGGAAATAAGTGTGGATTTTGTCAAAGTAAGGCTTGAAAAGGTGTTTGAGGGTGTTCAGTTGGGTGATAATCCCGAAAAATGGATTGAAACAGGTGAGAAATCGCCCTCGGGGACGGTGCTGGAGGTGACGGTTGGTGACAAAAAGGTGACGGGTAATGATATACGGCAGGCGTTTGGTCTGCGTTCCGCTGATTTTACCGTGGAATACAAGGACGATAATTTTATCTTTACTACCCACGGCTACGGTCACGGCGTTGGTATGTCCCAGTACGGTGCAAATCATATGGCAAAGGACGGCAAGGACTGGCGTGAAATCCTTGAACATTATTATAATGACTGTGAAATTATTTCTGTGGAATGAGTATTTATAATTCTTCATTTTTATAACCCCCTCTATATAAGGGCAAAAATCGGCCTTTTTTCAACCAAAAATGGTTGATTATTGAAAAATAATTTTTATTTTCTACTTCTTCAATAATTATCAACAGGCTAAATTGTAAGTGTTGCACAGAACTTATCGTAATTTGTTTTAATATGACTTGTTAAAATTTTGTTTTTATTATACTCTGTAGGGTTGGATATTACCCGCCCGCAGTCTGTCAAAAAAGGCATATTTTATTTAAGGGCGAGCAATGCTCGCCCCTACAATTGGCTATATTGAGTTATTTTATGTAGGGGCGACCATCGGTCGCCCGCAATTTCGGAACGAAATTCAGGTTTTTGACCGTATAAAAGGGAACGGTTTCACGCTCCCTTTTGGTTTATATTTATGTTTCTATTCTGCTATCCCTGCAATCTTTTTCTGAATTGCAATAGCATCATCAGGGGTTAAGCCGTCGCAGGCATAGTCTGCGTTGAATTCGCCTAAGTCGGATAATGCGTATTTATCGGGGTTGCCGATTGCCTGGAAGATTGAGGCTGCATCTCCCATTGACTGGATGTTGTCGCAATTTGCGTCGCCGTTGAGGTAGTTGGTGAGGTCGAGGGTTGAGCTGATAGGCGCACTTGCACTCTCAAGACTATAAAAGAAAGGAGATAAGCCTGTATCTTCATATATGTCTTTGGCAAGTTCAAGATGTTCCATAGTGGTAAGTTCTTTTTTCGGTATAAGATAATATGTACCTGTCCAAGGCTCAAATCCACGATGATCTTCATTGGGCGGATAGAAGTATTTTAATTCCACCTCATCACTATGTTTTTCAGCATATTCCGTAAGTATTTCTTCATTAGATTCGTGTATAACTTCTCTATATCCGTCTTTTTCTATTATATCTACTACTCTGTTATCATCATACCCTGTTATATAATCGAACTGTAAATTGTCATATCTGTATGAATTAAAATTATAATCAGTTTTTATAGCTTTATCTCCGACTATTTCACAAATTTCCTTTACCGTTTCAATAGGAAATTCTTCACTTAAAACTTTAATATAAGATGTGTCTGATGTTGCATAAGTTTTTACCACTTCAAAACCTTCATCAAGTGCTTTTATCTGTTTTTCTATTTCGGAAGTATCTATGTCTTTTCCCACTTCAATCCATATGGAATCATCTGTTTTCAAAAGCACATATATTACAATCCTTGAATTTGGTTCAATAGTTGAATTTAAATTATATGTATACATATACAAATTCGGATATTCTGACTTTGCAGGATAAAAACATTCGTATTCCTTAGCGTCAAGCTTGATACATTTCTTGAAATTTTCTTCTATTTCTTCTTCAACGAGCGTTCCCCACCCCAATAAAGCGTTTGTGTTCATTGCAGTTACTGCTGAAATTGCTGATACTGCCGAAAGGACAGTCGATATTATTCTTTTTTTCATAGTGATGACCTCCTTAAAAACTAATCAAAATCCTATGTTTTTACGAATGAATATATTATCCCTTATACTAATTATACCCCCCGTATATATAATTGTCAATTAGCATAATACCCAAAATTCCGCCTTGACTTTCGGTATATCGCTGAATAATCGACTCATGGGAATTATAATGATATCAAAATACTGTAACCAGACAAAAGGGAGCGGTTTTCACGCTCCCTTCAATCTGTATAAAAAGTATTTGCTATTTTACGCATTTTTGCGTAGAGGGCGGATATTATCCGCTTATTTATTCAAGGGTTGAAAGTTCAGCAGGCTATTCGTTTTCCACAAGCTTTTCTTTCATAATACAAAGGTCGAATGCATCAATTCTATCATCTCTGCAAAGATCGGCAGCTCTCCAGTTCATTAATACTGTGTTCGGTTTGCCCAACAGCCATTTCTGAAGTGTAACCACATCTGCGACATTAATCATTCTATCATTATTTACATCGCCTAAAAGATACGGTTCACCAAGTAGGTGCTTTTTCAGATATACATTACAGCTAAGTTCACTGTCATCGCTGAATGAGAAGTATCTTTTTCCTTTGTCAAGAGATATTTCATATTTATATTCGTCAGGATATTCACCGTGATAATTATCAATGTATCTCAGTTCATAGGTATAATCCCGTGACAACTCACTGATAGTTATTTCACTGCCTTCAGAGCTATCCCAGCTTTTTACGATTTCAATGTCACCTTTGTCATTGTTATAAATAAGCTGAAATGTTCCGTTGGTTTCGGTGAAAGGCTCTCCTGTGGATTCGTCAATTAATTTTAAATTCAGCGTACCATAGCCTTCAGGTTTTATCTGATTATAATCTATATACTCCTGACACTTTGATTTTCCGTCCTCATAAAATTCTTCTTTTTCTGGATAAAGAATCTGTGAGCCGATAACAGTACCGTCATCAGCTATTTTAGTATAGCCTATATAATTCCGATCATAGCCGATAGAAATAATTTCATTTCCTTTCGAATCAGACCAGTAGGCATAACTTGTTACACCGGAACCTGATACATCATCGGGATAACCAACATAGTTACTTACCTTTTTGAATATCTCTCTGTAATCTTCACCGGTATCAATAAATTCCTGAACTTTCTCCAATGTCAGTCTTGGTGCATCCTCGTCTATTGCGCCAACAAGCTCCAATTTTCTGCGGCGATAATCCATATACCAGAAATCTTGAAGCCTTTTAAGCTCAGCACGATTCTCAGGAGAAATGTTTTCGTTTGGCAGAACATTAACATTGAATGCAAAATCTAAAGTATGAAAATAATCTCTGACTTTTACATAAGCCATAACAATCTCTTGACCCGAATCATATGCAATTAACTTACCCGTATGTGAAATGACAACTTTTTCGCTACCGAAGCATTGAATATATTCAAGGTCATAAATTTCGGGATCAAGCTGGAAATCAAGCTGTACAGCTTCGCCCTCAACAAGTTCAATTGTTATGAGTTCATCATTATAATCAGCTTGCTCAAGATGAATTACTCTGTCAACCGAAGATATACCGTTATCTTCGGCATTTATGACAACGCTGCCTGAACATATGCCTTGCATTGAAATAACTGCTCCGAGAACTAATGCTATGAGCTTTTTCTTCATAAAAAATTCCTCCCTCTGCATTTTTTATATCAACTTTGGAAAATACAAACATTTCCCCTTACGCCCATTATACCCCCCGTATATTCGCTTGTCAATACGCAGAATAGCCAAAATCTCGCCTTAAACATCGGCATATTGCTAAATAATTGACTTGTGTGGATTATCTCAATATCATACATGCAAAAATGTTGTAAACAAACGAAAGGGAGCGAAAACCGCTCCCTTTGATAATTATATTACAGGCATTTCAATTATAGCCGCAAATACATCGCCGTCAATGTCTACTCTGAAACTGCCGCCGCAAGCCTCTGTGAAGCTCTTTGCTATGGATAAGCCCAGACCGTTGCCCTCGGTGCTTCTTGCCTCGTCCCCTCTTGTAAATCGCTCTGTGATTTCATCGGGGCTGAATGTCATTTCATAGCTTGCAATATTCTTTACTATGATACTGCATATGCCGTTTTCATTTTTCAAGGTGAGGTATACCCTTGTACCCTCCATTGAATATTTCAGCGCGTTGTCTATTACATTCTGGAATACTCTGTACATCTTCTTTCCGTCTGCGTTAATAGGCGCTGTTTCTGCCTGTATATCACATTTCAGCATTCTTCCCGATGCTTCGATTTTATCAGCTAAATCGCCCAATACCTGCCTTGTGAGGACTACTGCGTCAATTTCCTCTGTCTGTACGTCTGTACGGCTTGTTGCCTTGGCAAGGTCGAATAAATCGGCTACCATTGTCTTTAAACGCTGGGATTTGTTCTCTATTATTGTTACATAATCCCTTGCAGCCGGTGAAAGCTCCTCTGCTGATAAAAGGTCAATATAGCTTATAATTGATGTAAGCGGAGTTTTTAAATCGTGGGAGACATTTGTTACAAGTTCGATTTTCATTCGCTCGGATTTCAGCTGTTTTTCAACAGTTCCCTGTATGCCTTCTGAGATGTTGTTAAGCTTTTCTGTAGGTACGTATATGGGGGAATCCATTGCTTCGTTGCGGGCTGTGTAATCCCCTGAATTTACTGCGGAGATATGCTCGTTAAGGCGCTGTAATGCCTTTAAATCTGCAAGGCTGAAATAGATGTAGCCTGCAAGGATAATAAACCAGCATATAATTGTAATCATCAAATCGTTAGCAATTGTTCCAATAATAAATACTATCAGACCAAGTGCCAATGCAATTCCCGTTCTTAAAATAAAGCTTCTTGTGAATTTGTCGTTGCGGAGCATATCGCGGCTTACCATATTTTTAAGAAATTCAACTCTTGCCTTCTTTGCATATTCCCAAAGCTTCTTTAAAAGTCCCCAGAGCTTTATGAGAATTCTGCCGATTATTGATGTTTTAAGCAGGCTGTGGCATTTTACGCGGATAATAAGGCTGTTGAGGATAAGGAGGAGTATTCCGCATACTGCTGCGGCTCCTGCTCCGTTTACTATACAGAAGGTTTCCTTTGAATATGCAAAATAATTCCATATAGAATCAACCTCTGCGCAGTAGCATACTGAACCGAAAAAGGCAAGTAAGCCCAATGCGATGTATATTTCTGCAAATACTTTATCTCCTGCTGTGAGTACAAACTTCTTTTCCTTTTTGCTGTAGCCTCCTGCGATAAGGACATATAACGCCATTACAACTGCAACTGCCGCAAGGGGTATAAGCTGTAAAAATCCTACTTTTATTTCAGCGTCAAATTCGTCGGATTTCTTTATTGTCTGTTCAACTTCCGCTATGATATGACTTTTCGGTGATACTGTTATTACAATTTCGTCATCGGGCATTTCTGTTTTAATAAAGCTTTTATCACTGATATCAGGAAGTGTGGTGATCTCTCTTTCACTTTCAAATGCCTCATTTGCTTCCGTAACAGGTATCTGTTCATCTACAATCTCATACTCTGATAAATCGACATAACCATAAGGTATGGGCGTTGTGCCGTCAAGCTTATAGTATACTGTTGCTCCAAGCTCGTCAACATAGCTGTCACAGCCTGTTGTGTCATAATCAAATACTGCGTATCCCTTGCCGTCAACGTAATAATATGTCATACCGTAATTGGTGGTAAACCAATTAACCAATCCAGAGCCGTAAAAACAATGGAATGTTGGTCCGAAATTTACGTCGCCGTCGCGGAGCATAAATGCATATTCGTTTGAAAGCTCTTCGTGGGTTTTGTCTGTGTTGGCGTATTCTGTGCCATTTACGCTTACACGGTATTCAACCTCGTCCGAAGCAACGAGCTGTAACTCGCCTTTTTCGTCCATAAGTCCTAAATCCTGCATTACAGCAATTGTCTGCTTTCTTTCGTATGCATTGCCAATAAACTCGCCCTTCTTGTTAAGCTTGTTCAGATACACATTTCCTGCAATATAGAGGTTGTAGTATGCTTCATTTGCTGTATCGTTATATGTATACAAACTGCTCTTATTTAAATTTTCATCGCTGTAAAATTCATCTGATTTTATGAAAAGTGATGTTGCCTGTGCGGCACATAAAAATGCCATTGCACATCCTACTGTTCCTGCTACAATTCGTGTTATTCTGCTTTTTAACATATTTATCCTTCTTTCTATTCACGACTTATTTTATAGCCTATCCCCCAGACCACTTTGAGATATCGCGGCTCTGCGGGGTTGATTTCAATTTTTTCTCGTATGTGACGGATATGTACCATTACTGTGTTTTCAACAGAGTAGGAATCCTCGTTCCATACACGGCTGTAAATTTCCTCTGCTGAGAATACTCTGCCTGCGTTTTCCATAAGCAGCTCTGTTATCTTGTACTCCGTAGCCGTAAGCTTTACAGGCTCTCCGTCAATGTAAATCTGCTTTTCGTCACGGTCAAGGGTTAATCCCCCGATACGAAGCACGGAGCTTTTTTTGACGCTGTCTGCCGCGCCAAGACTTAAATAACGGCGAAGATTTGACTGCACTCTCGCTACAAGCTCCATTGGATTATAGGGCTTCGTTATATAATCGTCCGCTCCCATTGATAATCCCAGTATCTTATCGCTGTCCTCGGATTTCGCTGACAATACGATAATCGGGATGTTCTTCATTGTGCGTATTTTCATCATCGCTGATAAGCCGTCCATCTTAGGCATCATTATATCAATGAGGATAAGCTGTATATCCTCGCGCATCAAAGCGTCAACAGCCTCAAGTCCGTTGTATGCCTTGCGGATTGAGTATCCCTCACGCTCCAATAATGCTGAAATTGCGTTCACAATGTCGTGGTCGTCATCAACCACAAGTATTACTGAGTTTTCAATATTATTCATAATTTACCACCCGTTTCGTTTATTTGATATTTATCATATACATTCTATTTTACCTCTCTTTCTCTGTCTATGTCAATATTATAAACCCGATTTCTTATAAAAAACTCGTTGCAATTCTTATGATTTTCTTAATAAAATTCAAACACGCAGAAAAATAACCAACCAAGCAACTGTATCACGCTGTTTGATTGGTCAAAATCACGAATTTGATTTTTTTTAGAATATCCTCTTGACTTTTTTCAACTTTTAGTGTATAATAATTAAGTCGTAAGTCGAAGCGACGTTTAATCGTGGCGGCATAGCTCAGTTGGCTAGAGTACTCGGTTCATACCCGATTGGTCGTTGGTTCGAATCCTACTGCCGCTACCATATCGGCCCGTTGGTCAAGAGGTTAAGACATCGCCCTTTCACGGCGGAATCATGGGTTCAATTCCCGTACGGGTCACCACACCACATTCCCACAAATGCCTATATATCGGTGCTTGTGGGTTTTTATTTTTTACGTAAATTGCCGTTGTCCATTGTTTGTCCATTATTTTTGAATGTGCTATGTAGCTCCCCGAAATTTTAGGTTTCGGGGAGTATTTTTTAAGCCGTTTTTTCATCATTTTTATCTTTGTCTTTATGAAAATCCAGCGCTTCGGATACAGCGTTACTTACCCTCGCCTGTGCCTGTTGGAACATATGGCTGTAGATGTTTAAGGTTGTACTTGTATGAGCATGACCTAATGCACCTGATACCGCAACCGCATCTATTCCCGCGTTGATAAGAAGACTTGCATTCAGATGTCTGAAGCTGTGAATATCACAGAATCTGAAATCATGCTTTTCGCAGAATTCATTGAACCAGAAATACGGTGTATTGTTATTCATCGGTTCTCCATTCCACTTAACGAACAACCTGTCGTGATCAACCCATTTGGAGCCAAGTCGTATTCTTTCAGCGTCTTGCTCTTTCTTGTAGGATTTAAGCATATCGATGATAAACTGTGGAAACTTTAACGAGCGTAGCGATTTCTTTGTTTTGGTTGTATCAGTGTAGATACCTTTTTCCGCTGTGTAGTTTGAAGTTCTTCTGACGCTTATTACACCAGTTTCCCATTCGATATCCTTCCATTCAAGACCGAGAAGCTCACCTCTGCGAAATCCACTGTATATTGCAAGGTTGAAGAAAACCTGATATTTCAAAGGTTCACCTCTCAGCAACTCAAACAACTTTTCAACTTCTTCAAGTGTATAATAATCCTTTTCAGCAGCCTTTGCTTTCGGCGGAATAACTCTCCTGCACGGATTATCAGTCAGCATATCCATACGGATTGCATAGTTGAACACATCGGAAATAAAGCTCAGGTGATGAACAACCGTCTTGCTTGAAATCGGTTTGCCTGTTTTAAAGCTTTTCCCGTTCATTGCAAGGTCTGTTATAAAATTCTGAATTATTCTTGCTGTTATTTTATCCATACGAAGATGACCTATAGCAGGATACACACGCTTTGTAAGCTGTCTTAATCGTGTGTAGGTTGTACTTCTAAGTTGTATCTTAGCATACTGCTCAAACCATTCTTCTGCAAGAGTTTCGAATTTCACTGACGCAGTAACCTGTCCCTTTTTACATTCTTCCTCAAAGAGAATTGCCTGACGGTTTAATTCTTTTTCAATCTGTTTAGGTGTCATACCTTCCTCAGGTTTCCATGTCTTGCTCTGGAATTGCTGAACACCTCTTACATCATATCCACAGGAAACTCTTATCTGATATGTGTTTCCTCTTTTTCTTATATTAGCCATAGAGTATCGTCCTCCTTTTGATACTAAAGATTTATGGCTTGCGGACTGTACACCAATTATATCACATTATAACTGATAAATCCA
This sequence comes from Ruminococcus sp., assembly GCA_045531615.1. GTDB lineage: Bacteria > Bacillota > Clostridia > Oscillospirales > Ruminococcaceae > Ruminococcus. Next base: position 20,515 of record JAZSEJ010000082.1, read on the forward strand.
GTCCACAAGCCAACTTTTCAATAAATTTTAAGCCTTTGTACCGCGGAGATACTCCGTGAGAGTTTCCTTGTTGATAAGATATTTCTTACCCGCCATAATGCATGGAATCTGTTTATTCACACACATCTGACGGACACGATATTCCGTTAAACCCTCAACCATAGCGGCGGCTTCCTTAATCGTAAGCATTGTAATTTTATTCTCCATACTGTTATCACGCTTCCTCTCATAATCTTATTTCTGTTTGTATTCGTGTTACACATTTTTAGATCACTCCGTTCTTTAAATTTTAAAAGCTGACAGATTTCTCCGTCAGCTTATATCCATATCAATTTCTTCTGTATCGACTTTCATTTCTTCAAGCTTTTCTGACAGAATTTCTATTGCCGCAACAGCCGCACCAATTAACAATCCTGCATTCTGTGCGGCTCGCTGTGCTTCGATATATCGTTCCAGCTCTTCGGGATCAGTCGGAGCATTATCAATTATCGAAGCAACACTTGCAACACCGTCCACAATATCAACAGCACCGACTGAGAAATCACAACCCACCTGAGCATTTTCGATTGCGTTTTGTGTTTCCATTCTTCTAAGCTTTTCAGCTTGGAGCAGTATTCCTCGTTCAACTTCCCAGCCTGTAATGACAGCTTCTCCGATTGGCTGATTAAGCTTGTCAGAGAGTTGCTCGTCTGTTCTGCTGTCATTTGCTGAATGTGTTTGCACTCCGCTTTCACCTGATTGAATATCACTTGCT
>JAZSEJ010000088.1:0-5982 GCA_045531615.1 Ruminococcus sp.
CAACGGCGACGCAAACTGCGACGGTGTACAGTCAATGGCAGATGCAGCCTCAATCTTCCAGGCAATCGGCAACCCTGATAAATACTCATTATCCGACTTAGGTGCGTTCAACGCTGATTTTGCAAACGACGGCTTAACCCCCGATGATGCAATTGCTATACAGAAAAAGCTTGCAGGCATAACAGAATAGAAACATAAATATAAAACAAAAGGGAGCGAAATCGCTCCCTTTAATTATTATTCCTCAGGCATATGAATTTCGCCCACGATAGGCAGGGGATCAATTCCCTGTCTTGTATAGTAATCAGAAAGTGCTGAACGAACAGCCTGTTCAGCCAGAACTGAACAATGCACCTTAACAGCAGGAAGTCCGTCAAGAGCCTCTACAACAGCGTCATTTGTAAGCTTTAAAGCCTCGTCAATAGTCTTGCCCTTGATAAGCTCAGTTGCCATTGAAGATGTAGCAATTGCCGCACCGCAGCCGAAAGTCTTGAACTTTGCGTCTGTAATTGTGCCGTTGTCGATTTTCAGATACATCTTCATAATATCGCCGCACTTAGCGTTGCCGATTTCGCCGATACCGTCAGCATTCTCAATTTCTCCCACATTTCTGGGATTTGCAAAATGGTCCATAACCTTTTCACTGTACATCATAATTTATCTTCTCCTTTTCATTATTGCCTATTATTCGTAGGATTCACCCTTCATCATCTTTTCCCATACAGGGGACATTGCACGAAGTCTTTCCGCAACAACGGGTACTGTTTCAAGGATATAATCAACGTCCTCGTCAGTGAGGTTTTCCTCAATGGAAAGACGGAGTGAACCGTGAGCAATTTCGTGCTTCAAGCCGATTGAAAGAAGTACGTGTGAGGGGTCAAGAGAGCCGGATGTGCAGGCAGAACCTGATGAAGCGCAGATGCCGAACATATCGAGCATAAGCAGGAGGGATTCACCCTCAATGCCCTCAAAAGATATATTTATATTACCAGGCAAACGCTTTTCTCTGTCACCATTAAGACGTGTATAGGGAATTGTGAGCAGTCCGTCGATAATACGGTTTCTCTTTTCGGTGACAATAGCAGCCTTTTCATTGATATTGCTGCAGGCGATTTCCATAGCAGCACCAAGCCCAACAATAGCAGGAACATTCTCCGTACCTGCGCGCTTTCTTCTCTCCTGACCGCCACCGTGGATAAGATTTGGGAGAACTACGCCCTTTCTGATATAAAGTGCGCCAATGCCCTTCTGCGCGTGAATTTTATGTCCCGACAGTGAAAGCATATCAATGCCCTGCTTGTGAACGTCAATTTCAACGTGTCCTACAGCCTGTACCGCGTCAGTATGGAAAAGCACCTTATTTTCCCTGCATATAGCGGCAATTTCGTCGATAGGCTGAATTGTTCCTATCTCGTTATTGGCATACATTATTGTAACAAGGGCAGTGTCCTCGCGGATTGCCTTGCGTACATCCTCAGGGTTGATAAGTCCCTTGTCGTCAACGGGGATATATGTTACCTCGAAGCCGTTTTTTTCAAGATATTCCGTTGTGTGGAGAACAGCATGATGCTCGATTACAGATGTGATAATGTGCTTTTTGCCTTTTTTCGCCATCTGTTCAGCTGTACCCTTTATTGCCCAGTTGTCGGACTCGGAGCCGCAGCTTGTGAAGATGATTTCAATAGGGTCAGCACCGATAGCCTTTGCCACCTTTTCACGCGCAAGCTCAATATCGCGCTGTGCATTTCGTCCAAGCTCATAAATGCTTGAAGCGTTTCCGAAAGCTGTCTGGAAGTGTGGCATCATAGCCGCAAGAACTTCATCAGAAACCGCTGTAGTTGCCGCATTATCGGCATAAATAAATCTTCTTTCCATATTCAACCTCTTTTAAGAATGTATATCTCTCTGTGCCACAGCAAGGCGGTCACAGCGTTCGTTTTCGGGATGACCTGCGTGTCCCTTTACCCAGTTGAAAGTAACATCGTGTCGGGAGAGAAGGGGCAGAAGCTGCTCCCATAGGTCAACATTGAGGGCAGGCTTGCCGTCGGCTTTTTTCCAGCCTTTTTTCTGCCAGCTGTACACCCAACCTTTAGTTATACTGTCGCAGACGTATTTGCTGTCGGTGGTGAGTATTACTTTACACGGCTCTTTCAGCGCGGAAAGGCCTGCAATAACGCCCATAAGCTCCATACGGTTATTGGTGGTATGGTTTTCACCGCCTGAAAGCTCCTTTTCTACAGTACCGAAGCGAAGAATAGTACCATAGCCTCCAGGACCTGGATTACCGCTGCAAGCGCCGTCGGAGAATATTTCAACAGTTTTCACACAGCACCTCCCCTGCTATTTCGCAATTAACCAAAAGATTGTCTTTTTTATCACAATATATATTATAACAGAAATAAAAGAAAATAGTGGGAATGTTTACTTGCGGAAACGAAATTATTGTTAGCATAATCTTACTTTCATTTATGTTAAAATAGAAAATATGTGATTTTTACTGCAATAATCAAGGAGGGGAAATTGGAGGGATATAATGGCAAATGGATGCAATAGCAATTCAGAAAAAACTGGCAGACATAACAGAATAAAACATAAATATAAAAGGGAGCGAATTCGCTCCCTTTAAAATTATTCCTGTGCAAGGATTTCCTTGTAAAACTCGGAGTAATCTGTTCTTTTTTCCTTTGTAAATTCAATAGCAGAGCGTGGATGCTGATTGAGCAGCCCTGTCATCATATACTGGAAATCGTAGCCCCATACAGCCCCTGCCTCACGGATAGCAGGCATATATTTTTCAATAAACTGAATAGCAGGGTATACGTTATACTTGGGATTTTTCAGGAAACCGAGAAGAAGCTCCATAGCACAGTTTCCTGCGCCTCTGCCCATAGCGGCATATGTAGCGTCAAGCCAGTCAACACCGTCGCCTACAGCCTCAATAGTATTGGCAAAAGCAAGCTGCTGATTGTTATGGGCGTGAATACCCAGCTTTTTATTGTATTTTTCAGCATATTCCTTGTATATATTAATAGTACGCACAACCTGCTCAGGGTAAAGGGAGCCGAAACTGTCAACGATGTAGAGGACATCAACGGGAGATTTTCCCAATATATCGAGAGCCGCCTCAATATCAGACTCACGGGCATTAGAAATAGCCATAATATTACAGCACACCTCATATCCCTTATTCTTAGCGTCCTCAATCATACTAACCGCTGTGGGTATCTGGTGGAGGTATGTAGCAACGCGGATAAGGTCAACAGGGCTTTCGGAAGCGTCGTGAATATCCTCCTTGTAGTTGCATCTTCCAACGTCCGCCATAACGCCGATTTTAAGGTCAGTATTATTTTCGCCTACAATTGAACGAATGTAGTCATCGTCGCAAAATTTGAGGGGTCCGAATTTATCCACATCAAACATAGATTTATCGCCTTTGTAGCCGAATTCCATATAGTCAACGCCAGCGCGGATATTAGCAAGATAGAGAGCTTTTACAAATTCATCGGAGAAGCGGAACTCATTCACAAGACCTCCATCGCGGAGTGTTGCGTCAAGCACCTTGATATCTGCTCTGTAGTCCATAAGTTTAGAAACTTCTTTCATTGATAAACACTATCCTTTCACACTTTAAAGCTTTTATGCTTTTAAGCTTTTATGCTTTTAAGCTTTTATGTTCTAAAGTCTTTCCTTTGATTATAGTATATCACATTATCTTACATTTGTCAACACAAAAATCGCGATATTTCGCGCAAGCATTTTGTCTAAAATGACAAACTGGAAATTAAAATTGATTAAAATAAAAAAATATATATTTTCTGGAGTTTTTACTGCGAGATTTGAGGGGTAACAGTTGTATAATATATGAAAGGAAAATAAATTCATACAACCATAATGCTCATAAGTCAATTATTCAGCAATATACCGAAAGTCAATGCAAAATTTAGGATATTATGCTAATTGACAATTATATATACGGGGGGGTATGATTAGTATAAGGGATAATATATTCATTCGTAAAAGCATAGGATTTTGATTAGTTTTTAAGGAGGTCATCACTATGAAAAAACGTATAATTTCACTTGCTCTATCCGCATTAACAGCAATTTCAGCAGTATCGGCAATGAGTTCAAATGCGCTGTATTACTGGGGAACAGTTAATGAGGCAACATTAGAAGAAACATTCAAAGACTGTGTTAAGCTTGAAGGCTATGAGTGGTTAGGTTTTGGCGATTCTTGGGAAAAAACCCAATATATGTATTATGTTCCAAATGAAAATCAATCAACATATTTTTATGAAGTTTACAGAAATAGGGATTATTTATACATCACAGTTGACGCAGATGAAAACCTTGATGAAATCAAAGAGAAGATACAGGCGGTTGATGAAAAGCTGTTTATAAATTCATATGAATTAACCCATTTGGATAATAAGCACCAATTTGCTGTTAGTGCAGCCATAATATCACCTGAAACTGCAAAAAAAATCAGAGAACAATTAGGAGATAAAGCATCAGAATTCAATTATTCTTGCAACTGGCATTATTATAGAACTATAATTTGTTACTATGTAACTTCTTATTCTAAGAATAAATGGTATTATGATTATGAAGCAGATAAACCTGTACATTATGATGATTCAGACAAACTACGCGAATACGCCGCTGCTCACGCAGATGAATTTCAACTTATTGAGCCTGAGGACTATACTGAATATAATGGAATTAACCTTGAAAAAGGAATGATGTATCTTATTCCTAAAAAAGAGGTCACAGAAGCTGAGCATATTGAGCTTGCCAAAGAAATTTATGAAGCTACAGGATACAAACCTTTTGGCGTTTCACCGGAAAGTGCTGCTCCTTCGCTTTCGGGCTTAAATATCGACCTCACCAACTACCTCAACGGCGATGCAAACTGCGATAACGTTCAATCAATGGCAGATGCAGCCTCAATCTTCCAAGCAATCGGTAACCCCGATAAATACTCATTATCCGACTTAGGTCAATTCAACGCTGACTATGCAGGCGACGGCTTAACACCCGATGATGCTATTGCAATACAAAAAAAGCTTGCAGGGATAGAATAAATATCAAGGAGGTCATCAATATGAAAAAACGAATAATTTCATTAGCCTTGTCAGCAATCACAGCTATTTCTGCCATATCAGCAACAAGTTCAAGCGCCTTGGATAGTTGGTGGGGAATAGTTGAAAGCGAAGAAATGTTTAATGATTACATTAAGCTTGAAGGAAACGTATGGCTTCCTCGTTATTGGATGTTTGAACCCACAGAAGAAACAGCTATGTATATAAAACAGTCTGACGGTAAAACAACAGTTTATGATTTATATCGTATCAACGATACAATAGAGTTTAACATTTCAAACCCCGATGATATTACAGACTTTGAAAAAGTTCTTTCGGATATAGACAAAGAACTGATATTTACCGAAGGAAATAAAAAATCTGACGGAACATATCGCTTTTATGTAAAAAATACTGTTATTTCTCCTGATACTGCAAAGAAAATACGTGAAGCTATAGGAGAGAAAGCTATAAGCTTTAGTTATAATCATAACAGAATAGCCTATCAGAAAGGGACTTTTGGCAGTCTGACACAATATCTCGAGCAAAATGATAAAGAAGAACAGCTAAGAGAGTATATTGAAAGCAATGACATAGATGCAGAACTTGTTATAGAAGATTTTGTAATGACAGTTACTCCAAATAAAGAAATGGGATTATCAGAACAGTTAGAATTTGCAAAAGGTATATATGATAAAACCGGACTACTTCCTTTTATTGCTTATGCAGAAAGTGATAATTCATCTCTCGGCTCAACCCTCGACCTCACCAACTACCTCAACGGCGACGCAAACTGCGACGGTGTACAGTCAATGGCAGATGCAGCCTCAATCTTCCAGGCAATCGGCAACCCTGATAAATACTCATTATCCGACTTAGGTGCGTTCAACGCTGATTTTGCA
>JAZSEJ010000115.1:0-12942 GCA_045531615.1 Ruminococcus sp.
GAGGACGGCTGCCAGAAAATCGGTGAGGACATCTACGGAAAGTCCATTACGGATCCTTGCCTCGGCTGGGAAAAGTCTGAAAGACTTGTGCTTGATATTGCTGATATTTTATAAGCTGAAATCTATTCATAATAACATACCGCCTCACTATGGGGCAAAAATGTGCCTTTTTTCAACCAAAAATGGTTGAATGCTGAGGACAGCAACACACAAAGCCTGCACGAAATCTGCTTGCAGATTTTCCGTCAGCTTGCCCAGAACTTCCTTGCCATACATCGAGTATGCCTGCGGAATTTCTGAACAACCTGACAAAAAATCTGACTTAGCATCTTTCGCACACGCTCTGTGTGTTGCTATCCTGAAAAATAATTTTTATTTTCTACTTTTTCACTATTTTTCAACAGGAGAAATTGTGAGTGTTACACGAAATTCTTTGCTGTATTTTTTATACGCTAAAATTATAATTTTTGCATTATATAAACGCAGACCGCATTTACTGTGCGGTCTGTTGTGTATTATGGGGCAATATCATAATTCAAAAATAAATTATTGTTTTTCGATAAAAAGGTATTGACAAATGGTGAAATGTGTGGTATACTATATTCAGAAACATAAAGGAGCTCTATTTTATGTGGACTAAAACTAAATCTCTGTTACTGTCAAGAATACTTACCGTTATTGTTGCGATGGTATTCGTTCTGGTCGCTTTTGTTCTGCCTCTTATAGTGGAATTTTACGACTATATTTCAGAACCCCTTGGTCTTATAAAGGGAGAAATCTTCATTCCCCTTTGTATCGGGCTTTATCTGGCGGTTGCACTTGCCCTTGTAGCGTTGTTTTTCCTGCATCGTCTGCTGAATAACATCAACAAGGATATCGTTTTCGACAGCTCTAATACAAAATGCCTCCGTGTTATATCCTGGTGTTGTATTCTGGCTGCTTCGGATTTCTTTATTCTCTGCCTCTGGCGCTATATTTTTGCTATGCCTGCTGTTATGGCTTTAATGCTTGGACTTATTATGCGTGTTCTCAAAAACGTATTTGAAAAGGCTGTGGAGATTAAATCCGAAAACGATTTTACAATATGAGGAGGTATATATAATGCCGATTATTGTGAATTTAGATGTTATGATGGCAAAGCGTAAAATGTCATCACAGGACCTTGCGGAAAAAGTGGGTATAACTACCGCTAATCTTTCCATACTCAAAACGGGTAAGGCTAAGGCTGTACGTTTCTCCACACTGGAGAAAATCTGCGAAATCCTTGAATGTCAGCCGGGGGATATACTGGAATTCAGAAAGCCTGAGGTGCAGTAACAGAATACGATAGGAGTGTTCTTTATGACCGAGTCAGCAGTTATCAATTCAAACGAAGAAGTTATAAACGATGTTATTTCAGAGAAAATTGCGGAGAAAAGAAGTTTCAGCAAAACTGAAAAGGTTTTCGCTTTTGTCATTGTTGTTCTTGCTTTTCTTTGGGTGCAGTTTCAGATTTTCAATCCTGCGGGATTTATTACAACAGCTGTAAATATAGCCATAATAACAGCCTCGATCGTATTTCTTAAAAAGCAGGGATGCCGATTTACAGCCATAAACGGGGTTATTGCGTCTGTGCTGTATCTGTTCTCTTTCGTTTTTTCAATTACAGACAACGGATTTATTAAATTTCTCGTTGGTGTGTTCATCTTTATTGCAGGGGCATATCTGGTATACTCCGTTGCTGAGGGGAAAAAGGAGATTGAAAAGTATCTCCCTGTTGCCCTTATAAAGGCGATTTTTGAGTTCCCCTTTTTGGATTACGGAGCACAGGCTCTTGCTGCCAAATCTGTTGTAGGAGATTCAAAATCCGCAGGAAATATCAAATATATCCTCCTTGGACTTCTTATGACTGTTCCTGTAACATTTATTGTTGCAATGCTTTTGATATCCGCTGACAAGGGTATGGAGGAATTTATGAGCAGTATTTTCACGAATACCTTTTCTGAAAAGGGATTCGAGCTGTTTTTACGCTTTATTGTGTCCATTCCCTGCGGTCTGTATCTTTATGGTATGCTTTACACCAACTGCAAGCGTGATACACTTAATGTGCTTGACCCAGGTTTGTGTGAATTTCATATCGGAAATGCAAGGGCCATACCAAATATGGTGCTGTATACTGCTGTTACGCCCATTCTTCTTCTCTATGTTATATTCTTTTTTACTCAGGGAAGCTATTTCCTCTCAGCATTTTCAGGAACTCTCCCTGAGGGCTACAGCTATTCCGAATACGCAAGACGCGGATTCTTTGAGCTTTGCGGTGTAACAATCATAAACTTGGCTATAATCACATTTATTAGCTTTTTATCCCAGAAAAGCGGCAAAAATAAGCCTGCCGCCCTTAAATTCTATACACTTACACTGAGCTTTTCCACAATTATTCTCATTGCTGTTGCAATCAGCAAAATGGTGATGTATATCTCAGAATACGGACTTACTCGCCTCAGATTCTATACAATGTGGTTTATGATTCTCTGTGCGTTGATGTTTGTGCTGATTATTGTGAAGCAGTTTAAGTTCGAGATGAAATTTTCAGCCTGGTTTGCAGGAATTTTTACTGTGATGTTCGCTCTTCTCTGCTTCTGCAGTCCCGATTATATCATTGCAAAGTACAATATTGAGATGTACAGGGCTGGGTATCTTGATGAGCTTGATACGAGTATGATTTACGATATGTCTGATGACGGAATATTAAGTGCTGTTCAATCAGGTGAAATAGATGTAAAGAAAGCATACTATGTATCAGTTGAATCTGATGATGAATTATGCGACTATCTTAATATAACTTCACTTATTCTCCGTGAGGAATTAGGAGAAATAGAAATTACAGCAGGGGATGAAGAAGAATTCTCCTATTTGAGAGGTTTATTCTGATAAATAAGTAAAAGGACGCTTTGGGTGAAGCGTCCTTTTGAGTTTTATCTGATTCCTTAAATTAGGGGACGCTCTCACTTGCAGAGCGTCCCCTCTTTCAAAACAGTCCACAGGACTGTTTTGAAATTCACCCCTTGCAGAGCGCTTGAACGCATCGCAGAGCTTTGCTCTGCATGGGACTCTGTCCCATTCCCTGCCAGAGGCTCTGCCTCTGGACTCCGCCAAAGGACTGAGTCCTTTGGAAACCCGATTTGCACAGAGGTAGTAATAATATAACATTAGTTTTTCGTTCTCTTGATACTTATTACAGCGGATTTTCCGCTATATATTTATCAAGAATTTCTGCCGCTGTTTCCACGAATCTGATACAGGGGCGTGCTTTGTAGTATTCCTCCGTCCGCTTTTCTGGAACGGGACTTTTGTTTACACTTAAATCTTTCAGCAGCTCTCCGCAGTTTATTGTGCCGTATACTGCTTTGAATTCCTCTGCAAGATGCTGTGTTCTGCGGTAATGGTCTGCTTTTTCTTCGTCGTTATCGGCTGAACTGTAGCCGTAAAGTACTCCAGCCACCATAAACATTCCCGAGACTGCACCGCAGACTTCTCTCATACGTCCCATACCGCCTCCGAATGAGGAGGACAGACGAAGTGAAAGTTCCTCGTCAATGCCTGTAATATCGGAAAATGCGGCGAATACAGCCTGTGAACAGTTTCTGCCCTCAGCAAAAAGCTGGCAGGCCTTTTCAGCGTGATTGTTCATTTATTTCATCTTCTTTCTTTATATCGGGAGTTTTACAGCATACAGCGCAATGTACCTCCGCCGCTCCGTTTCGTCGGAGAAGTCCCGTTATTTCCGTTAGTGTGCTTCCTGTGGTGCATACGTCATCAATGAGAATTATGCATTTCCCCTTGATTTTCTCAGAGGATTTCACCTCAAATGCGTTTTTGAGATTGACTTTACGCTCTCTTTTGGTAAGCGTTTTCTGGGGATTTGTTTTGCGTATCTTTTCAACAATATCTGTTGAAACGTCAATTTTCAATATCCGCCCGATTTCTTTGGCGATAACCTCCGCCTGGTTGAAGCCTCTTTCCCTTTTGTCGGATTTGTAAAGGGGGACAGGGATTATTATATCAGCTTTCTGCGATATATCGCGATTTTCAAGGACAGCTGCAAGTGCCTTTCCGAAAGCGTAAGCGGCATTTCCTTTAATTCCCCTTTTAAGAAGTATAATGGCAGGGGAGATTTTTTCATTGTATTCAAAGGCGGCATTGAAGCTATCCGCGCCCTTTATGCGGTGATTTCCGCTGTATATTGTGAGGGAGCTGCGGCATTCTGCACAGAAGTCATTATCGGGAAAGATAACCTTGCTGCATACAGGGCAGCGTGTAGGAAATATCAGCGCAATGAGGCGCTTTTTCAGCATATAATTCATCAGAAGTACATATAAAGCTGGCACTTAATCATTCCGTTGTACAGCTTTCTGCGCTTTCTTGCTTCAGCTCCGAAGAATTGCTCAAACTGCTCGTGAGGGGAGATTATGTAGCTCTGGCGGTTTCCGCCTTTGCCTAAAACCTGTCCCATTTTGCGGTAGATATCCTCAGCCTCGCGAAGCTCAAGAAGTCTTTCACCATAGGGAGGGTTGCAGATAACAATTGAATTCTCAGGCTGGACAAATTTTGATATATCCGCCTGCTCGATCTTAAGTCTTGATTTTATGCCTGCCTTATGGGCATTATCAAGGGTGAGGGCTACTGCCGCATCGTCAATATCAAAGCCTATACCGTGGAATGTAGCGGAACGGTCTACGCCGTCTATGCCGCGTTTACGCTCCTCCTGCCATATCTTATTGTCAACTGATGACCATTTTTCAGCGGCAAATCGTCTGTTTATGCCTACAGGGATTTTTAGCGCCTTTAATGCGGATTCAATGAGAAGTGTGCCGCTTCCGCAGAATGGGTCGCATACGATAGATTCAGGGCGGACACGGGCAAGGTCGATTATTCCTGCCGCAAGGGTTTCCTTGATAGGTGCAGCATTGGAGTTTCTTCTGTAGCCGCGCTTGTGAAGTCCTACTCCGCTTGTGTCAAGATATATTGTTACAATGTCCTTTAAGATACTGAACTGAATCTGTACAGGCGGCTCTGTTTCGTTGAACCAGTTTACGCCATATTTTGCCTTAAGTCGCTCTACAGCGGCTTTTTTTACAATTTTCTGGCAGTCGGGAACGCTGTGGAGAGTGGAATTCAGAGAATAGCCCTTGACGGGGAATGCGTTGTCGATGCCGATATATCGCTCTAATTCAACGGAGCGTACTCCCTGGAATAAGTCCTCAAAGCTTTCTGCGCGGAATTCGATAAGCTCTATAAGTACACGTTCCGCTGTGGAAAGGCAGAGATTTGCCCTTGCCATAATGTTTAAATCGCCTGTGAAGCTGATTTTTCCGTCGCTTACCTTTAAATCAGTTCCGCCGATTTTTGTTATTTCATATTTAAGTACGCTTTCCAGTCCGAAATGACAGGGACAGCAAAGTCTTATTTTTTCACTCATATTTATCACCTTATTATTATAAAAGCCTGCCCGTTCCTGTAGGGCAGGCTTTTTTTATCTTGTGTTCTGCGGCTTTATTTTACCAGGTTTCGCCGCCTGTACCTGCGTCACCGCCGCCGCCAGTACCAGGATCTACCCAGCCTGTATCTCCGCCGCCAGTACCGGGATCTACCCAGCCTGTATCGCCGCCGCCAGTACCTGGGTCAACAGTGCCGCCGCCAGTACCTGGGTCAACGGTTCCACCGCCAGTACCAGGATCAATAGTGCCGCCGCCAGTACCAGCACCTGTGTCGCCTGTGCCGTATTCGGGCTGCTGTTGTGGTGTTGTTGTACTCTGACCTACAAGAAGACCGCCGTGGCTTCCGTCACAGTATGGAGCGTAGGATGATTTCCAGTAACCTGTGCTGCCCTTAGGACAGTAGGAATTTGCAATCATACCTGTAGATGCACACATCTGTGCTGTAATTACCGTGTCAACAGGGTCGAAGTCAACGCCTGTATCGGGGAACATTGTATTTGCATATTCACCGATAATTCTGTTCCATATAGCTGCTGAATTAACGCCAGATGAAAGGGTTAGCGAGGGGTGATTCTGCTTATAACCGATGGTAACGGCACTTGCAAAATCTCTTGTCATACCGACAAATGCAAGGTCATACCAGTTTTCAGTTGTACCTGTCTTACCGATAACTGTCTTGTTCCAGAGTTTTGCATTTGTACCTGTACCGTTATCAACAACATTTTTACAAAGTCTGTTCATAACCCACGCTGTTTCAGCTGAAACTGCCTGACGTGTGTTTCTTCCCTCTGTGTTGTTGATAATAACCTGTCCGCTTGCATCTTCAATTCTTGATATGATATGAGCCTCGTTGTATACGCCCTGTGCTCCGTAGGGGAGATATGCGTTTACAAGGTTCTGGAGTGTTATACCGTATGTGAGCGCTCCGAGGGCAAGAGGTGAATGTGCCTCGTCGTTTTTATGAAGTTCCATACCGAGGTTTTCGGTACAGAATTTGTATACCGTTGAAACGCCCATATTATCGGCAAGCTGTGCGGGAACGGTGTTATAGGATTTCTGCAGAAAGTAGAATACAAAGTTGGGATTGCCGCTACCTACTGCACGTCCATAGTTGTAAGGCCAGGGTTTACCTTCAACCTGAATGTGCTGGAGAGGGGAGTCGCGGAATACACTTCCCCAGTGGATATAATCGGATTCAATACCGCAGCCATAGGTTGCGATAGGCTTTACTGTTGAACCAATCTGACGTGGCTCCTTGCAGGCATAGTTGGTGATAAGAGAGTCCTTTTTCTCGCCCCAGTTACCGATTGTAGCCATAACAGAGCCGTCATAGCGGAGTGCGGTAAATGCTATGTGAGGGAGTGATTCGTCATCTTCAACTTCGCCGTCTTCGTCGAGGTCAATCCACTTTCTTACAGTGCCTTCGCTTATGATATTATTGATATCGAGGAATTTTTCTTCCAGATAATCCTGCATAGGCTTGTCGATTGTGGAGTAAATACGATATCCGCCTGATTCAAGGCGATCCCAAGCCTGAGATGCATCGACGTTGTAAAGCTCCATCATATACTTTTCAGCTTCATATACCATTGCGTCAACTTCCCAGGAGTAAGCCTTTTCCTTGTTTTCAAGCTCCTGGAGGTCAAGTTCGGGATGAAGCTTTCTGTATTCCTCTGAGTCGGTGTAAAGCAGTTCTGTATTGAGATATTCCTGATATTCGTCATAGGTTATGCCGCCGTTTTTGTACATCTGCCAGAGAACGTATTCCTTACGGATTTTATTGTTTGCCTTACCGTCAACGGTGAGGTTTCCTGCATCATCGTAGTATTCAACAAAGGGACCGTAATACTCGGGGCTTTTGGGGATAGCTGCAAGAACAGCTGCCTCGGGAACGGTAAGTTCATCAACACTCTTACCAAAGTAGTGGAGTGAGGCAACCTGTATGCCGTTTCTTGGACCGCCGAAGCCGATATAGTTCAGATATTCTTCAAGAATTTCGTCCTTGGAGTAGGTCTTTTCAAGCTGCATAGCGGAGAAGATTTCACGGATTTTACGCTGTGGAGAATGCTCATCATCACCTGTCAGGTTCTTGATAAGCTGCTGTGTAATTGTTGAACCACCCTGCTCGGAATCGTAGAAGTGGATGAACATATTGAGAAATGCGGAGAATGTACGCTTGTAGTCAACACCGTCGTGGAGGTAGAAACGCTCATCCTCGGTGTAAACAAAGGCATTGCGTACGTGCTGGGGTACCTGTTCGATCTTAACGGGGATACGCTGAATACCATCGGGTGGTTTAAGGGTGAGGAGAAGTTCGTAGTCAGGCTCTCCTGTTTCTTCATTGATTGTCTCTCTGTAGAAATAAGTATTACTTCCTGCTTCAAGCTCGGCAAGGGTAATAGACGAGGAAGCGTCCATAAAGTCCATAACGTAGACTGTCAGTGCTGTTGCAACTACAGTACCAGTTATAATGATAATCAGAAAAAGGGAGAGGAGCGTTGTGGCAATGCAGGCACAAAGCTTTTTCAGAATAAAGAGGAATATATTCCTTTTTTTCTTTTTCTTCTTTTTCTTTTTCGGAGCTTGTCTGACAGGCATATCATCGGGGTATGCTCTTTGTCTTAAATGCTCATCATCACGCATATATTTAGCCATTTTGTCATTCGGTACGTTTTACGCACCGTTCTCCTTTCGTTGTATTGTCGTATTTTTATACATCATATATTATACCACAAAAAATCCCGTTTGTTAATACCATAAAGAAATTTTTTTGAATTTTTGTATATTTTAGCAAAAATCGGGCAGATTAATAGTGAAAATTCGGCAAAGGAGCGATTATTTTATGAGTTCAGCTGACAAAAAAATTTATCTTATTATTATGACTGCTATTACGGTATCGGGTTTTATTATTATCTGCACTCTCGGACAGTCAATGCACAGGGAGCGTATGGCAGCAAAGCTTTCGGATATATCCGCAGCAGAGCCTGTTACTATCAGCATTATTGCGGAGTATAACGGCAGAATAGGCGTGTTCAGAGAGAACAGCTCAAAGCCATACCGCATTATTGACTACGATTTTTCCCTGCTTTCCGATTATGATAAGGAACAGCTCACAGAGGGCGTTGTTATTGAATCTGACCGTGAATTGCAGCAATTTATTGAGGATATTGCAACGTAATCAGCTGTGTTGTGTAAGTTTCGTTCCGGAATTGCGGGAGAGGCATTCGCTCCTTTTTTCCCCCTCTATATATACATTCAAATGAGATGGAAAAAACGGACACGAAAATTATATATTTTTTTATTTTAATCAAATCTATTTTTTTACGGGCGGTTTCTTTTTCTTCTTTTTTCTTACAGAATAGCCGAAATCGCCTAATTTGCGTCCTAAGGCGAAATATTCTCCGTGGGCGTATGCTGCAAGTCCGCATTGCTGTAAATTCAGCTTGCCCTTGCTGTCGATATACTTTTCATCAACGTCAATTCCCACTATTTCCGCCAAAAACATTGTATGGCTTCCCAGCAGCTTGCTCTCTGTAACCTTGCATTCAAGGCTTACGGGGCATTCCTCAATAATTGGAGCTGTTACCTTCTGGGCAGGTGACGGTGTAAAGCCGCATACTGCGAATTTGTCCGTATCCTTTCCGCTTTTTACGCCGCAAAAATCAACCTGCTTCACCATAGCGGAGGTGGTCAGATTTATTACAAATTCCCCTGAATTCTTTATTATATCGTGGGAATATCTCTCGGGGCGGACGGATATATATGTCATAGGCGGTCTTGTGCAGACTATGCCTGTCCAGCCTATTGTCAGTACATTGGGATTTTCGGGTGTTCCGCAGGTTACAAGGGCGGCAGGGACAGGTGCAAGCAGTGCGCTGCCTTTCCAGAATTGTTTCGCCATATTATTTTTATCTCCTTTTTTTATATTCATATCAGTATTATAACATATATTAAGCATTTTTTCAACATATATCAAGAAAAAACAATAATTCATTACGACAGGATTTTTACATTGTCCGTGATATAATAATGCCAAAAGAAAAAAGGAGACAAACAAATGAAAATCAACATAACCTCTGAAAATGGTACGGCTATTGCTGTTCTGTGCGGTGAGATTGATCACCACTCAGCACGGACCCTCCGTACTGAAATTGACCGTTTTGTAATCACTATGCAGCCTGAAAGGCTTGCAATGGATTTTACGGGCATTACCTTTATGGACAGCTCGGGAATTGGGCTTATAATCGGCAGATACAAGCTTATGAAAGAATGGGGCGGACAGCTTGAAATCCGTGGAACTCAGCCGTATATACGCCGTGTTCTGAAACTGTCGGGAATTGAAAGGATTGTAAAAATTGTGTGAGGTGCTACTATGGAAATTTTAAATGAAATGAAAATAATTCTCCCCTCCAATTCGGTGAATGAGGGGGCTGCAAGAGCCGCTGTATCGTCTTTTCTGATACAGGCTGACCCTACCGTTGAGGAGCTTTCGGATATCCGTACAGCCGTTTCTGAGGCTGTTACAAATGCCATTGTTCACGGCTACCGCGGTACTAAGGGCAATATCGAAATCATTGTTCGTTTGCTATCAGAAAGGGAAATATACATAAGAATAAAGGACAGAGGATGCGGTATATCTGACGTAAAACAGGCTATGGAGCCGCTTTTCACCACTGCTCCCGAGGAAGAACGCTCAGGACTTGGATTCTCCGTTATGGAGAGCTTTACGGACAAGCTGAGAGTTAGCAGCAAAACGGGCAAGGGCACAACTGTGACTATGAGGAAAAGGCTGGGATGCAATGGGAACTGTTAAAGCTGAGGAAAATCTCGGACTTGTTCACCTCTGTGCCAATCGCTTTCGCGGACGGGGTATCGAGTACGATGACCTGTATTCCGCAGGCTGTCTTGGACTACTCAAAGCGGTAAAGGCTTTCGACAGCGACAGGGGAGTGAAGTTCTCCACCTATGCGGTGCCTGTCATTCTGGGTGAAATCAAGCGGCTTTTCCGTGACGGCGGCACTGTCAAGGTCAGCCGTAGTCTGAAAGAGCTTTCTATGAAGCTGCAGCGGCTTTGTCAGGAGTTTATGCTCCGCGAGGGCAGAGAGCCTGCAATCAGCGAATTATCAGCGATTACAGGGGTTCCTGAGGCTGATATTGCAGAGGCTTTATGCGCCTCTCAGCCCCTCGTATCCCTTACTTCGGGGGACGATGAAGGCGGTCAGACGGATATTCCCGTTGAGGCTCACGATGAGCAGATTCTGGATTTGCTCGCTCTGCGGCAGATTATGAAAGCCCTGCCCGAAAATGACCGTATATTGCTGGAATTGCGTTATTTTAAGAATATGACGCAATCAGCGGCGGCGAAAATCCTCGGTATGACGCAGGTGCAGGTGTCAAGACGAGAAAAAAAGCTCCTTACGGAGATGCGTAAGGAACTTTTGTCTTAAAAAATAAGATATTCTATGACGGAATTTGACATAAGAAATCCGCTTTCCGTCAGGGCGATTTTTTCGCCGTTGTATGTGATATATCCTGCCTTTAAAAGAGGCGGGATTTTTTTTATTAAATCATCTTTATGCTGGGGAAAGTTGTTTAAATCGTACCCCTCCGCAAGACGTAACCGCAACATTGCGTATTCCTCAAAGCCGCAGGGGGAGCTGTCGGTTATCTCCGTTATCTGCACAGGGGAGTTGATAAATCCCTGTAAATCGCCTGAAACTGCAAATCTTGCACCCTTGTAACAGGAATGTGCCGAGGGACCTATGCCGATATAGTCAAGGCATTTCCAGTAGCGGCTGTTATGGCGGCTTTCATAGCCTTTTACAGCGAAATTTGACACCTCGTACTGGTGAAATCCCTTTTCACGAAGCCGCTTTACCATAGCTGTGTAAAGCTCAGCTGTGGTATCTTCATCGGGAACGCTTTCGCGGATTTCCGCACTGTCAAAGGGGGTACCTTCCTCGATTTTGAGGATATAGGCGGAAATATGCTGTATTGGCAGCTCAGCCATAGCATCAATAGAGCGGATCAGGCTTTCCTCTGTCTGATTGGGCAGGGCAGCCATTAAATCGCAGGAGATATTGCAAAATCCTGCTGATACTGCGTCATATACGGCTTTTATGGCACGCTCGGTGGTATGAGTTCTGCCGAGAATTTTCAATTCTTCGTCATTCATTGACTGTATGCCGATTGAAAGCCTGTTTATTCCCGATATACGGAGCTTTTCAAGGGTTTCAGCTGTAAGTGTATTGGGGTTGGCTTCAAGGGTTATTTCTGCGTTTTCAGCCACATTGAAGCTGCTTTCTATCTCCCGTAAAATCTGCGAAATCTGCTCTGCTGACAGGAGAGAGGGTGTTCCGCCGCCGAAATATATTGTGTCGGTTACAGTGGATTTGTCCGAATAATGGCGGATATTCCGCAATACAGCCTCAACGTAGGCTGAAACCTGCTCTTTTCTGTAGGGGAGGGAGTAAAAATCGCAGTATCGGCATTTTTTTCCGCAGAATGGGACGTGGATATACAGTCCTAAGCTCATTTTACAGCGTCAATTCTGATTGCAGGTGAAAGCTTGAAGCAGAATGCGTTGACGATTTTCGGCACAATAAAGGTCAGCAGGATAATTCCTGCGGATATGGGCATTTCATAGAAGTATATCCAGTGGTACTCTGTGCCGATAAAACGGGGCGAAAAGAGGTAAATCACGACGATGAGGGCAAAGCTGAGAATGCAGTATATGGCATTGAAAATGGTTGCTCCCTTGCCGTTTACGCACTTCTGTCCGCATTCTATACATACCTTTCCGGGGGAGTTGAGCTGGCCTGCAAATGCCTTTTTCCACGGTGTGAAGCTCTTTTTGCCGCAATGAGGGCAATTGTATATACTGTTCATAATTTATCCTTTCTGTAAGTAGGGGCGGATATTATCCGCCCGTTGATTATTGCTTTATTTTAGTCAGCGAAACAAGCTTTTTACGCTTTTTTGACTTTGCTATGCCGAATATGCGAAAATGTTCCAGAATTATCAGTCCTGTGAGGAATATTCCGAGGGAAATTACAAGCCACAGCCAGTTTGTTTCATCAGCTTTTACGGCGATATATACCGCAAGTCCCACGATAACTACCGTCCAGAAAAGTGTGACTTCTCTCAGGGATATTCTTATCCTGCGGAAGAAATTGCGTACTTTAGCCCTTTCTGACGGATTATTCTCCGTTATAGCCGATATTATGCACAGTATGAGCCATACTGCCGACAGGGAAAATAAAATATAGTAAAACAACATAACTTATTCCTCAGGTATCCAGCTTCAGAACGCTCATAAATGCCTCTTGTGGCACTTCTACTGTTCCAAGCTGACGCATACGCTTCTTACCCTCTTTCTGCTTCTCCAGCAGCTTCTTCTTACGTGTGATATCCCCGCCGTAGCACTTAGCAAGAACGTCCTTACGGAGTGCCTTTACGGTCTCGC
>JAZSEJ010000064.1:0-5637 GCA_045531615.1 Ruminococcus sp.
TGCTTCGTAATCTCGGATTTTAAAAATGGAGCATAGAAAATGAGTAAGAACTGGTATCCGATAATTGATTACGATAAATGTATAGGATGTATGGCTTGCAATGATATGTGCCGACACGGCGTGTATAAACCCGATGATACAATAGGAAAACCAAATGTAGTGTACGGTACAGGCTGTGTGCAAGGTTGTCACGGCTGTGAAAGAAAATGTCCTGCACAGGCAATCCGCTATTTCGGTGATGATGGTACGCAGGATATTGATTACGATTATGACACCTATAAACCTGAAATCAAATGTGATGGCAAGCCGAAGGTTGCTTTTATTTGCGTACACAATTCCTGCCGAAGTCAGATAGCGGAAGCTCTTGGTAAGCTGTATGCGTCCGATGTGTTCGAAAGCTATTCCGCAGGAACAGAACTGAAAGACCATATCAACCCCGACGCAGTAAGGCTTATGAAAAAGAACTATGGCATTGATATAGAGGAAACACAGTACAATAAGCTCATTAAAGACATTCCTCAACCCGATGTGGTGATTTTTATGGGCTGTAACGTCAGCTGTCCCGATGTGCCAAGTCAGTATGCGGAGAATTGGGGACTGGATGATCCGACAGGAAAATCTGATGAGGAGTTTGAAGTGATTATGTTGCAAATTGAGGAGAAGATTCATCAGTTGAAAGATAACTTGATATAAAGAATATCTCAACGAAATCCAGAGATACCATAAAACATACGGATATTTCTCGCCCCATCAAGTATATTTCAAATATGAAGTGCCACAAAATGTCCGTTTTTCGCAACGGGCATTCTTCATTTTCATAAAAAGGTTACATTTTTAAAAATTTAATGTCTCAATTTCAGCTCAGGCTGCCAGAAAACAACGATATGTTTTTCAAAAATAGCAGAAATATTTTATAAAACAACAGAAATATTTTATAAAAGAAAATCAACTTTTATAAAAATTTTTTTAAACAGAGTGGACAAAAAATATGGACATAATTTCACCCCCGAAATTTTGTCCATATTATTTTTGACCGTTTTAAGCCCCAAAAGTGCTTTTTCCAGAAGAAAAAATTAAAAAAATGATCAAACATGGACAAATTTGGACATCCAGTTTTTCACGCCTTTATTACAGAAAAATTTTTAATTATTTCAGAACTTCAGCAAAATTTTAAGTGTTTTGCAAATTTTTATGGAGGCTGCCTTTTCGGATAGGATTTCAAATTATATCTCTTCAAACGAAAGAAGGGGGAGATAATACTTTGTTGATTTTTTCAACATATTCTGTTGATGTTTGCATTGTAATCCCACCTTATTCACTTATTTACACAAGAGCAAATTGTATACTATATTATTATATCACATTTCACACTTATAGTCACTAATAAACAAAACAGCGATTACTTACAAAATGCTTTTGGTGATTCTGTTCATTGTTTATATATAATTACATTTCTAAAATAACACTTAACAAAATTTATAATATATGATTAAATGATTATTCTCTTAATCGCAAACAGGTTATGTTTGTATAAATAGATTTATTGTTGATTTGTTTTGCTTTTCGGCGTACTGTATGGTCTTATAAGCTCCGCCACTGTTATGCTCAATACAGCACACCACCAAGTCCGAACGGTCAACCATAGCCTTGTTGCGTACTTGAATTGCCACTCGAAAGTGTGCGGCGGCAGCTTGCTCGCATATCTCCACATCGGTATAATATCCCTTGTAGCTGTCAGTATTATCACGGAACTCCGCTGTCAGATAAGGCAGAACGAGAATATGAGAGGCGTTTCCGTATTCAAGCTCCATTATTGCTCTGCGTATTACCGATGAAACGAGCGTATCGAACTCACCGTTCCGTCCGACAAGGAACTCCACATACTCCTTTGTGCGTATCAGCTCACGAACGAGATTGTCAAGCCGCTTTTCGACCTCAATGCTGTCGGAAATCTCCCTATGTCCGAAAAAGCTAACGGTATATATGTCCATCTAATCACCTCTGCAATATTATAACGCTATATCTTTGCAATGTCAACGCTTTTAATATCTTAATTTTTGCGTTGGTTTGTAATATAATAGTTTGTGACAATGAAAGGAGATGAGCTGCGTGGATATTTCAAAACGATTAAAAGAAGTACGCAAGGCAAAGGATATAAGCGTTTATAAGCTCTCGCAGCTTTCGGGCGTATCTGAAACGCATATCAGAGATTTGGAACGGGGTGATAAAAATCCCTCGCTCGATACTTTGTCAAAGATTGTAGCACCGCTGGGTATATCTCTTTCCGACCTCCTAAACGAAACCGACGGCGTTTCATATCTCAACGAAAAGGAGAAAACGCTTGTAGAGTGTTTCCGTCATTTATCCGATGATAAAGCGGATACACTGCTCGCTTTTCTAAAAACACTTGCATAAATCAAACTTGACGGTGAGCTGCAGCTCACCGTCTTTTGTTATTTCTTATGGATTTTCTGTTCCTGCTCACGCTGTTCCTTAATCAGATTGTCGATGTAGTTCCCGTTTATAATTTTTTCATAAATATCACCAAGGCGTGTAATTCGCTTTAGTCGTTCCTGTTCAGTTGCTATATTTGTCTTTACGGAGGCAATATATGACGGCAGTAACTTGAGCCGTTCTTCCAAGATAGAAGTATCCTGTTCGGAACAGATACCATACTTTTCTACAGTTTCTTTTGCCGCTGCAAAATTCACCTGCCCCATTGTATCGAGCTTTCGTCGATTTTGAATATTTGCAAAGTAAAACTTGATTTTTGCCAAATCAAATTTTAGCGTAGGTAACTCATCGTTCAAAACTTTTAGTTCTTGAATTTTACTTTCTATATTTTCTTTCAGCTCTGCTGCCTTTGTGGAAATTCCGTCATAAGAAGAAACACCGAACTCGTTTATTGTTTTAAGTTGCTCTGCAAGTGTGATTATATTATCATCATTTCTGTATCCGTAAACCTTATTCGGATATCTCTTTCGGGGAATAACTTTAAGTTGTTGTATAGCAACGGTAGTTTCCAAAATCATACCGCAGACCTTTCTTCCAATTTCATTGTATTTGGGCATTTCTCTACGGACAGATTGAGGAAATTCATTTCGTTTTGCTATACGTTTCTCAATTTCTTTTTGTAGATAACTTTCTCCCAGTGATTTAACACGAACAAATCTTTCAGCAAACGGAGCTTTGACCGCAAGGTGTTTTCCTCGCTTTATCTCATAACCCTTTTCTTTCAGTTTTGCCAGCAACTCCTCCAAATCAGCAGAGCTGAAAATCAGTCTGTCTATGTCGAGGGCGATTTGTTCACGGATTGTTCCTGCCGCTGTCGGCTTGAAATGTGAAGAAATAACATTTGCGGTTTTCAAAGCATAGTCGGGAATATGCAAACCGTTGGTATCTTCCACGAACGGAATTTTTGCTCTCATCAGACCATCGGCTATGTATTGCAGTTTTTCCTCGGATAAGATTTCATAAAAAATGAACGGAGCGTTAATCTGCTGTGAAAGTGTTGAAATCAATTCTTTCTTCTTTATGATTTCAGCTCGCAGATAATCGTTCTGATTTTTTATAGCAGTTATTTCTTCGGGAGTGTAGGAGCTGTCAGATTTCTTTTTCAGCTCGGTTATGTGTTCGTTCAATTTCTTCAATTCTTCCTGTCGCTTGATTTGCTGTTTATAATCATCAACCGACAAATGCTCCCGATGAACATTTTTCTCCTCACGATGTAATCCGTACTTTCGGAGTATCTGTTCCATATACGCACGTTCGCTTTCAGACCAAGCTGTGTATTCATTCTCAATGCGGTTGGAAGAAGAAAAGCCTTGTTCTCTTAAAGCACCCTTCATCGACACTCTTGTTGATAAGCCACGATTTACGCTGTGTGCAATCGGAACGAAATCAATGTGCAGGTGCGGAGTTGCCTCATCAAGGTGCATAACGGCATTGAACACTTTTAGGTTTGGATTGCGTTTTTCAAATTCCCGCATATACTCGTCAAGCATTTGTTTTGCCGTTTCCCAATTTTCAGAGCCTACGCCACAGTCTTTCATATCCCCGAACTGAACAACTATCTCATTGAACAGCTTTTCCTGTTTTCCTTTTCGGATATGTTCATAATAATCTGGTATCCGCTGATATGGGTGTTTCTTCTTTACGTTGTATTCCGAAAGAGCCTGCCCGAACAGCTCGTTATAAAAATCTCGGATATTATTAGACCTGTATGTTACATTATCGGGTATTCTTGCTCGGTCAACATTCTTTGCAATAAATTCACGATTGTTGTGTTCCACCACTCCCTCGTCAATTCTGAAAGAAATGGATAATCCGCTTTTTCTTCGTTCGCTCATTTTTTTCAAAAACCTCCAAATTCGTTGAAAAGCAATTTTTCTTCTTTTTGCATTTTTTCATTTTCCGCTCCTACCGATTATCAGCCTACGCTAAAAAGTGCTATACTCAATAGCACTTTTGAGAGGCTACGCTCTCAAAAATGCGATTTCGTTAGGGGAGCTGCTCCCTAAAACCCCCGATTTTTTCAAAAACCGAAAAATCGACCTTGCTGCCATTTTTGCGAAAATCGCAAAAACTGAAAAAATCGGTAAAACCGAAAAGCTCCGAAATTTTCAAAATCACCGCCGACCCTGTTTTCGTCGAGGAGGCGGTTTTTCAATTTTCCGCTGTTTCTGTAATTTCTTTTGGAGCAGCTCATTGTAATCTTTCACTCCGTATTCTTTCAGAATATGATTTCGCTGTTTCAGATTATTGCTCGTTATGAACTTTCTGCCCGCCTCGTCATTATCCACGCAAGCGTAGATTTCCATTCCGCTGTTCAGCAGTTTTTTCAGCGTAGCCGCTTTCAGACCAGCCATAGATACAAGCACGCTGTTCTGCAATTTGTGTTCTTTGGCGAGCTGTCTGAATGAGAGCAAATCTATTGCACTCTCAAAAACATATGCTCTTGTGGGCGTTCCGATTTTTACGGAAAACAAACTATCGCTCGTTCCTGTCGCAACACCTTTGTATCGCTTGTATGTATTCGTGCCTTGTATTTCAGCTCCGACGATTTCGCCGTTTTCGTCTATGTGGAGGAATACAGCATTGCCTCGCCTATCTTGATACAGCAGACCATTGTGAGCAAGCTCGGATACGATGGTGCTGTCGATACCTCTTGTTTGGCAGAGGTACGCAAACACCTTACGCATATTGTCAGCTCGTTCGGGCAGTTCAAGCTCTTTCGGCTTTCGGGGAGCTTGCTCAATATTGCGATAATCTCTGTGCGAAATATCCGAGCCTGTGAGAGCCTCTACCGCCGACTTGAAATCTAACCCGATTATATCCGTCAGACAGTTCACAGCGTTCCTGCCGCCTTTTTTATTAGTCTGTGAAAAGCAATACCATTCGTTTGTATCAATCTTCACATACAGACCGCCGTAGCCTTTTATGTGCAATTCGTTCCGTACCCGTTCTGTTTCGTATCCGTTCTGTAAGAAATAATCGGCAAGGCTCGCTTGTCTTGCTTTTTCTATTAGTTCTGCATTGTCTTGTGAGTATGTCATAATGATTTCTCCCTATCCTAAAATTCAGTAATAAAACAAAAACGACCAAGAAGAAAATCTTCTTTGGTCGCTTTTCTATAAA
>JAZSEJ010000073.1:0-50599 GCA_045531615.1 Ruminococcus sp.
TACTAAAAGAATTTGTCTGTAAGGAAAATGAGGCATTCATTTTTTATCCTGTGTCTTATTTTAAATGATAGGTAATTGATATGAAAAGCAAAATAATAAAATCATTCACAATAGTTTTATTAATATTCAGTATCGGAATAAATCTGAATATTGACACTTTTGCATATGGAAAAACTGTAAAAGGTGATGTCAATGCTGACGGGATTCTTTCTGTTGCTGATGCTGTTTTACTTGAAAAATGGCTCCTCAGTGTTTCGGATGTTGCTATTGAAGATTGGAAAGTCGCTGACTTATGTGAAGATAGCAAGCTTGACGTATTTGGCTTTTGTGTAATGCGAAAAGAATTGCTTAATAATTCTGAAAAACAAATTATTGAGCATATCGACTACCCTTTATGCAAATCAGCCGCTTTATACTGTATTGATGATAATAATCTGATTTACAGCGATAATATTGACCTTTGTATTGCTCCTGCAAGCCTTACAAAACTGCTTACAGCTTCGGTGGCTTTGAATTATCTTTCACCTGATACAATTGTTACTTAGGTTCTGAATTAAGTCTTGTGAAGCCCTATTCAAGCCTTTGTCTGATTGCTAAAGGTCATAGGTTAAGACTATCCGATTTACTTACGGGTATGCTTATGGCTTCGGGAAATGATGCAGCTTATACGGTTGCTGTAACGACAGCAAGAGCAGTTTATCCCGATGAATATTTAACTGATATTCAGGCTGTGGAGCGTTTCAGCGGTTTAATGAATGATTTTGCAAGCAAAATAGGGATGCAGAACAGTCATTTTACTACACCTGAGGGGTGGGACGATGCAAATCAATATACGACAGTAAGGGATTTATTAACGCTGTCAGAATATGCCCTTTCTATTCCTGTAATGCGTGACATTGTCGGAACTTACCAAAAATACATAGTTTTTGTTTCGGGAGAAAATGTTACATGGACTGACACGAATAATATTCTGAATCCCAATAGTCCGTATTATATCCCGTATGCATTAGGAATGAAAACAGGTACAACTGCTGATGCAGGCAACTGTCATATTGGTGCGTACACCATAAATGGAAAGACATATATTTCCATTGTTGTCGGCTGTAAAACTAATGCTGACAGATATAATCTTACGTTAAAATTTATATCAGAACTGGAGGAATTACTATGAAAAAATCAATGATTATGATTGCTGTTTTGGATGTGCTTTTATTTGCAGGATGTGGACAGATTGAATATACTTCTGCTCCTGTTTCTGACTCAAATAACGAAGAATTAGCGGTGATTGTAACTGAAACAGAAGTTGCAGGATTACAGATTACTAAAACTGCATCCGATGAAAAAACAACTGAAACAGAGAAAGTAACAGATTTGAATACAACTGATACTAATCAAACTTCTTCAACAAATGAAATTAAAAATACTGAAATAGCCGCAACTGAACAGGATGTAACTTCCTTTCCTGTACAAACTGAATCCGAACCCGAATCAACTACTACCGATACAAAACTCAACGAAACTACTACAAATTCTGTATCTGTACAAACGGAATTGATTACTGAATCAATCACAAATGAAACAAAACCTACAAAACCCTGTGAATCGTGGAAAGTAATAAAAGTTGATTATTCAGAAGAAATAAACTACAGCAATGAAATTATTCTTTCAGTTGAAGATACAAGAATAATCAAGGAATATTGTTTTAGCTGTAAATATGAAATTGGAACTGGTGACTGCATAAACAATTATATATTTGTTATGGAAAATGGTGAACAAATTTGTTATTCCTCTCACTGCGGAACATTCAATGATAATATTAACAATCGCTCATATGAAACATTAAATTGGATGCGTGATGAGATAAACCAAATTCTTAGCAAATATTAAAATATACTCCAAATGAAAACCGTGAGAAACTCATTTAAAAGCGTTCTCACGGTTTTTCTTTTAGAAACACTCTGTTAATTAAACAAAAAATATTGCGAATAAACAATATTTATGTTATAATAGAATAATAATGTCAGAAAGGATATGTTTATGAAAATAAAAGTAAATATAAAACAATTGGGCAAAAAGAAAAATAAGATAGCGGAAGTGCCGTTTTCTTTACAGAATTCACCGCATACCGTTGCTGAACTTATAATCGAGTCGGTGCGTGTATGTGTAGGGGAGTATAATTCACGTGTGGATAAGGGTGGAACTACAGCGCCGCTTTTAACTGAAAATATAAATGATATGAGTGAAATAGGCAAAATTGCCTTTGGAATTAACTACGGCGGTAAAAGAGCTGATGAGACAAAAGCAATTGAAAATGCTTTTCAATCATATGAAGACGGGCTATATAGAATTTTTATCGGAGATGACGAGGTCGGAAAATTATCTGACAGCATTAATTTAAATGAAAATGATAGTGTAACATTTATAAGATTAACAATGCTTACAGGAAGGATGTGGTAATATGTCAAATTTAAAAGAAAGTGAAAAAATGGAGATAAGCAAGGAATATAATAAAAAATGGAGTGAAATGAAAACTGCCGCAAAAGAAAAATTATCGGAAAATCTGAAAGAATTTATTACTGATTCAATAAAATTATCAACGGAAAGAATGAAGTCCTCACTATACAATAAATTTGTAAATGGCCTGAAAGACGGAATATATATAGCTCCGTCGGAATTTTTTAAAGCAGAGTGTAAAAAGCTTTTCGAAGGTGTGATTAATCCGAGTCGTGAGCAGGTATTCTATCATGTTATTGATAATCTTCATAAATGGGCATATTCTGATAGCTACGAACGGCGTTCATTGAGAACTGCAGAGTATCGGACGGTTTGCAAAAACGTTATGAAGTTTCTCGGTGCATTGTATCAATATGACAAGATAGACGCTGAAATCTGCGATATTATTGAAGAAAAAAATCTGACAGAGGAACAGCTTTGTCATCTCGAATATTCTTATCATTATACCTTGTTCATGGATTCTCTTTTAGCTGCGGAAATTGATATGGGAAATCAACGCGCAATCAACCTTGTATCAGATATAATTATGTGTGAAAGTGAAGTTACAATGAGCCGTACTGTTATTTCAGCTGTAACGAAATGTCATAATGCTGAACTGCATATAAAGCTTGGAAAACTTCTGCTTGCTGCACGTTTACAGGAGGGATTGCGTCAGGTTATATGTGAATCTATGGATACAGGCACAAAGGAAGCATTTCTGGTTTTGCTAGATGTAATAATCGAAAATAAGCTTATTCGTTTTTCATCGGTAAAACGTGCAGTTGGAACATGGCTTGGATTTATTGATGAAGAAACTCCAAAACTTGAAAGAATCAGCGATAAATCAGTAAATCTTATTTACGACTGCCTCCACAATGAAAAAATACGTGAGGAGTATCTATCTTCAGAGGACACAATGAAAATATACGTTGCTCTCTGGTCGATAGGCTTTAACGAAACCGTTGATTTGCTCAAAAAAGTAGATGATTATTCCCTTAATGGAAGCAGGCATCAGATTCTTGTTGCAGGGTATGTGACATTACAGCTTGACAGCGTATATTTTTCAAATAAAATTGCAAAGAAAGTCGTTGAAAAACATAAGGATGATAAAGAGATTCTTGCAGTATATATGGGAAATCTTATGTGGAACTGCACAGGTTATGTCCGTCAGTTGATTACAAATGAAAATAATTCTGAAAAAGTTCCCTATGGTTCGGTAAGAAGATATGCAAGACTTGAATTATTCTTTGAAAATACTGATGAAGCAGAAAAAGTCTACGGTGTATTAATGGAAATATATAAGGGAATGACAAAGAAATCAATCGATTTTTTCCCTTGTATATTTCCGTGGTTTATTGCAAGTCTTACTTGTTCGGATATAATAGTGAGACTTGCGTATATCGCCAGCGCGCTTCGCGATAATGATAAGATTGATGAAATTGCACCTCTTATTCCGAAAATGGAAATTGGCAGAGACACTATGATGACGCTTCTTCTTGCAAAGCCAGAAACAGCAGAACAGAGAAGAATTCTTACAGCAGAGGTGTGCGATAAAGAGAGCTGGACTCGCCATGAGGCTTTCGCTTTGATCAATCAGATTGAGCTTGCAGAAGAAAATATATGTCAGCTTGAGGATATGCTGAAATATAAAAATTCTGATATGCGTTCAAACTGCATAAAGCTTATAATGAAACAGAATGACGACGGACTTTTTAATTCTTTAAGCAAACTCATATCTGACAAAAAGGAAGAAAAACGCGTTGCTGCACTTGATATTATAATGCAGCTTTCAAAGAACGAAAATAAAAAATCTCTTTTTGATAAATGCCTGCCTCTTGTAAAGCTGAGCGAAAATACATCGTCAGCTGAAAAAATACTTATAGAGAATATTCTCTCTCTGAATAAATCTGATGAAGCTCCTGCCTTGTATTTAGATGATGATATATATATGCCCATAATTGATAAGGAATTCATAAAAAAAGCGGAGCAGGTATTCGACAAATATTTCAGTAAACGCAAGGAATTCAAGCCGAAATGGCGAAAAGCATTGACCAAGCTTGACGAACTTATCAGCAGCCACGCAGACGACGAGTTTGTATACGCCTATAATGGTGAAACAGTAACTCTTGGTACAACAAGTAATCTTGTTACAATTGAAAATGGCGAACATGTAATACCATTCAGAGAGTACTGGGATAAATTTTATGATGAGGAAATAAAATCTCCTGTTGTTCTTTACAATATGCTTGTATCTCTTTGTAATGAGGGAGATTATGATGAATATTCGCAGAAATGCAATAATCTTCTTAAAAACATAATCGGTAAACAGCTTACTGAGCGATATGATTATGAACATTTCATCCGACTGTACAGTATATGTGAATATTTTTTTTCAAAGCATTGCGATGGAGAAGAAATGTTCTATGTTTCAGCAGCGTTTATTAATAAGCTTCTTTCTTTTGAGCGCCTTTTACTCAAGGCAAAAATTAACAATGGTACAGAGCCGGTAGAAAACTCATTTTTATGTTGTTATCCCGTAAGAATTCTTTTGAAAGGTCTGAACTATGCAGGAATAAGCAATGAACTCCGAATGAAAGTTTTTCCCATAAGATATGCATTGGAGCATAGAAAAGATTTTAGTTTTTCTCATGTATACGGCAGAGCTTTTCACCTTAATTTGTCTGATTATATTAAATTAGATGTAATTCAATATATCTATGCCGCATATTACAAGGTAATTACTGAAACGCAGATGTATAGAGAATTTTTTACAGTAAAAGTTGCTGATTATCGTAAAACTCCGCTGCTTCAAAAGGCACTTTCTGATGTGTCATTTATTTATGCAGGTGCAAGAGAACTTGAATCACCTATGGCAACTAGAGGAGCAAGCTGGATACGCAGAAGAAGACTCAATGTATTCCGTGAATTTATCAGAAGTGAAAATTTACAGGAACTTACCGAGGAGCAGGAAAAGCTTATTGCTTTCGGCGGAAAAATATACAATGAGCTGATAACTACAGTTCTTGACAAAGAACTTAAACGTGGCGACCTTGAAACAGAATATTCGCAGTCTATAGAGGGAATAAACCGTATATACGGAATAGATAATTTTGTTAAGATTCTTTGTGCATTGGGAGAACTGCCCCTTGAACGCTCTATATGGCGGGATAAGACAACTAAAAAGGGGACATTGAGCCATCTTTTAGGTGTATGTGTACCTGATTATGAGGATAATGCCGAAAAATTAAAGGAAGCTTTGGCAGGTACTGATATAACTGAAAAACGTCTTATTGAAACTGCAATGTATTCTGCTGAATGGCTTGATATTGTCGGTGAATATCTCGGCTGGGAGGGCTTTACATCAGCTTGCTATTACTTCATTGCTCATATGAACGAGAATTTTGATGATAAGCGAAAGGCTATTATTGCAAAGTACACTCCGCTTACACCAGAGGAACTCAATGCAGGCTCTTTTGATATTGAATGGTTCAGAAATGCCTATGAAACCCTTGGTCAAAAGCGATTTGATATGATATATGACGCTGCAAAATACATATCTGACGGTACAAAACATTCAAGAGCAAGAAAATATGCAGACGCTGCTCTTGGTAAGATGAATACAACCGATACAGTAAAGACAATTGCTGAAAAGCGAAATAAGGATTTGCTTATGGCATATGCAATTATACCAATTGAAAATGAAGATGATATATGTGCAAGGTATCTGTATTTACAGCAGTTCCTTAAAGAAAGTAAGAAATTCGGCGCACAGCGAAGTGCCAGCGAAAAAAAGGCTGTAGAAACAGCAATGCAGAATTTGTCAATCAATGCAGGATATGCTGATGTAACAAGACTTACATTGAGAATGGAAACGAAGCTTATTGACGACAGTCAAGAACTTTTCCAGGAGAAAGAAATCGAAAGTACAGTATTCAGACTTTGTGTAGATGAATCAGGTAAGACTGAAATTATTTGTACAAAGAACGGAAAACAGCTAAAATCCATACCTGCTAAGCTTAAAAAGAATGAGTATGTTGTAAGACTTACAGAAACAAAGAAAAAGCTTACAGAGCAGTATCGCCGCACGAAAATGATGTTTGAACAGGCAATTGAGGATAGTACAGAATTTACAGCAGGGGAGTTAAATAACCTCAAAGGTAATCCTGTTGTTTTACCGATTATTAAAAATCTTGTATTTGTTTGGGGCGAAAAAATAGGTTTCATTGAGGGAAATAATCTTGTTGATTACACAGGAAATTCTGTAAATATTTCAGATAATGAAAAAGTTACTATTGCTCATACCTATGCGATTTACAAGGACGGGCATTGGTCGGAATATCAGAAATATCTGTTTGATAATCAGCTTGTTCAGCCTTTCCGTCAGGTGTTCAGAGAACTTTATGTAAAGACCGATGAAGAAGCTGAAATGACACATTCGCTCCGTTATGCAGGAAACCAGATACAGCCCGCAAAAACTGTTGCTTGTCTTAAAACAAGACGTTGGGTAGCAGATATTGAGGATGGCTTGCAGAAAATTTACTACAAGGAAAATATAGTCGCACGAATTTATGCAATTGCCGATTGGTTTACACCTGCTGATATAGAAGCACCTACGCTGGAATGGGTTGAATTTTCTGATAGAAAAACAGGAAAGGCAATTGTTATAAAAGATGTACCCGATATAATCTTTTCTGAGGTTATGCGTGATGTGGATCTTGCAGTAAGTGTTGCACACGCAGGCGGAGTTGATCCCGAAACGAGTCACTCTACAGTTGAAATGCGAGCAGCGCTTATTGAATTTACATTGCCTCTTTTCAAGCTTACAAATGTGGAGATAAAAGGTCATTATGCACATATCAGCGGAAAATATGGTGAATATACGTTAAATCTCGGCAGCGGAGTAATTCATAAAAAAGGCGGTACGATGATAAATATTCTTCCCGTACATAGTCAGCACAGAGGAAAAATATTCCTGCCATTTGCAGATGAGGATCCAAAAACTGCGGAAATTATAACAAAAATGCTTTTCCTTGCAGAGGATAATAAAATTAAGGATCCCACTATTTTAGAACAGATAAAGTGATTTATTGACCACGGAATTCTTTTAATTCCGTGGTCTTAATTTTAGAAAAATCTATTGCTCCCCCAATTAACTCTTGAATTTTCTATTTTGCTTGGAGAGTAAAATTCAGCGTCAGAAAACCTCACAATACGGCAGTATTCTTTCGGCTTTCTTCCTTGCCTTTTGCTCCCCAAGCTTCATATAATTCTTCAAGAGTTAGTTGGTGAATCAATAAAAAAATCCCATGCCGATATAATTATCTGCATGGAATTAACAATTTTTACCTTCTTAAAAGTGTATTCAGGTTTTCTTGTTTTATTCTGTCGTTAAGTCTGTGAAGAAGTTTATGTTCGATTTGTTGTTCTGCATATGACAATTTTCCGTTATACAAAAGTGATAAGCCCTCGTCTATTTTTCTTTTAGCACCCTCGTTGTCTTTTTTTATATTGTATAGGTAGTAGGCAACAACTCTTTTAGCATTGGATGTATTGTCGTTAAACAAGTTTTCTCCTATTTTTTCAGCGAAATAACAGGCAAATTCCTGATTGAATTCAATTTCGGAATAATAATATATCAAGTGAAAGTAACAAAGTGTCAGGTCAAAAATAAATTCTTTTTCTTTAAGATAATTATGTATTTCGGTAATAGGTTCTTTGGCTTCTTCGTTCATATCATTATTGAAAAGATACATGAGATATAGCTGCAAATAAATTATTCGTTCAGTTTTTTTAGTATTTTTATATGGCAGCTGTTCTATAGGTTTCATCTCTAAATCTTCAAATGACGCATGTTCTCTTATTCTATCCAGAAGAGTATCAATATATCCACCGAGGTTTTTCATTACAAAGCAATTAACATAAATGAATATTCCGAATGATATAATTGATTGCGAAACAAATCCGATAATAAATGCCAATGCACAGAATTCAGATATGCTAAGCTGAGAATTCCCTATTTTTTCAATTATATCTCTGAAAATATAAATCGTCAGACCGCTTGCCGCAAAAAGTACAAGGCATTTTATAAAATTTAATATCTTTCCCTTTTCTCCAATGTTTTTTGGATCATAATCCGATAGATTTATTACTACAAGGTGTTGTATAAAAATGGATTTTGAATATGCTGTATATTTCCATTTACCATCTGTAAATTCAAAGGCATATCCAAATATTGAAATGTATTTGACGTAGTGGTCGAATTTCTTTGCTAAAAGCAAATCTGTGATAAGCTGTAATGTTTCCTTGGTTAAAGGTGCTGCAACAAATAAAAATGCTGAAATAATACCAATTTTCAAAAATATATTCATTGTTACACTTCCTGTTTAACTAATTATTTATGAATTACAGCGAAATCCAGAATAATATACACTATTGACACAATAATCATAACTATCATCCATGGTTTCGGCGCAATGTCACGTTCACGGAAAACACCTTTCTGATTGCCCGGAAGGTAATATATTGTTTCTGTCTGCCCTAGTTCATTGGATTTTTTTGTGGAGTGATAGCTGTCAACTGTAAGATGCTGTCCATTGTATTCAAATTGAAATACAGGAAAGCAATTGCCTGGATTTCCTACGTAATTCACAATTTTCCCTTGAAGTCTTACACCTTTCTTTTTGTACTTGAATTGCGTGGACATAACTGAAAAAATCCAAATCAGCGCTAAAAGACAGAATATACTGAACTTGTGTATTTTAATAAATTCCAACATTTTATAAATACCCTTTTATCTTGCAAATTTTTTAAATAGTGAAAATCCACCCAGGAATGCAAATCCGTAGCTCATCAGCAAATCAATATAATATCTTGTGCTTAAACCGAGATATCTTATTGTTCTGTTGAAATTGGAGAAGAAATCGCCGAAGGTCCCCTCTGTGAATCCGAATTCTTCTCTTATACTTTCATTGAAAATCTGATCCATTTCCTCTGTTGTCAGACCGCCTGCATCACCCAGAGCATATACAGCTTCCTTTGAAGCGGTAACGGATACCTTGAACTGGTCGCTTAATTCCCAGCACCACACAACTTTCTCCGCCATAAATACAGCTATCACAATAACAGCAATACATATAATAACACCGTATTTCTGGGGAAAATAATTATCCTTTGTCATAAATGTGTAGCCTGCTATAGTACCCATTGCAAGTATAGAGCCGCATATAGCCGCAACAAATCCGACTTTTCCTATAAGTATCCACAAAATCAATCCGGGCAACGCACCCACGACTGCTCCTAATGTAGCCTTAACCAGCTCCAGCACTACGGATTCGTTGTTGTTATCAGGGAGCCTGCCCAAATCGTAGACATCGGCAGCGGTATAAACATTATCCGCTTTCTGCTGATAGGAATATCCGCTGTTTACAGGTTCGTTATAATATGATGTGTCTGCGTTTGAATTCTGCAACGGTTCAGCTGGCTGCTGAGGTGTTACAGGAGTATTGAAATCGTCCATAAAATCATTCATAAATAATACCTCTCAATAATTTATTCTGTTATCTTCAAAAACAATGCCGCATTTTTTCGCCCATGCAATGAACAATTCCGAGTTTTCCATTGACCAGGGAAAAGATAAAATTTTCTTTCCTGCTGAATATACAGTTACAGTTTCAAGAAATTTACTGCACTTCACACAGGCAATTTCATCGCATGTCCAGCTGCTCCCATTATAGAAAAGCGTTTTTCCCGTAACTGAAATATTCGGCTTCTTCCTCTCCATAATTGCGGTCACAATTGCTAAAATCACTAGAATTCCCAGAAGTGCAAAAAACACCATATCCATTGCAGAAATTGTATGCTCAGGATTTCCTACATTTCTTCTTGCAAAAATACGCAGGAACATTATAAGCGAAAAAGCAACAGTTGCAAGTATGATTTTTGCTGAACCTCCGCCGTTTTTTATTTCAAATCTCACATCCGACAAATCGCTGCTGCATCGGCTTAACGCGGTATCCTCCGCGGTAAGCTTTGCGTGTCTTTTGGCTAAACCGCTATTGTAGTTGTTACTCATTATATCACCACCATTTCTGTCAGAATATCATAAACAGTATATTAAATTTTGTAAAGTAGTAAAATCCATCTCTTGGAGTTATATGATTCAAGGCTTTTTCCTCAGTAAGAAGTCTTAATCTATTCCACTCTGCTTCGTCAAACAGATTTATACGGTTTCTGATAAATCCCTCATCGTTGCTCAGAAACAGAGGAATAACCGGTGTGAAATCCGCAAATGAATGTGTATAACCCACTCCTGTGTGAATATCTTTTGCTATTTTTGCTCCTTCAAAATATATATTGGATGAAACAAGTCTTGAACCTACACTTAGTCCGTATTTGGCGTCAAGCTCTTCGGGAAATTTTAAAAACAGAACAGCGTCCATATCTTCGGAGTATACGGAAATAATAAAGGGAGATAACGATACCACAACAGCAGGCTGCGTGTCACCATTACGCAGGTATTGATCAATTCTCCTGAACTGCTTGTTGAAGTAAATCTTTTTCAGAGGATTAACTCTGAGTATCTTATCACGCAGCTCCTTGAATTTTTCCCTTGACAAACAAACAGCCCCGGGATTTGATGCCATTGAATTTTCGTCTACATAATTCGACATTGTCAAAACCTTCCTTTTGAATAATATAACTATTATAGCATATTTTGCAGAAAAAAACAAGAAATTGTTGTAATCGTGTATTTTTTTGTTGTAAACATAAAAAAAGAGCGCATTATACGCTCTTTTGTATAGTATATAGCATTGCTGTAGTCTTGAATATGCCGTCATTATGCTGATATCCAATATGACCGTTGTATTTTTCAAGAGTCCGTTCAACATTTTTCAGTCCGTAGCCGTGTTCAGCAGTATCTTTATCTGTAACTGGTCTGCCCTTTGACATTTTTATAATTCCGTTGTATTTATTCTGCACGGTAATAAATAGTCTGCCTTTGTCATAACTGAGATTTACAAAAATCTCCCTGTCTTGTTCGGCAACTCTTGAAACGGCATATATAGCGTTATCAAGAAGATTTCCCACTATAGAGGTTATATCCGCAGAATCCACAACAATATCAAAGGGTACTTTAATATCTGAATTTATGAGTATGCCTTTTCCCGCTGCTTCATTGAGTTTATAATTTAGAACGCTGTCAATAGCGATATTTCCTGTATTACTGTAGATTTTCTCGTTGTGCAGCTTATCATTTACCATTGACTTTATATAGCTTTCTGCCTGTTTGTATTCGCCTGTGCGGATGTTTTCCGCAACTGTAAACAAATGATTTTTCATGTCGTGTCTGAAGCTTCTGATGTTTTCCTCATTCTGCTGCATATACAGACATTGCTCATAGTAAAATTTCTTTTCCTGCTCAAATATAGCGGAATCAAGTTTTGCCTTATTTGACTCGGATAATCTGTCATACAGCACGAAAACAAGAGCATTGATAAAAAGGATAACTGCAATTCCTGCCACAGTTTTTGCCTTGCTGATTGTGCTTATGTATTGTAGAAAAATTATAATAATATACATAGAGCCTATAGGAATTGCAATTGACGCAATCCATTCGGCAGCACTTACGTTTTCCTGAGAGTTTCTTTTCTTGAATTTTTTACTGATTAGAGAAGCGATGAAAGTTACAAGAGCAATAGAGACATATCCCAAAGGATATGAAAAACTTCCTTGTTCTATCGGCGATACATTTGTATATCCCATTGCAACAGCAATAATGCTGTCGAATACTACAAAAAGAATAGAGATGAATACATCGATTAATATTCGTTTTTTCATACTGCTTTTATAATTTAGTGTTATTATAAATATTGCCACAATCCCAACAGCAAGATTGACTAAAGGGATATCAATCGTCAGATATGTTGTGCATATAATTACAGGGTACAGGATATAAGACAAGACAAGAACAGGTTTAGGTGTTCTGACTTCATCAAAAAAAGCTGTCATAAAGTTGTACATTGAATATATTGTAAATATGTAGGATAAAACATAAATTGTATCTGAAAACATTATTTCAGCCTCCCGTCTGATTTAAGCTGCTGTAAACGGATTTCCTTGCGTCTTGATGAGCCAATTGGTATAATTGTGCCGTCGTTGAGAATGATTTTATCGTACTCGTAAATGCTCACATATTGCGGATTTACAATGTACTGTTTATGCACAAACAGAAAATTGAATGAAGCAAGATGCTCTTTGTATTCTTTGTTTAAAGTACTGTAATATTCAATCTGCTTATTATCTTTTAAAACTATGTAGACAATTCTGTTTACAACTGTAAGATATTTTATATCCCGAATTTTAACTTTCAGAATATCTCTGCCGCTTTTAATAGTAAAAGTATCGTTGAATAATCCTGATATTTTCAGAAATCTTAGGAACACTCTTTCAATATCATCTTCTTTCAGTTCTTTCACAAGAAAATCGAGAGGATGAAATTTATGTAAATCAAGGCTGTACTGCTCTTTTGCTGAAATAAAAACAATCTGCTGATTTTCATCGTCAAGGGATTGTCTGATGCACCGTGCCACATCAATTCCGTTAAGCTGATTAAGTTCAATATCAAGGAAAACCAAATCGAATACCTGTCCGCTGTTGAGTGCAGCTATGAAATCTTCGCCCGAAGAATATGGTTCAATTTCTACTCCAACATTGTATTTTTCACCCGATTTTGCCAATATACCTTCGATAAAGCTGCATATTGCCGTGTTATCATCAACAATTGCTATACGTGTCATTTTTTTCACCACCAATTAAAACTGTAATTCGAATTATACACCATAATCCAAATTTTGTCAAGCAAAGATGAATGTATTTCGCTTATACATAACAGAGCCTCAATTCGGATAAGCGAGAAATGACTTTCTTAAAATTTTCTTAAAGTTCAACTTCTTTATCTTAACACTTTCTTAATGTTATTGACTATAGAAAAATGAAGTGATATACTGAAAGCAGGAGGTGATTTTATGCTGTTCAGGTCAATTAAAACACAGATGAAAATAATATCAAAGCATAAAATTTTTATTTTATCAATTGCGGTGATATATGCTTTTATAGTAATCAATTTTGCAAAAAATCTTCGTGATTTTTACGGTTACGATATTAGTCGATTAATTCACCCTATGAAAATGTCGATGCTTAATACATACGGCGAATGGGGATTTTATTTTATGCAGTATTTCCCTATATTACTTGCATTCCCTGCATCCCTTTCCTTTTTAAAGGATAAAGATAACGGCACGGAAGTATATCTCCGTTCGAAATTCGGAAACGGGAATTATTACTTCGGAAAAATTATAGCGGTGTTTATAATGACATTTATTGCCTTTGCACTTCCGCAGATTTTTGAGTATATACTGAATATAATTACCTTTCCGATTGAAGCTATAGGCGACCAAAGTAACCTTCCCACTTTTGACCCGACGTATCACGAACAGGTAGAAAAATACTGGCTTTCATCCCTGTGGAAAGCAAATCCGTATTTTTATTACATCATTTACATAGCTATGTTTTCTTCAGTTGCTGGTGCATTTGCAGCATTTACAGTCGGATTATCTATGACAAATATTATGAAATACAAAATCCTTGCTCTTCTTCCTGCTTATCTGATACTGACTCTTTTAAGTGCTGTTGGAAGCAAAATAAACTTTCTAATGAACTATGTTTTTTATCTTATGTCCTGTGATGCCAGTGAAAAGTTTGATCTTCTGTACCCGATGATATCATTGGTTTTATTTCTGATTTCAATAGCCATTGCCCGATATAAAGGAAAAGAGGCGATATAATGCAGCGTTGGAAATATATCATATTCGCAGTTGTGTTCGGTTTGTTTTATGGCATAATTATTACAGGGACTGCAAACGAAATGCTACTGAGTGATATTGTATTGAAACTGGGTTTCAGCGAATTCGGACTTTGTGGGGGAAACGCATCATATATCGGAAAAATTATGCTCTGCTTTTTCCCGTCGGTTATATTTCAGGTGATTTCGGGTATTGAGTTGTACAGGCATTTTTGCACAGGTTCGGTTTATTATTTCTCACGCTGTATCAACAGAAAAAAGTGGTATTTAAAAGAGATTGTAAATCTTTATCTTGACGGCGCTGTGTATTTTATATTTTTATCCCTGAGTTTTATTACTGTAATGGAATTTACGGCTGATATACATCATAATTTCGGGGAAACTATATGTCTGTATTTGTATTATATCGTGATTTTCTCACTGTGGAATTATTTTTTCTCATTGTTATTAAATCTTACAGCCCTTTATTTCAGAAGCAATGGCGGATTTGCCATATCTCTCGGAATACAGATGTTTTTCATATCCTGCTATGTGTTTTTTCAGGAGAAGCTTTATAATATTTATGAAGGAACTACTGACAGTGTAAGGCTTATGAAACTCATTCCTTTTTCACATCTGATACTATCCTGGCATAGTAGTAACAATGAAGAAATTGATAATCTGATAAATATATATGGCATTAATTTCAATCTGAATTTATCAGTAATATTACTGTTTATAGCGGCTGTAATTATATCTTTTGCTGGAATGATAATCATTGAGAAAACAGATTTTATTCTCACAAATAAGGAAACGGAAGGGTGAATGTATGAAACTCATCGCAGAAAATATAGTCAAAACCATAAAAAAGAGAACAATTCTCGATAATATAAGTCTTGAGCTTGAAAGTGGCAACATATACGGATTTGTTGGCAGAAACGGATGTGGAAAAACTATGCTTTTTAGAGCATTATCGGGACTAATGCACATCGACAGCGGCAGGATTACGATTGATGGAAAAGTGCTGCACAAGGATATAAATGTTCCACCGAGCATAGGTCTTATAATTGAAAATGCAGGGCTTTACAATGAATTTTCGGGATTTAAAAATCTGAAATTACTGGCAGGTATAAATAAAAAAGTCTCCGATACGGAAATTACAAAGGCTATATCAGATGTAGGATTAGATCCAAATGATAAACGTCCTGTGAGAAAATATTCTCTTGGTATGAAACAAAGGTTGATTATTGCACAGGCGATTATGGAAAGTCCCGACATAATAATGCTTGACGAGCCAACAAATGCCCTTGATGAAAGCGGAGTAAAGCTGATTCGTGATATTATCCTCCGAGAAAAAGAACGTGGAGCATTGGTACTTATTGCAAGTCATAACAAAGAGGATATTGAAATTCTTGCGGACAGAGTGTATTATATGGACGGCGGAAAAATCGTGGGAGGTAAAGACTATGAATAAGCTATTTGTATCTGTTATATCCCTTATGGCTGCACTTCCTATTGGAGCAGGTATTATATGCCGTCAGTCTTTCACAGATATAAGTCAAGAGGATAAGCCTTTTGACAATTTTGAAATCGGATTATTAAGCGAGAATACTGCTTTAAATATAAAAGAATATGCGGAAAACAGCCTTGAAAATGGCAGCAGTTATATTCTTAAAGTTACACCTACCGACAAAGTGAAATTTTCCTTTTTATGCTATACTGAACCTGTGAAAATTCTGGAGATATATAAGGGTGATGATCTGCAAATCGGGGAGGAAATTGAAATCCTTAGAAATTCTTCAACTATTTTCTGGGATTTAAATGATACTGACTGCGTTAATATGGGATTTGTTAATCTTATGAACGAGAATGAAGAATATCTTGTGTTTCTTGATAAGAAAATTGAGGATAAACCTGTATATAAAACAACATCTTGTCTTGTTGATCCCATATTTTCTTATACTCATCACGATAATTCCGTTGTAAATGGAAAAAACAACAGCAGTTCAATCGAATATATTAATGTGAAAAACAACGAATTTTTTACTGCTGATAAGGAATCACTTGAAATTCTGGAAAGTGTAAAAAGTGTGTTGATTGAAAAGTACAGCTGATTCGGGGTGAATAATTATGAAATCCAGTCTGATTATTTTGAATATAAAAAAGCTTATAAAAGAGCAACGATTATTTTTATTTATCCTCATAATATCACAAATTGCTGCGTGTCTTGCAATATTTTTTGCAATAGCGGCTATAGCTAACACACGGAATGAACAGAAAGAAATTGATATACGTACTATGTATTTTGAAGCATATTCTGTTGGTATTACTTTTGACAATGCGGGAAAAACTGATTACAGCAAATGTGATAAAATAGTTGATTTTCAGAAAAAGACTGAAATGATTCTTTCATTAATTCCTCAGGAACAGATAGGTTATTGTCGAATTGGCGGTGTAGTTTCAGAAGATGTACCCATAAGGTATACAGCAGTAAAAAAAGCAAATGCTGACTTTGTTTTTACGGAAAAGCAGCTTCTGAACGGCGAAGCAATCGCCGCTATTGGTGACGAAGGTTATTTCAGCAATAAAAATAAAGATGATATTATTACGCTTGGCGGTACTGAATATACAATTGTTGAAAAAGGAAATTTTGTCGGTGATATAACGATTCCGTTGAAAAATACACCTCAGAATTTTATAGCTACAAGCTTCCGTATTGAACTTACATCTGTTCCGACAAAAGAACTTGTAAACGAAATCAACGAACTAATGAGTACACTTTTCCCTGAAGCCAATATACAAACACCTGAAATTCCAGACTTAATGACTGTACAGTTTAACAGAACAATGATAATATCATCTTTTTTTATTATACTTATAGTTGCAATTAACCTCAGTTACTGCTATTGTTACCTGTTTATAAAACGTAAAAAAATGATATCCTCATATATTATCTGCGGTTGTTCTTATAAAAGGACAGTAAGACTTATGACAGCTGAATCTGTTATAATATCACTGTTATGTCTGATAAGCGCCGTTTTTGCAATGGAATTTATCAGCCCATATCTGACAGCTGTATATCCTGCTGCTGAAAATCTTTATAATTACAAATTGTATCTTCTTCTTGGAGTAGCTTACATAGTTACAATTATTATTTTGCTGAGTGTTATGTTTTCTTCTCTGATGAAAAAATCCGCCAATGAAATGCGGAATGGGGGATAAATATGAAATATTTCAGATTTGCTTTGATTTCACTTTGTGACAATATTAAAATCAATCTGCTTATGATTCTTGAAATGATTGTTGTTTTTGTAGGCGTTAATCTGATAATCGGCAGTTACAATAACAGGAATATGCTTTATAAACCATATAGTGATATTCTCAGCAATACAGGGTGGTATATAGTGTCCGATTATAATGAAAATACTGGAGAATCTCTCACATCTCAAATGAAAGGCAAACTCAATTTTATAAAAATGTACAGTTATTCATCGTTAATTACATTAAATGGCAGAAATGTACCTGTTAATATTACAATATGCCCTGATGAAATACTGAATAATATGAAACTGCCTGTAAATTCAGGAAAATGGCAAATTGATTCTCCGAAAAATATTGTGTGTATCGCTGCACCAAATAATTTTGGTATATCATCGGGAGATGAAATAAAATTACCTCTTGCCAATAGTGTAAAAATCAGCGGAGTACTTACAGATCCTTGTTATATTCCCTGTTTTCTTCAATGGAGTACATCACAGGGGATTGAGAATTTTTATAGAAAATACAGCCTGAAATACTATTCTCCCGAAGAAGAATGTCTTGAATTGTTTATGAGTTTCAGCGAATTTTCGGAAACAGGAATTGAAACTGATAGTACTAACAAATCATTTATTGCTTATGATGTGAACCCTACAGCTGAAAATACCACATATAATGAAGAATTGCTGAAAAACAATTATCGATGCGGAATACGTTTAAGCAAAATTAAGGAACGCACAGAAAACTCAATTAATGATATTCTAAAAAAATTTATCCCGATTGCTGTCTGCACATTTGTTGTTATAATGATTGGCTTTATGAGCAGTACAGCTATAAATACCTTGCAGCAAATGAAAAATTACGGAACAATGTTTTTGTGCGGAATGAACTGGAATGACTGTATAAAGATTCTTTTTGCCTATAATGCCTTAAT
Source organism: Ruminococcus sp. (assembly GCA_045531615.1). Lineage (GTDB taxonomy): Bacteria > Bacillota > Clostridia > Oscillospirales > Ruminococcaceae > Ruminococcus. The sequence goes on from JAZSEJ010000073.1 coordinate 18,525, forward strand.
AATGATAAGTTCAGTTTCAATTACCTCAATTGTTTTCGGAATTTTTAAAATAATGAATTTGTCGGCGTATTTAGGACTTTCATTTGGTATGAACAATATTGTAATAACAGCATTTATTATATTGATCATAATTCTGATGAATTTGATAATTCTTTCAGCAGTAGTGAGACGAAAAACTCCTGTAGATATTATAAGGGGGAACTATTAATGATTAAAATAAAAGGATTATATAAAACCTATAATTACAAGAAAAATGATGCCTTTGAGGCTCTGCATAATGTCTCAATCGAAATTGAAAAAGGATCAATGACGGCAGTAATCGGTAAATCAGGTTCAGGAAAATCCACATTACTTCATATTATCGGATGCATTGATACGTTTGAAAAAGGTTCTTATAAATTTATGGATAAAGAAATCAGCAGAATGAATAGCAGACAAAGTTCCTTTTTCAGAAATAAAAATGTGGGTATAGTCTTACAGGATTTTGCTCTAATCGAGTCGTATTCAGTAGTTGAAAATGTTATGCTGCCTCTTTATTTTTCTAAAGGGAAATTCAATAAGAAAAAACTGCGTGAAAAAGCGATAACAGCTCTGAAAGCTGTTAGTTTAGACAATTTATCAGACAAATCTGTCAACAAGCTTTCAGGCGGACAGAAACAGCGTGTTGCAATTGCAAGGGCTATTGTAAATAATCCAAGTCTTATACTTGCCGATGAGCCCACAGGTGCATTGGATACACAAACATCTGCTGAAATTATGGATTTATTCCATAAGCTAAATGAAAAAGGACATACAGTTATTATTGTTACTCATGACCTTGATATTGCTAATCAATGTGACAGCATTATTGAAATCTCTGATGGTAGAATAAAGGCGTATAATTAAGTGAATATACCGAAAAAACATTTATATTGTAAGACTTACAGTAATAATCTTGCAGAGTATTATCGCCGCATAAAATGATGTTTGTACAGGCAATGGAAGATATTGCAGAATTTATCGAAAAATTAAAGCTCCTACTATTTAAAAACAGATAAAGTGATTTATTGACCACAGAATTCTTTTGATTCTGTGGTCTTAATTTTATTGCATTTTTATATAAATTATGGTATAATAATAATTAGTTCTTAATTTGATTTTTATAATCATATCAATTAACGATATTATTCGCTACTGCATCGCATGTCCTATTAATATAATCATTTTTGAGGTGTGTATAAATTGTTGGAAATAAATGAACTCCAAGATAAAATTGTTGAACTTGAAAAAGAAAATGAATATCTTAAATCTTTGTTGGAGCATGCAGGTATACCATATAATAGGAATATTTTTGAACAAAAAGTAATGTCAACGAATACCTTCGATGCAAACCAAGGCAACAGAATTATCCCTGTACAGATTACGCCTAATCATGCGAGGATATTCTTTTCTTACTTCTGGGGAAGAATGGATGTCTTTAGTAAGAGATATCAAAGTAAAACAACAGGAAAAGCAGGATATTTTCCACAATGTGATAACTTTTGGAAAACGGGCGTATGTCCAAAAGCTTCTGGAATTAAAATCAAATGCAAAGATTGTTCAAATCGTTCGTGGACAAAGTTAGAACCTTTTCATATCGAAAATCATCTTATAGGCAAAAGAGATGACGCAGGTGACGTAATTGGAATTTATCCTCTTTTTCCAGATGTAACTTGTAGATTTCTGGTATTTGACTTTGATAATCATGAAAAAGGGGCGGAAGAATACGATTTTGCTAATAAAGATGATGCTTGGATAGAAGAAGTAAATGCATTAAGGGAAATTTGTCAACAAAATCAAATACCAACATTGGTAGAGAGATCGAGATCTGGACGAGGTGCCCATATCTGGATTTTCTTCAATTCACCAGTTGAGGCATCCCTTGCAAGAAGATTCGGCTTTGCTTTATTGAATAAAGGTGCCGAATCGGTTAATTTGAAAACATTTCATTATTATGATAGAATGCTTCCAGCTCAGGATTATATAGAGGACGGAGAAGTTGGAAATCTTATAGCCCTTCCACTTCAAGGTCAATCACTGAGAAACGGTAACAGCGCTTTTATTGACGAAAACCGAAATGCTATTCCTGACCAATGGAAAACATTATTATCTACAAAAAGATTGTCAAAACAACAGATCGAATCGCTTATTACAGTTTGGAATGATAATTCGGAATTTGCTAACAGTAACACAATTTCAGTTGATGATACAAAACCTTGGGCTCGAACAAATACATTTCATAAAGAAGATGTGTCAGGAAAACTGAAAATTGTATTATCAAATCAGATATATGTGAGTACAGAGAACCTTAAACCGAGAATTCAAAATCAAATAAGAAGATTAGCCGCATTTTCTAATCCACAGTTCTTTAAAAATAAAGCCATCGGGCTATCAAACTATGCTCAATCCCGATTTATATATCTTGGTTCTGATGAAAAGGGGTATATCTGTATTCCAAGAGGGCTACTTGAAACTGTTCAGGAGCGTTGTGAAAATGCTGAAATTAATATTGAAATTGAAGATATAAGAAATCCGGGACAAAATATTAATGTTGAATTTTCAGGCGAATTACGTGACAAACAGAAAGAAGCTATTTGTAAATTACTGCAATATGATTGCGGAATATTAAGTGCTGCAACTGCATTTGGTAAAACAGTAACTTGCAGTGGTATTATTGCTGAAAAAAAGACATCAACTCTTATTGTTCTGGAATCATCTGCCTTGGTAGAACAATGGGAGAAATCATTAAATACATTTCTAAAAATAAATGAAGAACCACCAGAATACAAGACGAAATCTGGTAAAGTAAGAAAACGAAAAAGTATTATTGGTATAATACACGGTACGAAAGATACGTCTACAGGTATTATTGATATTGCTATGGCAGGTTCTTTATGCAAAAAAGGTGTTTTTCATTCAAGGTTAAAAGAATATGGTCTGGTGATAGTTGATGAATGTCACCATAGTGCTTCATCTACGATTAGTTCTGTTCTTCGTGAAATAAACTCCAAGTACGTTTATGGAGTTACAGCCACACCTTTTAGAGGAGATGGTCTGGGAAAGATTAATTTTATGCTTCTTGGACCTGTCAGATATAAATATACAGCAAAAGAAAAAGCTATGGAGCAAGGAATCTTACACTATATTGTTCCAAGGTTTACTAGGACGGTAAGTCCTCATGGAAGAGATAGGCTACATGTAAACGATGCTTATGAACTTATCAGAGATAGTGAAATCAGGAATAATCAAATTATTGATGATATAAAGCCTTGCGTTGAAATAGGAAGAACCCCTGTTGTATTAACCAAATATACAGAACATGCAGCAAGAATATATGATAACGTAAAATCTTATGCTGATAGAGTGTTTTTACTTACAGGTACAAAATCTAAAAAAGAGCAAAAGAAACTGAGAACAGAAATGGAACAAGTTTCTTCAGATGAGAGTATGATTTTAATTGCAACAGGACAGTTAATTGGTGAGGGATTTGATTTTCCAAGACTTGATACATTAATTATGGCTACCCCTGTCGCATGGAAAGGTATTGTTGAACAGTATGCCGGACGATTAAACAGAGATTATGAAGGCAAAAATAATGTTATGATTTATGATTATGTGGATTTGCATATTCCTGTTTTTGATAAAATGTATACGAAAAGATTAAATGCATACAAAAAAATCGGTTATCAGCTTTATACCGAGCAAATATCTGAAAAACAGGGAACAAATTCTATTTTCGATTCTTCTACTTATTTATCGTCATATGAAAAAGATTTAAAATGTGCTGTAAAGGATATTATTATTTCTAGTCCAACACTTGGAAAATATAAGGTTTATAGAATGATAGAGTTACTTAAAGAAAGACAGGAAGCAGGAGTGAAAGTTACCATTGTAACATGGCATCCAGATGTATACAAATACGGAAAAGATGAACATCGAATAGAATTAATGAACTTACTTCGAAGTTCGGGTTTTCACATTGAACTGATGACAGATAATTGTGAACGTTATGCAGTTATTGACAATGAGATTGTATGGTATGGAAGTATGAATCTGCTCTCAAAAGATGATGTAGATGACAATATTATGCGTGTAGTAAGCAAAGATGTTGCATCCGAACTGCTCGAAATGACGTTTCGTAAAGAAAATTCTTTACAAGAGTTTCAATTACCCCTATTATAGTAGTGATGACCCACAGACTTGCATACGATATTGGAAAAATTAAAAATCAGGAGGGATATAATGAACATATCTTCTTTAATTGGAGAAACAACTGAATATGATAAAAAGCAGGCAGTTGAAGCAAAGAAACCTAAAAGCTGGTGTAAGAGCATTAGTGCCTTTGCAAACGGCCGCGGTGGAAAACTTATATTTGGAATAGCCGATGATGATACAGTTGTTGGTCTTGAAAACGCTGAAAAAGCTGCTGAAATAATAAGTGAACAGATAAAGATACATCTTAATCCGATTCCAGAATTTACTCTTAGTTTTCAAAATGAGAATGATAAAACACTGATAATTGTTGAAGTGTTTTCAGGAGAACAGACTCCATATTATTATTCAGGAGACGGCATGCTAACTGCATTTATACGCATTGGTAATCAAAGTGTTCAGGCTACTTCTCAACAATTGAGTGAATTGGTGCTTAAAGGAAGTAATTCAACCTATGACAGTTTATTGTCAAAATACAGCTTCGATAATATGGCATTTACCAAATTAAAATCTGTTTTCTATCAGCAGACCGGACATTCATTTGAAGAATCAGATTATGAATCTTTTGGACTTATTGACGAAAAAGGAAATCTTACTAATGCCGGGGCGTTGCTTGCAGATGAATCGCCCATAAAGCATTCGCGACTTTTTTGTACACGTTGGAATGGACTTGATAAGGCTGACGGAATAATTGATGCAATAGATGATGCTGAAATATCAGGTAGTATAATTATACTTTTGCAGGAGGGGCTTGCATTTGTAAAACGTCATTCCCATATGAGATGGCAGAAAACAGGTGATGGCAGACGCGAAATGCCTGATTATCCAGAAAGAGCTGTACTTGAGGGGATTGTAAATGCAATTATTCATCGAAATTACAATGAAATTGGCTCGGAAGTTCACATCGATATATTTGATGATCGACTCGAAATATATTCTCCTGGTGGAATGTTTGACGGTACAAAGGTTCAGGACAGAGATTTAACGAATGTTCCGTCAAGACGTAGGAATCCCGTTATTGCAGATGTTTTTAACCGTTTGAAATATATGGACAGACGAGGCAGTGGATTTAAGAAAATTCTTTCTGCCTACAAAACACTTCCGAATTACTCTGATGATAAAAAGCCCGTTTTCACTTCTGAACATGATTGTTTTTTCCTCGTTATGCAGAATATGAATTATGGTTTGAATGAAGACCTTGAGGATATTCAGAGTGACACCAAAGAAAAGACCAAAGAAAAGACTAAAGAAATCACCAAAGAAAATTGCAGCGACATTCAAAAAAGAATTATCGATTTGATAAAAGAAAATCCTAAAATTACAGTATCTCAAATGTCGAATGCCCTTGATATAACTATTGACTCAGCTAATTATCATATTAAGAAAATGAAAAAATGGAATCTCATTACACATTGTGGTTCTACTAAAAATGGATATTGGGAAATAATAAGCAATGCATTATCAGGTGAATAAATATCGACAGAATATTTAATGTATGTAGAATGGTTGTAGGGATTTTCTGTTAAAAAAGAATACATTTAATTGTTTTTGCCTGACTGAATAGTTCAATTGTATTGCAATTTGCCAAGTTCAGAGATAATAAAAAGATCCCAATAGACTTCATAAGAAAATTCTATGTTGGCCTTGAACCCAATGATATTTTGGAAAGTTTTATCAATAACTGACTCTGACGGGCTTGATTATATAAGTTATAAATACATGGCTTATTTTGATAATAACCCCAATGAGCCAATTCGTCCGCTTTATTGAGGTGTAAGATGAAACAAAGATTAATTACTACAATATTAGCTTTATTTATGTGTGCAACAGCAGTATCATGCGGAGACATGGTTAAAAAGGATTCTGTTATCGTTAATGAAACCGCTACAGAAATAGTCACCAACATCGAGACACAGATAGAGCAAATATCCACTTCTGCCATTACCACATCAGCAGTTGAAACAACTACCGCTGCCAATATTACTACGACTGCGACAGAAATCACATCCGCTGCAGAAGATGTGGATATCATGAACATCGTTAAAGATGTCTGCATAAAGTATTACGATGTTCTTGAGTACTCTGAGGAAGATGCTGAAAGAGACGCTGAATATATGATCGAAAGGGCAAAGGAGTTTACTAAACAGGATCCTGTAGAAGTGAATTCCGAAGATGTTGCCAAATCCAGAGCCAAAACTGTTTTTATCGAGTCTATTGGTCAGGAGTTCATCGATGAGCTTGAATCAGACTATTACGAAAAAAATGGTCAAATGCTCAGACTTGAAAGAAATGATCCTCCTTATAGGTGCGTTTATTATAATGAGTATGATGTGTGGGCTGTTACCGCTGTTCTTCGCTCAGGAAAACTTGAGGGTGGTGGCAGTCTCGAACACACAGGTGAATCACCATATGTGCTTATAAGAGGGAAAGACGGAGCTTTATTGGCAGCATCTTGCTGATATATATATCAGTTCGTTAGAGATTTTTTTGACCCCAATTCTGACCCCTAATAACATCCTCACAGCACGTAAGCTGGTGACTGCTCAAAAATGAAAAATGGCGTAGTATAGCCGTAAACTCATTCAATTAGATCTGATTATATATACGTAAAATTATTAAGTAAATCTCTCATAACCCGAAGGTCGTAGGTTCAAATCCTGCCGCCGCAACCAAACAAACCTCGATTTATAGCCAAAAAATCGAGGTTATCTTTTTTGCCTTTATGAAATTATAAAAGACTTATACCCTTACCGTACCCTTAAATGTTTTGGGGCGGTATGGGTATTTATCTTAATCCATAATCATCACTTATTTATAAAATGTTATATTCCCACAACATTGATCGGAAGATTATAGTAAACCTCGTTTAATTTTTCTTGAATTAAAGCAATACGTTCAAGGACGAATTCTTTTGTATATCCTCTTCCTGTAACATCAAGAACAACACGCTGATTATAGTTTTCTGGAAGATTTTCAACTCTATCTTCAACTTGTCTTTTTAGTTCTTTGCATAATCCATTGGTGTTATTTAAATCCCAATGTTTTACTTCAATTGCCTCAAATTTGTCATTAATTTTTCTTATTATATCTGGTCTTGTTGCGTCTTTAGTGTTAAATGCAACTTTTTCTCCATTTTTAAATGCAACTTGTACATCTCCGCCAAATATATTATGCGCAAGTTCCTCCGCTTTTTGCCATGGGAGTTTTCCATAGTTATCAACTATATCGAAATCTACAGGCGTTTCTATAAAAGTTGGTATATTAGTTTGTTCCGGAAATATCCCTTCTGGAAAATCAAAGACATCGATTTTGTTTTTGTCAGATTCAGAAACACCGTTTATTATATATTTGAAATCATCACTTTCAGGGATAACACCAGTTGGTTTGTTATCTAAATATTTCCCCATTACTGCTCCAGTAATAGCACCGAACATATATCCCTCACTTGCGGCAAGTGTGGATTTTTTTAAGGCTTCCTGTGGATTTCCTGTTTGAGCATATTCAAACGCAAATGTAACTGCACCATCAATTGCTCCATCTGTTAATGCACCAATAGCACCTGATGTTGCAAAAATCATACTAAATGCACCACCTGTGGCAACAGAAACAGTAACACATAGTAGGATTACCCCCGTTCCGATAGCCACATTTCGCACTACTTTTTCATAAGTATCATCATATTCTTCAAATGGAACAACATCTGTCTGACCGTTCTCGTTGAGAGTGAATATATATTTCTCTCCTTGAAAAACTTTGTCAATCTCAGATAACTTATATCCAAAATACAGATTTTCCAACGAATTATAGGCAACTTCATCGAGATATTCTTTTGAAATATATGCCACCTCAACATTTTCAACATAATAATCATCACTGCTAAAGCTATTTACTAAATCCGAATACACAGCATCTTCAATAAAATCGTGAAATTCTGTATCATTAAGTGAATTGAAACCTAAGCTTTCTATATATTCAGTATTTCTGAGAATTAATGGATTTTCGATAAATGAATCAGTTGGTGAAACAGTTGGTTTTACTGAATTTGAATCGGTTGTAGTTTCTGATGTTTCAGTTATCATTGCTGATGTGACATATTCTGTAGTCACAGAGTTTTGTGAAATTGAAGTATCGACAGCATCCTGCAAAGAACAGCCTGTAAGCAGCATTGCACTTGCAGTTAATAAAGCTAATATTTTCTTTATCATATTATCACCTCCATTTCCGAGCATTACTTTTTCCTGCGCTTTATGATATATGTGGCAAATCCAATGATTGCCGCTAAACCTGTACCGCCTGCTACAAATGGAACAGGTGATTTTTTATCTGATTTTTCAGGTATTTCTCTATCTACCGCTAAAGAAGTTATTGCTTCTGAATCAGCTGATGTTTCGGTAATTTCTGCCGTAGTCTGTGATACAACAGTTGTTATAACAGGTGATGTATCAACTGTGGTTTCGTATACAGGCTCAATAATATCACCATTTTCGGTAAAGGTGTAACCATTGCTCACCATATCGTTGAGCTGTGAAATTGTATATTTCTCAGGCGAATTCAGATTTTTTGTATATGCTGTGAGAATATTATTACTGCCTATATAAATCGTTTTCACAGCAGGCTCAAGTTTATCATCATAGCGATTGAAAGCCTTAATAGTGTAGATTCCTTCTCCTGTAAATGCTTCACCGTCAGAAGCAGCTCCGTTAAATCGTGTATCCTCAACAAGACCACTCTTAGTATTGTTGAGATTCTCTTTCTTTACTTGGAGTTTAGGATAGCTTGATTTTGCCGTATCAATACGAAAACCATTCACTGTAACATCGCCATTGCTGAGTTCTGCACCTGTTGCTGAATCAAAGATATATACCATACAATTTGCATTTCTGATTTTAAACCCGAAAGAAGTCTGATAGTAAGTAGTGCTATGTATTCCCTTTTTATCTGTAATTGCATAGTTGAGATGTACTTCGTAATCTCCTTCCTCAAAAAGCTGTATCCGCTCCTGGAGATGCAAGGGCGGCAAGATAATCAGAATACTTTACTTCTTTAGTTACGTTTTCTGAATCTGTATGTCGAATAATCAGCTCACCATGTTTCATATTGTGGCTTGGAACTTTGAATTCTTCATCTGAACCATTCTTATCACTTTTTATCTTAAAATCGCTATTTCCATTAAGTTATTTGATATCCTGATCGAGATGAAATGTTAATTTCACTTTATTACCTACTTTTTTCAGATATACATCATCAGAATCACCTTTGTCAGTATAGCCGCTTAAACAGAAATAACCGAGATCCCAACCATAATGTGGGTCATCTTTGCTTATTGTTTCTGAACCTGCATAGTTGTTCTTCTTTGTCTTAACTGTATAAGCAGCATTCTTTGCACCTGCGTAAAAGTAAAATTTCTCTCCTGTAGGAGTGTTATCTATATCCTTATAACTTGCATAGAACCTGTATACTTGTGCAATTTTTTTATTTTCGTAGTCATCAAGTACTTTATTATCATTGATGCGTTTTTCAATTTCGTAAGCAACTATTATACGATAATAACATCCATTTGCAAGCTGAATGTTATTGATTTGCTCATCTCCAAAATTCTTATCATCGTTTATATTAACGTAAGATTTACAATCCACCCAATTACTACCATCAAATGATGTTTGTAAAATGAGTGCACCGTAATCAATATCATCACCAAGATCAGAACCATTTACAACATCTTTATTGTCCTCGATCAAGTGCCATTCATCTTTACCAGCGTTTTTTAAAGAATCTATGTAATTAAAATCAAGACTGAATGTTCCATTGTCAGCAATTTCGTATGCAGCAAAGCCTTCTTTATCATAAGCCTTTCGGATATCTCCACTGATTGAAAGCGTGCCTAATGAAATATTTTTTGAAATATCAGATGAATTTGATGAATCTATTTCATATTCGCTCTTTTTTCCAAACTCATACATTTGACCTGCTATATCAAGACTTTGTTCTTTTGCTTCTGCGATAAATAGGGAGCTTGACAGCGTATTAAACGTAATCATAGTACTAATAATATACGATAGCTTTTTCTGTAATCTATTCATACCTATCTCCTTTTTGCGTAAAGATTTATTCGTAGATAATAAAAATTCGACTGATTTATATATAATATTATATCACAGCTTTGATAATATGTCAATAATGCCGAAATTATAGTGTTGAATCCGATGATATTATTTAGTTATTGCACAAATAGTATTGTCCAACTATAGATATGAAGCTTTGTTTGGTAATTAATAAAGAGAGTTTTATGGTCAAATACATATTCAATTCTGTCGAAATCAATATCGTATGTCCATATTTCTGCCACATCAATATAACCCTTTCCATCGAGATTTTCAGCATAGGTGCTGAAAAAGCAGTCTTTAGTGTCAACGATCTGATCATCCTTGTAGAACAGGAGTTTAAATTTAGCCAAAGTACCCATTTCATCGCTAATTTGCTCAAAGGTGATATACAGGTTATCACCAGTCTGATTATACTGCACCATTTCAACAGCGTTACGCTCGCCAGCCATAAAGGAATCGTTTTTGGTTTTAGCATTAGTCTGAATACTTGCGTTTGATATATCGTTCTCAAAAGAATAACGGAAGAAATTATATTGTCCTTTAGTCAGAACAATGTCATCGGAACTCTTGCCAATAACACTTCCATCTTCTGCATACGCTAAAAGTGTGCCTGATATAGTTGCATTTTCCTTTGCAAGTATCTTTTGAATTATTATGTCATGGCCAATGGAGTTCTGAAAACTTGCTGTTTCGACTATATCATAATACTTATTATGTTCGTAGGTATTTTCCTCAGCAGGCTCATCGGAAACGCTGGTCTCAGTCTTCGATTCATCTTTTTCAGTTTCCTTTACTTTTGTAGTAGTTTTCGGCTTTTCCGTTGCGGCTGCCGTTGTTTCCTTAGGTTTGGAGTAAGTTATGGTATCTTTATTTACAATTCCATTGTCAACCTTTTCATAGTCGATAATCCAAGATCCCAAAAGATTTTCAATAGTGGTGATTCTTACGGTTACGGTATCGCCCTCCTGGATGTCAGGATTTCGAGAAGATACGAAGTTCAGATGTTCACCAGCCCATATGTTATAACCGAGCTTGGATTGCGGATGAAACTCTCCTGCAACAAAACGTACAACCTTCCCTTCCAGATTCTTGCCCTCGTTCAATGCTGCTTCAAATGATTCTGCATCACCATAGTCGATTATAATTTTTTCCCCTTTTGAAGATGAATTCTCGTTTTGCTCACTTTGTATTACACCATTTTTATGTGAATCCCCACTGTTTCCGCAGCTTGCGAGTGGTAATGACAGACAGAGCATTAACGCCAATAAGCTCATTTTGATTTTGTTAAGTTTATTCATATTGTGACCTCCTGCATATATTAAATTTGGTTCTTTGCTGATTATAGTATATCATACATTTGGAGGAGAATATAAAAACGGATTCCAAATGAAAAAGCAGGCTCAAATGAACCTACTTTTTCTGTTATAACTGATTTCGTATATCAGGCGATACCTTTCGACACACACCCTGTTCCTTGTATGTTTTATTTAATTGGTCTATTTCAGCTATAAGCTCACGGCATTTTGCCTTATCATCCATAGCGAGATAGATGTCGAGCAGAATGTTAAGCAACTCTGCCTGCTTGTCGATATACGATATCATATCGGGATGATTCCTGCATATCTCCACAGCTTCCTCTATCTTATCGGCTGACAAACGAAAATAATTATGATAATAAAAACAGTTTGCTGTCGGGATATGAATAATGTCGATTGTCTCCAAGTCTGTCGGGAAAACCTGTCTGGCGATACATTCCGCCTGCTCCGTCAATGCCCGTGTTTTTTCAATATCGGGTTCAGCAAGCGTAAAATACCATGCCCACGTCATGCAATAATAGCAATGCTCCGCACTATTTTCAATGATAAACTCTTTCGCTATGTCAAGAAGTTCAGTAACCTCGGCGTAATTTTCGGCATCGGTTTCACTTCGCAACAGTACGCTCGCCATTGATAGACAATACTGCGTAAGATATTTTTCTCTACGGCGGTCACTTGAAAGCTGCATTTCCGAAATTGCATAGCTCATATTCTCTAAAAGCTTTTCGAGCAGTTCAGCTTCTTTGTCATTTTCAGGATAGTATGCGCCATCGAGTAAGGTATCATAATAACAACCAAGCATATCAAAATACATTGCTCTGATAATATGATGATTATGCATACTTCTGAAACTATCGGCTTCACGCAATATTTCCTTGATATGCAAAGCATTCGCCATACTAACATATACATCAATCATCTTCTTATGATAGTCCATAACAATCACATCATTAACAGACCAAGCCCAATTTCGCACCGTTTCTGCTATGACAGGGTGCAAATATACTCTTTTATCTTTATAAAGCCAGCCGTCAGTTGATAAAGAGGTTATCGTTTCTTCCCGAATATCAGGGAAATACTCGCTCAAAAGGCTTATTTCAAGACCTCTTACATTCAGCAGAGCAAGTATTTTCAGCGTAAGTTTTGCATCATCACTAACAGCACTTGCATCGAACAGCACCGAGATGATAACTGATAATGTATCATAGACTTCCTCTCCATCTTTGATGTTGCCGACCTTTTCGTCAGAAAATCGTGAAAAACCATTTTCACGAATCAGGTTGAGTGCAGTATGCACATCAAGCCTGCCTGCTGCGATTTGACGGGCTATAAGCTCCAAAACAAGGGTATGTCCTTGAATAAGCGCAATAATCTCATCAAAACAAAATCTTTCTTCTTTTGTAAGCGGACGTTCAAGGTTCAAGACTACAAGCTTGAAAAGTTCCGTAGTATCGGCTATTGCAGTTATTTCCATAAATGGGAAACTATTTTTCGGCGGTTTATTCCTTGTTGCGATAATAGTATCATATCCGCAGTCAATAATACGGCTAAGGTCTTTTGTGAGCTTGCCTGAATAGTTATCAAGCACAAAAAGCACACGCTTGTCACCGCAGATACGCTTGAAAGCCTCTATCTTACGGGTAAAATAGCTTTCAAGTGCCTCGTCATCTTGTCGTGATATCGTGCTTATCTGCAGCTGCATATCATCGCAGAACGTGTGCTGAAAATCCCCGTCATATTCAAGATAAGCGATAACATCATACTCTGTCTGAAATCTTGCAATATAGTTCTTGACAAGCGTAGTCTTTCCAATACCGCCTATTCCTGTTATATACAGAACATTATTTTTTTGCAGATTCTCCGCAATTTGTCTGATCTCCGCATTTCTGCCGACAAATTCAGGCGATACGGATGGCAATATTGGGATAAAATATTCTTTCTGATTCAGCGCATCTACAAGCTCACAGAGGAGCTTAGTAACCTCATCAATTGTCTTAAAGCGGTTTGAAGCCGAGGAGCGTATGGTATTTCTGAAAAGTCTGGTGAAAAGAGCCTGAATATCAGGGCGCTCCGTGAATTTGCGATAATCCCGTTTACATTCCTCAAAAGGATACCTTGAAAAACCTCTATGTTCCGCTTTCGTAGAATGTCTGCCAAAAAGAAGATAAAAGACTATCTCTCCGATAGTGTAAATATCAGCGGTAAAACTGATTTTACTAAACGCATAAGGATTAAGCTGTTCAGGGGCCGCCCATTCTCTTGTATACGAAAAAACAGCATTATTATTGTTGTTAATGTTGCGTATGCTGTCAAAATCAATGAACTCCACAAGCTGAGTTATTGTATCATCGGGAGCATTTTGCAGTATGAAGATGTTTTCAGGTTTCAGGTCAAGACAGAGATATCCCGACTTGTGATAATATCCCGCGGTTTTCGCTATCGTTTTGCAAAGCTCCATATATTGAGGTAAAGTGAGGGTATCGAGCTTATCAAGCGTTGTACCGTTATAACAGGCAACGTCAATAAAAGCCGTGCCGTTTGCTTCAAAAATATGACATACTGTCGGTGTCTGATTATTCAGAGCTGAAAACTGCCTGATCTTATTCTGAGTCTTTCCCGATGCAAGAAAACGAGCTTTTCCCACTTCAAAATCATCATTGTTATGCGGAACATATTCTTTAAGAATACACTTAGTCACAAGTTCGCCGTGACTGCACTCGGCAAGGTAAGCTACCGTATTTGCACCGCTGCCCAGCTTTTCAAGTATTGTGTATTCTCTGCCGTCAGCACTAAAGGTGTAACCATTATTCAGCATAGTACCGCCCTCCTTTCTCCTATATTATATATGATTGTTTTGTGCGATTATAAAAATCAATTCCGACCATTCTGGATAACACAATAAAGTGTATCAATAGGATCATAGGAGTTTGCACAATACAGAAGCAGACAATCAAACGGGTGACGAACATAAAGCTGAGCAAATCCACATGAAATAAGTATACCGTTTAATTCTTCATAGAAGTCCATAAGATTTCCACAGATAGTGTTTGAATCGGAGTTTTCAGCTTCGTAATAAAAATTATAGAATTTCAGCAGCATCAAGGTTTTACGCAGAAGCTCATAGGAAGCTACATCGCCATTTACTATCTTACCAAGTGTAACATCATTTGGAAGCGATTCAGTAAAACGCTTAGGAAGTTTACTGTCTTTTGTTTTTTTACCGCCTTGCTGATATTTGTAACCAAGCAGTGCCTCTATAGTCAAGCTATTCAATCTTTCAGGAGAAAGTATTCTTTCTGATTCGTATTTAAGCAGAATATTATGTATGATTTCTATTTCATTGCTGATAATGCTTCTTGCAAGCTGAAATTGCTGCTTATTATCATAACAATGCTCTGAAAGATAATGCAGGAATTTCTCGTCATTGTCTATATCGAGTATCATAGCCAATATCTGTGAAGTAGATGTATGTGCTTTCTCCTGAGATACAAACCCATTCGACTTTTCAAGCAAATCAGCTACTACAGAATAAGGTTTCTTATGATACAGAGCATACATAAATACTGCATCTGTGCTATTTTTCACATTAAACGGAAGAGTCAGATAATGTTTCTGAAAGAAAACAGCCGTCTGCTGAAAGTCCATTTCAAGAGCATAGCAGAGATCATAGTTATTTTTTCGGTTAGTGATACTCGGTATAGTACCTTTTATCCATTCCTGCACAGTACGAGGGCATGAAAAGCCTAAAAGCTTTTTATATCGCTGTTTTATTTCCGTAAGCATAAGCTCCGTACTATCAACAGAACAAGGATTTCCAAGCTGATTTAGCCTTGCAGATATACCTTCCAAAAATACGGGACGGGCCTCAATTTCTATGGCACGCTTAATGCCTTCGATAACGTCTTTTGGTTCCTTTACGTCTACAGGCTCTCCAAAGCATACTGTATCATAGATATATTCTGTATATTCGTCGCGAAACAAATCCGTAGTAAATTTTCTTGTCGGGTTCATTTAGTTCACCTCGCTTTAATTGAGAAATAGCCCTGAGCAAAACACCACAAACGCAGAATTTAAGCGGATTTTCAAGGCAAAAGAATTAAATTTGTCACTAAAAAATATAGAAACAGCCAACCATCTTTGGTATAATAATATTGTAAGAAAACCACACGAAAGGGGGTGGCTGTTATCTATCGCCAGGAAATTTTACAGGACATCACATTATTTACATCTGCACCTAAAGCCAAATTTGATGATAAGCTTTTTCTTAATCTCGATTTATCGGATTTTCCTGAATCAACTGCCAAAACAGGCAGAATTGGGTTCTCAAAAAGAGCTTTGCTTCGTGCTTTTATTGTTATGAAATGCGAATGCTTTTCCTGTATCACTGATTTACTTGATTATTTTAATAAAAATCTCATAAGCGCTCATTACTGCAGTTTTAACACTATGAAACCGCTTCCGTCCTACTGGACTTTAGACCGTTCCATCAATAAGCTTGATAATTCTCTGCTCAAAACACTTATGCAATCACAGATTGTAAAACTTACTGAATGGGTATTATCGACACATCGTTCATAGCGCTTGACGCTACTACCATAAATGCAAACACTCATCAAAACAGTCCTAAATCCTTTACAAAAAACAAGTTTGCAAAAGACAATCATCCTAAGTCTGACAAAGATTGTGGTTTAGGTGTTCATACTGCTTCAAATAAGCATAATGAGCGTAAATTTGAATACTATTGGGGTTACAAGAACCATGTGCTGGTTGACTGCATTATAGGCTTACCAATCTTTGAAATGACTACTACCGCCGACGTTGCCGACAGCACTGTTACTCTTGATATTCTAAGACAAACCAATGATTTTCTTTCTATTGAAGAATGTACATTTTTGGGCGATAAAGCCTATGATGTTAAAGCTATATACAATACTGTCAAAGATGTTTATCGTGGCGAATGCTTCATACCTCTCAACAAGCGAAATACTAAAAATCCTAAGAAGCCTTCAAGTGGACATCCTATCTGCGAAGCAGGTCTTGCTATGCATAATGACGGCAAATTCTCCGATAACGGAAGAACTCGTCAGAAATACTGCTGTCCTTTCAAGCGTTCAAAATCTGGAGTTTGCCCTTGTAATCACAAGAATTGGAACAATGGAAAAAAGTGCCGTGGCTGCACAAAATCTGAATTCTGTTCCTCACATTGCCTTGCTTGCTGTTGCTCACGCTGCTATTGTCACTAAATCTGACTGCTCTTATCGCTCTCTCAAATCTGTTAAACGCATTGCATGATTATTTTTTTTCTCATATTTCATTTCGATTTTGACATTTTTTGTCAAGGTCAGCTTTGCTATACCATTTTGAGGCTTCGTTGCTCCATTTTTCGCTTGATTTGTTGTTTGTTATTGCTTCTTACTTTTTTATCTTGTAAAATTTAGCGTTTTGCTCATCTCTATTGAGAAATATTTTTCTAACATGTAAATTATAACCCTAATTGAAAAATTTGTCAATGAGCACTTAAAAATTGCGATGTAAAAGATTAGAATATATCTGAGTAAAAGTAAATTAATGAACCTCATAACAATAACAAAAAAACCTAGAAAATTAGGCAGTTTTTATGATTAGGCACTTGTTATCACTCATATATTTGTCATAAGACACAATGAGAAACTAATTGACATTATTTGAATTATATGATATAATATAATAGATAAATTTATCAGTATACAGAAATTAATAATTGGAGGGCATGCTATGAACAAAACAATTTCAGTAATGCAGAATATAGCGGATATATGTTCAGAACTGCGTGTGAGGTATTACGGCAATGATTTTACCGCTAAAGACTATAGAGACTCCTACATAATAAATCAGGCGATCGATGAATTTGCTGCAGAAGCTGAATTGTTAATGGAAGAAGCTATTACAAAAGAAGAACAAATCCCCAAATTTACAAAGAGTATTAACTTTAGAGCGTCGAGCTGGGAAAAGTTGAATACGTTGTCGAAAATTCTCAATATCACACCAATGGAAGTCTGTCGTCGTATTCTTCACTACACTATAATGAACGATAGTACGGTTGAATCTTCATCTGTGAATCATATTAGATTAGCTTCGCTCAAATCGAAATTATCTTTGCTTGAAGCACAGATTGAATCATGTAAACAGATAATCGCTGAAATTTCAGAAGAGATATCCAAAATAGAGGCAGTATGATATGACGCTAAAAGAACTTTATAATGTAATTAACAAAGAATATGATAATCGTGGTTGTTTTATAAGCGAACTGGGAGAGAAACTCAAAATTCCACCAGAAAAAGCGAACATTTTAACTTTGTCTTGTGGCTATAGCAGAACAAAAAGAATCTATAATGTGCCTTTTTCAGAATTTGCCAAAGATACAAATGTTCAAAATATAGCTCGATGCATTGAAACTGATGCTATCTATTGTCTTATGTTGGATGATTACTCAAAGCCTGCATTTTGCAGTTTTGATAAATGCTATTTTGGCAATATTTCAATGATTGCTTCGCTGGTTGATGAACTCAAAGAAGATGAACGTTGTGCAGAAGATCACGCACAGTTGATTAAAGCTTTTAAAGAGTATTGTGCCGGCAATACTGCAGTTACACATAATGTTGCATACAAGGATGTATCGTTGCTTGAGTATGTATTAGTCTATGATAAAACAATTATTAAAACAGATTGTAATAGGCTTAAGCATATTAACACATGGGATTATAGTTACTTTTTGAAATATGAAAAAGCCGAATGTGAGCATATCTGGATACAATATAGTGACTCTTATCTGCGATGTGTAAAGGCATGCTTTGAAAAAATGCAATATTCTGATTCAAATAATAAAAATGAAGATAAATTCATAGCAATAAAATCAACTATGGGATTTCCATATATCATTAATTTTGTTGATGATACTCTATCGAATAAATTATACGTTATTGAAAAAATCTTTAAAAATGAGGATGAATTGTTCGATGACTTGGAAAACTTCAAAGATAATCCTGATCCGATATATACTGAGATTTTTAATGATATATTTGGTGATGGCTGATAATTCAAAATCTCCAAATATTTGTTAATGAAAGTAGTTTGTTGAGCTTTTTGCTTTGTTTAGACCGAAATAATCAATGAGAAAAGGAGTTAGCTATAATGAAGTATAATATAATTGAATGGAATATTAATATGAGGAGTAACGTTACAAAGGCTATACCTGAATTGATTCATAATGTGATTGCTAAAAAACATAAAAACAATCAAGCGGACATAGTAGTACTAACTGAATTTGTTTTAGGCAGAAATAATGAGCATTTTTTTGAATTATTGAAAAACACAGGTTATGATTATAGTTATACCAATTGTAACAGTAATATTTCAGACGGAAAAAACGTTAATGAAGTTTTGATTATGTGGGATAGAAATAAATTTGAGTTGAATGAATCTAAAGATATATTTTGTAGTGAAAGAGAAAGAAATGACAATTCTCCTGATTTCTTGACTTTATCTTTAAGAGATAAGAAACATGGCATCTCATTTCGTATTGCAGGTGTAAGAATAACTATAAATAGCAATGTGAAAAACTATGAATCAGAAGGTGAACTTAGATATGCTCAAATGTTATCCGTATACAAAGAACTTGATAAAATTACAGATGAAAACGAAAAGATTGTAATTTGTGGTGATTTTAATAATTTTCGTCGTAATACTACAGTTGAAAGTTGGAACATAGGAAGACTGAATTGTGGAAAGGAAGAATATTCTGTTTTTACACCTGACGGCTCAAGCATAGATTGCATTAATTCTAATAGTGACTTTCCCGAAGATTCATTTATTACAAAAAATTGTAGAGTTTGTGACTGCAAATATGAAAGAGATTTTATATATTTAGAGCAAAATCCTCAAATATATAAGCAAGGAGAAAAGCTTAAGGATATTCCAATTGGTTATCCGGATCATGCTATATTAACGGGAACTATAATATTGGAGGAATGCGTATGAAAGTATTTGCCATAAGTGATATTCACGGTTCACCTGTTGAGTTTGAAGCTGCATTGAAATTAGTCGATTTATCCGGAGATAATATGCTTATTTTATGCGGCGATTACATCCATGGTTATGACAGCTATAGTGTTCTTGACATGATTATGAAATTGCAGAGTGAATATGGTGCAGAAAAAGTAGTTGCACTTCTCGGAAATCACGAGGAATCGGCAATGAATGGCGAGTGGCCTATTACAGAGGGTGAAAAAATTGAATGTGACAAGTCGAGAGAAGATAAATACATAAGCTGGATGAATAATCTTCCCAGATATTACAAAACCGATACACAGATTTTCTGTCATGCAGGAGTATGTGAAGAAGCAGGGGAGTACTGGGAGTGGAGTACTAACGATTATGAATATACATCAAAGTATCCTGCTGAAACAGGTAAATTCTGTATGGATATTATTGCAGGTCACATCGGGACAGCTTCAATTAGCAAAAATCCTCAATTCAACGATATATACTGGGACGGCAAAAGTCATTACTATATTGACGGTTCTGTTCTGAAAAGCGGGAAAATTCCTGTGCTTATGTATGATACAGATACAAAAAGGTATTATCGTATGAGCGAAAATGGAGCATGGCCTGTACTCGCTTATAACGAGGAATATTAATGTTTTATGATATACGTAATGTCGGATATACACGGAAATCTCGAACGATTTGAGTCGATTATGAATCAAATAAATCTCCGTGATGAAGATACGCTTTATGTCCTTGGAGATGTAATTGACCGATACCCTTATGGAATTGAGATTCTCCGAAAAATTATGAAAATGCCTAATGTGAAGATGATATTGGGCAATCACGAGTATATGATGCTCAATGCAATCGGTCATTGTAATGATGTTCAGATGAATTGAAAAACGCCTTTAAAGGCGATGTTGAATTATGGTACAGCAACGGCGGTGATGTTACCCATGAATATCTGAAACAATTCAGCATGGAACATCGTGCAGAGATATTTGAATATCTGAAACAGTTGCCATTGAATTATGATGTAACTGTCAATGATGTGAAATACAAATTAGTACACGCATCGCCTCTTGATAATTATTATACTGATCCGTTAAATAAATATCGCTATGGCAATGAAGAATACTTTGCTGTATGGGTACGCTGGGAATATTATCATCCTATACCTGTTGGGTATAATCTGATATTCGGGCATACCCCTACGTGGCATTTTCACGATGTTAAACCATTGAGTATATGGAGAGATGAACGTGCAGCAGGTATTGACTGCGGCTGTGGTTATCATGAGGGACGACTTGCCTGTCTGCGTCTTGATGATATGAAAGTTTTTTATTCAGAATAATACCCCGTTCCATACCAATAATTTGCCGACTCGCTTAGCAATTGTGGATATGTATTTTCTACATTTTTGACAAATTAGGGTTCTTTATCAGTAGAGAATAGTCAAGGTAACAGAAAATACTACTTATTCATACGAGAGACAGATATTATATTTTATTATATTAAAGCAAAGATTTTAATTTTTCCAAGTCCCATAACACATAGTTAGCCAATACCCATGATTTCCGAATTTCGTATAAGGGACAGGAAATCAGTGAAATCACCACTTACAATCATAGCACCAGTAAATCCTGTGACATCCCAATAAGTATTAGTTCGGGACAAGTTGCGACTTCGACTTTCTTATGTAAAAGGTCGATAATCAGTAACTATATTTTCTGAATGGTGTATTAAAGCATCATAGTCAAAATCAGATGCAACATAAAGCTGACATAATATTGTACTTTTTCGATGGAGCGTTGCCCTTATAAGCTGTGGAAATCCAAACTTTTCAACAGGGTACTTTGTAAGGTATAGAGTCAGAAATTCTATACAGTATCGTTCAGCAAGAGCTTCAGAGATTTTCAAGTAGTGAATCTTTGGTTTTTTAAGAAGAAAGCCATCAAAAAGCGATTCTTCTGTTATATCGTCAATTATTGCAGTAAGTTGGAATTTTACCAATTATATGTCTAAATAAATTCCGTCTTTTAGTGCAAGCATAACATCATACGCTGCTGATAATCCATTCGCAAAAAAAGTAATATCAAAGCGAAGAAAGCTCTCTGAAAATGGTTTTGCATTGCAGTTGATAATGTAAGGATTTACTCCTTGTTCGCTCTGGTCGGGCTTTGCTGTTACAAACATCAGACCTTCACCATCGCTGATATTAAATTTTTATAAGCATAATATTGCCAAAACTGCGACAAAAGCAAGATATGATTATTTCAGAGTGTTCAGCACAGAAAATATTATAGAAATGATAAAAGAATCACAGCATACACGATATTTCAATAAGTCAGAGGCATATGAAAGTACAGATAAAGAATTTGTAAGGTTTATTGCTGATACATCATACGAGAAGTTGGATGATATTTTATCTATGAAATATAGGAATTTTTCTCAAGTTCTTGAAAAATATGACTATGAAGATAAAGAAATAGACGTACCTTGTGATGCAAGAATTATTTCAGAATATTTCTATAAGTCCGGTAAAAGTGAACAACGCACATCAGCATCAAATATTTCGCAGTTCAGAAAAAAGTATGAGGAGTATTTCAGAACAGCTTGGGAGCATTAATAGTGTGATGTTGAAACATGTATATAAAATGGAGGAAGGACATCAGCACCTAAGAACTTTTTATTTGTAATACTGTCATATTAGAAGATTCCTAAAGAAATACATAATAAACAAAACAAAATCCCATACCGAAGAACTTTTAGTCATCGGTATGGGATGAAAATTTCTTCTATACTACTTGTCAAAACGTACAATTTATGATATAATAATTAATAACAGAAACAAAAGGAGGCTGTGTCGCATGGGAAAGTATGTAAATCCAGGGAATAAAGCGTTTTCGATTGTTGCGGGTGATGATACCTATGTTGATAAATCTGGTTTAATCGAATTTACAAATAACAGAATCGGGAGAATGCGTCCGCTTATCTGCTTTAGCAGACCACGTCGTTTCGGAAAGTCCATTGCGGCACATATGCTGACGGCATATTACAGCAAGGGCTGTGATTCAAGGGAGATTTTCTCACAGCTGAAAATTGCAGGATTGCCGACATTTGAGGATGAGTTGAATAAAAACACGGTTATATTTCTGGATGTGCAATGGCTGAAAAGTGTTGCTCTGGAGCAAGGAAAAATGGATCAGATTGTGTCCTTTATGCAGACAAAGGTAATTGAGGAATTGTTTGAAATTTATCCTGATGAAATAGAGAAAGATGAAAAGTCATTGGCGAATGCGTTATTCAGTATTTGCAATGCTACAAAAGAGCAGTTTATTGTAATTATTGATGAGTGGGACTGCCTGTTTCGGGAAACGAAAGATAACCATTCTTTACAGGAAGAGTATGTCACATTTCTGAGGGCGATGTTTAAAGGTGCAGCATCCGATGCCTTCATCAAACTTGCCTATATTACGGGTATTTTACCTATCAAGAAATATGGCACACAGTCCGCATTAAATAATTTCAGAGAATATACCATGATCAGCCCAGGTAAGCTCGCGGAATATGTAGGCTTTACCGAAGCGGAAGTACAGGAATTGTGTGAGCGTTATGATATGGATTTTGAAGAATGCAAGCGATGGTATGATGGTTATTCTTTCAACCACATGATATCTGTTTACAGCCCAAATTCTGTTATGAATGCAATTGATAATGGAGAATTCGGCAGTTATTGGACAACTACAGAAACTTATGAATCGTTGAGATTTTACATTGATATCGACTTTGACGATGTGCGAAAAAAGATACTGACTATGCTTTCGGGAGAACAGGTAGAAATAAATCCAAGAACCTTTCAGAACGATATGAAGAGCATGGAAAACAGCGATGATGTTCTGACTCTGTTGATACATCTTGGGTATCTTGCATACAATAATTCAGAGGGATATGCGTATATTCCAAACGAAGAAGTGCGTCTGGAATTTATTACTGCCACTATGAACAGTTCCCGTGAAGAACTTTCAAAAGTTATCAAAAATTCTGATGCTCTGCTAAAAGCTACTCTTCGTATGGACGGAGATGAAGTTGCAGAACGTATTGAAATGGCACACCAGTATTATGCTAATGTGAAGTTTTATAATAATGAACAAGCGTTGCGTATGGTGATAATGCTTGCATACGTGAGTCGAGTAGATGATTACTGTGATTTTCAGGAGCTTCCCAGTGGCAAGGGCTATGCAGATATTCTCTTTTTCCCGAAGAAAAATTCCCGCAAACCCGCACTTCTCATTGAGTTGAAATGGAATCACTCCAGCGGTGGAGCAATTGAGCAAATCAAAGAAAAAGGCTACTGCGATGCGATTTCGAGCTACGGCGGAGATATACTTCTCGTTGGTATCAACTACGATGAGAAAGAAAAAGTGCATACCTGTGAGATTGAGAAGTTTGACTACAATCGTGGTTGGTGAGAAAATTTAATATTATAATAATTCCGTTGATAGATAAATTTGCGATTGAAATCAAAAGTACTGTTTCTTGATATAAAGGGTGGAACTACCCTAGATTCATTAAATAATATGAAGTGTGATATCAGCAAATATCTTATATACGATTTGAAAAATGAAGGATTTCCGTTTCCAATATTCAACTTATCTAGTTTTGATGGTAAGAATGCTAAGGTAACATATATCCTTAATGTAATTGGTGCAGCTGTTGAGCTGACGAATAATCAATATAATGATCTTGCGGTGCAGGTGGAAAGTATGATATGCGAGAATCAATCAAACTTTTCTTTGGCTGATCTTTTCCAAAAATTGCAAAAAAATAAGAATATTAAACTCAAAAATAAACTACAGCCTTTATTGAGCATTATGAATTCCTATACACCTAAAGGTGGTAAGTATAAGTATTCTTCGTGCAGGGAGTTTATTGAAGATAGCAGTAAGATTACTATTTTGTCGATAAATCAGGATAGCATTCCCGCGTTACATTCGACAGTCTATACATTGCTGCAATCGCTTTTTGAGCATCAGGTCATTAATAGCAGTAAGCATCTTGTCGTTTATGCTGATGAAATGCAGAAGTACACGGCTGACAGTCCATTTAAGCAGATGTATGCTGAAGCAAGAGAGTTCAGAATGTGTAATATAGCTATGACTCAGGAGTATCGAGCCCCCGGTAATGACATAAAGGAAATATCAAGCAACGCAGCAATGGAAATATTTTATATTCCTACCAATGATTCGGAAAAAAGAGTGTTCGGTAAATTGGGGAAGAATTATAGTGTTGAAGAACATCATCAAAAAGGTGTAGGCTATATCTGGGCTAAAGGTTATTTTTGGAGTAAGACAGCGAATGGACACAAGTATGCTACACTCAAAGGAATGAACGATGATTCCAGATCTTCTGAACAACAGAGTCATCCTAAAAACAAATTTCAACTCAAAGGTAGACTTTCACGTAACCGCAGATCACAGTCAATATAAACGTATATTTTATTAAAGGGCGAGCATTGCTCGCCCTTTAATCTACCTATATAACATTATTTTTCACAGAGGTTCACTATGTTGTCATGAATTTGGAATAAATTTTATATTTTTTCAGTTAGAGACGTAACTTGATTTTTTCACTCAAAGACAACCCAAGACAGCCAAAATTAATTCCCTGCCAAAAGGCAGGGCTGCTGTTATAGCAATTAAAAATATCTGGCCACAAAAAGAATTTTATTTTAATTTATGCATTTTAATATTCAATTAATATTAATCAATTTTTCATTTAAGCCTTATGCCGTAAAATGTATTCATAAGATAAAACAACACACAAAAAAGGAGAGTTTCTTATGAAGAAAATAATTTCGGCAATGGCAGCAGCAGTACTTGCGGTAACATCCTTCGGAACGACTCTGACGGTTTCGGCAGAAAGCACTGACAATATAACACCGTCGGGTATCGCATACAGCGAAATTGGCAGTAGCATAGACAGCTATATCAAAGAACGTGAAGCAGGACTCGCCTCATGTGCAGTCAGCGTGTTCGATGAAAACTGTGTTATCTATAACGGATATTACGGCTATGCGGATATTAAGAACAATGTTGTGGCAAATGCTGAAACGGTTTACGAGTGGGGGAGTACTTCTAAAATTCTTGTGTGGACTTCAGTAATGCAGCAGTGGGAACAAGGCAATATCGACCTTGAAGCAGATATCCGTGAGTATCTGCCCGACTGTTTTCTCACGAAGCTGCAATATCCTGATGAGAAGATTACAATGCTTAATCTCATGAACCACAACGCAGGTTTTCAGGAGAGCTTTTACGAAAATCAGATGGCAGCCCCCGATGATGCATATAATACGCTGGCGGAAGCGGTAAAGGCCTGCGAGTGCTATCAGGCGTTCCATGTGGGAGAATACACAGCATATTCCAACTGGGGTACGGCACTGGCGGCGTACATCGTTGAGCAGACCAGCGGAATGGACTACGTAACTTATGTGAATGAAAATATATTTGAGCCCCTTGGTATGGTGCACAGCAGTATTGACCCGGTGCAGAGAGATAATCCCTGGGTGGGCGAAAAGCGTAGTGAACTGAAATGCTATGCTCTTTTTGCAGAAGAAAAATACAATGAGGAGTATGGTGAGTGCCGATATGCTGTACAGCTTTTTCCTGCAGGTGCTTGTATGAGTACCCTTGAAGACATCTCAAAGTTCGGGCAGGCATTTGTAGCGGAGGATTGCCCTCTGTTTGAAAATAACAGCACCCGTGACGAAATGTTCAAGGCTACATCTTTCTACGGTGATACCGATGTTGCAAAGAATTGTCACGGTCTGTGGACAAATGAATACAAGGTAGAAACACTTGGTCACGGTGGAAATACAGCAGGCTGTACAGCAAATCTTGAATTTGACCCTGTAAGCGGTCTTGGGATTGCGATTCTGATAAATGAAGCAGGCGAAACAGCATTCTGTAACGGTATTCCTGTTCTTCTGTACGGAGATCTGACTGACAGAGAGAAATACAAAAACTATAAAGGAAGCGATACAGACATCAGCGGCGTGTATTACAGCAAGCGTTCAATCTGTGAAGGCTCTGCAATGGCGATGCAGTATCTTGGCAGCGTATATCCTCTCAGTAAAAATGATGACGGTACATACACCGTGTCGCTTTTCGGTATTTCGTTCGCTGATGGCTTTGAGTTTATTCCTGTGGGAGAAAATCAATATATCATGATAAGCAATGGTATGGAAAAGTTTGTGTATATCAAAGATGGCATTTATGAAATGGGGGTTATGGACTATGTAAAGAGCGGTACAGGTGCGTTGCCGACAATTCTTTGCTTTGGCTTTATGATATTCGGTTTGATATGTATTATTACTTTGCTTGCAAAATTCATTGTGTTTATTGTAAGAAAAATACATAAATCCGATAAAAAATATACTTTTGAAGATAAACTGGTTGTTTTCCAGCAGTTCATCTACGGCATATCGGGTATAATCTTTGCATTGTTTAGCCTTATCATCGGCAATTCAGGTCCGATATTCACGGCTGTTTCAGCTGTTCTCGCAGCAGCAGTTGGCCTTGTTTCTCTTGCAAACGGCGTTGTTTTGTGCTATAATACTATTAAAAGTGATGTGAAAACACGCATAAAAATCAAGCAGTATATCTGGTCAGCGCTGGCAGTCGCTTATGTGATGTTCATAATTGCTATGCAGGTTTACTGTTTCTGGAAACTGTAAGGGTGATATTATGCCAAAAATACTTATAGCTGACGATGAAAAGGAAATCGTGAAGCTTTTAAAAATTTATCTTGAAACAGACGGTGTAACTGTTTTTGAAGCAAATGACGGTACACAAGCTCTGGATATTCTTGAACATAACGAGATAGATTTAGCCATTGTAGATATAATGATGCCGAAAATAGACGGCTATCAGGTAATTAAACATATCCGTCAGCAGGAGAAGTACATTCCTGTTATAGTCATATCTGCGAAGATAACGCTTTCTGACAGGGTGCTAGGCATTGACCTCGGTGCAGATGATTACATAACAAAGCCCTTTGAGCCTCTAGAGGTTGCGGCAAAGGTGAAGGCACAGCTTCGTCGGTTGGATAAAACCTCACAGCAGGAGTCGCCAAAAAGCATTATCACCGTGGGAGATATGTGTCTTTACCTTGATGAGTGTACTTTCATCAGGAACAATGAAGTCACCGAACTTACAAAAGCCGAATTCAAGGTGTTGGAGCTTTTGATGAGTCAACCGAAAAGGGTTTTTACTAAAGAGCAGATATACGAAAGTGCGTGGTACTCCGATAGTGCGGTTGACGACAATACTATCCGTGTCATCATAAGCCGTCTTCGTGACAAGGTTGGAACTGAACATATCAAGACTATAAGAGGATTGGGGTATCGGTTTGAAAAATAAAAATGGAATGGTAAAGCTACGTAATAAAATGGTGATGTGGTTTCTCGTTATTACATTCGGAGCTGGTATACTTAACACCCTGCTTGAAGTAATATTCGATTTTGCAGCACCGTATATACAGCAGACGGAAAACGAAGTCCTGTTCATGTCAACGGTATTTCTGATGCTTTTTTCAAGCATTATGATATACATTATCAGTGGTTTTTTGTTTTATTTGGTAACGGGAAAGGCTATCCAGAAAGAGAGTGAGCGTCAGATACGTGAGAAAGACTTGATCTATGCTGCTGTCGCTCACGATTTGAAAACTCCCATGACCTCGGTGCAGGGGTTTGCAAAAGCACTCTCTGACGGTAAAGTGAAGCCTGATGAACAGCAGGAAGTATTCGATATAATCTACCATAAATCCAATAGTATGAACGATATGGTGAATATGCTGTTTGAATATGCAAAACTTGGCACCGAAGAATATAAGCCTGTAATGTCGTCAATAGATCTGAGTTCTCTTGTGCGAGATATCGCCGCCGAAAATTATACCGACTTTGAGGAGTGTAATATCGCACTTGATATTGATATTCCCGATGAGGCAATAACGGTAAACGGCGATAAAAACGAGCTCAAACGTGCTGTTTCAAATCTCGTTGTGAATGTTTACAAGCACAATCCGAATGGAATACAAGCTAAAATATCCGTTTGCAGAGAAAATGACAAAGCAGTCATTGCAATTACTGACAGCGGAAACACGATTCCCGATGATATGGATATTTTCAAGCCGTTTGTAACGGAAAATTCCGCACGAACCATCGGACACGGAACAGGGCTTGGACTTGCAATAACAAAGCGTATTATTGAACGACACGGCGGTGAATTGTATCTGGATGAAAATGTTGAAGGTTACAGCAAAGCTTTTGTTGCTGAAATTCCGATTCTTGCTGAAAAATAAACATCAGAACAATTGCCAAATCATAATAAAAAACTAACACCACCGTATTTCGTTGGATACGGTGGTGTTGTAATATCCGCTATAGTTAGTCTTAATCTTGCTTTTTTCAAAACTTCTATATGACTATATAATTTAAATTGATTTGGAATTATACGTTCATAAGCGTTTTGATATCGTTGAAATATTGTTGCATATCCGTATTGTTTGGATCTATCTGCAATGCGTAGGAAATTCGTCCAAGCAGGGATTGAAGATATTTGGTTTCAGATATATCAAGTCCTTTATGCAGGATAATTTCTTTTATCCCATATTTTTTACAGTAATAAACATCCTGTCGGATAGCTCTACGCAGTTCTCTGGGAATTTGTGGTTTTTCGTTGACCACAACCCCTGTGATTCGTTGTTGTTGAGATGAGTTGATAAAGACGGTCTTTTTATCATTTAGCTTGAATCCCATAAGGTACAGCATATTACGGATATGGGCTACAATATTACTTTTCTTTATGGATTCTTTTGTGCCTGAAAACGTCATATCATCGCAGTATCTGGTATAAGTAATATTTCTCTTGCTGCACCAGTTTCCTAATTTTTCGTCGAAACGCTTCATAACGAGATTTGCTAAATATGGGGAAGTCGGAGCACCCTGTGGCAGCTTGCCGTTATAAATGCAAAGATTAGTCAGCAGCGTTGTTGCGGGTACAGATAGTCCGAGTTTTCGCATTATCATATAAACCATATCGCCGTCAATACTATCGAAAAAGTGTGATATATCAAGCTTTACAACATATTCTTGTTTAATATGCGGAGCTGCATTGTCAATAAGAGATTTTCCATTGCAGTAGGCTGTGGAGTATTCCGAAACATCCAGTTGATAAAGATAGTGTTCAAGGATTCTTCGCTGAGCCAGTTTCAGAAATCCATTAGGAACGCTGAGTATGCGGTTACGATGTCCTCTGCCACGATGAATAATAACAGTATGATAGTTTTTATACTTGCTTCTTCTGCGTTTTTTACGTGGTTTATGGTTGTTGCTGAGCATGTACAGCTTTTCAACGGGAATTTCCAATATCTCGGAAACAGCTATAACATCTTTGTCAATCAATTGCAATTCCCCCTAAAATATAAAGAACAGCTGCCGGCACAAAACATTCAAATGTTTCGAAACCGAATAAGTATTAACGAAGTTAATTTTAATTCGGTGATGGAACTTTTGATTATGGTCTGATTCCTAAAAATCCCCACGGCGACTCGCCGCAGTAATGCATTGCAGTATGCATTTGCAATATCGCTGCTGACAGCTGTTCATTATTCAATTTTATTATAGCATATCCATCGATGAAAAGCAATGGCTTTTTTAAATTTATTTGATATTGAATGTTATTAGAGATTCCCTTATAGTGAATCAAAGTATTGGGCGGCATTCCAACCAACTTCTTCTGTACATAAAGCGGCACTGGAATGATTGACTGCTTTGCCAACAAATGGAATCCAACCAGTAAGAACCTTGTTTGCCGTTGAACCAACGGAATATGCAAATATTTCAGCTTTTAAATCAGATGGCATATTTTGACTTACATCATAACCAAATACATAACCTATTTTAATTATCATATTTGTCATTATTGTAGCAAGTGAAAGATTTGAGCCCTTAATGCCTGCTTTTATTTTAGCTTCAGATATAATCCTATCGCACTGTTGTTTTTCGTATGAAGTCATTTTTATCACTACCTTTTATTTTTCATTCTTTGTATGCTGTCCTGATATTTTGAATAAGAACCTATTGTATTACTTGCATTGTCAACAGCTTTCATATATTCTTCAAAGCTGATTCTGCCAGCATCATAATCTCGCTCTGCCTGCTCGGCTTTTTTTATTGCGGAATCTGCTAAAGAGCCCATTGCGTTCTGCATGGATTCAGAAGAGCAGAAATTGTTTAATCCGTCAACTATGTTTCCTAAAAAATCAAAAAATCCCATAATATTCTCCTTTTTTTATTTTCTAAATTTACATTCATAATCTGCACATCCTGGCTGTCCTGCATATGTATCATGCCTGCGACACAAGCATTTTTCTCTTTCCAAATGTTCATAATAATAATGATATGGAACATTGGATGGCTTAACGTGTTTGTTACATGGATCATTCCAAAATGTACAAAGTGCACATACCTTTATATGTCTTATATCAACGTGCATACTCATAAAAAATCCTCCTGAATTAAAAAATATAATATTATTCAAAATAAATAGAATTTATAACAATTCTCTTTCTTGTAAAATAAGTTTTATAATATCTTTTTTTATCTCATCCTCCTCATCGGCAAGCCCATTATATGACAATTTCCAATAATTGACAAATTCATCAAACAAGTCCTCATCGACATACTGTTTGTATTTCGCTTTATAAAAGCTTATTAATCCTGCTGCTGTACCTAAACTCAGCAATCCATCTAAAAACCCCATTTATCGACCTCGCTTCCTATTAAATTTAATATCCGCCTCAGGAAAAGGATGTTTTTTTCTCTTTGAGTCCTGACATTTTATGCAGGGATTTTCAATGCACTTGATTACTCCCAGCTTGTACGGACATTTCTTGCATTTTATTGAACTTAGCAGATAAAACATTTCCATCACCCCTTATCTTTAACTGATAAAAATGTTAAAATATACTTACCGCTAATTTCTGCACTCTGCGTCAAAATCTCAAAATATAACGAATAAGAGGCATTTTCAGGGATATAATGACAAGAAATATGACGGTTTAAAATATTTAAGCAGAAATTTTCAGAAGTTTCATACATTCGGTTTTACGCTCTATAGATGAATGAACGTAACGATTTAAGGTTGTTTCAACAGAAGAATGGCCTAATATTTCGGAAAGCGTTTTCACATCAAAACCTGCTTTAACGCAATTCGTAGCGAAAATATGGCGGAGAGCATGGTAATTAACTGACGGCAAATTTGCTTTTTTCAGTATAGTTTTAAATCTCCTTTGCATTGTGCGAGGTTCGGTGATTTTTGAATTACCTGATATTATATAA
>JAZSEJ010000075.1:0-15981 GCA_045531615.1 Ruminococcus sp.
CTATTCGACAAAGTTCAAAGTAAATTGGAACGAGATGTTTCTTGGCGGCAAGAACTCTCTTGCGGAAAAATATAGCCAAAGACTCGCGGAGTTAATCTGGGGAAAAACAACAACTTATCTAAAGAACGGAAGGAAATTTACCCATATAGACACTACTGGTCTTATGGATATGGTATTTAATTCTGGAACTGCTACTGATTATTATGATAGAGTTGTAGAAGCAATGACGGAAATTGAGAGACTTGGGAAGTCTTTCAATTCTGCTGAATATAAACACCTTTCAAAGATAAAAAACGAACTTGAGCCGTTTATTTCCGACTTAAAAGAAACAGAAAAACAATATTATAAAGCAAAAGCTGAAGAAGCCGCATTTTTAGCTATAACCGAAGATGGAATTGATACACAAGAAGAATTAGACGCATGGTTAGAGAAGGGCGGCAAGTCAACACTTCCAAAGTATAGGGACGCTTTGGAAGAAGCGTTCAAAAAGTTGCTTCCAGAAGTTTTCGGACATACAGAGGACGAAACGGAAGCTATTGAAGAACAGTCATCTGTCTTAAACGGGCTAACAGACGAACTAAATAAAGCAACAGACGCATTAAAGAAATATCAAGACGCATTAGAAGGTGGAGAGAAAGGAGACACCTTTAAGTCGTATGCGGAAGCGTATAAGCAAGCCGTAGAACTGTTTGAGAAGGGTCTTACTGGTTCTAATGCCTATATGTCTGCAATCGACCTCTTGATTCCTCAAGATGTAATGCGCGAACTTGAGTGGAGTTATGAGGAAGCTGGGAAACTTCTCGGCAACGACTTCATTAAGGCAATGTTCTCCGAAGGTGGAGAGGACTACGGGGCTAATGCGGCTAATTATATCCGCGAGAACATAGACAAGTTCAAGGGCGTTGCCATCGAAGAAGCTGGTGACGGCACATTCGGGCTTGTCGTTACAGATATGGAAGCGTTTGCTGAATCCACGGGGCTTACAGAAGAAGCGTTGTGGTCTCTTATGGATGCACTCGACATATTCCATAGTGATGCAACATATACTTTTGAGGATTTAACTAATCTTTTACAAGTTTATTCTGATGCTGTAACTGATTTAGGGAACGGTCTTAAAAAGGTAGATGTAACATCTCTCGTAAATCATCTCGTTCAAGACGGTAAAACAGACAGAGAAATAAAGAGCATCCTCGGCTCTCTGGAAAAGATGTCTGGAATAGAGATGAATTATCCAGAGAACTTAGATAAGACTCTTTCAGACATCAGAGAACTTAACGACGAAGCATCGGAGAATCCAGACCTTGAAGTTGTCGTTACTTCAAACAAGGACGAGTTCTTTGACGAACTATATAAAGAGTGCAAGACTTTTGATGGTACTGTTTATATAGGAGTTAAGTACAAAGATATAGAAAAGGGAGTTGGCGAACACAATCAAGGAACTCATAAGACATATTCTGGAAAGTTCGCATCTGGTACTGATTCTGCTCGTGGCGGCTTGGCACTTGTAAACGACGGTAATGGTGCTGAACTTATTGCGGCAGACGGGAGAGCGTGGATTGCTGGCGGTGGAAAGCCGACAATCACAGACCTTCCGCAAGGAGCGACCGTATATACAGCAGAAGAAACGCGAGACATCTTTAAGCGTAGCGGAATACCAGCATTCAGCGTTGGCATTGGTAACAGAGCGAACGCCGTTGCTCTTTCAGACGGCGGCGGCGGTAGAGTCCACATAGAAACAAATAACGGTACTGTATCTGTTGGCATACCAGACGGTAGCGGAGCGAAAAATAAAGACAAATCTGGCGGCGGCAGTAAGAGCAAGTCGAAAGACGCAATAGATGACTTGCTATCCACACTTGACAATTACATAGATAAACTGCTCAAGAAAGCGAAAGAAGCACTCGACAAGCAGTTGGATGCTCTTGACGCACAAATAGATGCGCTTAAAAGAGAACATGATGCTGAAGAGGATAAGAACAAGCTGGAAGAACTTCGACTGAAAGTTCTCGAAGCAGAAAAGAAACTTGTTGAAGCGCAGACCGAAAGAACGGTCAGAATATTTAACGAAGAATCTGGTCAATGGGAGTGGATTGCAGACCAGAAAGCGGTTGCAGAAGCCCAGAAAGCCCTTCAAGAAGCGAATGACGCTTACGAAAAAGAGAAAGCAGACCAAGCATATCAAGCGCAGTTACAAGCACTTGAAGATGAAAAGGATAGACTGAAAAGCGAGTACGATGCTCTCGCGGATAAGTGGGATTCTATTCTCGAAGGTCTGAAAGAAGCGCGGGAAGAAGATGTAGACCTTGCAAAACTCCTTTCTCAACTTGGTCTTGGAAAGAATGATAAGTCAAGTATAAATGACCTAATCGCGGCTATATTAGCATACGAGAAAAAGTATTCTTCTGTATCTTCGAGCATACCTTTGGACTACGCGACAGCCGCGAAGATAATGTCTGTTGGTTATTCTGGTTCTGGCGGTGACTTATTGAGCAAACTGCTTGGTGTTTCTTCTTCGGACATCGGAGCAAAGGGTCAGAGCATATTTAATACAAACAGCACGAGTTCAACAATAGTTGGCGATACTATATACTACATAAACGGTTTCCAAGTCGGAAGCGATATGGTGAACAAGCCGTTGTCAGATATACTATCCAACCTTGCTATCTATGCGGGTTAAGAAAGGCGAAACAATATGTTAAACCAACCAATAAATGTAATACCTTCCGTACTTTCTGGCGTTGGAGAGGGAGTAATAGATGTAGCAGACGGTCTTACTGTCTCTTGGTCGGTGTCTGGTGACACCCCGATGCTTGCATATCAAATCGTAATTCAGCTAAACACAACAGCAAGCACACAAAAGTATACGACTGGAAAGGTTGTTCTCGCTAATCCGTTCTATGGGACTGATAGCAAGGGCAAAATGCAGACATTTACAGCGAACAAAATAACTGCGTCGCAATTATCGAGTGCTGGAATTACAAATGGATACGCGAACGGATATAAAATAATAATTACGCAATGGTGGGGAGCGACTAATACTACTTCTATTACACAAACTTCACCAAGCGTATTCTACACGAGAGCAACTCCAACTCTTGATATATCTATTAACGGAGATACTCCAGAAGATTATACCGACATCAACCCGTATACAAGTAGGAGCATATCGTTTGACGGGACATTCTATCAAGCAAATGGAGACACCGTTTCGCTTGCAAGATGGATACTTTCCGAAGAAGATAATACAGAAAACCCGATTGTAGATACGGGTGATATAGAGACACAGCTTCTCCAGCTTAATTACGACGGTCTGTTCAGCGGAACAACTTATGCCGTTCGTCTTATTGTTCAGACATCAAGCGGAGTTACTGTTGACACGGGATTTCAAGATTTCTATGTTGAATACGCGGTATCGCAAGATGCTGGAACTGTGAATGTTTGCCACAACTCTGGACAGAACTATGTTCAATTAAATTGGTCTCCGCTTGGTATTATTTCTGGGTGGACACAATCTGGTAATCCAACAGTAAGCGGCGGTAAACTTTATCTTGACGAAGGTGATTCTGTCGTTTTTAACGAAATGAACATCCCGTCTCCTTGGTCGTTTGCGTGGAGAGGAAGCGTTGGCGTTTCAGGCGGGAACACATACGATATTGTTGAATTAACAGACAACTCAAACGGATTGTACAAACTTTCCGTTAGCAAATCTTTTGTAAAATTCTCCTATTCTGGGAATATAATATTTCAGAGAAACTTTGATGCTGGATATACGGCTCATAGTTCGGATATGTTCACGATTGCGGTTACTCCGACAAAGTATTATATCCGACACGAGACATTTACTGGTGGAACTATCCCAGCAGAGGACTTGTATCCGTCCAACTCATTGTATCCGTCCGATGTTACTGCGGCAGTAAAACAGTACAGCGGAGATTTATCTTATTCGCAGACCTCGATTACTGATATTGTATTCAACGGAGCGTCTGTTTGCGAATACTTCTGGATGAATGAGGGAGAGTTCTCTGCAACAACAGTTCAGCAACTTCAAAACAACTCTTATTACGAGCCGTTAGCAAACTATCAAACTCTGTTCCTTTCAACCTTCATAGACAATCAGCTTGTTGCGGTTGTTTCAAGCGGTGGATATTCGCTTGGAGCGTCAATATATAGACAAGAAAATGGCATCGGCGCATTAGAGCATATAGTAGATGTCTCTGGTGACTACACGGTTGTTCGAGATTACGGTGTTAAATCAAGAACGAAGTATAAGTATTTCATATTCGAGAAAGGAACGCAGACATACACTTCTGTATTTGCTTCCGACGAAATAACTCCTTATTTTAATCAATACAATCTAATGGAGTGCGTGTATGATGATACGGACGGAGCATACCACGTTCAAAGCACTTATCCATTCTATTGCAATTTAACACAAGGAGACATTTCAAATAATAATACGCCGTCCATTCTGAATAACTTCACTCAGTATCCGAACAGACAGCCAGTATCACAGCTATATAAAAGTGGAACATTGTCTGCTCTTATCGGAACTGTAAATCAATCAGAAGCGTCTTATTATGATTCTTGGAAACTCGCGGATGAGATTCTTGAATTATCGACGAATACCAATCCGAAGTTCTTGCGAGACACAAAGGGAGCGATTTGGAAGGTCGAGACATCTTCTGCTATTACGGCGAAGATTAACGGAAACAACAAATTCCTTCCGATACAAATTACAATACCGTGGGTTGAAGTTGGAGACGCAAACCAGTGTTCGATTGTTGCACTCCCGACAGACCCCGTTTATGAGAAAGACCAGTTCTATACAACAACTCTATCAGTTGACCCGATTACTGGTATACTTACATGGACAACTCCAGACAATTATAACGGAACAACGATTTCGTTATCAAACTCCTATCTTGTTGCGGAAGTGCCAACAACTATTGCTGGAGCAACCATACAACTTACAAACGAAGGTTACATTATTACGAACAACTAATACGAGGTAACGCAAATGTACGACATTATAAGACAATATCCTTGCAAGGTAAAAAGGGGAGATAAAATACAGACCGTTACTGGTGCTGTAAAAGAAGTAAAAAGCAAGGACGGAAGATACATATATTTTAAGGATGGTTCGCAGTATTCTCTTAAGCATCCAGACCTTGTTTCGCTTGTCCAAGAAGTAAAAGAGCCGAAAGAAGAAGAACCCGTAGAGGAAGTACAACCGCAGGAAGAACCCGCCGTTGAAGAATAAGGCGGTGCTTTATGGCAACGCGATTCCAACAATATCTCGCGGCATTAAAGACTGATTTCGTAAAGGTTACTCGCGTAGATTTCCTTAACCCGAACGGAACTGTTGCTTTTTCGCTCGATAATAACTACAAAAACACACGGTCTGGGCTGTTTGTACGGGATGGTTCGCTTTCTGTAAACCTTCAGAACGGCACAAGACGCTCTGCTTCAATTACATTATCGAACTACAACGGAGAGTTTGACTTCAATGTAAACAATCTGTGGTTCGGTACAAAAGTCCGACTTCGTATGGGATTGCTGTTGCCAGACGGTTCAGAATATCTTGTTCCGCAAGGCGTATTCTACATAAAAGACCCAGAAGAAGCGTTCCAACCGTCTCAAAGGACGATAAAACTCGAACTTGTAGATAAATGGGCGATGCTTGACGGGACTCTCGGAGGCAATCTTGACGGAATTTACGAAGTTCCAGTCAACTCAAACATCTTTGCGGCGATAGACGGACTGCTCAAAGACGCGCAAGGAAACGGTTATGTTTTCGACGATACCCCAGCCGTTTACACATCTTATTACAACGGAAAGACGCAGACTTTACCAGACGGAACGACTGCTTCTCTTGTGAACAGCCCTTATACAGCGCGATTTGACTCGTTCGGCGGTAGTTATGCAGATGTAATTCTTGAGTTAAACGACATGGTTGCTGGGTGGATAGGGTATGACTCTACTGGAGCGTTAAGACTCGACCCGTCGCAGGACGATATTCTCGACATAACTAAGCCGATACTCTGGACATTCACTCCGACAGAAAGGCAGTTTTTAGGAGCAACATATTCCATAAAAAACACGGAAGTTAAGAATGAAATCATCAGGGTTGGTCAAGCATTAGACGGTGGATATTCCCAAATAGGAGCAAAAGCGCAGAACTTCGACCCTTCTTCCGATACAAACATCAATATTATCGGCAGAAAAGTAGACCGACAAGAGAAAGCTGGCTACTATACGAACGATATTTGCGCGGCTCTCGCAGAGTTCGAGTTGAAGCGGAACACCATCTTAAAGAAGTCTGTAACGATTCGTTCGACGCAGATGTTCCACCTTGTAGAGAACAATCTTGTCGTGATTCGGAGAATAGATAAGAAAGGTTCTCCTTACGAGCGTCATCTTATCAACGGATTTACAATTCCGATAGGGCAAACTGGAGAAATGACAATCAACGCGACATCGGTTTCGGACTTTCCGATAGCTACCGTGTCTTATCTTTCTACTAACACTTGATTTATTGGAGATTAAGAAATGGCTTATTCAAATCCTAATTTTGTAAACAACGATACGCCAGCCATCAATGCCACAAACTTAAACAACCTTGCGAGCGCAGTTGAACTGCTTGGTGTTCCTAACGGCGGTACTGGAAACACAACATTTCCTTCGGATTCCGTTCTTTTAGGCAACGGAACAAACGCTATTAAGACGGTAAATGTTCTTCCAGTTGCGCAAGGCGGTACTGGTTCTAACTCGATTGCGGGATTAAAGACGAGTTTAGACCTCGGCTTCACAAAGCTGTACAAACAATCAAGCGCACCGTCCGACACGAACGGAGTTTGGTTTAACACATCGAACTATACGCTGAACATCTATTACAGCGGCTCTTGGCGGTCTGTTGTTGGTGTATTCGGGGCTTAATCTATGTCATACACAAGCGGTAGTAGAACACTTGCTTCGGATTTTATAAATCTAAAAGCAAGAATAAAAGCAGAGTGTGCAAGACGGAAGTATGTTGGTAGCGTAGCATCATACGCGGGAAACTCATACAATTATACTGTTACACCAGCCGAAAAAAATCCAATTCTTCCAGAACACTATAATAAAATTGTTACTCCTTACAACGCAATTACTGGAGCAGGAATAGCTACTGCAAGCAAAGGCAATATCGTTAAGCAGTTATCTGCACTCGAAAGTGCGTTAGGAAAACTGGAACAGTATTCTCCAACATCCAATACGACTGGTTGCAAATCAAGCTGTACTGGTCTCTGCAAGGGTGGGTGCGCTACTGGATGCACAAGCTGTACTGGTTCGTGCAGTGGAACTTGTTCTGGCGGCTGTACTGGATGTAGTGCTGATTGCAAAACAAACTGTTCGTCTACTTGTAAAAACGGATGCACAAGTTGTACTGGAACTTGCTCTGGGTGTAGCGGAACTTGCAAGGGCGGCTGTTCTACTGGATGTACGAGAGTATGCTACGACGGATGCGATACTGGTTGCTATTCTGCGTGTGCGGAGAACTGCTATAAGGCGTGTTATTCCACTTGCACGGGAACTTGCGTTGGCGGCTGTATGGTCGCGTGTAAGGGGACTTGCGTTGGAGCAAATAATATAAACCCAGATTAAGAAAAGAGGAAAATGATGGAAAAGATTACCGTAAAAATTGATGAGCAGGACAGCAATCTCGTCGAAAGACTGTTCTACGAACACGCATCTGGAAAAGATAATGTAGCTTTTCTGATGAAGGACAAGGATATTAACGAGAATGTACTGCTTCGGTACATTGATGTCGTTGATATTCG
This sequence comes from Ruminococcus sp., assembly GCA_045531615.1. Classification (GTDB taxonomy): domain Bacteria; phylum Bacillota; class Clostridia; order Oscillospirales; family Ruminococcaceae; genus Ruminococcus. The sequence goes on from JAZSEJ010000075.1 coordinate 7,818, forward strand.
GTTCTACGAATTAGAAAAAGCAAAAACGCTTTTGTCAAAAAAGTACGAGCCAAAAGAACTTAACGGAAAAGCATACGATTACAGCTTTGACTTTGAGAACGAAACGCTGACATATATTCCAGTACAATAACATGGTTAAGACACCTATTGATTATTCGGAAACATTAAGGCGCAGATATAGGTTCGAGAATCCAGAGATTTCTTCGTGCAGAACGGTTACTTTTGTCGTTACGGAGTCCTGTGACCTTCGCTGTAAATATTGCTACGAAGGTTGCAAGTCCAATAAGTTTATGTCGTTTGATACGGCGAAGCGGATTGTTGACTTGCTTTTCGAGATGTCCAATACGGACGATAGCAACTTCATAAACACGAGAACGAACGGAATTATTCTGGACTTTATCGGTGGAGAGCCGCTTCTGAACATAGATGTAATCGAAAAGACTTGCGATTACTTCTGGCACAAAGCTATGGAACTCGAACACAGATGGGCTGACAATTTCCGAATCTCTATTATCTCAAACGGAGTTCGATATTTCAGCGAGGATGTTCAGAGATTTATAAAGAAGTTCGACAGCAGACTATCGTTCGGCATCACGATAGACGGCGATAAGGAAATGCACGATTCCTGCAGAGTTCATCCAGACGGAAGCGGGAGTTGGGAAGAAGCAAACGCCGCGCAGTTGCACTATCACAAGACCTATGATAGAAAGCTGAACACGAAGGTCACGATTGCTCCAGAAAATCTGCAATACCTCGATAGAACCGTAAAGTATTTTATCGAGAACGGATACACGGAAATATACGCAAACCCTGTCTACGAGCAAGAGTGGACGATAGAGCAAGCGAAACTGTATTACGAGAAACTGAAAGCGATTGCGGACTATATCGTTGAGAATAATCTGCAAGAAACGATTTATACCAGCTTGTTCGATGTTCAAAACTTCCACGCAATAGACGAATCTGAACAGCATCCGTACTGCGGTGGGACAGGAGATATGTGCGCGTTCGGAACAGACGGTACAGCTTATCCTTGTCTGCGTTATATGAATATGTCTCTGAACGGCTCACAGCCCGAAATAAGGATTGGTGATTGTAAGCGAGGTATTTATCAAACAGATGCCGAAAAGGAGATTCTGCGCGATATGGCGGCTGTTACAAGGCGTTCCTCGAACGATGATGAGTGTTACAACTGCCAGATTGCTTCTGGTTGCGGAAACTGTTCTGCGTGGTGCTATCAGAAGTACGGAACATACAACAAGAAAGACAAGGGAATCTGTTGGATGCACAGGGCGAGATGCCTTGCAAACGCATACTATTTCAATCTTATAAGAGTTCCGTTTGAAATCTATTTAGACAAAGAAAACGCAACAAGAATTATAAGTGAATCTGAGTTTGAAACGCTTAAATCGAACAGTTTGAAAGGACAAGAATAAAATGGCTCAAACCTACACTATCGGGAAGGTAGCCCCTACGCCGAGGGGAGCGTACAGCCCGACAACGCAATACTCTCCGCTTGATATTATCTCGTATCAAGGTTCGTGTTACATCGTTTTGCAAGCCGCTTTCGGAATAGAACCGCCGAACGACACATACTATATGCTGTTGGCTTCCAAAGGAGATACTGGTTCTGCAGGAAACGACGGCGCGGCGGCTACCATCTCTGTCGGAACTACTACGACTGGCGATACTGCATCTGTCACGAACAGCGGGACATCTTCTGCGGCTATTTTTGATTTTGTTATTCCTGTTTTCTATCCGACTGCTTTGACTATGGAAGTTCAGTCGTATTATTACGGCGGCGGCACATCTGGTGCTATGACAAGTATTAAGTTTTCTGACATTGCAAGCGGGTCTGAATACACAACACTTTCAAACGCTATTTCGGAAGGTAGAACCGTTTATATTAAAATTGACAGCGGTTACATTATGAGCATTCATCGTATATATACTAACTCGTCTGGCACATTCTACGAGTTTGAGTATTATGAAGCATCTGACCTTGAGTACAAAATCACGATAGGTTCTGACGGCTCTGTAACTGGACTTAAATCATATCTGTAATAACACGGGGTGTCTAAAACTATGGAAGAACAAAACACATTAAAAGCAAGAAACAGACAAGAGGAATGGTATCAAGCAATGGTTGATGCTTCATCTGGTGCGCAGAGTACCCTAACGCCTCGGTACAGGCAAGAGGAATGGTATCAAGCAATAATTGATTCGATTTCTTCTGGCGGTGGCGGCTCTGACCTTCCACCTATTACACCGCAAGACGAAGGAAAGGTATTGACTGTTGATGATAACGGGGAATGGGGAGTTGAAAGCGTTCCATCAGAATTGCCGCCTGTTACATCAACAGATAACGGAAAGTTTCTTTGCGTATCAAACGGAGAATGGGCGGCTGTTACAGTACCAAGTGCTAATGGGGTGAACTTCTAATGCCTACAAATTATATTACTAACGATACGGAATTAACTGCTGTTGCAGATGCTATTAGACAAAAGGGTGGAACATCTGCTCCGCTTTCTTTTCCGTCTGGTTTTGCACAGGCGATAGGTGATATTTCTACTGGTATTACTCCATCTGGAACTATCAATATTACGCAGGACGGTTCGTATAATGTCGAACAGTATTCTGCCGCAATCGTTGATATTAGCGGAGATGTAGAACTTGCCGAACAAATAATTAGAAGAACTATTAATTATGTTGCGACATTGGACAGTAGCATTGGCTCTGGCGCGTTTTGTTATTGCAGTAGTCTATACCAAATAAGTTTTCCGAATTGCACAAGTATAGGAGACCTCGCATTTGAAAGTTGCATCGGCTTACACGATGTTTCCTTCCCAGAGTGTACACATATAGGAAACAGCGCATTCGCTTACTGTTCGGGATTAAGAACAATTAGTTTCCCTAAATGCGAAACTATTGGGGCGGCGGCGTTTCAACGCGCGAGTTATATTACATCTGCGGATTTCCCAGAGTGTACAGCCATAGGTTCATACGCATTTCAAAATACAAGTATACATACCGTTAGTTTTCCCAAATGCAAAACAATAGGTTATAGCGCATTCGCTGGCTTGTATTTTTTGGGTAGCGTTAGCTTTCCAGAGTGTACTACTATTTATTATTATGCCTTTCATAATTCGAGATTAGTTTCAGCAGACTTTCCAAAGTGTACGGCAATATACGATAATGCTTTTTCTTCTTGCTCATATCTAAAAACCATTAACTTCCCAGCGTGTACATCTATTTCCAGAAGTGCTTTTTACGTTTGCGGAAGTCTCCCAAGTGCTTACTTCCCAGAATGTTCAATTATCGGAGCGGGTGCTTTTTATTCTTGCAATTCTTTATCTATTGCGAGTTTCCCTGCCTGTACACAAATACAACAGTCTGCGTTCACAAACTGCAGAACATTATTATCGCTCTATTTATTAGGTTCTTCTGTTGCGCAATTAGGAGATGCATATTGGACATTCCGTTCTACTCCAATAGCTGGCTATACAACATATACTTCTGGACAATATGGAAGTATTTATGTCCCTTCTTCGCTATATGATACATATTTAAGCGCGACTAATTGGGCGAGTTTTTCAAGCAGGTTTGTAAGTGTTTGAGGTGCGCATGAAGTTACAAATTTTAATACCGCAATATACTGAAACAGATGAAGTAGTAAAGCCTTTGCTTGACAGCATTGCATTACAGCAGAATGTCCCGATGGATGAAATTGGGGTTATAATCTGCAATGACGGGTCAGATGTGTTTTTGTCAGACGAGTTATTGAGTTCATACCCTTACAATATTGAATATCATAAAGAACCGCACCGCGGGGTATCTGCTACAAGAAACGCTTGTTTGGATTATTCGACTGCAGATTATGTAATGTTCTGCGATGCGGACGATATGTTCTGTAGCGTATGCGGATTATGGGTTATATTCAGAGAGATGAATATGAATGGCGGCTTTGATAGCTTATCATCATTGTTTATTGAAGAAACGCGCAATCCGCAAAACAAAAATGAAGTTGTGTATATCAATCGTGAAATGGACAGCACGTTTGTTCATGGAAAGGTTCATCGCAGAGATTATTTAGTAAAGAACGGAATTAGATGGAATAATGGTCTTACGATACACGAGGACAGTTATTTCAATATTCTTTGTCAAAACTTGAGTAAAAATGTAAAGTATTGTCCGATGCCGTTTTATCTCTGGAAATGGAGAGACGATTCCGTTTGCAGACATGACCCTAAATATATTCTTAAAACTTATAGGAATATGATTGACAGTAACGATGCGTTAGTTGACGAGTTTCTGTCTCGCGGCATACACGAAAAGGCGGCATTTTTCACAGCGTTTATGATTTTTGACGCATATTACGCCATGAATAAAGAAGAATGGAAGAATCAAGAGAATCAAGAATATCGTGATAGTACAGAGCGTAGATTCGCGGAATACTTTGATAAACATAAAGATATATGGAACGGAGTAAGCATTGAAGAAAAAATGTCCATCTCAAACCAAGTAAGGTCAAGGAATGTCATGGAAGGAATGAGGATGGAAGCTATTACGATTGATAGATGGCTGATGCACATAGAAGAACTCGGAAAGGAAAATCGAAAATGATAATAGTTGAAAGTGTCGGCGGCAACCTTGAGCGAAGATACAGCGACCAAGGAATGAAACTACTTCAAGTAGAAACAGGATTCATTTACAACGATGCTGTTGACATCGTACCATGTCCGTACACATACGAAGAAACTGACGAGCCGATTGAATCTGCTTCTTAAACAACAATACCGAAACAATAACAAATCACGCATGGAGACATAAACGATGCAAAGCAAAGCAAGCGTATCCGATTTCGCAAACCAACTTCAAGAGCAAGTAACTAACCACTCAATTTATATTTGGGCGGCAAGCGGAGAATTGTGCAAAGATATAAACGAGGACTGGATTCGCAAAAAAGAAGCGCGTAGCGATGGTGGGAAACACACAGATGATGCTATCGCGGCATGGGAAGCTGTTATGAAAACGCCGTACAGGGCAGTTGCTCGTGCGTTTGATTGCTCTGGATATGTCTCCTATTGCCTTAAACAAATCGGCGCGATGAAGGGAAGGACAAACTGCGACGGTCTTTATGCAAAGTGCGAACCGCTTGATATTTCCCAAAAGCCGAAGGATGGAACTCTGTTGTTCAGAGTAAACTCAAAAAACTACAACGACGAAACCCATGTTGGCGTGTATATTAACGGTTATCAATTCCATGCAAAGGGAAGAAATCACGGCGTTGTTCGAGAGAAATATAAAAAGAGTTTTTGGACTAAAGCTGGATGGTTTAAGGAGATTCAAGATTCAGAACCGTCACCAAAGCCAGAGCCGACACCAACTCCGACTCCAGAACCGTCCGCATATATCTTTACTCGAAATCTAAAGTACGGTTGCCGTGGTGGTGATGTTGTAGAGTTAAAGAAACTCCTTATTTCACACGGTTATACAAAGGGAATCACAGTAGATACGAAAAGTTCAGAATACTTTGGTTCATCTACGAGAAAACTCGTTAAGCAATATCAAAAAGACAGAAAGCTGAAGGTTGATGGTGTTGCTGGACACGACACTATTACATCTCTCGGCGGTATATATTTGCAGATGTAATAAAGAAAGTGTGCAAGATAATGTGCAAGAAAAAAGTTAAGAAGAAAGTGCGCACAAGCACAAAGGTTGTTATAGCGGCAATAATTGCAATAGTTTTGTTCTGGCTATCAGAGTTCTTCTTGCTATATACAAGTAACTCTGGTTATCCAGATGGATTTATAAAGAGTTGGTTTTTCTTCTGGGCTGTTGAACTCGCGGCACTTGCAGGAATCAAGATAACAAAGGTTCGCAGACAAGCCCCGTATGAGGGAGAAATGCCAGAGGAAGCGTTTGAAGAAGAATAAATAAAAATATTAAGGAGAAGAGAAAATGAACTGGAAAGACCTTTTAATTTACATCATTCAAACATTATGCGGTCTCGTTATTACGGTTGGCATTCCGTATGCTTTTACTTTGCTTCGCAAGAAAGTAAAGGACGAGAAGATTGCTCGTATTATCTCCAGAGTTGAAAATATCGTCAGCAAGACGGTTATTCTCGTCAATCAGACCTACGTTGATGCGTTGAAGGAATCCGATTTGTTCGACAAGGAAGCGCAACTTGCGGCTTTTGAGATGTGCAAAGAAAGAGTTCTTTCAATGCTTAATGATGAATCAATTAAAGCGATTCAAGAAACATTTGGTGACTTTGAAGAATGGCTTCGCACAATGATTGAAGCGTATGTGCGAGAGAACAAGATTAGCTACATCGAAACAATAGAGGACTGACAATTATATATCTATAATGTTTGGAAAATCGAGAGACGGTTCTGACGATAATGAAGCCGTAAAAATTGTAAAGTCATTAAAGCCGTTCTGGAAGAAATGGACAGAGGAATGGGGCAGGAGTTGCGTTCGTGAAAAGAAAATGACCGTAACAACAGCCCCTTCTGGAGGCGTTATAGGCGTAACTGATGCGTTTTCAAGCACGGAGATGTTTATAAAATATAAGCCAGACTTGTCTAACGCTACGGTTGGGGATGTTGTATGGTGCAAGTGGATGTTTGGCAATATGCAAACATTGTACGCAGACAGCTTTGTAGACCCTTCCGACTTGCCAAGCTATCTTCCTCTTACTGGCGGCACACTTTCTGGAGATGTTACTGTTCAAAAGGCAAGCGGCTCTGTAGGATTTTTCGCGGAACGAACTGATACAGGAGTACGGGTCGGATTAGAGGTTGGGACTGGCGGCACAAACCACGGTCTTTATTCGCACAAAGATAACCGTTGGATGATATACAATGATGCGGACGGTGTTACAAGATTACCGTCAGCTACAATAACAACCGTATCATCAACTACTGCGAACCTAACAACAGCAAACATAACAAATGCAAATCTAACGAACGCTCCTACGGTTGCTGGTCATTCTTCTAAAGTAGGAACTATAAAGACGGCTAATTTATCATCAAACACTACGATTGCAACAGCCACCAACAAAGCCATTGTGTCTATAAGTCTGGAAGCAGGAACATGGATTATAGTTGCCAGAGGAAGGTTTTCTGCTAATGCGACAGGATATAGGCATATTAACATATCCACAACGAGCGCGGATAACGGTGTTCATATTCAAGTACCAGCCGTTTCTGGCGCAGTTACGCAGTTGTCTGTGACGAGAATCGTTTCTATCACTTCTACGACAACATTTTATATGAATGCCTACCAAAATAGCGGTTCTACGTTGACGATGGCGGCTGGAAGCGGTGGCGAAATAAACGCCTTAACAGCAATCCGAATATTATAAAGGAGACAATAAATGAATTACCTTGTTGTTGAGATGCAAACAAGCGCAGATGGGGTTCTGTCACACTTGGAGACGGTTCATAAAACGAAAGCAGAAGCAGAGCAGAAGTACCATCAAATTCTTTCCTACGCGGCTGTATCTAATCTTCCTTATCACTCTGCAATAATTATTAGTGAAAAGGGAGAATGGATAGCGGCTGACACTTATCCGCACGAATAAATGATATAATATTATATATTATTGTAGATAAAAAATAAGACGATGCTTATGCACCGTCTTTTTTGTTTCAGAACGTCCTGTAACAATCCTTTTTCCACCTATTTGCTTTCTCTGGTTCGTCAGTCCACATTTCACAAGCGTCATCGTATGGTGGCTCGATGTTCGCTGGGAATCCAAGTTTATAGAAACCGTATTCGTCACAGCTTCCGTGTTCTTTCCCGCTTTCATCGGTATACCAGAAAGCGTTCAAACAGTTATGGCAAGACTTTTCCATTTCACACAAAATATTCTTCGTCCAAAATCGCATCCAGATTCCTTCTGTATTCTAATGTCTTGTCGTATACATCTTGGTCTACATCTATCACCATCAACGACTCTGCAAATTGCACAAGGAACGCACAGTCCGCGCACCGTTTAGACAAAGAATCTCTCAACCTCTCTGCATCGTCGCACTTGAACTTTACAAGTTTCGCAGATTCTTTTATTCCATCTTTCCAAAGTTCAATGTCTTTGCATGTTATATCAGTTGACTTGCTCATTTCTTTTGTCCTTTCTTATTTCGCTGTTCCATTTCCT
>JAZSEJ010000018.1:0-4784 GCA_045531615.1 Ruminococcus sp.
TCGAAAAGGTTGTTTTCAATTCATTCTTCCTGATTTTCGTTGTTTTCTGCTTGTAGTCCAGCTTATAAAAAGAAAATGCAGCTCCGAAAAGCCGCATAAATACGTTGTTTATAAACAAAACACCATTGATTCCTGAACTAAGGGGTTCAGATTCCAATGGTGTTTTCACGAAATTGATCACCGCCGAAAGCCACGATTCTACGAGGTTTTTCAAGCATTCCATTGCTTGGAGAGCTTATTTTTTTGCTTAACGGTAACGACTTCTGAACCCCCGACCTCAGTTGGTCTGGGTGTCTTTTTTTGCAATCAAACAAAATCCCTCACTTTCCTCAGCAAGATATTCGTACAAATCCTATGCCGAAGTCAGGAGATAGACCTCAATCTTATTGCCCTTGTATTTGCCAAAGAAAGCTTCTATGGCAAATACAACATACATATGATACGTGAAGCGTTTGATATACCGCGAGGAACATTCTATATAATATTAGACCATGGTGTCACAATTTTGCTTGACCACAACAATCCTGATGCTTCAATTCCTAATTAACCTATTCCAGCAGATGAGAAAAGGCTTAGTACATTACTATTTGACAAAGAAGCACCTCCGTAATAATCTTAATGGTCATTAAAATGGAATACACTCCTGAATGTAATGACGTTGTGCTTCTGTCAAAATTGAATGCTCAACATAAGCATAGTGTGAATTCAGCCATTTTACTGTTATTTTTTTATAATAATCGTCAGGCTGAACAACTTGTGCAGTAGTAAAGTCCAAAATACCATTCATATACTCACAGCTAATAAAACGATTTTGACCATTTCCAGTTACCAAAAGTTGATCGATTAGTATTTTTCCTGTTTGATACATTATTAATGGTGATAATTCAACTAAAGATTTATAAGTGGCTATACTTTCAAAGGTAAGGCAGAGTAGAAATCTGTCATAACCACTTGTTTTCACTTTATGAATAACAAATTCATTCATGCCTATACCTCCTTTTGAATATTTAACCTACTATCTTATCTCTGAGTATTAATCAAGTCAATGCATTTCTTTATTATTTCGTCTGCTTCTTCTTTGGTATCAATTATTCTAGTCGAATCCGTCGCACCCATGATATCGCCAAAATGAAAAGCTGTATCTCTTTGTGACTTATAATAGTTATAACATGTCTCAATGCTATTCTTTTTAGTTGTATCAGTTAATTGTGCAGTATATACATAAGGATCGCTTGGCGTGGATCTGTTAAATTGAGTAAAGGTCTTAGATACCGTTCCGCCAGCTATTCCTATGAGATATTTTATATGTCCTTCCAGTGCACGTAGTGCAGGAAATGCATATTGAGAATAGTCTTCACTTTCAATATAATAATTCAGATTGATAATCGCTTGCTTGATCAGTCTCTTAATATTAGCTGGGTAATTTGATGGAAATCCCAATTCAATAGGCTTATATGAAGCATCTACCTTTTCGGATTCGACACTCATTCTATAAGCATTTCCAAGAATCTGTTCAACCTTACTGCTTTCATCTAATTCAACAATTGCCGTTGTGATTATCTGGAATAGATAAGAATTCTTTCCTTGCACTAATAATTTATGATGACCGGATTTAAATAATGTAACGGTTACACAATCTGTTTTTAAATTGAAACGGTGTATGATTTTAGTATCAGATTCAGTTTTTGTATTTGAAATATTGCTATCTGACTCTATGATAAGATCAACAAATGCCTGAAAGTCATCTGTAGAAAAATGCGGTATCGAATACCAGTTATCGCCTTTTATCGCAATTTTCTGTCTGTTTTTTAATGCGGATTTAGCAAGTTGATCTGCTGTTTCATTATAAGAAACATTACTATGACCGGGCACTTTGACAAACTCAACACTTACAAAATCCTGAAACTTTGCCTTATATAAATTCACATACATTTTGCTGGTACTTGTTTTGGCTTTCCATTCTCCTAAAATCCACTTTGATAGGCCTTCGTAATCATGATAGATCTTTATTTTTTCATAACCATTTGATATTGCCCAATCCAATGCATTTATAACACCAAATACTTCGCCTATGATATTGTTGGCGTCAAGGTATACTTTATTGCTCCCATGTCCGCAAATTGATTCTTCACTTCCATCGGGACAAATCAGTACAGCTCCGTATGAATAACGATTTAAATCCTTATCAAAACTGCCATCAACAAAAGCAACTAAATAGCCATCAGCATTGTCTTTAGCAACCAATTCTTTCCAAACATCTTTGCCAATCAAATATGCTTCTGCCTCTTCTCTGGTGTTGAACGATTTGAATTCTGGACCTGAAAAGCCCTTTGTCGCTTCCTGACAAGCTAACCAATTATCAAAAATACCAGTTTGATGTCCTTTTTTGACAGCATAATACTTCATTGTTTTCATTCCTCCAATTGCAAACCGTTTTTAGTGTAATACAATATTATACATCATTTTTTCGCCTTTGTCAATAGAGAATATGATTTTTAAAGTCAAGAGTGTGAAAGACATGTCAGGAAAGCTCCCTAAATCTGCATCGATCTTAACAGCGAACTTGTTTTGGAAATGCAGTTCCTCGACGATGAGAATTCTCATTTAATATTCCATGCTGACCGTGGAAGTAATTATCGTTCCAAGACGATGTGTGATTATCTTAGTTCTCTGAAAATCACACAATCTTTTTCACGTGCACATGTACCTTATGACAATTCTGTAATGGAATCATTCTTCTCATCAATTAAACGAGAGAAATTATACCGAACAAAATATCGTTCTGAAGCAGATTTTCGAAATTCAGTGGACAAGTATATTACATTCTACAACACAAAATGTCCACACAAGAAATTAAAATACAAGATTCCGTTGCAGAAGGAAGATGAATATGCCTTAATTCAAGCGGATTTTGAAAGCTACGATGGATAGACTAATGGGTTCGAAAAGGTCGTTTTCAAATAATTATTTTTGATTTTGGTTGTTTTAGTCCAGATTATAAAAAGAAAATGCAACTTCAAAAAGTCGCATAAATACGTTGTTTATAAAGAAAACACCATCGATTCCTGAACTAAGGAGTTCAGATTCCAATGGTGTTTTTATTTATAATGGCAACGACTTCCGCCCCCTGACCTCAGTTGGTCAGAGTTTCTTTTCTTGCAATCAACCTGAACCCCTCACTTTCCTCAGCAAGGTATTCATACAGATCTTCCGGTGAGGTCAGCAGATAAACTTCGAGTTTGTTGCCCTTGGGAATTCCAAAGAAGTATTCATCGTTCTCATCTCTTTCGTAGAGGTAATCACGGATTACTCCGAAACGGTCGAAGGTGATCACAGTGAGCATTGTAATCAGATCCTGCCGAAACTCTGTTTCTTCCATAATGCACTCTACGCATTTATCGGGCAGGTCACCGCTGCATTCCAACAGTTCCTTTTTATCATCTATATGCTTCATCAGCATAGAAACAATTGCCACAAATGTTGTTTTTGAAATCATCATATTCGTTCCCTCCATACTTTTGGCTTACACCATACTCATACCCTCATCGGGTTCTTCGTTCATTGCTTCTTCAGAGCAGATTTCCACATATTCTCCCAGAATGTTCAAAGCCTCCGAATAACTTCCGGAGGCTGTAACTCTGCTCTGCATTTCTTTTGCCTGTTCTTTCATGCCGTTTTCACGGAGCATCCTGCTTGCCATACCAAGCAGATTGAAAATATTGCCATTTGCCCCAATCAGCGGACACTTTGGTTTCTCATTCCTTTCCATGATATTCCTCCATCATTTCCCTCAGTTCAAGTTTCTCGCTGTCGATATAATCCTTTGCAAGCTGCTCTGCTTCATAAATGTCATTTTCCAGAAGCTCATAGCCGACTGCTGCATAGATGATGTCGACAGCGTTTTTCTTTTCCTTGCTGTCATAAATCTCAATCTTGAAGCCATCACACGTAACAGATTGACCGTCCCGATTTACTCGGAACGGTCTGCTCGGTGTGATCTTCACTTCAAAGCCCTTGTACTTCGTAATTATCACCCCTATTCAAAAGTCATCTGGAAGTCATCGGTTTCTTCCATATCTTCTTCGATATCATCATCTTCCTCCTGTTCCTGATGCTGTACATGGTATACCGCACGTTCAAGAGCAGCTCTCAGATATGAGGTGTCCATGCCGTTGGCTTCATAGCCCTTTTTGATGCCGTTGTAGTATGTCGGACTCGGCGGAGCGATCTCACCGCAATTCATGAGATACGCCATGCCTTCACGGATTTTGCCGTCAACCTCCACCTCAAAAAGTTCCTTGCGGTACATTCTTGGGAAGCCCTCATATCTGTCCAAGGAGATTTCATCTCTCTGGTCAATTTCCCAGAGCAGAACAGGAACCTCCGCACCTTCTTTCGGGACGATGGTTGCCACCCCTCTGAATTCCAGTTCATAGTCGGGAATCATTCTCGTTCCCACAACCTTGGAGTTGGGACAACGATATGCCATCTGCTCCAGATTGATGTTACTGCCATAGGCAATATATAAGCGTTTGTATTTCATAGTGATCTGTCCTTTCCTTTACATTGACATTGCCATGCCTTCATCTTCGGTTTCTTCAAAATCGTCACAATCGCTCACAGCGGCTTCCAAGTTTTCATCAGGTGTTTCCCCGACTTCTTCCCGAACCTCGCTTACAGGCTCGACACGCTCGTCACAAGGCGATTCATTCCGCTGTTCCTGTTCACGGGCGGCGATTCGTTCCTGCCTGAGTCGTTCACGCTGTGCAACACCATCTTAGGGA
>JAZSEJ010000009.1:0-103360 GCA_045531615.1 Ruminococcus sp.
GTGATTCTAAGAAACCTTCAAGGGCACTGTCCGTGCTATGCAGATATTTCCCCAACATTGTGCAGCCCTTAGCGGAGATGAAAAATCGCGTTTCCGGCATTTGCAAAATTAGACTTTCGAACATTTCTTCACAACAACCAAATATATCTTTTCTAAAATGCTTGGCACCATTCAAGGACTTCGAGAAAGAAATAACCCGCATTCTGCGAGCCGCAAATAAATCGCTAAACGAAAGTTTATCTCGTCAAATAATTATTTTACAGTTACAGATGTGATATGTGGATTCACACCTTCATACCAGTATAAGAAACCTTCCATGTCGATTACATCGCCAATCTGTAAGTTCTTAACTGTGTTGTATACTTCTGTTGTGTTGTCACATAAGTAAGATTCTACTGTGAATGTATATGTCTGACCATTTACAGATGCATTGAAGTATAAGTCATTACCATCTTCACCGGAACCATCCCAGTTGTATAAAAATGCAACGTCATTACCATCAGCATCTTTAGAAGCTTCTAATGTTAATCCGTTAAATGCTACAAACTGGTTCTGAAGGTTGATTAATTCTTCTGTACCAAGTAATTCTGTTACATCAGTAGCAGTTGCTACATAGTTACCTTCTAAGATTTCGAATGTAGCGTCAATGATTTCTACTTCACCAGCCCATTCAGCTTTGTAACCTGTTACGCGGATTTTTGTACCCTGAGTTAATTTCTCATAATCTTCTGCTGAACATGCCATTTCATATAAGAAGTATGCACCGTTTTCATCCTGTGTATAAACAGTTGCTTTATCTTCCCACCATGACTGTTTTGCCTGTACGTAAGTCTCTACAACTACTTTGCTGTCAAGTTCTGCTGCTGCATATTCTTCATATGTCATAACTGCAACATCATCTGCTACAACTTCTGTACCAGCAACTTCTTCTGTGCTCTCTACAACTTCTGTATTCACTACATTTTCTGTGTTTGCTGCATTACCTGCATCGTTTCCACCTGCGCAAGCTGTAAAGCTTAATGCAAGTGAAAGGCTTAAACCTAAAGCTAATAATCTCTTCATAATCGTTTATCCTCCCTAAAACAATTTATAAAAACAAGTGTATTATACCTCAATTTGGAAATAAATCAATGCTTTTCTACGTTACTTGTCACATTTATTCACATCTCGATGCTTTCCAACTTGCTGCATAATCACATATAAACCCATGAGTATCCATACACCTGCCAACGTACAAAGTAATATAACGGACTCCGTTGGAAGTGGCTCTTGTACCTTATTTTGCCCTGCTGCCCCCTGACTTTCTATCTGGTCTAAGCGGTACAACGCATTCATTTCTTCAAATAACTCAGCAAAATAGGCGTCATTTATCTCTTCTTTTCGTTTCACAGACTTTGTGGTATTCTCTATCATCTGCCCTGCTGCATTTCGGAGAGATGCTGAACCATTAAACACCGGTGTTACAAAGGTATCCTCAACATTATCCAACACCAATTTAGATGCCTTGATTTTCACATCATAATAGAGTTCATTATCTTCACCAATTCTTGCCAGATAATCCTGATAATCGGCAGAATTCTGCGCTTTTGCAGTAACCGGAACATACCCTTCTGTCTGCGCATAAGCAATCTGCACTTCATTCGTCAATAAATACTGTGCAAATAACCAGCTCGCTAAAACTTCCTGTGAATCTGCTTTATTGAAGACACATACCGATGGTCCCTGCGAAATCATCTTTGGATTTTCCGTATCAAACTGCGGAACCGGCATAACAGCAGTTTCAAATTCCACGAATTTATCTTCGCTAATATCTGAAAGCGGTGCGTGACTTCCCATCCATGTTGCTCCTGCAGTTGAATCAATCGCAAACACACACTGTCCCGCATTCAAAAAGTTCGCCGGATAGCTGGATATCTTAAATGTAGAAAATGCTCCTGTTTTGGCATGTTCTGCCACCGTATAAAGCATCTGTTTTGTAACATCATTAAAAATCTGTATCTCGCCACCGTCAGTCGAATATCCGCCGCCACTTTGCTTTAACATCTGAATCATCATGTTATCTGTAGACTTATAGATAAACGGAATCATGACTTTCTGTCCATTTAACAAATAGTTGCCATCTGCACCCTTTTTCGTTGCAGCTTCTGCTACCTCCCATACAAAGTCCCAAGTCAAAACTTCCGGCAACGTGTAACCTAACGCCTCCACATACGTCTTATTCACATAGCAGGCTTCTGTAGAACGCATGTAAGGAATCGCATAATAATGTTCTCCAATCATACATTCACGCAAAAATTCCGGAATAATCTCTTCCTGTACCGGTGCATCAAACCGCACCTCGCTTCCACCAAGACCATATTTTTCATCGGTAAACAAATCATCTAATGCCACAACACTATTCGTTCCGGTCAAATACGTCGCGATATGATCCGGATAAGTAATACACACATTCGGTGTCGTATCGGTAGAAATATTCGTAATAACATCATTATAAATCCTGCCGTAGTCTGTATACAAACGCAGATTTACTTTAATATTCGGATACAATGCTTCAAAATCCACTATCGCCTGTTCGTATATTCTAGTCTGTGTTTTATTGGTATCATTTTTCGCCCAAAACGTAATCTCATATTCCTTGGTAGTATCAAAATCCTCCGGCACTTCAAATGCTACTCGCTCTTTCGAACCATGACAGCCTGTTAAAAGCAGCACCAACAGGAGCAATAAATATTTTGCAATCTTTCTCATCCCTTGGTACCTCCTCTTGACACACCTTCCATAATCTTCTTATGGAAAATCAAAAACAGAATCATAAGCGGAACTGAAATTACCACTACGGCTGCCATCATAGCCGGGATATTCTCTCGTCCAAAACCATTTTCGCGAATCTCCTGAATACCGTTTGATACTAAAAAGTACGCTTCTTCATCAGTCACCAAACGCGGCCACACATACGAATTCCAGCACTCAATTACCTTTAAAATCGTAATGGTAATCAGTGTCGGCTTACATATCGGTATCAACACTTTAAATAAATATTTCAAATCGGATGTCGCATCTACTTTTGCAGCATAATAAAGTTCATCCGGCACCTGTGCAAAATTTTCCTTTAAAAGATAAATATAAAATACCGACGTTACAGATGGTAGAATTAAGCCCATAAAGGTATTGCGCATATCCAGATTGGTAATCGTGACATAGTTCGTAATAATTACCAATTCATTCGGAATCATCATCAACGCCAAAAATAATGTAAACGCCACGTTTTTACCACGGAACTCCAGTCTTGCAAAGGCGAATGCTGCAAGAACGGTTACAATTAGCATAAGCGACGTTGTAACTACTGTAAAAATCAATGTATTCAGGAAATATCCCGCTAACGGAACCATCGTGAACGCATCTTTATAATTCTGCAAAGTCGGTGATAACGTAATTAACTGTGGTATGTACTCGGAATTGTAGGAACTGTAACTTTTTACGGAAGTCAAAAGCATCCAGTAAAACGGAAACAGTACTACAAGTGCCCATATGGTCAACAATACATAAATAATCGTATTGGTCACATTTTTCCGTATCTTTGCAGACTTTTCTATTTTTTCATAATCAACCTGTTTTCCCATATATAAAGTCCTCATCAATAATGTACATGCTTTTTGCTCACCAACAGATTAATGCATGTAATCGTCAGAATAATTACAAATAATATAATCGCTGCTGCTGATGCATAAGACGGATAACCACCGCTGTCACCATAAAGCATATCGTAGATATATCCTACAATCGTATTCATTTCCGCTGCATTCAAATTCGTTCCAAATAAAGCAACTGCATCACTATACGCCTTAAAAGCCCCGATAAATCCGGTGATAATCAGGTAGAATACAGATGGTGAAATCATCGGCAGTGTAATTTTCATAAAAATACGCCATGCCGGAGTTCCATCTACTTTTGCTGCGTTATAATAGCTCTGGTTTACCGATGCAAGCGCACTGGTTAAAATCAGTATCTTAAACGGCAGTACCACCCAAATCGTATAAAAACATAACACAAACATCTTTGCCCAATATGGTCCATCCATAAAATCAATGGTTCCACCGCCAAAGAAATGAATCACCATATTTGCCAAACCATCGCTATATGGTGTCTTTTTAAACAAAATCATAAATACCAGACCTACCGCCAGTGTATTCGTCACATATGGTAAAAAGTAAATCGTCTGATACAATTCCCGCAGTGGTTTAATCGAAACTAAACCTGCTGAAATCAGTAACGCCAGTCCCGTCGATAACGGAACTGTAATCATTACCAGAATAAACGTATTCTTAAGCGCCTGTAAAAAATAAGGGTCTCGCAGTACATAGGCATAATTATAAGTTCCCACCCCCTGATAGGTCTGGGAAGCAAAATTATAACCTTCCTCCATGGAATAAATCAGTACATCGATTAGAGGATATACCATGAAGATGCCCAAAAACAGCATTGCCGGCAATAAATACAGCCATGCTTTCCAATTTTTCGTTTCCATAATCTATCTCCTTGTTTTGCGAAGCAAAATGTGCCTCTGCTCGCAGAAGTTGTCCCCTAGGCGAACAGAGCGTTTTATCCACCCTAAAATCGGATTCTTTCTCCGGTATCAACATTAAACAAATATACCTTATCGCGTTTTACTGCGAAACGAACCCTATCAGCCTCTGTGTCCACCTGATTTTCAGAACTGATAATGGATCTTATCTCTACGTCCATGGATGCTGCATGCTCAGAAACCACGGTGATATCACGCCCCATGACTTCCACACCTTTTAATTCACAACACAATGCTCCATCTTCATCCAAAACAAAACCTTCCGGTCGGATACCTACTACGACCTTTTGGTTTGGCACATTCTGTACCATCAGAACATCATTTTTACCGATATAAAGTCTTTCATCCTTTATCTCACCCTCAAACAGATTAATCGGTGGTGTTCCTAAGAATTTTGCTACAAACTGATTCACCGGATTATCATACACTTCCTGCGGTTTGCCAACCTGCTGGATCACGCCATCTTTCATCACCACAATCATGTCTGAAATACTCATAGCTTCTTCCTGGTCATGCGTTACGAAAATCGTTGTAATTCCAGTCTTTTTCTGAATTCTTCTGATTTCTTCACGTGTCTGCAATCGTAATCTGGCATCTAAATTAGATAGTGGCTCGTCCATCAAAAGAATACGCGGCATTTTCACCAATGCTCTCGCAATCGCTACACGCTGCTGCTGACCACCGGAAAGTTCACTTGGTTTTCTATCCATCAATCCATCAATCTGTACTAATTTTGCCACTTCATACGCTTTTTCTGACATCTGCTCTTTTGTCAGCTTGTCCGCTCCCTTTAAATTCTCTAATGGGAAAATGATATTCTGCTTCACGGTCAAATGCGGATAGAGCGCGTAGTTCTGGAATACCATTCCAACACCTCTGTTCTCCACCGGAAGATTTGTCACATCATCTTCACCAAAATAAATTTTACCACTGGTAGGTTTTAATAAACCGCACAATAAATTTAATGCCGTACTTTTTCCGCAACCTGAAGGGCCTAATAAACCAATCAGCTTGCCATCTGGAATCTCGATACTAAAATCATTCACTGCAATCACATCCGGCTGTTTCTTATTACGGTTTGGAAATTTTTTCGTTAAGTGCTCCAATACAACTTTCATCTTCGTTCACCCTCTTGTATTTCTCACAGAATTGATAATGGTATATTATAGCACAGCATGCCTCAACTCACAAATATAATCTTGTATACATGGAATATGCTAACCTTTGATAAATATTGCAACCACCAGTTGACAAATTGACCGCCCTGTTTTCTTGTAAGAAATCACAAAAAATGTTAGTTTTATCTCAACCCAAACATAAAATTTACAACTATTACGTAAAGGAGATTTTAACATGATATTAGCTGACAAAATAATTGCTGAAAGAAAAAAGAATGGTTGGTCACAGGAAGAATTGGCTGAAAAGATTGGAGTAACTAGGCAAGCTGTTTCCAAATGGGAAGGTGCACAGACGGTACCTGATTTACAGAAATTACTACTATTAAGTAATGTTTTTGGAGTGCCCACTGATTATCTTTTAAAGGATGAACTGGAAGCCCCAGATTATACTAACGAACCAGAAGAAACTAACACATACCGAAAAGTAACATTTGAAGAAGCTGTCTATTTTTTAAAAGTAAAAAAAGAAACAACACCAAAAATTGCATCCGCAGTATTGTTATGTATTTTTTCACCCGTCAGTCTGATTCTGCTTGCTGCCTTGGCAGAATACCGTTTACTTCCGATTACAGAAAATGCTGCCTGTGGAATTGGATTAATAATACTCTTTCTCATGGTGACTCTCGCTTGTGTGATATTCATTTCCTGTGGAGCAAAGACAAAAGAATTTGAATTCCTTGAAAAAGAACCTATTGAAACTGCTTATGGCATTTCTGGTATGGTAAAAGAACGCAAAAAAGAATTTGAAGGAACCTACATCAGATATAACATTTTAGGCACAGTTAGCTGTATTTTAGGCATACTTCCATTATTTGCAGCAATGATACATGAAAACGAAGATCTTTTCGCTATATTAATGCTGTGCCTGCTGTTTGTAATAGAAGGAATCGGTGTCCATTTTTTTATTTTGGCCGGCATTCCCATGACTTCTTTTGACAAACTACTGCAAGAAGGAGACTATACTATCGAATCTAAAAAGAAATCATCCTTTGTCTCTGCTATTTCTACAGCATACTGGCTAATTGTAACTGCCGTCTTCCTTGCTACATCTTTACCAACGAATGAGTGGCAGAATACCATATATATATGGCCGGTCGCAGGTATACTCTTCCCTGCCGTACTCATGCTGGCAAAATATTTTGATAAAAGTAAATAATATCGAAACAAGGGGCTATCGAGAAATCGATATGCCCCTCTCTAATTATTAAGTTATTGTTAATTTTTACCTAATATAAAAAATTCGCTCTATATCTGCAAACTTGCAACATACTTAAATGAAATAACATCCTTCGGCAAAGTTTTTATATATGCCTGTTCCTTATGCATAAAATCTACTATCTCATTCTTACTCATTCTACCAACCCTCTCTATCACTACATCTAAAATATCTCTATCTTCGTCCGATAATGATGACCCTTTCACATTTTCTTTTAGTTGAAAATGATATGCATAGGTTTCTCCCATATCGACTTCTTCACAAGGAACACCTTTTAAATCTATTATAGAGTCATGACCAATCGGCACTGCTCCCATTGGCATTGCCTGATAAACTAATCCTGTTATTGCGTACCCTCTTTTCTTAAAAGAGAATGCATCTGCATACCACATCAGTTTCATTAATTTTACCTTATACAGATTTGTAACTTTGGCTGAATTTGCAAAATAACGTATTACATCTACGGTCTTATCCAAAGAAAGTCTTACATTTCCATTGATAATCGAAGGATTTTGAAATTTCGCATACTTTGCCTCTATTGCTTTTCTTAAATATAAATCCTGATTTCTCGCAAAAAGAGTAGACGCCATTTCAAAATACTTTTTATACAATTCTAATGGCAATCTATCCCTTGCCTCTACTAACAAATTCAGAAACCATTCCGGATCATTGTCAAGTTTCTTTAAAATCATATCATGTGCCTTATCTTGTACTTGATGACCTTCATATCTGGTAATTGTCTTTCCTCCCCATCCTAAAAGCAAGCACAAATCACTTTGACTGATGTTATATTTTTCTCGAATTCCAATAATTTCTTTTGAAGTCAAAAGTCCTTCTTCTTTTCTGTATGCCTCTTTCATTGCCATATCATTTTCTCGCATTTGAATTTCATCCATATATAATTCTTCTGCCAAATCACAGTAAGAATAAATAGCCTCATACTCTACCTGCACATTTTTAAAACTGATATGTTCTGTCACACAAACTGTTTTCACTTCATGTTCTTCCATACAACAAGTACATAATTGTTTTTTACTCTGTATTATTTTCATTTCCATGAAAACCTCCTAATTTTTTCTATATGGAAACATCTCTGGTATAAATGCTCGCTCAGCAAAATGAAATGACATCACAATTCACTTTCTATTCTCTCTTTTGTCTCTTTCTGCAACTCAGCTCCCCCAAGAGTATCATTTGATACCTTTATTATATATTAAATTCTTAGCTACTGTCAACTATAGAGCAAAGAGTTCGCTTGCGGGTTCTCGTGCCGCAAAAGCGTCGCAATAGCAACATTCTGCGTATACTTTTGTGTGCGCATCCCACGGAGTGTTTTATTCTATAGGAAAACCAAAATCTTTTATACTCTAATCTTTCTTCTTTTCTAAAAAAGGACACTCTTCACCCCCTCAATTCCTCAACATCTCAAACGATCGATACACATCCAATGTTCCATAACCCCACTCCGGATTCGGGAATTCTCTCTGCGTCGGTCTACCGGTTCCACGAATCAGCATATTTTTTATCCCAGTATTTGAAATAGTTGGCGAATTTCTGTCCACAATCGCCCATTGAAGCACCTGTGCCACTGCTCCAGCGGTAATCGCCGCCGCCACGCTTGTTCCTGTCTGTCTCACGTAATTGCCTCTTGTTCCCGGTCCGTATACATTGACTCCCGGAGCCACAAAATCCGGTTTTACTTCTCCTGTCGTAAGATAGCCTCTGCCGGAATCTGCATAAGTACCGCCATTTGCTGCATTATACGCCCCTACCGAAATCACCTGCGTAGCCGAACTTGGAATAGTCAGAGTAGTATTGGGATTGGACCTAAGAAAAAATATCTCACCAGTTGTAAACTGCTGCAACGGCAGCCACATATGATAATCCCCATTTACAATACTTTCCGGATAGACCCGGATTCTCCAAATACCCGCACTTGGATTCTCAAAACGCAAATAAACCAGTAAACTTGCTGTCCGTCTCGCCTCGATACGATAATCTACACTTACCGTAGTTCCCTCAAAAATAAAATCATAGACCGTAGTCCGACCTTCCCGCACCGGGACTCTCGGCATCTCTTCTCCCGTCGGTGAAAACACTGCCACCTCAAATAATTCTGGTGCTCCCGCCCATAATTCCACGAAAAAACCGTCTACACCTTCTCCCACATTTATTTCTACATCTTCATATTCCATGTCTGTAGATAACTGTCCCAAAAAATGATGGCGCATTCCCGCTTCATTTCCCGTAGCTACCACTACTGAACGTTTCCTTCGACCACAAATACTATTCAAATACGTAGACAAATTACTATTTCCAGCCCTGCTTCCATTGGCACTTCCTACACCGATACAGATAACCAATGGCAGATTCAATGAATTTGCTACACCATCTAAATAGGCAACCGCCAGCATAATATCATTTTCCTGATATGCAGGTACCCCATCCCTTACAAAGAAAAAATCCTTCAAATATTGCTTTGCTTCTTTCAGTTTTACCACTGCAATTTGAGCATCCGGAGCCGCCCCGATAAAATCATTCTCGATATCCAGCCCTCCCTCTCCTGTCAAGTAGTTGCAAACACTTTTTTTACTTATTTTTCAAGGTTTTTCGGGCTTTTCGGTTCAAAAATGATACCTCCTGTTAAATAACTGTTACAAAAAGTACCTTCGTTTGTTAAATAAATGCAAAATTTATTTTTTCATTTATCCAGTCCTTTTTCTATTTCCAGCATATTTCAATGTTTTGCTCATCATACACAACTATCTTTTCAATATATTTGTCCAGCATTTCTTTTGACAGCACAGCATACTCACCTTCAGCAGATAAACATTCTTTCTTATTTTTTATTTCAATATAAGACTTTTCTAATTCTTCAAGTGCTTTGTTTATCTCAGATAGTTCTTTCTCTGCCGCCTTTATTTCTTTATCATTTGAGCAAAAAATTTCCGTTTTTCCTAAAACATACTCCTGATAAGCTTCTATTTTTTCATGTTTTAATTTTTGTATCTTCTTTTCCTGTATTTCTCTTTTCTTTTTCTGTTCCCTGACTTCTCCCTCTAACTTTACTTCTAATTCCTCATAAAATCTTTTCAGTTCCTCTTCTGACTGCAATTTTTCCTGCATCTGAAACAGAACATATTCTTCCAAAAATACACTACTTACTTTTTCGACACATTTGTTCATATTATTAGAATAGCGTTCCATACAATAAAAATAGCCATTTTCTCTTTTTCTATGCTGTAAATTCTTACAGCAACACCCACAAAGCAGTTTTCCCGTCAACGGATGCGTTGGTTTGTGCTGCTGAACAGCTTTTCTGCCTCTGTTGCTTTGTACTTTTTCAAATATCTCTTTTTCTATAATTGGTTCATGATGTCCATAAGTAACCAGCCAGTTTTCTTTTGGTGTCAAATGTTTCTTTCCACCAACAAATTCTGTCGAATATTTTCTTTGAACAACATTACCTATGTATACCTGATTTTTCAATATCTGATTTACTGTCTTAGCATTCCATAAAAACTTTTCACCTTTTGGCAATATATTTAGTTTTTCCTTTTCGATTTTATATTCAATCGGTGTCTTTATCCCTGTTTCATTAAATAACTTTGCTATCCTAAAAGAACTATATCCATCTTCTACCAATGCAAAAATCCGCCTGACAACTTCTGCTTCATCTTCTTCTATCAGAAGTCCATGTCTGTCTTTTGGATTTTTCCCATAACCAAAAGGGCTGATTGAAAACATATACTGTCCCTGTTCTTTTCTTATGGCAACTGCCGAGCGAACCTTTTGCGACAAATCTTTGCTGTATAAATCGTAAAGCAGATTTTTAAAATTAATGTCAATATCTGCAATGCTTCCCTGATAATTTTTGCTGTCATAGTTATCATTTATAGAAATAAACCTTACCCCTAAAAATGGAAATATCTGCTCCAGATAAGAACCAAGCTCAATATAGTCTCTTGCAAACCTTGAAAAATCTTTTACTACAATGCAGCTAATTTTTGAATCCCTGACAAGCTCTAACATATCCTGCATCGCTGGACGCTCAAAATTTGTACCTGTATATCCGTCATCACAAAATTCCAGCAAATCATAATCACAAAAATTATCTGCAACAAATTTTCGTAAAAGCATTCTCTGTGTCACAATACTGTTGCTTTCTTCCTTATATTTATCATCTTCCAACCAACTTCCAGTTTGTTTAGATAATCTGATATATATTGCAATCTGTTCTTTTTTCATTACCGGACTTCCTCCCCACTAACAGAAATCTTTCCTTTTAAAATTGAATATAATTTTTACCCTGTGATCCGGATAAACTTCAATTCTGTTAATTAATGTCCTAACCACTTCTGCTGTCAACTCACACTTTTCACTTCCCTTAGCCACGGCTCGCAGAAAATGATTTTTCTGTATTGTCTCATAATCAATCGTCCTTAATTTTTCTTCAATTACTTTCTTCCTATGCTGGCAGGATAATATTTTTTTATCGTTTTCTTCTTTCATCTGTTTAAAACTTTCAGCTTTTATTTCACCCATTCTGTATTTTAAATACTGTTCACTTCCAGCCTTTTTTATATCTACTATCTGCTTATCCAATTCAGACAGTTCATCATTCCATTCTTTTTTTATCCGCTCTGCTTCCCTATCATTATTTGCCGTCAAATCTTTCAATTTCATGTCTGATAGCGAAAACTCCTGTCTGACTGCTTCCTTTACAATATCATGAAGTCTTATAAAAGATATGCTTTTCGTCTTGCATTTGTAAAAATCCTCTCTCAAAGCATTTGGACAATTATACCCATAATACCGAACCATATCTTTTGAGCTTAGCTCCCTTACAGCAGTCTGGCGGCGCATTTTTGAACCGCACTCACCACAAAACAGCACATCTGCAAATATATTTTCTTCCGATGGAATATTTTTTGAAAATCCCTGTTTATTACAGTATTCAGCATTTTTTTCAAATTTTTCAGCAACCTGAAAAAACATATCTTCACTTATAATCGCTTCATGCGTATTTTCTTTTACTGACCAGTCTTCTGAATCAATATCGTGTCTGGAACGAAACTTATAATCCCTGCCACATGTCCTTGCCTGTACCAGACACCCCATATATACCGGATTCGTTAAAATCCTTTTTATGCTTCCTTTTGACCATTGCTGTAACTTTTCCACATCCTCACAATAAACAGCTCCTGTTTTCCGATGTTCGTTAGGGCGGACAATCTTTTCTGCATAAAGCCACCTTCTTATTTCCTCCATATTTTTTCCTGAAAGAAACAGCTCAAACATCGTCCTGACAATGTCAGATGTTATTTCTTCTATAAAAAGACACTTTTTATCCCCTATCCATTCCGTTTTATATCCATAAGGCGGCAATCCGCCTGTGAAACTCCCCTGTTCCCATCTCATTTTTCTACTGGACTTAATTTTCACCGACATATCCCTTGCATACATCTCATTCGCAAGATTTTTTAAATTTACGCCTAATATATCATTCTGATTTGACACATTCATACTGTCAAAACTATCTGTCACCGCTATAAAACGCACACCCATAAACGGAAATATTTTTTCAATATAGTTTCCTGTTTCCACATGGTTTCTGCCGAAACGTGACAAATCCTTTACAATAATGCAGTTTATCTTCCTTGTCCTGACATCACACATCATACGTTCAAAGCCTTCACGTTTAAAATTTGTTCCTGTTTTTCCTATATCCGTATAACAGTCAAACAATACCATGTCGTTCTGTTTTTCCATAAATGCCTTCGCAATCTCAATTTGTGTTTCTATCGACTCATTCTTTCTGTCATTTGAATCTACCGACAGCCTTGCATAAATTCCAACCGAATACATTTTCAAAGGGTTCTTAATTTCAGCTACATCTGCTTGTTTCTTTTTAGAAGTTCTAGCCATTTATACGAGCCAGCAAAGCTGGCTTTCCCCCTTTCTAATTTGTCCACTTGATTCCAGATAATCTGCCAACATAACCACCTTAGAAAACAATTCCTTATGCCGCAGTTCTATGTTTACTCTTTTATCATCATATACAAAAATCCTCTTTACAAAAGAGACAAGCGTGTTCCTGTCAAGTTCTGTTATCTGCATCACCGACTTCATGCGTTCCAGATTCACGCCCGCAGCAACACCGGATTTGAACAGCTTCTTTATGGTTTCTTCCTGATTATGTACTGCCTGTTCCAGCTCCTGATAACGCTGCTCATAGATTTCTTTGAAATTCTTAAAATCTTCCTCCGTAATAATTTGTTTTTTTAAATCCTCATACAGACCGGAACGAAGCATAATGTATTTATCCTGTTCCGCACGCAGTCTTTTTATTTCACTGTCAAAAGAAGCCACTTCTTCAAAATTTACTTCCATCTGTTCAATAACTTCCAATACCCTGCTTTTATCAAGAAACAGCGACACCTGTGTTTTCAGTCCAGCCAGCACCACCTTTTTTAAATCTTCCGCTGAAATCATATGTCTGCCGCATTTCCCGCTTTTATTGCTTGCTGAACAGATAAAAGAAATTTTTTCTTTCCCTTTATAACGGCTTACTCTGCGAACCATTGGCTCTCCACAGTCCCCGCAGTACAAAAGCCCTGCATAAATATGAGCTTTTTTTTCACCGCCACCCGCACGGGTATCTACTTTTAAAAGTTCCTGTACAATCCCATAATCTTCTTTTGAAATGATGGCTTCATGTGCCTGTTCCACCCTTACCCATTCTTCTTCCGGCTTTCTTACCGATTTCTTTACTTTATAATTTACTCTTTCCTCTTTCCCCTGAACCAGTGTTCCGATATAATTCTCATTCGTCAGTATTCGTTTTACTGCAACCGCAGACCATTTTGTTTTTACTCCGGTCATAAAACCTGTCTGATACCTTTCCCCCTGTACCTTCTTGTACTCCATAGGAGAAAGAATACCCAATCCGTCAAGCATTTCTGCAATTGCATGGTTACTGTACCCTTCTATCTTCCATGTGAAAATTTTCCGTACAATCCCTGCCGCATAATCGTCCGGCACAAGCTGGTTTCTGTTATCGCTGCACTTCTTATAACCGTATGCCGTAAATGCACCAATAAAATCCCCACTCTCTCTTTTTATCTTCTGGCAGCTTCTTACCTTACCAGATATGTCCCTTGCATAAGCATCATTTACAAAATTTTTTACAGGCACAACCAATGATGTCTCATTATAATCCGCTGTCAGCGAATCAAAGTGGTCAGTCAGTGCAATAAAACGCACAGAAAAAGCCGGAAAGGTCTTTTGAATCAACCGCCCGGCTTCTATATAATCTCGTCCAAGTCTGGACAAATCCTTTACTATGACACAGTTCACATTCCCTGCTTCTATATCCTTCATCATACGCTTAAATTCCGGTCTGTCAAAATTTGCACCGGACCAGCCATCATCTACATAAATATCATAGATTTCCATGTTATCCTGTTTTCTGATAAAAGAACGGATCATGTCCCTTTGTGAACTGATACTGTTGCTCTCTGCTTTGCTGCCATCAATATCTCCATCGTCCCTGCTTAAACGAAGATAAATGGCTGCATTATAAAATTCTTCCGCTTTCATCTGCGTTCCTCCTGATTTTAATACTGTTAGCAGAACCCGTCCTACGGGGCAATGCAACCTAAAATCAGAATTCCCACTGAATTAATCCTGCTTTTAGGTTAACATAATATTTTATTTCTGTAAAGAACCTTTTATCTAAATCCTCTAAATATTTTTTCAAATAGTTATCTGTATTTTTCTTTTTGTGAGCAGTATCATACGGTCGTCAATCGTATCCTCTGCCCCTTCCATATATCCGAACTGTACAATATATTCCCCGATATTCAATGCAAACGGGTTTCCAGTCTGTTCAATAAAAGATTTCACCCTGCTTTCTACGCTTTTTCTCGTATCAATTACTATATCTTCCACTTTTGCAAGTTCTTCCCGCTTCAAGTCCATAATATTCATGGACTGCATACGCTTTAAATCTTCCATTGTCATATTCATAAATATTTACACCCTTTCTTTATCATTCTATTTTTATACTATTTGTCCTATTACTATAATCCTGCCTTTATCCTTTAAAATAAAGAAACAATTTGCAACTATTCCACATCTCTCAGTTACAAACCTACTAAATTGCTGCAATCTATCTTCTATTCCCTTATTTCAAAGGACAACACAGTTTAAAACTATGTTATCCTTTTATTTATTGCCTCTTAATTACATAAACTGCTCATAAAACCTCTGTAACGCATCTCCACTCTCTGAGTTTCCAATCCCATTATTTTCTACAAATTCCTTCATCTGCTGAATCTGTTCATAGGTGAACTCATAGCTTACCAACGGAGTATTATTCCTACTGTTTGCAAACGCACCCTCCAATGCCGCTCTATATCCTGCATCGGTTTTCCAAAGTGAATCTGCTTCCAAACCTCCGTTTTGATACGATTCCTGATAATACTTCTCGCTGATGAAACGTGTTGTTCCAACAGGCGGCATTTCCCTAAAAGACGTATCCACTACATGAACCGTAATCATTTTCGTGTACCTGCTTCCGGCACTGTCAATTACTTCGTATGTTTCCGTTACCGATCCGTCATGCTCAAATTCCGCAAAATCAGACGGCTGATAGTCTATTAACTGAAACGTTGTTCCTTTTTCCGGATTATATCCCGGCAATACCGGACTTCCATCCTCCCTGTCATGTGCTACTGCCTGACTCATTAACTCCTCATAGGTTATCCGTCCGCTTTGTGCTTCTTCCAATGTATAATACACATCTTCTGCCACAATCCACGGACAGTCGTCCCATACCGCATATAAATGGACTGTTCCGTTATTTTCTGCTGTCAGGTTCAGTACCGAGCCACAGTCAGGATATAACGCAGTCAGCGAATCCGCATCCTGATTCCACCCTTCAAACACACTCACGCCATACTCTGTTTCCTTTGTAAATGTATTTGCCGGGAGCTGCATCGGCGTATCGTATACCGCAGTAATACTTCCCATGCTTCCTGTTCCTCCATTGCTGTGAAATACAATCGTATATTGGTTTGCTTTCCACTGTGCATACAATGTCACGGTTGCTCCGTTCTGGGCTGTCAGATTTTTTACGCTTGCCCCATCTGCATATGCCGTTCCGCTTCCGTCTGCTTTTGTATTCCAATTTTTAAACGTATATCCTGTCTTACTAAATTGGTTTGTGGTAAGATTTACTGCTGTATCATACGTCATCGACATATCCGGCATACTGCCGCCTGTCGCTCCATTTCCGCTGAATTTCAGCGTATAGGTAATCGGTTTTCCATACCGCATACAAATTGACCGTTCCACCTGACGTTGCAGTAAGATTTTTTACAGACTGTTTATCCGTATAAACAACTGTTCCGCCTGCACTCGTTGACCAGCCCTGAAATAAATACCCCGTCTTAGTAAATTTATTTGTCGCAAGATTCGCCGCCGTATCATACGTCATAACTGTATCCGACATGCTGCCGCCCGTTGCTCCGTTTCCGTGGTACTTTACCGTATAACTTATTGGTCCCCAAACTGCATATAGGTTGATCGTACCTCCCGAAGCTGATGTCAGATTTTTCACGGACTGCTTATTTGTATAAACAACTGCTCCATTTGCACTGGTTGACCAACCCGAAAAAGAATATCCTGTTTTACTGAAGCCATTTGCTGTCAAATTCTGCGATTTATCATATGTCATGGTCGAATCTAACATACTGCCGCCTGTTGCACCATTTCCATGATATTTCACAGTATAAGTAATCGGCTCCCATACCGCATACAAATTAACAGTTACATTATGCTGCGTAGTAAGGTTATTCACAGACTGTTTATCCGCATAAACAACTCCGCCATTCGCACTGGTTGACCAGCCTTTGAATTTATAACCTGTCCGGCTGAACTGATTTGCTGATAAATTTTTTGCAGTACCATATGTCATCGCCATATTAGACATGCTTCCGCCAGTTGCTCCATTTCCATTGTATTTCACCGTATAGGTATTGATTACAAGCGGAAAGTTATATTCCGGTATGTCGCTTCGTGTTGCAACAGTCGCTGTTTCGCCATTATTCCATTGAATCGCCATTGAATTACCAAGATTAAAATTAATCGTCAGACTGGTATCCGTTAATGACGTTTCCGTAGAATACATATTGACACCATATACTGTTTTTTCACGCCAAGAACTCAAATAGGTATTCAGTTTATCTGAAAAACTTAATGACTCATTTACATTTCTATAATCATAGCCGTCTTTATATACCCCGTCATACCATATCTTCATAGTTACCGGAGTCAGCTTTTTGAAATTTTTAGGCTGTACTTCCACTCTCTGCGGCACATCGGAATATCCAACCCCATTCGTTTCCGGTATATAATAGGAAAAAACATACTGCAAAGGCTCCTGATATGCTGCATAAGAATACTGGGAGTAGGTATGTGTATAATTGTAAGGAATCTGTATAATATCCGTTTCTGTCGTATGATACCCTTCCTTATAATTACTGTAACCTCCCAGTGTTACAGCAAGACCATAGCTTACAATTCCGTTATCTGCCTCAGCGTCAATTGAAAACAGATTATCGCTAAATGTAACTGCCCCCGTATTGGCATTTGTATACTGTATTGCAAAATTGGATACACCGGAAGCAAACGTGCTTAACCCTGCCACATAAACAGCCCCAAAATCCGTTGTCTGCTTTACAACCGTTCTTGTCACTGTCAGCTTCTGCGGATTAAACATTTCAAACCATTCCGATTCCGTATTTGCAACCCTGTAAGAAAAACCGCTTACTTCAAAATAATAAATATCATTTCTGTTATGTGAGGAAACTGCAAAATATCCGTCATTTCGCAGCATCAGATATTCTGCTGAAATACTCAGTTCTTCCTCATACGACTGATATGTATTTAATGCATTTGCAATAAAGCCTTCTGAATGGGACGCTGTTTCTTTATAAGAACTCCCTGCCTTATCCAGCTCAAAATCCTGTACCAGCACTTCCGTATTTAATACCGGAACTTTTTCTTTTAACTGTCCTACTTCTTTCTCCGTAAGACCGGATAAGTACATTCCCACATAAGCACGGTGCGTTTCAATGAAATACTTTTCCAAAAGCTCCGCATCCGTATTTTCCCAGTCAAGCTCTAGGATACGGGGACCAATGTCATACTCCGACTTTCCAATATAGGTTTCTTCCTGAATTTCTTCCGATACCACCTTTGAAAGTGAAAGTATCCCATATCCATAATAATCGTCTTTTCCTTTTTCCCCTGCATCAACAGACTTTTCCTTTAAAGTTTCCAGACTTCCGCCACTTAAATATTCATCTGCAAGCATTGCCGTTACTTTTGCCGCTGCATAGGACGTACCCTGTTTTCCGAGATAACTGCCGTCTGCCGCAAAATCAATGGTTTTTCCGAAGTTGCTGTATTCCCAAAAGTCACCTTCGCTATCGGCTGCACTGACAACAATCGCACCGCTAATATTTGCCGGAAATACATCTTTTACATTTTTTGCACTGTTTCCAGCTGATACCACAACATCTATTCCACTGTCAATCGCTTCTTCTAAAACATCAACCAGCTTACTGTCTTTATTCAAGTTACTCATGTTAAGTGACATATGGATAACGTCTGCATGATTTTCCATTGCGTAACGGATTCCCTGATATGCCGCATCTTCTGTCGAATAGCCCATATAGTCGGCAATCTTAACCGGGAGCACCTTCACTTCTTCCGGCGTATAGTCCAGAATAATGTTAATCATATCCGTACCATGTCCGTTTCCATCACTAATGTCTGCATTTCCATCAATGGTATTGGCTGCTTCCCCTGCAATCCGATTACTCTCCCCTGCATATCCGGTATCCAGCACCGCTACCAAAAGTTCTGTTTTCTTCTCTCCGCTTTCCTGTATCTCGTTTTTCTCTGTTGAAGCAGCAGCTCCTATATATAAAACAACTACAAACAATAACAGCAAAAAAGCGGAAATGATTCTGTTTCTTTTCCGCAACTTTTTATCCCCCTATTCAATAATCAGATTCCCTTCAGCATCTACCGGACAGGAATATGTATTTCCGTATTTATCAAAATATACATCACCGTCCGGTCCAAACTCCACATAAGTTTCATGCTGCCACTGTGAATCCCAGTACAGTCCTTCTTCTGTTTCATTTCCTGTTAAAACCGGAAGGTTATCGGGATTTTCCACATACTCTGTACTTTGAACAGAACGTCTGTCCTGTTCTGTTTCATCTGTAAAAGTTTCTGTATTCTTGACTATCTCCGTTTCCGAAACAAATATCTCCTGCATTTCCATCATTTTAGATTCTTCCAACTGTTCTGTCTGCACCGTTTCTTCTTTTCCCACGCAGCCACTTAACAAGAAAGCTGTCATTCCTAAAGCTAAAAATATTCTTTTCTTCATAACTTACCATTCCCTCCACGTTATTTACTGCAAGTCTGCAAAATATGATATATCCTGTGTCACGGGCTGTGTGAAATCTGCCAAATATCCATTTCCGTCAACCCAGCCACGAAAGACTTTTCCACTTATCTGCGGCTGTGCCGGAGCAGAAATTCTGTCATTTTTCTGTACGGTATACTGTTTATACAATTCACCTGCCACATAAAAACTGACCGTATGCTGCACTATTTCTTCCTCCGATATTTTCTCTAAAATGGCAGTTCTCTCACAAGTGACACTTCCCGTCTTTCCGTTCGGGTGAAGATATTCTGCTGTCACTTTTACAGAAAGCAGACCTTTTTCCATATCACAGCCAAGCACGTCTACTTTAATATCCGATGCAGCGTCAAGTGATACCGCCAACGCTTCCACCATATCCGCCAAGAACTCATTCCTGTCATTAATGGAATATTTTTTACTTACTGCCATATTTTCCAGCGTACTTTCCACAGCCGATGGCAGACTACTTTCAAGCTCCATGCTCCGGTTTGTCCTCCCATTTACTGTCATTACCACCATCAATGTCAGCACACCCAAAATGGCACTTACCATCATTACAATTACATTTTTCATTTCTGCCTCCGACTACTGATTTACCGGAATAAAAATAACACCGTTTACTACTCTGTTTCCGCTGTCGCAGACACTTAGTGCCACTTCATAGATGCCAGCCTGCCCAAGATAAATTTCCTTCGTGTCTGCATTGTAGCTGTCTACAATCTCCCTTCTGTCCGGTGCTTTTATGCTGTCAACCCAAAACGAAAGCTCATTCCCTGCATAGTCAACTGCCTTCATACAGTCTGCAAAACAGATTGTGCCAACACTTAAATTTCCCGCATCGTAAAAAATCTCCGGTTCACTCTTTGCCGCTTCACTTACATATGTTCCACGAAAATCGGTAAATCCCTTATAATCCGTATGCTCAATGGAAAGCCTTGCCCCTGTCATATTAAACACACCGACATTTCCTTCTTCGTCACGAATTCCACAAAACAGCAGCACCAACAACAGTACCAAGACAATGCCTTCCAGTAAAAAGTGACCATATGCCGTAATTACCTGTTTCATTCACAACCTCCTGTTACCCGCAGATGCCTCTCATGTAGTCTGCCACAATCAGGCTTAATGTTCCTCCTGCACCCACACAGTTAAAAAGAACTGCCACCACTCCGACTACTGCCGCAATCTGCAAAACCGCCATTCCAAACTGTTCCATTATTTCATGCATAATGTTCTCTCCTCTCAAAATGCCGCTGCTGTATTAAGCACCCATATAAACATTCCGATGACTGCTCCTCCTGCAAGCAATGCAAGAAGTGCCTGTCCAAATTCCTCTATTACAAATTCCATCCGGTTTTCCTCCTGTTATCTTGCAATGCCTCTTGTCGTGACTGTTTCCTCAATTCCAAACAACGGAAGGCTGTACGAATACGTCAGGATTACTTCCGCTGTCTGAATCTGATTGTTTCTATCGTACATACAGTCCGTTACTTGTAAAGAATACCCAGCATCTTCTGCCTGAGTAATACAGGCATTGATTACATTTTGATTAAAATTACTGTTTTCAATCTCTGCCACAACTGCTGCCTTAAATTCCTTTGCCTCTGCCGCCGCACTGCTTGCATTACTTACTGAAATACAGATAAAAATATTCATCATAAGCACAACCAGTGTCCCAAATGCTCCAATAATATGCTTCATTCCTACATACCTCCCATACTTCCAAGAAGCTGGAGCATATAAAACATGCCCAGTGTCAAATCAATCAAAAGTTTCACCGTAGCCGCCAGTACCGGATAAGAAAACAGCATCTTCATACGAAATGCAATGCTTTCATTTCGGATATTATCCGCCATGTCCTGCATTTCGTTTACTCTCTGAATCAGGTTATTAATCTGCACATCTGCATTTCCTGTCCCCGATTCTGAAATCGCATGAAGCATTTTCATACAGCTTTGCACTTCCGGTACATCAAAATCCTTACAGAAATCCGTGTAAGATGAAAGTCTGTCCGGTTCTGCCTGCAAACGTTCTGTCAGCAACAATAATTCTTTCTGCAAAACTGCCGGAGCCTCTGCCCTTGATTTTGCAATCGACACCTGCACATTATTTCCCTGCAACAAAAGTGCTATTTCCATAAGCCACTGCGGAAGTGCTATGTAGAGTTCCCTATTTACGTCTTTCTTTGCCATGCTGTATCCAACACGATGCTGCATGAGCATAAATGCTACAAGCAGAATACAAATGACTGCAATCCATACGTTTTCAAAATAAAAAGCTGCTATTGCACCAACTGCAAACGGCAATGCAAATAGAATACTTTTCTTCTTTTCCTTCTTCTCGTCATAATTCATAACGGTATCGTAACTGGATAAGATATAATCTGCATCCATCAGAGCTTCATTGTTCAGCCAGTTTTCTGTCAGACTGCGGATACTCTTTGCCAATACAAACATCAAAAATAAAATAAATACAAATGATGAAATCTGTATCACACCAACGCCAAAAATATTGAATCTCTCCACATTCGGGAACATTTTTCCCATTGCGTCCAGAACATACAATGCCGCCGCACATAAAATGGTTGCAACCACAATAGAAATGATATTATCGGTATGACTTGTCTTTTTATCTGCCTGAAGCTTATACCCCCTTCTTTTCCACAGTTCAATATCATTTAACACAAGCAGAATGGAATTACTAACATCACCTCCGAACTCCTCGCTGCTGATTAACAGCTCATGCACCATATGAATCTTGACACAGGCATACTGCTTCTCAATCATTTCAAGAGCTTCCCTTAAAACGCCTTTTTCTGTTTCCGCACAGCCAATTTCAAGGTGAACAATCGCATCCTCAATTGCCTGCTTCATCTGCCCGTCCTCATATATCTCACGGGTTTCCCTTAATGCAGAAATAACTTTTCCATTCTTCTGAAATGAATATAATATCTGCTCTGCATAGGTAACGGCATCTGCAAAACGTTTCTGCTCATACATTCTTTTATACGTTTCCAGTACCAGCACTGGAAGCATGACACAGGCTGCTAATAATGTAATAATAAAATATGTTGACTCCAGCTTAAACAGCACGCCGATGGAACAGATGCCAAGCAGGGTACACAGTACGACAAGCATATGTGCCTTCCACGAAAAATTATACCCATATACATGCACTTCAGCAGACAGATTTTTCGGATTTAACAGTTTCAATTTCTGAAACCGCTTCTTTTTCTTCTCTTTTTTCATATTTACCTCTCATTCTGAAGCATTTACGCTTATTTTCAGTCTTCTACCAGCCTTTTTCTCTATAACTTTCAAACGCTTTACAGACATACGGATTTTCTATTCCGGCATAATCAAATTTACGCAGAATATCCGCCGGAAGTTTTTTATCTGCCAGTTCCCCGTTTTTCACCACCGTATAAATCCGCTTCACATCGTCTTCCCTGCTGAAAAAGCATAGCTGGTCAATATAACGACGGATACGTCCGTCCGGTTCTTCCATACGGCGGATTAAAATACCGATATTCACATACTGATAGATACGGTTTTCCATGCGGTCAGCATCGTTTACATTGTTCATCATGTTCTGAATACGGTCAGGCAGTTTCCGTAAATCATCAAGGTGAATGGTTGTAAATCCATTTACACTAGTACTCCACTGCTCAATCAGTGAAGTTACCTCAACAGAACGTGCCTCTGAAAGCATGAGCCACTTTGGATTCTGTCTAAGACAAGCCTTGATTGCATCCGTATAGGTAAATCCCTGTCCAATACGCAACTCCACCGCATCTGCTCCCGGATTAATTTCTGGATAATGAATTTCCAGCGAATCTTCAATCGTAATAACCCTTTCCTCTTTCGGAATAAAACGCATGAAAAACTTCGCACTTTCCGTCTTACCGCTTCCCGGTTCCCCGCCAAATACAAAATTCATCTTTGCAAATACGCAGTTAATCAAAAGCTGTAAAATTTCCTCCGAGCAATAACCGCTTTCCAGCAACGTATCAATCGTATTTCTAACCAAACATGGAGATTTTCTGATGCAGATGCTAATTCCAGAAGCCGCAACTGAATTATGGATAACACTGATACGCAGCTCCTTTGTATCTGCTTCCAAGATTTTAAACGCATTGTTAAACTGCTTATTTACGCAATTTGAAATGTTATGCGTAAAGCTGCTTAAAAACTGATCCGTGATTTTTTCTTCTGCTTCATAACGCCCTTTTTCCAAATCCGTAATCCAAAGACTGCTGCCATTGTAGTCAATATCTGTCACGTTTGGTTCTTCAATATATTTCCAAAACACACCGAAATGCTCCGGTGTTGGCTCAAATGTAATAATTTCGCTCATATCTCCTCCATAAACAACATAGGACAGCCAAAGGCTGCCCCATGTGTTTCTTCTTATAATTTTTCTTCTTAACCTGCTGGTGGTGTTGGTACGTTGCCCGGAGTTAATGCACTCATGCTGTCAAAGAATCCTTCCAACGCATTACGGAATGCTGCTGCTACATATCCGTCCGATGTCAGTGCCGCAACAAGAATTGCTCCTAATGCCAGTAATACAATAACTGCAAGAATTGCGTTTCCATAATGTTTCAATACCTGTTCCATAAATTTTCACCCTGTAACTGCTAGGTACCGTCACAGTTAGTCCTTTCTTTATTTTAATTTTCAGAGAATTGCCGGCTATTATCCCCTGAGATAAGAAAGCTAGTACTGTAAATAATAACAACTTCCTTATCTCAAGGGACAATGCAGTATTTCTACTACATCATCTATAAAAATTTTTCCTTGAGTCGGTTTCTTTCACCGATGCCCCCAACCGGGTAACATACATCGGGACGGCTAATCCCGCACTGCACTTCTGCCATGCCCATCCAAGCAGAATCCACAGGAAGCCACTCCCGAAAAATGCGTTTCGCTGAAATCCCGATGCTGTTTTATCTCATTATCTCCGAAAGCCATTCCGGTAGGCACAAACCTCTGCTTAGAACCTTCACAGGCACAACGCCATACTGCTCTTGTCACAAAATCTGTTACCAATTTTTCACAAAAGCAGTCTGCACTGAGGAGCTTCATCGCACGAAATGGGTTTCTGCCACCCTTGCCTATCTGCAAAACGCACTACGAGCAAAGGCGAAAATAAAATCAGATGTATGCGTGTCCTATTTAATTGTTTCATAATTAAGGGCTTTCTTAAGCCTAAATCAATAATAAGACATCTTGTACTTCTTTATTACGGCATGATTTGGTAAGTGACACAGGCATGATTTGGCAATATAACATCTCCTATTATTCTCAATTCATAATATCAATTTTAATGGATAATAGAAGATTATCCTTCAACTTTATATTTTCATAAGAATGGATGGTACAGAAAAAATTGGCAATTGATAGAAGAAAATTTATTGAATATTATGCAGAACAAGCAAATAGAGGTGAAATATCGTTATTCTTGGGAGCTGGAATATCTGCATCAGCTGGATATCCGTCATGGAAATTACTTTTGGAACCATGTGCTAGACAATTAGATATTGATATTAATAATTCTATTGATTTATTTTTGCTTGCACAGTATTATGCAAATGAATATGGGTACAATGCTCTAAAACGGTTAATAAATGATAATATAAATGTATTAGAACATAAAAGCAGTCTTGTTGATGAATTATTAAATATAAATTTTAAAAATATTTGGACTACTAATTATGATAAGGTTTTAGAAAGAAATTTGTCTGACCGTAATGTTTTAACAAATACAATTTATACAGATAAGGATTTATCTAATAGTAGCGGTTATAACAGAGTAAATATTATTAAATTAAATGGTGATATAACCAATTTAGATAGAATCGTTATAACGCAAAAGGATTTGGAAAACTACGAAAAAAATCATGAGTTATTATTAACATTTTTTCGAAGAGAGCTTGTATTAAATACTTTTTTATTTTTAGGGTATAGTTTTACAGATTCAATTGTACTTTCATGTTTGAATACAGTAAATCGTTGTCTAGGGGATTCTGCCAATTACCATTTTGCGATATTAAAAAATGAAGATAGTACTGAATTTAAGTATTTTATTAAAAATCTTGAAAATAGTTATCATATAAGAGTTTTATTAATAGATAATTTTAACGAATTGCCTGAAATATTAAAAGAACTAAATCAAGAAATTAAAAAAAGAAATATTTTCTTTTCAGGAGTATTTGAAAGACTTCCTCATAACGAAGACATTTTTGCTGAAAAACTGTGTAAAAAATTATCTGAATCTCTTCTAATGAAAAAATATAAAATATATACTGGATATGGTCGTAATTTTGGAAATTACCTTGCTGGTTCAAGCATTCAATACTTACTTGCTCATAATCTACAAATAGAAAAACAATTAATTATGCGTCCTTTTTTACAAACAATGACAACTGAGCAAAAGAAAATTCACAGAACAATGCTTATTTCTGAATGCCCTATAGTTATTTTTATGTATGGTCAATCTCCTAAAGATAATACATATGTACATTCATCAGGAATGCTTAAAGAATTTGAAATAGCAAAGCAAATGGGAAAATATATTATTCCAGTAGGATGTACAGGGTATACGGCATATGATATTTGGCAAGAAATAAAACAGAATATTACCGCATACCCATATTTAGAAAGATATATTGATGCACTTAATGAACCTAATGAGAAAAAGATTTCTGACATAATAATTCAAATTTTACGAGAATTAGAACTGTTTTGAATATTAATGCAAATTATTACTAATAGTTCTAAAATGATTATTTCTTTAAAATTGTAATTTAATCCTAATTTTATAATTTGTAATAAATAACTGCTACTTTTTAAAATATAAAAAGGTAGGTCGATTTTTTGTCTGATATATATAATTATACAAGATAATATGGTCAATTTAGAATTAATATTAGCAGAATTTATCGTTGTATAGTGTGTAAGTAATTCTTTTACATAAATATCGCAAGAAAAATTTGTTTCATACGATAAATCAAATTTTATAAAATCTTTTTGTATTATTGTGTCTTCTAAAAATTTACATAATATTTGATTGCACGTTAATAAAGTCCCTGTTTTTTCTGTAAGTTCATTATAAATCATTTCTGTAAGCCACTGATAATCAGAAGGAATATCAGTGGCACATATGTTGTAAAATATAGGAAATATATGTATTAACCCTTTGTTATATTGAGATTTAATAACAGCTAATTCTTCAATGGCTCCTGGACTGTTAGGAAAATGCTTACTAAAAATTACAATAGCATATTTACTTTCAATTATCGCCTTGGTAAAATTTGCTGTTTTATTATCGCCTATGATATATTCATAATTATCATACCATACATCTAAGCCATAATTTTTAAGATGATAAAGTATTGATTGAACAATTGTCATTCGATCTTTTCCAGAAAAACACAAAAATATCATATCAATTCCTCAAACTTTCTTAATATTTTTTGTATAGCAGTATAATTTGTATTATCTAGTAATTCGCAAGTATATATATTTTTTTTGTTATAATAATCTGAATATTCAGATTGAAAACATGTATAAATTGCTTCTGAACTTAAGATATAATCTGTAAGCTTTCCATGATTATCATTTCGAAGTTGAGAACGGTAAATTGCTTGCTTGTAATCGCATACTAAGATTATTTCATAATAATTTGGCAGTAAAATCTCTGTTTTTTCATAGATATAATTAAAATATTTTGCAGCAACATATTGATCCGCAAAGTGTCTATCTAAAATAAAAATATCTATATCTTTCATATCCTGTATATTTTCCATAAATTTTTCATAATCACGTTTAAGGCTTTTGAATCCCAGATCAAGAAAATCATAAATAATTTGAGTATTATTAAAATCCCAGTCATTAATTAAATGTATAGCTTTTTGATAATATAATTCTGATAAGGAATCATCCGTTAGATGCCCATGATGGCAATATTTACATTTTAACCCTTTTGCAGAAAAATAATTTACTAATTGATTACAAATAGTTGTTTTTCCTGTAAGTGATAAACCTTCAATTGTTATAATTAGCATGTGTAATCCCTAATTTAATATTACTTTTTATATTAATAGCATCTCTCATTCTGTTGTTGACGGATAATCTTCTATTATCCATTACTTTTATATAATTTTTACCATTCTTATAAATTGATTATATCACATTCTTCAAATGTCGCAAATATTTGTTTTACAATTGCAGAATTTTTTAATTATAACTATCCAATATCTATATATCACAACTTTCTTTTAAAAAACTTTCACCATGAAAATACCATTTTTCTTATATTTTATTCTATACTAATATTGATTTTAGGCACAATATACCCCCTCTTTACATGAATTTTATTATACCTTTACTCTGATATTTGATAAACTAATCAAAAAAGAAATGGAGCTAACTTTATGAACTTAAAAGAACATACTGAAAAATATCTACATTATTGCAGTGACCAAAAGAGGCTGGATAAGAAAACTCTAAAAGCCTATCGTATTGACCTGAAACAATTCACAAACTTCTTTTCCTCTACAAATGTATCTGAAATTACTTCTGAATCTTTAGAATCCTTCATTAGCGACCTTCATAGAAGTTACAAACCAAAAACTGTAAAAAGAAAAATTGCATCTCTAAAAGCATTCTTCCACTATCTCGAATATAAAGATGTCATTGAGCTAACCCCCTTCAATAAAATACAAATAAAATTTCGTGAGCCTGTGATTTTACCCAAAACAATTCCCCTATTCACTATTGAAAATCTTCTTACTGTCATGTATCAACAACGCACAAATGCAAAAACTAACTATCAAAAAAGAAACGCTATCAGAGATATTGCTGTCATCGAGCTACTTTTCGGAACTGGAATACGTATTTCTGAACTCTGCTCTTTAAGTGCATCTGATATAAACTTATACGACAGAACAATTCTTATTTATGGAAAAGGCTCCAAAGAAAGACGTATACAAATTGGAAATGACGATGTTGTTCAAATTTTAAAAGAATACAAAGAAAATTTTTCAACAGAAATTCAAAACAGTAATCATTTTTTTGTTAATCAATCCAACAAGCCTCTGTCTGATCAGGCTGTTCGAAGAATGATTAACAAATATACCTCTCTTGCCGCAATTGAGCTACATATTACACCACATATGTTCCGTCACACATTTGCAACGAGCCTTTTAGAAGCAGATGTTGATATTCGCTATATTCAAGAAATGTTAGGACATAGTTCCATCAATATTACTGAAATTTATACACATGTTGCTATGTCAAAGCAACGAGATATTCTTACAACCAAGCATCCTCGAAAAGATTTTCAGATATAAATATTTCACCTAGCAATCCATAGAAATTTTTTACTATGGATTGCCGGGTTATCAAACTACTTTTGATGGATAATTAATAGTTATCTGTTATTTTTAATAAAAGACAGGAGGATAAAGGTAATGAAAAATATTTATTGGGTAGGTCCACGTCAATCTGATATAGAGGATATTGATTTCCATTTTGCGGGTTCTATTACCATTTATGGTAACAATCAAGATGGTAATATTGCATTTTGTAAAACAAATAAACAACGAATTAATCACAATATAGACAATGAAGTATGTAATCAATTTTTTCAAAATACCTTAGAAGAAATTTGTAAAAAAAATACTAATGCTCAGTTTTTATTCTACAACTTCGCTTATGCATACAGTTTTAATGAAGCTGTGCAAAGCCATGTAATAGGCCTAAATTCATTTGACCTTTTGGATTGTCTATCAGATAAAATTAGATGTAGGTATGTACTGGATAACATAATTAACGCCATTCCATTCGTTACCCTCAGAGGAAGCGACTGTACATTCGCTAATATCAGTAAATACTTTTCAGATGCAACTGATTATGTTTTACAAAAAGTTCATTCTTCCGGTGGAGAAGGTACATACCATATTACAAAATTAACAGAATTTCCATATGATTTTATAATTGATAACGATGCTGAATATTTAGTTTCTCCTTATCTCAACGATTCCATATCACTGAATACACATATTGCAATCGTTGATGAAAAAGTTTTATTCTTTCCACCATCCGTTCAAATCATTACTGAAATTAATAATCAACTTTTATATCAAGGAGCTGACTTTATTTGTTACACCACTTTACCTGAAAAGATTAAACAAACTGTCAAAAAAATTTCAATAGATATTGGAAAGTTCCTATGTAAAAAGGGTTATAAAGGGATACTTGGTATTGACTATTTGCTAAAAGATGAATCATTATTTTTCATGGAAATAAATCCTCGTTTTCAAGCATCGAGCCAATTAGTTAATAAAGCATTATACCAAACTTATAAGATCTCTTTGCACGAAATTCATTTGCAAGCATTTGGCCTCCTTCCAATAAAGGAAATAAACCATTTTAATGTTCCTTATAGTAATTACGCTTTTACAACAAACAATATATCATGTGAACGTTTTAAAAAAATTTTATCTTCTCAGGAAGTTAGCAAATGGCAGACTGACGGATATGATATAAGTGCAGATTTTCCAACAGGAAAGAATGTATATTTAGGCAGATGTATTTTTGAGCGAAACATTTGTGCGGTAAATAAAAATAATCAGCTTACTGTTCACCCTAATTTTTTTGTTGAAGAAGTAAAGAAATATCTCGTCCCTGCCAATGTCCATTATAAAGAATATTGTAAATTTGGATTGTTAAATCATGGAGTAACGCTCAGCGATAATGCTCTTCTTTTTTCAAAAAAACTAGGGGTAATTAGAGATGCTGTATTTGATGCGATTGATATTATTATTTTCAACGGACTTGCTGTTAATGTTCCAATCAACTGCAAATATGTTTCACTAAGTCCTTTTACAATTGATGTCATTGGCAACAAATTCATTCTTTTTTGTGATGATACCATAATTTCTGAGGTTGAAATTTCGTTCCTTCCAGATACTTTATTGAATAAATATACGAAATCTGGAGTACCTTTTGATGCAATAATCAATCTCGCAAATGATCGAATTAGAATTAATCCAGCACCCATTTGTGTATATAAGCAAAAAAATATAGCATGTAAATTCTGTAATCTACCAGAAGAAAATACTTCTTATTGTTTTGAAGATATACAAGAGGTTATAGACTATTGTTTGTGTAATGTTAGATTTCGGCACTTCCTAATTGGAGGTGGGACATATTCTCTACAAGGTGGTTGGGAAATAATATTAAAAATAACTACCTACATACGCTCAAAAAGCGATAAAGATATTTATTTAATGTCTATTCCACCAAAAGAACCTCAAATACTTGACAAACTAGAAAAAGCTGGAATTACCGAAGTGGCATTTAATCTAGAAATATTTGATAGAGAATTAGCAGCATACATTATGCCAGGAAAAGGCACCCTTGAATTAGCACAATATATGTCTGCTTTTGAACATTCTACAAAATTATGGGGAACAAATGGTTGTGTTCGTAGCTTGCTCATTTATGGTTTTGATACTGAAGATAATTTCATAAGTGGCATTGAAAAGTTATGTAAAATAGGCGTAGAACCTATCATATCTATTTTCAGGCCATTAGAACATACAGACCTTGCCACTTTAAACCCTCCTGCAACACTAGATATTTTTTCTATATATCACAGATGTGCTAAAATAGTCAAAGAGCATTCGATGCTTTTAGGTCCTGATTGCCCAGAATGCCAAAATAATACGCTAAGCTACACGGATATTAATTAATTTCTATTGCTCTAGAATACTTCTACTGTATTTATAATGTAGATATTCTGGAGCAATATTTTTTGCAGTATCTAACGAATTGCATTTTATGTTATGTTCAATTTCTCTA
This sequence comes from Ruminococcus sp., assembly GCA_045531615.1. Classification (GTDB taxonomy): domain Bacteria; phylum Bacillota; class Clostridia; order Oscillospirales; family Ruminococcaceae; genus Ruminococcus. The sequence goes on from JAZSEJ010000009.1 coordinate 31,358, forward strand.
ACTAAATATATTCCAGATGCGGTTTTTGTTTCTGCCTGTGAAGTTTGTTCGTTCATTTGCTCCAGCTGTTTTCTCTTTACTTCAATGTCTAATAACTTTTCTTCTAACTCATATTTATAAAATTCGTTTTGTTGATGTACTCTACGTGTTTCCTCAAAATTTTTATAAATATCTAAGAATTTATTCCCTGCCGAAAGGATAGCGTACATTGCAGAAATACAAAGGAATATATTAGGTAACAAATCAATGCATGTTACATATATTTCATAAGGAGAATTATGTCTTAACTCTATTGCATCGACATGCGTATCAGAGCAATTTTGACGAATAATCCCATTAATTTGATTATATAAATCATTAATGGCGGTTAAATTGTCCTTATCTATATTTGTTTTTATTACGAATTCCACACGCTCTTTATGTAAAGAGTTATTCAGTAAAATTTCTTTGATTTCTCCTATGTTTAACATGTATGAGTGTAATGTATTTAAATCCCATTTGTTATCATAGGACAGGTCAGTAATTAAATCATACAATTCTTTTAGCTGTGTATGTGTGAACATTCTGTATGAACATGCTAATTTACAAAAATGCTTTACCATGCGGAAATCAAAATAGTCACAGGCTTCTTTTATACCCAAACGTATGCATTCAAATGCCAGTTCCTGCTTGTTTAATGCAATATATATATTTGCCATAGGAAAATATTCAGCATTCGCATAAAAATATGTCGCAAGTTCTTCATATAGATCACAATATTGCAGAAGATCTATATTTCCAGTATCTGTATAGATTTGCACCTTATCAGATGTAGTTTTCAGATATGTGGTTGCCCCTATAATATAGGGAATCTGATAAGGTGGTAACGTAACATTTTTCATGCGAATGTTATCAAACCGCATATATTCTAAATTAATATGCGATAAGTCGATATTCTGAATGTTACAATTACATAATACAGAATTCTCAAGAGTATTGGTTCTTATAACGGAAGCACTAAAGGTACAGTTTTCAAAATAACAATCATATAGCGTACTTTCTATGATTGTAATAGTTTCAAATGTACAATCTATAAAAATACTATGGCTAAAATTAGCACCTTTCATAATAGTGTCATTAATAAAATGTGTATTATTAAAATAACAGTACTGAAAATTAGCACCACTCAAATCGCAATTATCAAATTGAACCTTTGTAAATTTGGAACCAGTAGCTGCAACAGCGTTAAACTTACAATTGGCAAAGTGGCATTTAACAACACTAATTCGTTTTAAATCTTTTCGCGTAAAGTCTTGACTTATTCTTGTATTATAGAATTTTTGAAAAAGCTGACCATTGCAAACATCATCTTCTGGTAAAAGTATAGCTAATTTATTTTGTGCTTCTCGTACTTGTGCTTCATCATAAAATTTCTTCATAAAGTAATCTCCATACTAATGTAAAGTTTCAATTTATTTAAATCAATCATTTAGATTAACGGATAACTATTAATTATCCTTCATTTATCCCCTTTATAAAAATCAAAATACTAAATGTTATTCTATAAGGTCTTTTATCAAATTTGACTTACTTCCTTCATATAATCTATATACAATTTCATCTACTTTCATTTTTCTATATGTTTTAAAGTCAATTGCCACTCTGTAATGTGTATAGCGCCCTTCTTTAAAGGAATATAAATATCCCTTCTTTTTTAGTCTGTCCATAAATGAACATACTGTTTCTGGTTTCCATTTATCGCCAAATTTTTCTTCAACCTTAGCTTGTATGTCTTTATAAGTAATTGTTTCTTCTTCCTGCCACATTACTAACATTACTTTTTCTTCACAATCTGATATTTTCTGCATATTAAATCCTATAATTATCCGATACTAAAAATAAACTATATATTCTATATTAACATTAACTTACCTGTTTTTTCAATATATATTCTACATTATTAGTTTATCGTTGCCATGCACATTGATACTCTACATCATTCTAGTATTAATTCCAAATTATCTGCTGCTACTTCTATAAGCTTTTTCAAATATATTTTTTGTTTTTCACTTTTACCCTCAAGGAAAACTGCAAATTCACCTGTATTAACTTGTTTTTTTCCAAATAGAAGGAAATCAGTGCTAGTATTTAATATTTGTGAAATTTCCATTAATTTATCAACTGAACAAGCTGTTTCTCCACTTTCTATACGCTGCAGCTGTCTTTCGCTTGTATAATCTAAATATTCTGATAGTTTACTTTGAGTTATATTTCTGCTTTTACGAATCTGCTTTATTCTTGCTCCTACTTCCTTTTTATCGTAATACTGCACAGTTTCCCTCCTTTCTCCATGAGTTCTTTTATTTTTTCAAACATTTCCATTACTGAATAAAACCATTCTATCAAAAATGACCATATGGTAACATTCCATAACTGTTAGTCCTCTTAACAGTTATATTAAACTTTCATACTACTAATCATGGCTTTCAATGTATTTATAACAATTTCTCTGTTTGAAGGTCTCAAATTATTTATCAAATCCACAAATGATACATCAACTCTTTCAATCCCCAAAAGATAATCAGATGAAATATTAAGAAATTTCGCAATCATAATAATATCTCCTGCTTTCATAGATGTATGACCATTCTCCCACCGGCTAACTGTAATCGCACAACAGCCTATTTTCTCTGCAAATGCTTCCTGCGAATATCCCGCCTCCTCTCTTATCATTTTTAATCTTTCTCCAATCTCAATTATTCTTCTTTCCATAATCATTCCTTTCCGGGAATGACCACAAAAGATTTCCATGAAAAAAAGACGTAAGGGAAAAACCATAGAACATTCTCTATCGGTCATTCCCCTGCGTCTTTGATGCTAAGTAATTTACTGCCCTTTACAGGTGGGCAATATGAAATTGTTTTTAATACTTATACAGGCAAACATATTACTCGTCTTTTCTTTTTCAATGTATCTTTCCTTACCTGTAATAAATTGATTGTTTTACATCTGCTGCATTTAATTTCTATCAAAAAATCACCCTCTACATAATCAAACAATCTTTGATTGCATACCTTGCAGCGTACCTCCGTCCTATTATCAATAATCCTCTCGCTTCCTTTCTGAATACTTTTTCCTATCAATCTTTTGGCGGACCTCTCGCTCTTTTTTCACCAAAATACAAAAAAATAAGGAAAAGATGTATTTTACTAAAACCAGCATAACAAAACATCTTTTCCCTATTTATTCTACATGCTACAAAGTATGTTGTTACCATACTTTTAATATTATAATTATTCTTATTCTTGCTCAAAATTTTTTTAATTGCATACTTTTATTACCAACCATTTTATACCCTCTTTTCCATTTATTGGTATGTTTTAAACATTCTATAAAGTATGTTTTTACCATTTTTACATTCCAAAAGTATGATTGTACCATACTATTAAGGAGGTGAAACTATGGCTCTTAAACCAAAATCTTTTGGTACTGCCTTAAAAAATGCCCGAAAAGAAAATCAACTTACACAGGCTGAATTAGCAGAAAAACTAGATATTTCACTGTCTTATCTAAAAGACCTTGAATATTTTAAAAGCCAGCCAAGCTTAGAATTATTTGTAAATGTCATTGAAACACTTAATCTTTCTGCTGATGATGTCATTCACCCGGAAAACAATAAAAACAATTCTACATATAAAAAAATCAATCGTTTACTCCAGCGTTGTGACGAATCCCAACTCCATATTATTCTTGCAACAACGGAAGCTATTATTAATTCATCTGATAAAACTCCACATAATTAGTTTAGCAAAGCAAGACTGTGTCTAGGCTGTGTTTTTATTACAGTTTTCCTACATTAAAAAAGATAGCATTGTTCTACACAATGCTATCTTTTTTATAGTATTTCTATAAAACTTCTACTTCATTCCAAAACCGATACCCAACACCCCGTACTGTCTGAATATACTTCGGTTTTGCCGGATCATCTTCTATTTTTACTCTTAACCGTCTGATATGGGCTGTGATATTACTATCATCAATAGCATATTCCCCATTCCACACATATTCATAAATCTGCTCCTTCGACACTACCATTCCTCTATGTAAAGCAAGAAAATATAATATCTGAAATTCCGTATTTGTTACACAAATCTCTTGCTTTCTTTTATGAATCATATGTTGTAAGGAATCAATTATTAACTCCCCGATTTGAATAGTCTGCTTGTCATTTATCTTTATCTCTGTGACATCTGAATCACCAAAATCTTTTATAACATTTAAAATCTTATCAAATATTTCTCCATCGGATTCAGGTACAGATAAAATCATTACTTTTCTTATTTTCATCATTCCTTTCCAGTTAAAGTACGAAAACTACTTTTTTTCTTTTCAATCATAATTTTCCAAAACATGATACTAATAATACCCATCACTGAATACAATAACGACATTAAATTCCATTGCCTCAAAAAATACAGATTATCTATCTCTATGTCTGACAAAGCATAAAACTCTAATACTTCATAAAAAATATTTATCGCATCTTTTTCTACAATCTTATAATTAGGCGGAATACAGTAACAAACCTGTATCATTTTTATTACAGCTATCAAACTACTCATACAGATTACTACCTGCAAAAGCCTTTTAATTACCCACTTCTTACTAATTCCGCCCCTTTGTTTTACTTCCCTTACCTTTAATACAATAGTTTTAAAATTACTAAGAAACAATGATGTTCCTATTAAAACAGGCAGTATGAAAAAACGCTGCATAAAAACCTTTTTACATAAGTTCATCTGTATGATTTCTATTTCATTCATTGAGTATCCCATTTTGCTTATTATCAATGATACTTCTGCCACATTTGATAACCTACACCACAATTGATTCACTTCCGTACATGACATTTCCAATGCTGATACAGTTCGGTCAGGTATATATATCCTTGCTTCCTCCACATTACCACGCTCTTTTACAATTCCTATTATTTCAAAAGCATTTTTATCTAAATACACGTTTTGACCAATGCAATCATAATTACCAAACATTTGATATGCCGCTTTTTCATTCAGTACAGCTACCGGTAACTTTCTTTCCTCCTGCATCCGATTGAAAAAAGCTCCTGTTTTTATTTCCATTTCTGTAAAATAGAAATAATTATCATTTGTTGCTATCACCGCAACTTCTTCCTTACGAAATCCATTTGTAATCTCTGGGTAAAGGTATTTTACATAGGTTAGATGAATCCCTTCTTTTTCTGCAATTACAATATCACTATTATCAAAATTCTTATTTTCCCTCAAAAAAGACAAGACAAATATATTATCACACATTATATTCTGAACTTTTATTCCAAACGTCAAACAGCCTGCTACTATACAAATTGATGTAACTAAAAAAATGACTAACCCAATCTTTTTTCCAACAGATAATCTTTTTACTTGGGACAACCATGCAGTGTATCCGTAATTATCTTTCTCCTTCATAATACACCTTACTTCCATCTGCAATCTCACTCGTAGCAGATATAATAACGATTTCATCCATTGGAAGTCCTCTGACTGCACAATATGTCATATCAGAATCTAACAAATCTACCGACATTCTATGAACTGCATAACCATTTCCAAGTACACTGTCATCTTCTTTTAATACCAGAACATAATAACCAACTGCATCTTTCCGTAAAGTTGCTGCCGGTATCAACGTCTCATATCCTTCACTTTTTTTCTTTATTGTAATATTTGCCTTTTTGCCCGCAAGTTCTGAATTATCCGAAACAAAAGCTACACTCACCTGATAACCTGTTTTTCCCTGACCTGCATAAGATACAATAGATTTAACTGTACCTGTCAAATGCTCTCCTATCTCTTCAATCTGAACTGTTACAAAGCTTTCCAAATCCACATATTCCAACTGTTCTTCTGTTACAAAGACTGCTGCCATCCATTCTTCCGATTTTTCAGCTATGCCATAAAGTATGATATTCTGCATAGATGATACATACATCCCCTTTTTCACACCCACAGAGGTAATAATTCCATCACGTTCTGCAATAATCTCCTTCTTTTTCCCTGCTGATTCCATTTGCATAAGGCATTGCCCTTTTTGCACCTCATCTCCAGCCTGTACCAGAATCTCTTTTATCCTTCCATCTACATCAGCATATATATTCTCAGTCTGTGAATAAAAAATTTCTGTTGTTTCCTGTATCGAAAAATTCAGTTCTCCTTCTTTCGGATAAGTAACAGACACTACTGGGAGTTGATAATTATAAATAGACTTAGAAAAAAATGTAAAAAACACTACCATTCCTAAAAATATTCCAAACACTTTTATAAACTGATTCTTTTCCTGTTTATGTTCCATTGTATACTTCCTTCCTAACCTTTTATCCCCGTAATTGCGATTCCTTGTTTCAAATCTTTCTGTCCGTAAAGTAATATTAATATCATTGGAACTGCATAAAAACAGGAACCTGCAAAAGCCAATCCTATCTCACCACTATTAATTTCTGCCAAAAAGGTTGACAATGGTTGCTTTTCAGAATCCTGTATGAAAATAATTGCCTGCTCTACCAAATTCCAGTAATCCAATAGGGTAAGCATTGCTATTGCCACTATCCCCGGCTTTACTAACGGTATGATAATCCAAAGAAAAATCTGTCCATGCCCCGCTCCATCTATTTTAGCTGCTTCTATGTAAGCATCCGGCATACTTTTCATAAACTGCCTTAACAAAAACACTCCAAACGGATGAAATATTCCCGGAAGAATAATCGCCAAATAACTGTCTGTCATATGAAACCAATCAGCTATGATATAGTTTGGCATTAAGGTAACCTGCAATGGCAAAAGCATGACTATAATATATAGAAAAAATAATAGTTCTTTCCCCTTAAATTTCAAAACAGTAAACGCATATGCTGCAAAGGTAGATACGATTACCTGTCCTAACACAATAGGTGCTGCGATTTTGGCTGAGTTCCAAAACATATTCAGATACACCGGACTGTCAAATAATAATTCTCCATACTGTGACAAAGTTACTTTTTCTGGAATCAGCTTCATATCAATATAATTTTCCATTCCACTAACATGATAGTTTCTTTCTACTTCCTTACTGCTCATAAAAGAATTTGTAAATGTAATAATAAGCGGCATCATATAAATAACAGCAATTACCGAAAACAACACCTGCCAAAGCCACGTTTTCCACTTCATTCCTTTTAGTTTATTCATTCTGCTTCCCCACTTTCCTATAAGTTAATAATGCAGATTCTCTGACACTTTTTGTTCAGCGTGAAATACACAGGCTACAAATAACACAATTACAATCGTTAAAATATAAACCGCACTGACCAGCTTAGAATAATTTAATGATAGGAACATATTATTCATATAGTGCTGCAGCACATACAAGCCCTCTGGCGGATATTCGCCCGTAATAATATAAATCTCTTTAAAAACCTTAAAAGAATTTACAAAAGTCATAATCAGCACCAAAAACGTAGTTGGAATCAGGTATACCCATGTAATATGCCTAAACTTCCAAACTGCTCCGGCACCTTCAACCTCTGCATACTCATAATATTCTTCCGGAATACTACCAAGTCCGCTTAAATATAACACCATGTTGTAGCCTATATTTTTCCATATGAAAATAATTACCATCACTATCATGCTGTACTTACTGTCAAACCAATCGATTCCTCCAATGCCAAAAATATTTAAAAATCGATTCCACGTCCCATGCAATCCAAAGAAACTTTCCCAAAAGAACGCTGACGTTGCAGAAGGAATTGCCAATGGTATCAAAAAAATCAAACTAAAAAAACTTGAATAATGCTTCATTTTATGAACAACCATTGCCACAGCAAGAGACAACACCATATTAAGCGGAATACTGATTATCATAAACTCCAGCGTATTCCTCAGTCCTCTTACAAAATACTGATTTTGGAATAATTCCTTATAATTCTGTAATCCACAAAATTCTCCATTAATCGGATTATCAATAATTGAATAGACAAAAGAAACAAGAAACGGAATCAGATAAAACAGGAAAAATCCTGCCAAACTAACCGTTAGCATAAGCCACGGCAATACTTGATTCCCCTTTCGGCTTTTCATACCTTTCAAAACTGCCTCCTATTAATTGAAACTGTAAATTGTAACTTTCTGTGCCATAAAACTATTTCCTTCATATACACCTTGTATTTCCACCAACTTATCACTGCTTAAACTTGATGAAGAAACATCTGTATAATTAGCAGTAATTCCTCCATCTGAAGTAGTGCATAATATAAATTTTGTCTTATCTGTATAAACAACAGAAACCTTTTCATCATTTTCTGAACTGACCATCACACTATCATCAATTACAGTTGCTTTTCGTATAACAAATTCACCTGTACTAACAGATATGATTCTGCCATTTAATGTAGCAGTAGGTATCGGCTGCTCTATTGGTTCTTGAGCTTGTTGTTCTGCCTGTTCAACTTCTTTTTGAGGTTGTTCTTCTATCAGTTCTACAGGTTTCTCTGTCGGTTGTTGTGACAGTTGCTTATTTTCCTGTTGTTCTTTAAAAGACTGCTCCGCCAATTCTGATACAGGTTCATTTACCTGTATATCCATGCTGTTTTCCACATTACTTTTATCTGATTGTGTATTCACCTCCGACTCCATTGGCAAATTTGTTTCTTCTTCCAAATTATCTACCTCTTCGTCCATAATTTCCGTTTCTTCTGTTACGATTTCCTCTACAATATCTTCAAACCCAATCATTGTTTCCGTTGTTATTTGCTCATTCACATTGCTTTTTTTTCCACATGCCGTTACCATCATTAACATAGTTAAAGTTAAAATAAATTGTATTCCGATTTGTTTTTTCATTTTCATGCTCCTTCTTTTATTCATTCATATACTGTTCTATTTTTCTCTGAAGAATAGAAGCCGTTTCCTCCGCACTCTGCTTTCCTTCAAAAAATTTACTATTTTCTTCTTCAATTAAACTCCAAAGAGCCGCATCAACCGTATCACAGGTATTCACCTGTTCCATCCAGCTTTTCAATAACTTTCCATACTCAGCCTTATCTACCATACTGTTACTGTTATCTGTATAATAGTTGTAATAACGTTCCACCGCAGTCTCAAAACCTCTCCTATGAACTGCAAGTCCATGAATAGATGGCAAAGTCTGGACTTCTTCTGACAATAAGAATTTCATAAATTCCCATGCCAAGTCTTTCTTATCTGATGCACTATTGAGAGCAATGCAGGCATTTGCATTAATTGCTACATCACCAGCCTTATTTGTAATAGGCATACTATATGATATATTTTCTTGTGTATCCAGTTCATAAAAAGCCGCCTGTACATCGTAGTCACACATTGCCGCAAAATAATATTCTGTATTATAAAAGTCTACATTATCCGAACCAAATGCATTACTTTCTAAAAGCTCTTTAACATCATTCAATAAATTGATATATGACTCTGAATTTATAGCTGCCTCTTTTTTCTCTATATCAATAAAATCATTAAAAGAATCTTCTATTAACCAATCCATATAGGACAATGCTTTCGACTGTATGAAATAAACATTCCTTTTTTCTGTATTTAAAAATAGTTCTTTCGCAATACCCATTCTTCCGGAAAAACTCCTATCTTGCAGGCTGCTTACTAATTCAGGCTGTTCCTGTAACAATTCCTCCGAAAAACCAAGCACATCAAACTTTGCCATATATGGAAGCAAATAAATTTCTCCACTTTCTTTTTTTGCAGACTCCAATACATTCATAAAATAATTTTCATTATTCATTTCTGGTGTTAATGAAATATATCTGCTCAAATCCTCGAATACACCCATTTCGCTATATTTTTCAACTGGAAGAAAACTATTGAATATAATATCATCTGCTTTTCCTGACATAATTTTTGTATTCAGATAAGTTTGATAATCTTCTACGCTTCCAGTTCCGGATGTTTCATCATATACATTGATTGTTACCGTTACACCCGGATATAGATCCATAAACTGCTCCGCAGCTGTGCTTAAAAATTCCTGTTCAAAAAAACTCGATACTGTTATCTCACCTTTCATTTCCGGCTGTACATAGAGTTCCTTTTCCTGTCCTTCACCTTCTTTTTCCAAATCATCTTCTTTTGATTCTTGCTGTACATTCTGCTCCGGCTGTATCTTCTCTGTACTTTTCCCACAACCGTTAAAGATACACAAAGCACCCAATAATACTAATAATATCCTTCCTCTTTTTCGCATAAATAAAAAACCTCCTTGCTATGATTACCACGAATATAATCATAGCAAGGAGATGTCTCCCATTTTCATCTTAGATGTGTCTAAGTTGTCAAATCTTTCTTTTCATATTAAAAAGAACGAATATATTTTTTCTTTTTTTCAAATAATAATCATATCTTTACGAGATAACGGAGGTAACTGATTTATGGCAAAAGCAGGAATGAAACGCCCTGATCCAAAACAACCACATGGTACAGAAAGCAATCACAAAACAAATATACCAAAAAACGATGCTCCTCCGGTACCTGAAATCCAGGGAAAAGCAAAAGCTGGTCACAAAAAAGCAAAGCCAATGTAACCGGCTTTGCTTTTTATATATTATAAATTTTCAAAATCAGTACATAAGGTTAATGAAAGACGTGCTATCGGTTCTTCCTTATCTACTACGATGCTGTCTCTTTTCATTACTGCATACACATTTCCTTTTTCTAATATTTTATAAAAAATCTGATTTTCTACTTCTATTTCCTTCTTTTCATTTGATACAAACGGAAATGCTATGGCAAGCAGTTCTTGTTCGGTACAAGTTCCATATAACATATTTTTTTCATCCATCGAAATATCAGCACTCCATACCTGTCCGCTTGCTGCATGAATGGTCAAAGTAATTTTTACATCTTCTTTTAAATAAGTAATTTTCCAATAACTTACAAGTAATTCTTCTGCTAATTCACCTGTATCCACTTTATACAACACCGCATTTATTTTATCAAAACTTCCGGCTTCCATATAAACCGGCAAAATATTATTTTTCGTCAGTACATCAATCCAATCCCTGCCTGCACTAATTGCCTGTTCCATATTCATCTGTCCTGTCATTGGTTCATGTGGCACTTCACGCCCTCCATTCTTCCATGCCAACAATATCTCTGCTATCTTATCTTCTGATAAACATAGACCTTCAAACTCTTCTTTTATTTCCGCTGTGCTAGTGAGTATTTTTCCATTCTGTGTAAATAGTTCTGATTCTTTTCTATCTAACATTCCTTCCGTAAAAAACCATCCACCAAATACAACTGCCATAGACATACCAAGCACAAGTAACGTATGAATCTTTCCTCTATTCATCAATTCTCCTCAAACAAATACTAACCGTTGTCCAGCTTCTTCCATCACTCTCAAACTCTAAATTCGTTCCATGTATTTTCGCAATCTTATCCGCAAGGCTGAGTCCGATTCCGGCTCCATGCTGTTTTCTGGAACGTGATTTATCCACCATATAAAAAGCTTCTGTAATTCTTTTTATCTCATTTTCCGGTATTCCACTTCCATTATCTTTTAGCTTTATTACATAATTGTTTTCATTCTCTATGTAACCTTTTAATTGGATACAGTCTGCTCCTGCTTTTACCGCATTATCTATTAAATTTAACAGAAGCGATATAAATAAATCATATTCCACCTTAATGTATGCCGGTTCTGCGTCACAGTTAAAACAAATATTTCTTGCAGATAACGATATTTCTTCTCCTTTTGCAAATTCATACAATAACTCATCTGCCCTTATTTCCTGTAACTCAAACTCTTTATGATTCAATACTGTCAAATCCATTAACTTTAAGGATAATGCTTCTAACCGCATACCTTCATTCCAAATATACCATGCCGCCTGTTTCTGTTCTTCTCGTGATAATTCTTTCTGATAGATACGATTTGAATAGCCTATAATAGATGTCAGAGGTGTTTTCAGTTCATGTGCAAAATTAGCTACAAAATCTTCTTTCTGTCTGGCATTATCAGAAAGCTGCTGCATCTTCTCTTCTATCGAATCTGCCATTTGATTAAAATGTTCTGCAAGCTGACCTATCTCATCTTCACCTGTAACAGCAATACGTTCCTGATAATTTCCGTCCGCAATTTTCTTTGCTGCTTCTGTCAATTGCTTTATCGGTCGTGTAAGAAACGCAGATAGGCAAAATATTAAAATCATACCTGTTCCAAGTGCGGCTGCATATATACCTCCAAATCTTTGTACCATTTGTTCCCGCTGTTCCAAAACACTTTGTATATCTACTCCGGTAATTAAGTATATGCCAGTATCTTTTTCTGCTACAACTCCCCTGACTAATATATACGTTCGATTATTTATTTCTTTTACCTTATAAAGAATCTCATCCTTATTTCCATTATCAAATAAAACCAATAGCTCTGTTTCTTTTGGAAATTCAGAAAACAATACTGTTCCATTTAGTGAAAAAAATGCCGTCTTATGATTCATATCAGCAGCAATGCCGCTAATATCATATCTTCCATCTGCTACGCCTTCAAACCAATCTTCCCCTCTGGTAATTAACACTGACTGCATAACAAATTTGTTATACTGATACTGTTCAACAGCCGCCTTTACTTCTCTTTCCATTACTGTTTCAGAAAAATAAGAAATCAATATATATCCGCTAAATAAAAATATTACACTAAAAAACATCGTCACAAAAAAGAATATTTTTGCAGCAAGCTTCATACGATTTATCCCTCCAAACGATAACCTATACGAAATATGGTCTTAATATAAGCTTCCCATCCCAATTTCTTCCTTAACCGTTGGATATGTGTATCTAAAGTTCTGGTATCCCCCATAAAAGGCTCATCCCAAACTTTTTCATACAGCTTATCCCTGTATTGAGCAATATTTTTGTTTCGTATCAACTCTACCAGTAAATCAAACTCCTTCACCGTTAAATCAACTTCTTTTCCATTCTGTAAAACCTTTCTGGATTCCAGTTCCACCTTTACATCAGCAAACAAAAGCAATTTTGTACTTTTTCCGAAACGTCTTAATACTGCCTCTATTCGTGCAAGCACCTCACCGGTTTGAAACGGTTTTACAATATAATCATCTGCTCCCATTTTTAAACCTTTTATTCTATCATTCACACTTCCTTTTGCAGTCAAAAAAATCACTGGAATTTCCGTTGGCTTGATGTATTCCAACAGCTCATATCCATTAATTTCAGGCAGCATAATATCCAGCAGTATTAAATCAAAATTTGTATTTGTTTCCAATATATCTGCTGCAATTCTGCCATCATTTGCTATGCTGCACCGATAACCTTCATCGCTCAAATCCATATATAATAAATCAGCAATCGCTTCATCATCTTCTACAATTAAAATATTCATTTAAACATCTTCTCCATATCGTAATATAAGGTTTATTATAAAACAAAGATGTGTCAGAGTTGTGTAATCTTCAGTTTAAATTTATTAAAAACAGATTATGCTTTCTTTAATATTTACGCAAAAGGACAACAAAAATCATACCTCGATTCCTGTTGTCCTATCGAGGCTTAATCACATTTCAACCCTACTAGCTTGCTGTCTACACTTAAGAACTGCCATTACTGACAGTTGCTCAAAACTCACTACTAATCAGTTGGCTAAACTTTAATTAGACAGGATTTTCACCCGTTTGGTTAATTGCCCTTACTGGTCACACAATTGAAAATTTTAATACTTTATCTTTAATTTCTATTCCAATACATATTTATCTTATTTATTTCTAGTAATAAATTTTATCCTAATAATCAACTAAAACTAAAAGTATTCCACTAACAACTTAATAATAAGTCAAAAGCGATGTCAGATATGATACCAACACCGCTTCGTACACTATTTAAGGACTTTTAATAAAAAAACCTTTATTTATTCTATTATTTTCTTGCTTTTCACTGTGTTGAAAAGGCAATCATTAATAATCGAAACTTCTCTTCAGAAAGCTGATCTATTTCAGCCAATTTAATAATCGTATTAAGAATTTTCTCCTTATTCTTCTGACTAATCTGCATACTAATTATCTTTAATTGTGGTTCTGACACTAAATTTGTAGAGCCAAAGATAATATTTTTCAACATTGCCAAAATTTTCGGAGATTCATCAACTTCATTATACATTTCTTCCATTTCATATTTCTTTAAATCATACATATTCTTTTCCTCCCATTCTTAAAATTGCCTCGGTTTTTTCAATAGTAAGTTCATCTTTTTTTGCGAGATACGCTGCCATCCGCATAAGCTGTTCTTTCTCTTCTTTCGTTAATTTCTCTTTCTCCTCTAAATACTGTTGTACCACTTTTTCTTTCCGCATTCTTGCTATCCTGTTAAACACCATCATTCCCACTGCCATGTGTGTCAAAAAAATCACTTCCATACACTATGCCCTCCTTACTAATTAATTGCTCTTTATACACACTATAAATCTACTGTTATTCCATGTAGATTCTATCCGTTCTCCTTTCTTTGATATCATTTTATTACATACTTTATATCCTGTCAACTATTTTTTAATATCATTTTATAAATATTATGTATCATTAATCTTTTATTTATTACTCACCACATTAACGTTTAAAACTCATATCTTACTATTTCTGCAAAAAAAGAAGCTGCCCTATGGACAACTTCTTTTCTCGCCTGCATTAACTTGCCAGCAATTGATGCAGTTTTTCATTGACTTCGGCCACATCCGAATCCAGCTTTTTATGCAGCCACTTCTCGAACTTTGTACTATTTACAATTTCTCTTGCCGTCTGACTTAGTACATGTTCACTTAAATCGGTCTCTACAACCACAAGTAGCCATGCACAGCCTTCTACAATTCCTTCTGTAGAACGCATTGATACAGAGGCTTTGTAGCAATGCCACCCTCCATAAACAACTGCCGGTCGTGCATTATTCAGTAAAAGAGGACAAATTTCTACCTTAATTCCTTTTTCTAATAAAGCACGAATACATGTGGTCAGAAGACAAATCGGTGTACACCCATCGACTATTGGAATGGAATTTAGCCACTCTATTACGGTAGTACTACCCATTATTGTGTCCTCCTTTCTTAAAGCCCCACTAACCCGTAAATAATTAGCAAAGCATAATTAACATCTTTTATTATTTAATACTCTTTGGCAATATTTTTCATTTGTAGAATATTTAAAATGTACTCTTTTAAATATTTAAAACTCGTTTTAAATACCTCCAATTCTTTGCCTTCTCCGTTTTCGGATAACTTCATTGCTTTTATTATCGCTTTTATAACTTGACAATTTTCTTCTGTTCCATATGTCTTAAAATCTTCCAGACAACAAATCAATTCAGGGTCAACTGCATAAATTTCTTTAATAATCCCTTTAACATCAATCGCCTCACCCGATTTACCATAATATTCGTCCTCTAGCGGTACGATACCATTATATCCAACCTGCACTAAAAGATCTGAATATGATTTTCCCAGATATGGTGCCAGCTTTTTTAATGTTTTTCTTGCCGGACGGCAGCTATTATTCTTACTTTCCAAACGACACAATTGTGCTTGCGTTATACCTATTTCCTGTGCAAACTCTCTTTGTGACAATCCGCTCTCTTTGCGAGCCTCTCTAATTTGATATGATAACGGCTGTTCTTCTTTCATTTGTATTATATCTTGAAGCACCCAATCTTTCCCATCAATATCATCACTCTTTATAGCCTCCATACTTTGGCCTCCTATGCTTTTTCTATATATTTATTATAAAATTTCATATTATATTTGTCAACATTTATATCATTTGAATAACATTTTTAATATCATTTCAGAATAATATTATATCACTTTATTTGACATTATCTATTTTTTCAATTATACTAAATTTACAAATAATTAGTGATTTATACTATGCTGAAAGGAGATTTATTTGATGGAAATCCGAAAAATTAACAGCAATTGTTCTTCTGCTTTATATCACAAAACTTCAAATATTCCACGCGAAATTTCTGACCTTCTTTCCTTTTGTAATTCTTCCTTAATGCCTGACGAAACAGAAGCTCTTTATGTGTCGGATAATTTTTACGAAAAACAGCTTCAAAATTTCTTTAATACACGTTATAGTCACATTGCAGCTTTCATAGGTTTAGCAGGAACCGGTAAAACTACTGTACTTAAACATTCTCTTGAAACTATTACAGATTGCATTAAAATCGAAAAAAATCGATTAATTTGTGCAAATTTCTTTTGGGAATACGATTACTTAGAAAACAAAACATTTTCTCTTGAAGATAGAATTTCATACATAAATACTAAATTACAAAAACACTACCCAAAACTAAAGAACTATATGCTATCTTCTAAAGGTCATAATGATTTTAACGAATATATTACCAAAAGCTATCCACCTGTTTTTTCAAGTACCTCTATTATTTATCAAATAACCAAACTAAAATTTTTACTTATGTCTGACCTATGTCCTATTCGTCAAATAATTATCTGTATAGATAACATCGATGATTTGCCTATAAGTAAATCATCACATATTCTTTCTGAATTTTTGTCACTATATGAGATTTTAAACTACATTCCATCCTCACATACCGGAAAGTATTATACTGTTAATTTACTTTTTTCGGTAAGGCCGGAAACATACAACGCCATGTGCCAAAACAATCTATTTGGCCTCCATCAAATCAAACAAATTGTTGATAAAAAAAACGTTATTAACCTTGAAAAGTTACTACATAAACTGATTAAAATCTATTGTAAAAATAAGAACATAAACAATTTTTCCTTATTCGAAAAATATGGCATTAATTTTGCCAAGGTAGGGCAACGTTTCAACGGAAAATATGACACTATGATTAAAAATCTAACATTTTACAATATACCTGAAACATTACTTCTTTATGCTAAAATTATCTATAATATCCGTTGGTTAAATTATAATTCAACAGATTACTCACAGTCAGGTGATGAACAAATATTAAACAATATCAGTGTCATTAGAGCCCTTTCTTGTGGAGAGAATGAAATGTTTATCAATTCCTCCACCGGACCCGTATCTAATATTTTATTCAATACTGCTCAAAAAAATTACAGTATACTGTGCCTATATACAATATCTCTTTTTATTCAAAATGATGAGACTACAACCACTATTTATCGAGTAAAAGAAATCTGCACTCTATTTGAAACTATTTTTAGAAATAAGGAAGAAATTTCACAAGATATTAGATATGTTCTTCATTATCTTTTATCGCATAGAATTTTAAAAGTCATTCCGTCAAACGATACTATAAATTCAGCTTTTTATGACGGGCAGCTTCCCCCAGATAATTTCCTGCTATACCTTTCTTCAAAAGGGCAGGAACTATTTAAAATGCTTCAATCAGACAGTGTATTATTTGAAATGTGCCGTGAAGACTATTACCGCAGCTATAACATTCCTGGTAGTTCAAACAATCCATACAGCAGCTATCATCTAATGCAAACAAATCAGCAGCATGAAATCTTTATTGACTTGTGCCGGATACTGGATGAATTAATAATTTTGGAAGAAACTTATCTTACAAGTGCATGTAAAAATAATACCTATTATTTGCTAACACAAAAATTTGGTTCTAATATGATGTGTTCCTATCTCATCAAGGGACTTGAAAAATCTATGGAATACTCAGGATTAATAAATCACAAAGATGTATATAAGCACTATTCAGATATTATCTCAAAGATACACTTATTATAAAAAACGCACCATAGGGGAGTATTTTACTACCCTATGGTGCGTTTACTTAATATTGTCTATTTACTTAAATATAATCCTGCTTTACTATAAGCTTCTGTATATCGAGCAAAATCGTTATCAATCTTAGCATTAACTTCTTTTACAAGTTCTTTAGGTAGTGTAAAAAATTTTGTGTCTTTGGAAATAAATGGCTCCTTTTTGGTAAGAATTACGATATGACAATTCTTATCAAAAAGGAGTGTTTTTATGACAATTGCAAAGGAGCAGATTCGACAGATTATTGCAGATAACAACTTTACAAATGTGGCAGATGTCTATGCTTATCTTAAGGAAGGCTTCAAAGACATTTTGCAGGAACTTATGGAAGCAGAACTGGATGCAACGTTAGGATATGAGAAAAATCAGAAAGGTGATCTTATCTCAAATAATAAACGAAATGGTTATTCTACGAAAACTCTCAAAAGCCAGTATGGTGAATTTCCGGTTGATATACCAAGAGACCGTAATGGTGAATTTGAACCAAAGCTGATACCAAAATATCAAAGAGATATCTCCGGTATTGAAGAAAAAGTAATTTCCCTGTATGCTCGCGGCATGAGTACACGAGATATTCATGACCAGCTGCAGGATTTATATGGCATTGAATTGTCTGCTGAAATGGTCAGTAAAATAACAGACAAACTTCTTCCTGAAATAAAGGAATGGCAGACACGGCCACTGAATCCGGTTTATCCGTTTGTGTTTATGGACTGTATTCATTATAAAATCAGAGAAGACGGGCGTATTTTAAGCAGAGCTGCATATGTGGTTATGGGAGTCAGCATTGACGGATACAAGGATATTTTAAGTATTACAGTTGGTGCAAATGAGACATCAAAATTCTGGCCGGGAATGCTCAACGACTTGAAAAACAGAGGGGTGAAAGATGTATTATTTTTCTGTGTGGACGGGCTTGCAGGTTTTAAGGAAGCAATAAATGCTGTTTTTCCTGATGCACAGATTCAACGCTGCGTGATTCATATGCTGAGGAACTCGTTTAAATATGTAAGCTACAAAGACTTAAAAAAATTTGCTTCTGATTTTAAAAATGTATATAACGCACCAACAGAATCAGCCGCACTTGCAGAATTGGAGCTGGTAAAAGAAACATGGGGCAAAAAATACCCGTATGCCATCAGCAACTGGGAAAATAACTGGGAAGATGTACGCAGTTTTTTTCAGTTTTCAGATGAAATCAGACGGATTATGTATACGACTAATATCATAGAAGGATTAAACCGCCAGTACCGGAAAGTGACAAAAACAAAAAGTGTCTTTCCAAGTGATGCCTCTCTGGAAAAAATGCTGTATTTAGCCTCCAGAAACATCACTCAGAAATGGACACAACGCTATCGGAACTGGGATCAGGTATTAAGCCAGTTAATCATTCTTTATGATGAGCGTTTGACACAATACCTGTAAAAGAACAAGCGTGGAATTCCTTTTAATAGGAGCTCCACGCTCATCTTATCCCTTCGACATTAGAAGTATAACCACAAAATCCGATTCTTATTCCTGAGACCGGGTTTGGGCAGAGCCCAAGAAAAGGAAATACTGCTAATGTCTGTTTGTTATGCAAAAAATTTCAAAAACATGTATAAACCAGAAGAAATCGGCAATACTATAATTAGAAATAAAGTTCGACACAGATTCGACGCTATAAATCGACATGAAATCTTACATATCTAATTCAAATCAAAAGGTCTTCTTAATTCAAAGACACAAAAAACTTACAGCCTCGTTCTTTATGTTTTGCATCTCTTCTTAATTTCGTAAGCACATTATTTGGGGATGTATATAAAAATTTCCTTAATTCTATCACTAAAAACACAAGCATTTTACTCTATTTAATTTTGTGCTTATCATTTACAAAATATTTCTGATAACTTCTGTCATATAAATATGATCTTATTCTTTCATCATTGATTCAAAAATAAAAATTTCTAAAAAAGACAAACCTTTTCCCTCTACTGCACCAATGAATCCACAATCAAAAAAGAACCTTATTATCTAGACTGAAGTAATATCTATCTAAATTAATAGTATCATTCATATTTTACTTATTATTTTGTATTTGTTTTATTTTGAGTAAATTTATTTTCCATATCCTCCAGTTTTTTTTCTAATTTTTCAGCCTTTTCTAAAATATCAGGTTCACAATAATATCCCATATATTCGTTACACTTACTCTTCATCAATTCATAGCTATTTAAGCGTTTTCTAGGTTTTAATTCATTATTTAAATACGATATGTTAAACCTATAATAATCTGAATTTACAGCTTCATATCCTAGTTCAATAGCTTGTTCTAAGTAATATTGCTTTTCATATATATCTTTTTCCAAACTACTTATTAAGCAACTTATTAATGATGATGTTAAAGCTGCTTTTGATTTTATTGCATATCCACCATCAAAATACGTCTTGATGGAATAAGTATACGCTTCTTTTAATTTCGCTATATCATTTGCTTTTAATCTGTATATACTTTTTGCTCTTTGTAACCAATAGTGCAAACTGTCATTTAAATACTCTTCTAATCTCTCATATACTTCAAATATTAAATTTCCAGCACCACTTTTGCCACCAAACAATTGATTTAACGTATCAAAAAGTATTATATCTATATAAATTCTATAACGAGATTTATCATTTTTCACACTCTCTACAATGTGTATAATACATTTTATTATATCTTCCTTATCAATTCTATCTAGTAATTTCATTAAAACTACTTTACTATTATGTACTAACTTCGTTGTAGAATGATTAGACTTTTCATTAATATCAACTGGAACTTCCTCAATAACCACGGAAAAATGTCTTTTAAATTCAGCTACTTCTGATAAAGATATTCCCAATGCTATAACATCACTAATAAATAATTTATCAGAAGCCGCTAAAAGCAATAGCATAACTTGTTCATTAAATGAAATTTTTTTTGGAAAATTATTTATATTTGATATATCAATCTTCTGTTTACTTGAAATTATTTCTAAATAATCCAAATTCGTATTTTTCATATACCTTTTAATTATACCATACTTATTAGCTTTTTCTAAATTTTGTTTTAGTTCCTTTCCATTAAAAGTACTAGGCAATTCGACAAAACCTGCTTGCAATGATTCCATAATGAAATTATCATTTGAATTTATTCCAATAATTAATTTATTTGAATTTTTCTTTAATAATTCATAACTATTTGCTAAAAGTTTATAACAACCATTCGAAATGGCATTACTATCAAATACAAACCAACTCTCGTGTTCATTATTTAAAAGTAAGTATACTAATTGTTCATCAACTAAAGTTGTAGACGGAAAAAAATAAATCGGATGTTTCTTTTGCCGTTCACACAAGCTTAACATTACAAAAGTTTTTCCACTAAACCGTCTCCCTTTTATAATCATGCAATTATTCTCCTTTAATTGCTTTTCTATCTCTTCTATACAATTTCGTAATATATGCATACCACCTTTATTAAATTGATTTTTATTTTCATCAAAAATCGGAATTCCTGACAATAAATTAACGGTATCCGTTTTAGAATCTTTAATCTCAATTATCGGATTTTTAAATTTATAATTTAATAAATTTTCTTTTGCAATTGTTTTTTGAACATTCTTTATTAATTCTTGATAAAAAAATCCATAATCATCTACCAATATAATGGTATTAATACCATAATCTTTATTTAATCCAATTTCTTCAAGAAATGTAGGAGTTTTATCTCTTAATAATATTTTTCGGGTATCTGCCGAACATTCTGATATAGAATACACATATTTTAAATCTGGTTCATTCAATAAGCTGCAACCTATAAATAACATATTGCTTGTTGAAAAATCTGCTTTTAAATTATTCAAAAAACTTTGATTTTCTTTCGCGTTAATTGATTTCATATATTGTTTATGACTAAACACTATGTTTTCTTCTGTTTTATATGTCACTTCTGAAAATGCATCTCCATGCAACTTATATAGTAATTTAATATATGTATTAGGAGCATTTAGATTCTTATAAGGCATAACTGCTTTAAATAATGAAGTATTTTCAATACCATCATCAATATTAAGTGTATACGCATACGGCCAATTAAATTGCAATAATTCTTTTTGTAAAGTACCAAGTTGTACCTCCGTAAAATAATTTTCAAAAAATTCTGTCCTGATATCTATCGGCACCAAATCAATAAACATTTCTGATGTCTCATTGAAATCCATATCATTTATATCATCTGCTTTCATTTTTACACAGCATTGCAATATTAGTTCTTTCATCATCTTTGTAGCTGTTGCACCATCTGGAACCTGCCCTTTATATGAAGAATTATTCATTGTAAATCCTGCACCAAAAACAGGAATTATATTTCTTTCACAAATTAATTTTGTTAATATCTTTATCCCTTCTACCTGTGATAATATTTCCATAATAATTTACCATCCTAAACATATTCTAAAAACTTCCCTTTTATTTTAGCATATTTATCGTTTTCTTTCTACAAAATTAGTATCATTTTTAATCAAATCCTGCTTCGTTTTTTCTAAATCTAACGACATGAATCATTTTTATATACCTTTTTATCCTGTTCCCTAAATCTTTAACTAAAAATCTCCTCTTGTCCATATTCCATAACAGTTCTTTTCTCTTTCATATAACACTCCAACACAACATCGTACAGCTTCTGTCGAAATTCCTTTGTCACTGGAAAGCAAATATCCTGATACTGCCCTTTGCCATCTTTCCCGTTTCGATTTGCCAAATATGACGGCATGGAAACAAATTCTTTTTCTTTCCCTTTAATCACGCTGGCATTATTCACTACAAAACAGTTATCAAAATAAATACGCACCAACCCGCAAATATTGCTTCCTTCCCTCTCAAACGGCGTAACTGCCACACGAAACTCCGGCTCTTTAGGATTAGTGATATTTTTACTTACCTCTGTTCTGCCGGACTGCTCCATCTCTCCATATAAAGCAAGAATGTCATCATACAATTTCTTTCGAAATTCTGCCGTAATAGGATTGCACACATCTTTATATACCGGCTTATTATCTTCCGTTCTCTCTTTGCTTTTAAAAGACGGCATTGCTACAAAAGGCACTCCTTCATGGCTTTTTACGACTGCGATATTTGTAACCTTAAAACAATTTCCAAATGTTACCGAAACAAATGCCTTTACATTCTTATCTGATTTAACTACTGCTTTTAACTGAATCGAATAATCCATAAATTCCTCTCTTTCTACTTGCCACAAATCAGGCTGCCATTCTATTTTCTATCATTATTTATAATACTTTTCTGAGTGAAGCCGCAGCCGTTGCCACAGCTCCACTCACTTCCTAGCATTACTGAATACTCTGTCACTACCATTTTCTTTTATTCGTTACAATCATCCTCTTGCGGTACACAGATAAAACAGGACAGCTCCGATATTTCTGCCATTGTAAGTCTACCGCTGTAATAGTTGGCTAACGTAACCTCAAATCCGTCCTGTTCATAATAAAGCCATTCCCCCTCCGGCTGTTCCACATCTGCCTCCATAATGGCTGTCAAGGAAAAGTCAGGAAGATATTCCTTTTCTTTCTCATCATAGTTGCAAAATACTCCCTCATGGAGATTGATGCCAAGTGCCGGAATATGTACCCACCAGCCACTTACTACAATTAAGCAGTCTTCCTCACTCTCCATAACATCGTCCGGCACGTCAAATAAATCCATTTCACTGACAAGCTCCTCTGCCTCACGCAGCCTGCATGGTATCTTTTTTGTCATCAACTATCCTCTCCTTCCCCTATCTTCGATTTCTCTGCGGCATTCCTGCACGATACTGTCTTTCTTCCGCCACCATTTCCGGTTCTTCTTCCTGTCCGGCAAGGTCAATGTCCTCTGCTTTCCCGTTTTCAAGGTCGAGAAGATTATTTAATTCATTTAACCTTGCCGTCTTTTCTGCAAGCTCCGCTTCCTGCAAGAACGGCTTCTCAAAATCAATTTTGGACTGTGCAAGGTTACGCTCGTATTCTTTTAATTTCTGTTCTACCCGTTCCAGCTCCGTTGACATATTACCAAGCATATTTTCCAGCTTCACCATGTTTCCGACAGGGCTTGTGGAAAGTTCTGCCTTATAATCCGCTTTTCCACGCAGCACCATGTAGTTCGTGCCGATAAAATTCTTTTCCACCAGAAGTTCAAATCCTTTAAATTTTCCTAAATGCGTGGTTTCACCCTTACTGCATACACTGACTAACTTCAGCATATATGTTCCCCCATCGACACGTTCTGTAAAGTTTGTTTTATCCATCTCTATTCCAAACTCCGGTTCAGCAAGAAGTGCTGCTTCCGCCTTTTTTATATCCGCCCGGACACACTCTGCTCTCTGCTTTGCCTCCGCAATCAGTTTCGGAAAAAGCACCATGATAGCATCCTCTAAACTGTAACGCTGGCTGTCATAGCTGCTTTTTAATACCTTTAACCGTTGCACGTCATTTTCAAGCTCCATCTTCTCCCGTATTAACGGATTTCCGGTCGCAACAGCCTTAATCTCTGCATAGGAAAGCGTTGCCTCATCTATATCCTCACAGGTACGGGACACCTCCCCGCTCGTCATAATCTGGCTTATGAAACGCTGCTTATTTTCGATCAGGCTCCACGAATACGCGTCAAAAGTTCCCTTTGTCACATAGCGGTAAACTGCAATCTCCTCATTTTCATTGCCCTGCCGGATGCCCCTGCCTTCCCGCTGTTCAATACAGGAAGGCTTCCACGGGCAATCAATGTGGTGCATCGCTACTAAATGTCTCTGTACATTTACTCCTGTCCCGCACTGATCCGTAGAGCCGATTAAAATTTTCTTTTTTCCGGTACGCACTTCCTTAAACAGCATATCCCTCTGGGCATCGGATTTGGCATCATGGATAAAGGCTATCTCCTCTGCCGGAATGCCCGCTTTTACAAGCCCTGTCTTGACATAATTGTAAATATCAAAGGTGCGGTTTCCGATTTTAAACTGTTCCTCCCAGTCCTCACTCCATGCGGATTTCGGCACGCCTATGTCTGAGAAAATAAGCTGGCAGCCGATTTTTCCGTCTGTATTGTTCCGGAAATATTCGGCTGCCACATTTTCAATTACCTTATTTAATTTACCATCCGGACTATTTGGTGCATCAGAATCTAAAAGTCTTGCGTCCGTTCCTAAAAGTCTTGCTTCATGCGTGATTTTAAGGAAATTGTCAACAGACGGATCAACACCGCCGTTTCGGATTTTCTCTGCCCTTTCCACAAAACTTTCCATCACCTGCTCCACATACCAGTCCGGCTCGCTGTCTACAATGATATAGTTTCCGGTGCGAAGCTTTGGCACGGGAAGTGAAAGCATGTCGGCAGTCTGCACATCGGCAATTTCACGGAACATTGTCATAAGTTCAGGGACATTCGTAAATTTATTGAAACGGCTCTTAAAACGGAATCCCTTTCCTTCCACGGTAAGCTCCAATGCCGTTGTCACTTCCCCGAAGTTTGCCGCCCATGCATCAAAGTAGCCCAAGCCCATCCGTTCCAACGCAGCTTTCTGAAGATAATTCTGCATGACATAAAGTTCACACATCGTATTGCTCACGGGAGTTCCCGTTGCAAATACAATGCCCCTGCCGCCGTTTATTTCTGATAAATACTGGCATTTTAACTGCATATCCATTGCTTTCTGCGAACCGGAGCTTGAAATGCCGGAAACATTGTTTATCTTTGAAAAAATGGCACAGTTCTTAAAATGGTGTGCTTCATCTACCATGATGGAGTCTATGCCAAGCTCCTCAAAGCAGATCAGGTCGTCTTTCCTTAACTCGTCAGAAAGTGCCTTCATCTGCTCTTCCAGCCTCTTTTTCTGTCCCTCCATCTGCTTGATTGTCCACTGTTCTCCTTTTTCTGCCTTAATTTCCTCAATCGCTCTGGAAATTTCATTTATCTGTGTATTTAACAAGCGTTCCTTACGCTCTTTAGAAATCGGCACTTTCTCAAACTGCGAGTGCGACATAATAATACAGTCATAATCGCCTGTCGCAATTCTTGATATGAACTGCTTTCTGCGGCTTTTTTCAAAATCACGCTCCGTTGCCACTAAAATATTGGCAGACGGATATAACCGCATAAATTCCCCTGCCGTCTGACCGATAATGGCTTTCGGCACGACCATTGCTGTTTTATTTGCAAGACCAAGACGTTTTAACTCCATACATGCCGCCATCATCGTATAGGTTTTGCCAGCCCCTACTACGTGTGCCAGCAGCGTATTTCCACCCAGTAAAATTCGTGCAACCGCATTTTTCTGGTGCTGTCTTAACTGTATTTCAGGGTTCATGCCGGAAAATTTTAAAAAAGAGCCGTCATAGCTTCTAAGCCTGATGCAGTTAAACGTGTTATTGTAATACTCCACATATTTCTGCCTGCGTCCCTGTTCCTTAAAAATCCACGATTTAAACGCTTCTTTCATCTGGTTCTGTTTTTCCCTTGCCAGCATGGTTTCCTTTTTATTCACTTCGTAGTGGTATTTCCCATCGCCGTCATCAATCCTGTCACGCACCGTCACTGTGCGTAAGTTTAACGTTTCCTCCATAATGGAATAGGCATCAATGCGTCCCGTTCCATAGGTTTTTGTTGCCGCAACGGATTTGTAATCCAGCCTTTTATTTTCAATATACCAGTTCTGTCCGAAGGTATTGTATTTAATCTGTATGCCGGAACTGATACTTCCACTCCGGTATGCCCTTGCATGGTTCGGAGTCCCTAAAAGTTCAAACAAAAAGTGTTCATAATCTTCGGTGTCAATCCATGTCGTGCCGATTCTTACCTCAATTTCCGATGCATCCAAATCTTTCGGCTGCACCTGTTCCAACGCCTGTACATTAACGGCAAACAGTTCCCCGTTTTCTTTCGCTTTTGCTTTTGCCACACGCAGCTTCATACGCACATTTCCCGATAAATATTCATCTGCCGTTTTCCAGCCCATATTCAAGTTGTCTGCATCATAGCTTTCCGGATCGAGGAATACAAGCCCTTCCAGTTCCTTTAACAGCACCGCACGTTTTAACTCCGCTTCTGCATTTTCAGACAGCGTGCTGCCTTCCGGCAGTTCCTTCATGGCTTCTGTCAAATCCGGTTCGTAAATACCCAGCATATATGGAATGTTTACCTCACCAAATTCATTTACGGAAACATTTAAGGCTTCCGCCGCCGTTTCCACACGCTCTACTTCTGCTTTTGCACGGATTGTCTGCTTATAAAACATATCCGTTTTCTTTACGTTTCCGTCCTCGTCAACAACTTCCAACGAACATAACAGCGGATAATCCGCATCGTCACGGAATGCCTGTCTGCTGCCCCTTCCTGTTAAATGACCGAACTTTCTGACATAGGCATCGTATTTATCATTTAACAATTTCTGCTGGAACTTTAATTCTGCTTCACTGCACCCTTCCGTCTGGATAAAAATAAGCTGCCTTGTTATGGTGCGGATTTCGTCCATAAGCCGGATTCGCTCCTCCGCGGACGCAGACACCTCCCTGCGGTACATGACGGAATTTTCCCTGTAATAAAGCTTCCCCTCCACAAACGTGAACGTATAATTCTTTACATCGGGATTTGCTTCTATCATGTCTTTTGACTGCTCCTCTGTATCGGCAAGCTCCATCACATCGGTTATCCGCCCTTTTAAATTTGACACCACTTTAGAGAGTGCAGATTTCAAATCAAAGTTTTCATCATGGTTCACACAGCTTGTATATCTGCTTTCATTTCCAAACATTCTGGTGTCGTATTCCATTTTTCCAAGCATCATTTCAGGATGTTCCACAAAATAGGAATTAACGGGGATTCCGTCTTCTGTTTTTCCTAAATGCACCCAGTCGGGCTCGACTACCGTTTTCTGTTCCCTTTTCTGTAAAAATAAAATATCGCTTGTGACATCTGTACCTGCACTGTCACGGAACGCCGTGTTTGGAAGCCTTACCGCACCGATTAATTCTGCACGTTCCGCAATATACTTTCTTACTGACGAATTAGCCTTATCCAGTGTCCCCTTGCTTGTCACAAATGCCACAATGCCGCCCGGACGCACCTTATCCAACGCCTTGCCAAAAAAGTAGTCATGGATACGGAAGTTGTGCTTTGCATACCGCTTGTCATACAATTTAAAATCTCCAAACGGAATATTTCCGACTGCCACATCAAAGAAATTGTCTGGGAACATGGTTTCTTCAAAACCGGATATTTTAATCTTTGCCTTTGGATATAACAGCTTTGCTATCCTGCCGGAAATGCTGTCTTTTTCTACTCCGTAAAGCCTGCTTTCTGTCATGGATTCCGGCATTGCACCAAAGAAATGACCGATGCCCATCGAAGGCTCTAGGACGGTTCCTTTCTTAAATCCAAGCTGTGAAAGCCCCTGATAGACTGCCTCTATAATCTCCGGTGACGTATAAAAAGCCGTTGTAACCGATTCCCTTGCATCTGCATACTCTGAATCGGACAACAGCCCTTTTAATTCTTCATATTCTTTTTTCCAGCCCTCATTTTTTTCATCAAACGCCTGTGGAATGCCGCCCCAGCCGACATAACTTGCAAGAATCTTCTGCTCCTCCTGCGTTGCCGCACGTTCTTCCCGTTCAATCTGCTTCATTAAACGGACAGCTTCCACGTTCCACTGATACCTTGTTTTCGGTCCGCCTTTTGGGAGTGTAAAATCTTTAAAAAGAAAATTTTCACGTTCCCTCTTTGCTTCCAGATTTTCCAACTTATCACGAAACTGCCTTTCCATCGCAGTCAGCTTCTCATAAGGTTTTGCTACAATTTCTTTCCGGTACAGCTCCATGCGGGCATTCTCCACAAACTGCCCCGAACGGATTAAATATTCCATCACGCTGTAAATATGCTCGTAAGTAATTGATACTGTTTTCCGTTTCTTATTCCGGTTTTTGAAATTTACCATAAAACTCTGCTTATTGCCCGTATATTCCACCAAGCCATAGGCATTATTATGATAGGCAGAAAAAAGCTCATCACCGCTTACATGATTTATGGTACGGTTTAAAAAAGAAAGTTTATCATTTTTCGGCAGTCTGCTTTCATGCACCATCTGCAATAACGGCTGGTATGGTCGAATGGCGGAACACTCCGTCAGATAAAGTTCTACTGCCTCACGCAAATCTTCTTCCATTGCTTCTACCTGCTCCAATGATTTTGGAAAAGATGCATTATTGACAGACCTTATTACTCTTCCATTTTGGTCGAGAACATCTCCCTCAAATCTTTCTGCTTTTTCGTTCGTATCTAATTTTTCCGCTTCCGACAGCTCCAGTTCTTTTTGTTTCTCCGGCTCACCTTCTTTCTCAGACATAAAAAAATCCGCATCTTTTTCCATACACTCTTTATAGCTTTCATAAACCTCCATAAACCACGGCATCGCCATGAAAGCGGATTTATTTGTCTGAAACTTCTCAAACACTTCTTCTGACAGGTAATCATTCTTTTCAATCATATGAAGAAGCAGTGAAGCACAATATAAATAATCTGCCTTATGCTCACCGCTTGTTCCGTCCGGCTTTATATAAGATACCCCGATTCCTTCCTCATCTCTTACGATAAGACTGTCCCCATATGGTCCGCTTACCTTGTCAAAGATGCTGAAATTTTCACGCTCTACTCCATAGACCTCAGCCAAAAATTCTGCCTTTGTCTCTAAGGTGAGATTTGTGGTGAAAATGTCGTATAACAGTGTTTTTACGGAAAGATACTGGATTTCCTCATTGAAGTATTTCCGCAAGGCATCCTGCCAGATTGCTTTCTCCTGCTTTGTCAGGTTTTCCGGCTTAGCAGCTTCTCTTTCTGATTTACGTCCAAAAACTGTCTCATCTTCTTTTGAAGTAATTTCCACATTCTCTTTTAATTGTACGGTATCTTTTTCCGTTACTTCTGTCTCTTTTTCCTCTGCTGTATTTTCAATAACTTTATCAGCATACCGTTTAACATGCTCCATTTTCATTAAATCAGAACTTGCAAATGCATCATGCTTAAACTGCTCCATATCTTCCCAGTGAATCCGTTCATCCCGTCCGAATTTATCCATTCTCAGACAGTTTTCTTTTATATAATCATATGCCTGTCTTCCGCTATAAATATGTCCTTTATCATTCAGAAAAAGCACGTCACATTCCCTGTTCCATGACACCTGTAAATCCGTTCTGCCGACAGCTTCTAAAATTCGTTTTACGATTTCCACACGATGCCTCTGATGGTCGTATGCTGTTTCAGAAAGAAACCGCTGTGTATCCTCCACGAAACTTTTTACTCCGCTCGCCCTGCCTTCTTTTTGTGCTGTCTCTAAAAATTCGCTATAACTGCCTCTCGCATAATATACACCGTCCGCAATCATAGATAAGAGGTAATCCGTACAGTCCTCCCAGTCCAGCTCATGCCGCCATTTCGTGCCGTTTTCATCATAAAATTCAATGGAAATGCCCTGCTCATGCCGTTCCACTTCACAGTTTCCAAAATCATTTTTAAACATGCTCCGTGTTCCAAAACCCGTCATTCCCGTATGGTATGCCCGTTCCACAAACTGAATCTTGCTGCTTTCCGGCAGCTCCTCACGGCTTAACACCTCATTTACCGCAATATTTACCGTATCAAGCCAGAATCCGTTGTTAAAGAAATCATCAAGCGGCTTCTGCCAAATCTCCCATGCCACTTCCTCTTTATCAAGCTTTCTCGGCGGCTGATAGTATTCCCCTGTCATAATGAGGATGCTTAATTCCCGCTCAACTGCTTTCCAGCTTACATAGCCGTCTTTTTCACCTTCGCCGTCACGCCACTGGAAGCGGATTCCTTTACCGTGGTAAGTGTCATAGCCGTGCAGCCCGTGTCCGTCTACCGGCCAGCCTGCACCGCCTTCCCCATATTCCTTTTTTATCCGCTTCACACGCTCGTCTGTATCTGATATGGTATCAAAGATTTCATAAATTCTTTTCTTGCCATGCGAAAAGCCGCTACCCCGCAACAGTACCTCACGCACATATTCATGTGGCACAACAAGCTCCGTCTTTGGTTTTATATAAGTATATTTTTCCGGTATCTTTACCTCACCGTTCCCTGCAAAAGAAAAGGAAGCCTGTTCAAAGCTTCCCGTTTCTGTCATGCCGGAGTTATTTAATTCGCTTAACTCCCGTTCCAGTTCTTTCTTTAATTGTTTCTGGCGTTCGCTACTGTCCGGTTCGCTTCCGACAGCAATTTCTTCCGCATCTAGTGGTATTTCAGCACTACTTCTGCCATCACCAGCTCCTCTGCCTGCATTTTCGCCTGCTCCCTGAGCTTCCAAATTTCCATTGTGGACTGCGGATTTTCCGGCGGATTCTTCTTTAAGTAATCTTCCTCCAGAATGTCCATCATCCGGTACGCTTCCTCCTCCACTTCCTGCATTTTCTCTGCCAGCTTCCCAAACCGCACCAGTGCCATATATCTCTCTTTGTGGTTCTCCTTCAAGTATTCCGCTGCCCTCACTGCGAACTTTCCGAGATTCGCCATCCCGATTTTCTCCTCCGGTAATGTGAGATTCGGATAGAACATTCCGTCCTCCGCTTCGTGATACATCATTGTTTCTGACATAAGCAATACCCCTTTCCATCTGTGTTAATTCTCTTGCGATGCTTTTTAGTACCTCACAGGATATATCGCTTACAAGTGATCCTAAACGGTAGGCATCTTCTTCCTGATTAAATCCGGTAATGAAAGTAAAATCCTGTTTTTCAGGCGGAAGGTCAAAGCCGCACCTTGTAAATACCGCATACATGACGCTTCTTTTTAACGCTTCCCCTGCCGTAATCTCTTGCGTTTTACCATCTTTCGTTTTTCTTTCCGTTCCTGCTTCCTGCACCAGTTCCCTGACTCTGTCATCGAACTCCAGTTCTATTATTGCATCGATTCTCTTTTCTGTAAAGTCTTTTAGGAAATTTTTTTCACCTTCTTTTTCCGTGCCTTTAAACCCAAGATAGGAAGCATAGGCACTCCGTTCCACTTCTCCAAGCTCCCATGTCAGCTTTGTTTCCCGACCTGCCGTATCGCTGATGTCGAATACATGCCGGATATGCGGCTTTAATGCCCTCGATGGGAAAACCGCAATCCCTTTGCTGCCACGCTTTACATAACGCCCCACCCGCTTGTCTTTCCATGTGTCATAATCTGCCACAAGCGTTGCGTCCGGACGCTGCATATATACCATAAGTATGTTGTCAAATTCGTAGCGGTAAATCCTTCCGCAGAGGCGGCAGATGTCCTTCCATTTCTCCCCGCTTGATACAATTTCCTTCATTCCGGCATCATACAATGCACTGACCTGATACTCTGTCCTCATGCCGCATTACACCTCCAATATCGCTTCTCTTATATCTTTTCCGTCAATCTCATTGCCAAGACAGTCCCAGCCCTCATATCTGTTTCTTGCAAACAGCTCGATGCGTGGCACATCGCCGCAGAGCTTAACAATCCGTTCCCTGATTTCGTCCGACTTTCTGCTGTGCTCCATCACCCTTGCGTCACAAATCTGCTTTACCGATTTGGAAACACGCTTTGGTTTCCCCTTTACTCCAAGCAGGCAGATTTCCGAATTGGAACGTGTCCAGAATCCCAGCCCCATGAAATAACTGTCTGCCTTTTTATTTTTCTTTACCCAGTTAAAGCCGCATGTCTTATAAGCAAATCCCCAGCTTTCCATCACCGAAAGCCCTTCGGGAAGGCATGGGAACGTCACCCACAAAAAAAGAACACAGTCATCATCGGCAATTTCCGCCACCGGCAATGACTGTAGTTCTTTTAAGCTCATGGTATGGTAATGTTTTTCCGCTACACCCTGCCCGTATGTGCGTTCATACTGCCACGGCGGATCAGCATAAATCACTTTATATTTCTTTCCCAAACAATTACTCCTCCCATGTCCCTACGATTTCTTTAAAAATCTTATATTCCTCTCTATCAAACTCAACCGAAAATGCTTTTCCGGCTTTCTTTTTCTCCGCACGTTCCTCTGCTTTTGTCACCTTTCTTACCACACGAAGCAGCACATAATTTTCTCTTGTAGCTGCAAGGTTTTCCTTAAAATCATGTTCCATTTCCAGATATTCCGTATTTTTTAAAATCGCATCCGTTAATCTGGCATTTACAGCCCTGCTTTCTTCCAACAAAATTGAAACAACCGCTGTTGTCCTGCCGCTTCTGTTCCATTCCTTCTCCAAAAGCTTCATCATATATTCCATTTCTTTTACTGCTGTCTTTTCTGCTCTCTCCATTGTCATACCCTCCATAAATTTTCCAATTTTCTTATTAACTCCAAGATATTCTGTTTTTTTACTCAGCCTTAAATGCTTTTTCAGCTGTCTACGCTCAACTTAACGTACCCGTTTCTTCTCCGGCTCTTTTTCTCCCATAAATCCCTTATCGTATTTCCCATTGCGGAGTCCTTCCCTTACCGTTTCGATTTTTCCGGTGCCAAACTCCTCATATATCGCATAACTGACAGCTTCCCTTACGGATTCACTTAACAGTTTATCCCCAGCCAGTTTCGCATAAAAAAGAAACCGTTCTTCCAACATCTCACGATAATCGGAAATGCTTTCTATTTTCTTTTCGTCCCCATACTCCTGCCTGAGCTGGCGGAAGTCAATCAGGGACGGCGTACTGCCAAAATATCTGCCCTGTCCCCATTCGATGCCCGTCATGCTGTTTTTTTCTGTCGGTTCTTCTCCTTTCGGGTATCTTGCATACAACGTAACTCCTTCCGCCACACTAAAATTTCCTGTCCGGATATCCATAAGAAGCAGATTCCTGTCCGATAATTTTTCCATGACACGGTAATCCCTGTTGTTGAAGTTATGTAATATCTGTCCCTGTTCAAACGATGCTTCCAGCTTCTTATAGGATAACTCCTTATAGGAAACCACTCCTTTTGTATTCATTCCCATGACACGCAGCTTTTCCAGACATTCCTTTGAACAGCGTTCTTCATCAAAATGTACTTCCTGATCCGTGCTGTTTAAATACCCCTGCAAAAACAACTGCAACTGCAATTCGCTGCTGCAAAAACGGGCAGAAATGGTCTTGTTTGCCCAGTTATAAATTTCACTCCATGCTTCCTCACTCGCCAGCGTACCGCCAAGCTCCAGCATCACCTCTGCTACGTCCTGTCTGCTTTCCAGACTGTTTAAGTCGATATAATCCATGTAGTCCGCCACCGTCATCAAAAAATTGGTTTCCGTCCCTTTCCGGTTTTCCGTAACCATCACAATATCATTTACTTTCATAGTTCCCTCATTTCTGTGCTGTCTTTCTTTTACGAATCTGCATATACCGCACCCATACACAAACCAAATCCCTTATAAAACTGCAAAAGACAGCACCCTAGCGGCACTGCCCGTTTCCCATACCCATCTGAAACAGCGTCATCTGCACTTCCTGTCCCACCGGTTCTTCCTTCTTTTTACTTAAAATATTTTTTACCTTTTCTGCACAGCCTGCAAAAGCCTCTAAATAATTCTGCGGACATTTTTCATGCCTCCGTATGGTAACCAAATCATCTTTCCGAATTGCCTCCGCAAGAACATACACATAACCAAGCACGTTGTCGATACAGATGCTTTCTGCTTCTTTTTTATCAAGCAAATCTCTTTTTGATAATAAGAATTGAAAATTCAAATCTGAAAGATACGTTTCCAGCACTTCCCCTGCACCATCCCGTATCGCTCCTGCCTTTGCCATGTAGCCGTGTTCTGTTTCCGGCGGAAGCTCCCTGAAATAAATTTCCGGATATTTATTCATATCCGCCCCATACATTTCCTTTAGCCTGTTTTTTGCATAAATGATATGGTTTCGTGTCAGGTTCATGTTTACCGAATCGTCATAGAACGGATCGCTGCCGCCAAATTCTTTCAGATACTCCCAGTGTCCGTACTCCCTTATCAGCTCCGCTTCATAATCTATTTTATCTTCCTTTTTAATAACCACCATCTCCTATCTAGGTCTGCCAATAAATACTATCGAACCTCTGCCCTGTACCGGACGGTACACCACGCCGATTCTCTCATTGGCTGCCTCTACAACTTTTCCACCACCCACATAAACCGCCACATGGGTAATGTCAAAAAACCTTCCATTTTCTTCGTAACTGTAAAAAATCAAATCGCCTGCCTGCATATCCTCATATTCCACCAGATAATTGTTGTCATAACAGAACTTACCCTCTGCCGCTGCGGTATTTGCCCCTTCATACATAAGATTCACGCCCGCACTCTGCCATGCGTAATAAGCAAGGGAGCTGCAATCGTAATAACTGCCGCTGTCACGATATGCCTGACTGTACGGATACCCGACCTTTGACAATACATACGAAACCACCTGTCTCCCGTTTTCATCGGAAACCGCATCCAAAACTGCCTGATACTGTTCAGGACTTATGCTTTCTCCCCTGTCCCCGTCTACCGTCTGACGAAGCACGGCAAGATATTCCGGCTTCATAAGCTCCGCAAGCATATCCTGTTCCTCTGCATTTAAGCCGTACTCCGAAACCATATCGGAATACCATTTCAGCTTTACATTTACTTCTTTTACTGTCGTATAGGAATCAATTTCCCCTTCTTCGTCCCGTTCAATATCTGTCCTGTCCGTTATGTAATAGCTGCACATATCGTCAAATACGGATTTTAAATTTTCTTCCGCTTCTTCCGTCATATCCGTTGCCGTATCGCCGTTTCCATAAACCACCATGTACACCGCAAGCACATCATAATAATTATCCGGCACATCTTCCCCGTCATAATCTGCATAAAATTTCTGACTGACATCATATCCGTAATGGTTTTCCATTTCTGAATTGATGTCCTCATAAAATTCCGACATATACGAAGATAAGACCTGCTGTGTACTGCTTCCCGATGAAATGGACGGAAAGAAAATGGCAAACGGCGAATTATAAATGACTGCAACCACCGCCATTACCGGAACTGCCGCTAATGTCACCAAAAGCATTATTCCCACCAGCACAAGCCCTATCACCGGAGCCGCCTTGTTTACCGCAAACATTACCCTGTTTAAAAACAAATCCTTTGCCAGCTTTGAAAAGCTGTCTTTCTGTTTTTCCTCTGCATTTAATTTGTCTAAAAAGAACTGTATCTTTCTGTTACGATTGACAGCCTGCATATCCCTGTAAGCAGAAGTACGGCTTTGCTTTCCTTTTTCCGCATTTCCTAACTTTTTTGAAACAATCTTATGCCTTTTTCTTGCCGCTTCTGTTTTCTGCTCTTTTTCTTTCCGTTTCTCTTTTTGAAATTTAGCGGATTCTTTCTCAGCCTGTCTGCTTTTGCTTTTTACAGAATTTACCGTCTTATCGTTCTTTTTATCTGTATGGTTTGCGACAGTCTTTCTGTTATTTCTATTATTAGAAAATTTTTTTCCTCCCTGTTTTTCTTTCTTTTTTACTGTCTGTGACTGAAAAAGATTTTTTCCTGCTTCTGCCACGCTTTCTGCCGGAGCAATAACCGTCTTTGCCGTCATATAAGAATCATAGACTTCACTCCCTCCATCCATCTGGTCTAGTGCTACGGCTGTACCAGCTGAAACAACAGCATTACCGGCTTCTTTTTTCTTAACCGTATTTTTACCCTTGTTTTCTTCTGCTTTTTGAGCCTGTTTATGAGATTTTCTTTCCGTCTGTTCCGTTTTACAGCTATCTTCTTTTGGAACAAGATTACTTCTTTCTTCCTTAGAAGATACATTCTTTTTCTTTGCGGACTTTTCTCCGGTTCTGTTATCATGCTTTTTGACTTTTACTGCCTTTGGTGTCTTTCCTGCAACAGAAAGCCTTTCACTTTTTCTCCTTGCCCTCATTGCAGCTTTCACACGAAGCCTTACATTTTTCTTTTTATGAATAACCATAGGCTTCTCATTCACTTTTTTTATATCCAGTATTTTCACCTCTTTTCTGTACAAAAATAGCCATTGCAAAGTTCTCACACCCTGCAATGGCTTTTCTGATTTCTAAATATTCAATTATTCTTTATCAATGGATTAAATTTTAACTCGCCGTAAGACTGAAAGTTTCAAGTCCTTAGTTTTATTTCTTTTAATACAGTTTTTTTAGAATCGTACCAATTATGAAAACAAATCTCGAATGACTTTACTTTCATAATACCGAAAGCACAATTTCTACCTATAAAATCAATATATTCATTTGGATTTTTTAACTTATCAGGTATTCTTGCTACTGAAATATGAGATGAAAACGTCTCATATCGTTCTTCTAATGGCAGCCCTTGCTGTTTAAAGTTATTTCGTAACATCTTTCGAAACATTTCCAGAGGCTCTTCATAATACCCTTTTATCAAAGCAACATTATCACTTGCTGTCATACCATCAAAAAAGAGTTCAAATTCAGAAATCTCCTCTGCACATTTTGAAATTATGTTGATATATTCATCAATATTTGGGGGTATAGTCCTTCCCAATTCACCTTTTAATATATCCATAACCGTAATATGATAATCTTCTTGAGGATAATAATACAAATCGGGTTCTAACAATTTTAATTCTTCCATGTGCCTAACAATGCTATTTTTAACGTTAGATGAAATTCTGATAAGGACTACCAATGACATTCTTGCATCATTTTCTGCATCATATAGAAATATATCTCCGACGCCACCTAACATAATTTTATCTATGTTACTTTTTATTATATTATTGTAGTGATTATCCAGTTTATCTTTATCGTATATTCTCATACATAAGTCACCCCAAAATTTAACTTTCCCTACTTCCTTAATATTTTTTCCATTGCCTTTCCTTTTGCAAGTTCATCTACCAGTTTATCCAAATATCGTATTTCCTGCATCAAAGGCTCTTCTATTTCTTCTACACGGACACCACAAATCTTACCCGTAATTAATTTTCTGTTCGGGTTTAATTCCAGTGCATTTAAAAAGAAATCTCCATAGGCAATATCTTTTAATAATAAATCGTTCAATTCTTCTTTTTTATATCCTGTCAGCCAACAGGTAATCCGGTCTATCTCTTCTCTTGTACGTCCTTTTCTCTCGACTTTTGCAATAAGCAGCGAATACACTTTTGAAAAAGACATACTATATACTTTCTTATTTTCCATCAAAATACCTCTCTGTAAAAATATCATTAAAACTCTTTTTTCCACCAAGCATTTTGTTTATAATCTGTTTATTTTTCATTTATAAAGTCAATATCACCTTATTTCTCGCTAATAATACATCTAAAAACTCTTTTTGTAATCCTGTAACATAACAGTTGTCAGGAAGAACATTCCTGATATAAAACAGAATTTCATTTATTTTTAGGAGGATATTAGAATGACAAATAAAATTAAAACATATTTCAACAATCACTTAGAAACAATTGCAAATGGTTTAGCATGTATTGCTATTGCAAATGGCAGTGACATTCGTCCATATATTGGCTAATAAGCAATATTATGGATAAAACATACTACAAATTAAAAGAAACAGAAAGCGTATCAGAAAAATCAATTTTAACTTATTTTTCTTGATACGCTTTTTATTTTTTAATTTCTTTCAATTGAAAATCACATAATTGTAAACTTCCATTTACAGCAACAGAAATTATCTGTAATATCAGGATAACAGCTTACACATTCACAGACAAACCTTTCATCTATCACTTTTGCAAACCCGCTGTACTCTATTATGCCGACAGATTTACACGGATGAAATGGCATTCCCTTTCTTTCCCTTGCCCTCTGCACCCTGCAATCCACAGAAGTATAAATAAGCGTATTTCCGTCAATTTCAATTTTATCTTCGTTAATATTTGCATAAAAACGAAGCTTTAATGCTTCTGCCAGTCCTTCAACACCTGAATTATCCGGTAATTTTAAAAATTCTTTTATTCGCTTTGCTTCAATGACAGTAAACCGCCTCCATGCCTCTGCATCATGATACATTGCCTCGTCCATTCCAAGTTTCTGTTCAATGGACTGAAACCAGACTCCATCCATTGCAAGCCAGTTTTTGGAATATATTTCAATCAGCTCAATAAGTTCATCTTTCGTATATTTATTCAGATTTTCGTAATTATTCATCTGTTTTTCCCCTTTGTACAAAAACAATTCCCAGTCGCTGCTGTCTTAATTTGCTATTACTTACTCTGCTTATGGTAATTCTGTTTCTTCATCAGAAAATTCTTTTTTTAACGCTTTTGCAACTTTCTTTTCCGTCTGTTGTAATAAGCATATATTTCCCATCCGGAAGCCATATCCCTGCTTTATCAATTTTATGAAAAAGATATTCAAAAATCTTTTCATTCTCCCGCTTGTTTGGCAATTTACCGGATTCCATGTAACATTTACAATATGCCACATAAAACCATTCCGCAATCTTTGTCTTTTGGCTTTCCTTTAAACCAGAAAATCTTTTTCATCTAAAGAAGTCTATCATCTTATGATTTTTAGCTGACTTACTATGTAGCACTTCTATCTACTCATTTCTTCTTATCAAATCTTAGCCTACAATCACAATATTCAACTCCCTCACAAACAGAAACATCATTATATTTTAAATTACCCTCTCAATAGCACTTCCAAATGTATCAATTGTATACTGTTGTTTTGTTGCATATAACTGTAACGAATAATTTATTCTAAGCATACCCAAACCAAATTTTTTATTTACTATATCGGATGTACAACCAATATTATCTACATATCCTTTATACTCTTCCAACAATTCTATTTCAGGATTTGTATATTTCGTTTCACCTTCTTTTAAAAATATAGTTGTTGCTGCATATTCTGATTTTCTTTCCCCATTAAGAATTCCTTTTACCTTTTCTGCACTTCTTCCACCATGATGTGGTATTTTAATGAAATTATATGTATTAGGAATCTCATAACTATCTTGCCATCTATGTATTTCTGAAAGAACCTCATTTTCAATATCACCAGAGAATAAAAAATTCATCTTTCTATTGTTTTTAAGAACCAATTCGACAATAATTGCAACACATAAATCATTCGGATTGATATTGCTTTTACTTGATTGTTTCGCGCTAATACTTGGAATTGGTGCGATACATCTAACATCCATCCTTTCTATTGTATCTGCATTCAAAAATTCTATTATCTTCAAAGAATTATCAAAATGCACCATTTCATTTATATCATATCTATATTTTAATCTTTTATTCAAAGTAGCAATTTTTCTCTCTACCTTTTTACACTCTTTCGATAACTTAATTCCTTTATTTCCTAATATATTGGCTAAAATAATTTGCGTATTCCTAGAACTATAATTATTTAATAATTCCAACATCCCTTTTGTATGGTCATCATGCGGATGTGTCCAAATTAACATATCCACTTTATCTGTTAGTATTTCATCTAATATTTCTTTGGTAGCATTTATATTTTCTTCATAGCAATCTATTACAATAGAATACAATACTTTGTAATTAGGTTTATTTGCATACAAAATAAATACAATACTTTCCCCTTGTTCTTTATATCCAATTAAGTAGATATCAATATTAATATCAGAAATACTATCTAAATATTTTTCTCTTCTTAATTGCATAATAAATTTAATACTCCCTTTTTACAAATCTTTGAATTTCATTTAAATCAGGTTGCAATTGATTTTCTGGTCTATCTTTCTGTTTTCTTCTCTCCGTAAATTCATTTAAAGTAAACTCTGATTCTATACTACTATGCTTTTCCATAGGTTTTGTTGTTTTTAAAGGCACAAATTTTTCTATCTTACTCATTCTTCTTAAAACCTCTTAATACCTTAGTTGTTTCCCCATTTGTTAAATCATTTAAAAAAGAAACTGTTAAATGATTAACAAAAACATTAAACAAACAACCGTTCATATCTTTCAACACTGCTTTGATGTCTAAACTATCAACACTATTATTATTTGGATAATTTATAATAAAATTTAAGTTACCCATATAAGAAAGTTTCCTTCCTAAGGTTCCTGCATTGATTTCTTTTTGAACAATTAAATTATATTTATCCATAACTATCGCTGCACTACTATTATATTCAGCAAATAATGCCCCTTGATAAGTTAATCCGCTTTTAATATCCCCAAAATGTCTTATGTCAAAACATCTATATAACATAGGTAAACTTTTACAAATTATAGAATTATTCTTTATCAAAGTTACATTATCAATTTGTAAAAATGGATTATTTACGGCATATTTTCTTACAATTTTTTGCAATAAATCCATTTTATCCTTTAAAATAAAAGACTTTCTATAAAGCAATCTCATTTCCATATAATTTTTACTTAGAAGAATCTGTTCAGTTTCATCCTTTGAAATGTAACGAATGACTTTTTCTGTTTCAATCATTCTTTGTTTCATTTTATTTGAAATAATTCTATGATTTCTTTTATCCCATTCATTTAACTCATCATAAGTAAAAGTATCCTCCATACGATTAAACTCATTACTATCAAACAGAGTGGAAATATCACTATCACTATTTTCAAGTCCTTCTGTAGATGCTCCTTGTATATCTACAATAAAATGAATATTATTATATATATTTGCTTTTATATCATCTGGTTTTACATCTCTTTTTGTATACAATTTTTCCATCTCCTTTTTCGTTTTTTAATATTATATGAGGTTTGATTTAATTTATCAATGTACCAAAATATAATATTATATTTGTAACAGTTCAGCCATATCCCAAATATACAAAAAATTTTCGTTTTCAAATAAGTTTAAATTCAAATTTTTTTATTTTGATATAATTGAACTGTTACCTAATATTTATTATATATGAATAAAACCTATCACACAAGTTAATAACAATTTACTTTTCTCACTCTTTGCTGTGCAATCTTCTCATGGATATTGGTATTGTAAAGGTTATAAAGCTCTGTTCCTTTCTTAATCGTATTGTCAAAAGGTATTACCACATTTCCGCACTTCATTAGTCCCATACCACTCCTTGCATTGGAAACATACTGAAGCTGTGCTTCCGACACCCCAATCACTTCTGCCATTCTGGAACTGTCTGTATTTGCCTGCTTTAACAGTGCCACGAACTCCGAATTAGCGAGCATGGTTGTTGCCGTATAATTTTGCAGCAGATCAACTACGTTCTGTGTAATTCCGGTACACAATCCACCCTGTTTTCTGACTTTCTTCCACAACTGCTGTAAATAGATTGCAGAGTAATCAGAATTAAGCAGCACATGAAATTCATCTATGTAAAGCCATGTTGCAATTCCCTTTTGTCCGTTCCTTACAATCCGATTTTGGATACTTTCAAGCATTACCAGCATGGTAATCGGTGACAGCTCCGCTCCCAAATCTCGAATACCATAAACCATAAATCGATTATCTATATCCACATTGGTTTGATGATTAAAAATATTAAGCGAACCATTTACAAATAATTCTAATGAAAGTGCAATATCCTTTGCTTCCTCTTCCTCCTGCTCCATTAAAACAGCATAAAAATCAGACATGACAGGCACATATTTTTCCCTGCTTCTTGCTATCCCAAGATATAGATTTCTGATACAACGGTCTATAATGGATTTCTGCCTGGCATTTAAGCTTTCACCCATACACTGCTCACAAAGACCGAGCATAAATTCGCCTTTTTCACGAATCATGCCCTTACTGTCAACCAAATCGAGACTCCACACGTCCATCTCAAGCGGATTCACATAATTATCCGTATAAGTGGACATATTTACCACCGTTCCGCCATAAGTCTGTGCAATGTCAAAATATTCGTTCATTGGATCGATTATGATAATTTCATCCCTGCTTCCAAGAAACACCTGCCCCAGTTCCATTTTGCAGAAGTGCGACTTGCCCGAACCCGGCACACCAAATACAAACCCGTTTCCATTCAGCAGACGTTTTCTGTTACCGATGTTAATATTCTGCGATACCTGATTAATTCCGTAATAGCAGCCGGAGCTGTCATTTAATTCCTGTACATTAAACGGCATCAATACCGCAAGGCTTTGTGTCAGCATGGTCCGCATCGTTTCCACCTGCCTTACCCCAATCGGAAGTGCCGTGTTTAATGCCTCCCTCTGCATAAGGTAATGCTCCTCTATCATGACACCATTCTGTTTCCCGATTGTTTCCACCATTTCTGTCATGCTGTCTAATTCTTCCTTTGTGTCTGCCATAAGAATTACTGTAACCGCTGCATAATATAAGCACTGGTCGTTCTCCCTCACATCGTCCATAATCCCTTCAATCTCTTTCTTTTCGACACGCTTATTGTAAGAAATTTCTGAGGAAAAATCGTTGTTCCTGTTCCTTACCCTCTGCTGGCGGATAATGTCAGATTCAATACCCATGTATTTCTTCTGCAAAATTTTTGTCGTCATGTCCTTTGGAACGGGTACAACATCAATGCTTGTAACCGAATGTACCGGAAAGGAAGTAATATCATTAAAAAACCTGTCTGAAAGACTTGACGGGTATTTCTTAATGAATAATGCACGGCAGAATTTCTTCTCGTCCTTAAAATAATCCGGATAAAACTGCAACATCTTATTGCACAACTCATTGCGGAAATCTGCCCCTACTTTCTGTGCTGTCCTGATGTCAAAATCAAAACTGTTTTCTTCTCCCAAATGATAAAAGTCATACAATACCCTGATACGTTCATTCCCGCTTAATGGCACAATCTCCGATCCCAGTTCGTGAAACGATTTGTGAAGCGATGCCTCTATCGTGGTAAACTGTGCCTTTGCCTCCTCAAAATTCTTTCTTTCAACAACAATCGTTAAATACCGCTCCTGCTCAATGCCCTGCTTGCCTGCCTTGATTTTCTGCTCCATAATGTCGTTATATGCTTTCCGAAAGTGGTCGTGTCCGTCTTTTTCTTCCTGTAAAAAAATATACTCCCTTACCTTCTCCATATCCCTGTTTTTGTTATTAACCGTAACCTTAAAACATAGATCAAGGGAATTTAAAAACTTGCAGTACCTCTCAAAAATCCCCATCTGTTCATTTTCGTCTGTTGTGGCATAATTTACATCATGGAAACGGTAGCACTTTGAAAAACGGTTCATTCCCGCTTTCCCTTTTCCCACTTCAAATATCCCGTTTTCTGCCACTTTGTTAATTTCTATCGTCTGCTGTATGGATTTTGGTGTTTTATAAAGCGGCTCGTCTGCTTTTTTCAGCTCCTTAAATCCGTCCGTAAATAAATTCAATTGCTCCTCCTTTCCGCAGCCGGAAAACTCCGGCCGCTGACAAATTCCTCTTGTTCTGCCGGATATGTTATGTTCTATTATTTATCATCTGTGTCTTTTCTCTTTACCGTAATCATTTTCTTCTGCTT
Source organism: Ruminococcus sp. (assembly GCA_045531615.1). Lineage (GTDB taxonomy): Bacteria > Bacillota > Clostridia > Oscillospirales > Ruminococcaceae > Ruminococcus. The sequence goes on from JAZSEJ010000009.1 coordinate 75,590, forward strand.
TCTCTTTCCGGCAATGATACCAATAACAACAGCCGCAATCCCTGTTCCAACCAGCATTTTCTTTGCTTTTCCTGACATTTATAACCCCTTCTTTCCTTTTAATAACTTCTTTTTCTGCTTCTTTTCTTTTTTCCTCATTTCCGCTGCCTCCTCCTGCCTGCACTGTCTGATACCTTCCTCACTTTCCGTAGAAACATACAAAAGCGGCTTGTTTGCAAACAACATCTGAAACTTCCGCTTCATCATTTCCGAAAATCCCATGCCGTTAAATGTATAAAACCCTTCCAACGCAATTGGTGACACCACCGGAACTGCTACATATACGCTCATTGTCAATCCTATATACGGATAAAGAAAAAGGACGATACCGCCTCCCACAGCTACCGAAACCAGTGAGCATACAAGCTGTTTTCCTGTAAGCCCCATGACAACGGATTCCTTGTAACGCTCAATATCCTTATTCAGTTCAATTACCAATTTTTTCATCTCCTTCTTATAATCCCAATGCCCTGCTTGTTAAATTCTGTGCCCCTTTCACACTTCCCGTTGTAAGTGCAACCGTAAACGTCATCTCACACAGATAGATAAGTGTCTGTGTCCAGTCTGCATAACTTCCGGTAAATGCCGGAAGCCCCGCATTGATAAAAGCGTTGCATACCACAATTGCAAGTGCCATCGTGACCGCCTCAAAACATACGGATAAGAAATATTTACAGTATGTAACCGCCGTATGGCTTACTTCCCTGTTTCCGCCCATCGTTGCAAACGCAATCGAGCCAATCGGCACAATTACAAGCAGCTTTAAAAAACGAAAATACACGTTATAAACCATAAAGAATCCGCAAATTAAAATAATCACCGATAAAAGCACGGCAAGAATTAACATGACAAGCCCTTCTCCAAAATCGAGATTTCTTATAATTTCTGCCTGTGTGCTGTTAATGGATAAAACCGTACCGCTTCCGGCTGTCAGTGTATTTACCAGATTTCCTATTGTGGAAAAAAATGCCTTCATAATCGTTACTCCGTTTGCCACGAACCACTCTGCAAGTGCCAGCTTTATCAACATGCGGAAAATTACCTCAAACCGCATTTCTTCCCTGATGTCCACGCTTTCCGAGCAGAACCCTATGACAAAAAACAGCACCACAAGGGAAGAACCGACTGCCACAAACACCGGATTGACAGCTTCAATCGCAGCCCACGGTCCTCCGCCCTTGAAATTGACTGGTGACTGTCCCAGCATTGCAAACACAAGCGAAACCTGATTATTCCAAAACCCAAACACCATCTCCAAAAGAGCAAGGATTTTATCACCCAGTTTAAAAATATCCACTCCGTTTTCACCTCTTTTCTGCTAAGACAGTGAAACTTTCAGCAAAAAGACACAACATACAGCACTTTCTAAGATTTCAGACTATATATTGTGTCTTTTTCTTCTTTGAATGTCTCACGAATAAATTTTTTAGAAACCGAGGAACGAAAGCACCGTTGAAATGCCTGCCATCATAATCCCTGCCACAATGCCTTTTAATGCAGAGTTCATAGTGGAGGAATCCTGATTCTGGTATGCCTGTGCAAATTCCATCACATTCTTTGCAAGAATAATGACACCGACTGCACCGATAATGGCAATCATTAGTGTTTTTAAATTATCAAGCGGCTGTGTGATTGCCTGTGTATTGGCTGCAAGCACCGATACCGGCATGGCTGCCATTAAGTATCCTGTCCCGTACAATACGGATGTCATTTTCTTTGCAGCGGATAAACCTCTCGTTTCTTTTTTCCCAGTTTTCATCATTTCTTTTTTTCTCATAAATTCCATTCTCCTTATCTGTTTTAAATTCTTAAATTTAAGCATAAAAAAATCAGACCTCTTTCAGCCTGAATCCTTACTCTGTATGATATATTCCTGTATGATACATCTGACGCAGCTTCCTCATTTCCGCCACATCGGTTTCCGGATAAAAAACTGTCAGGATTTCCGATTTCGGTATGCCAAGCTCCATCATTTTATTCAGTTCTTCTTTCTGTTCCTTTGTAAACTTCCACTGCATCATGCGGTTCATAATGGTATCTTCCCCTGCAATCTCTTTCCGCTTTGTTTTTTCTCTCTTATCTGCCGCATCTGCTTCTGTACGTTCCTCCGGCTCAGGCATAAAACGCAGTTCGTTTGCCTCCTCACGGTTTAATTTTTCCCTCTGGGCTGTTTCGTCCAAATCAGTAAACCGCTTCTTCATTTCCAGTTCCGTCAGCACCGAAAATTCATCATAGCTTAACGTATCAATATACACATTTTCGCCCTTTTCTTTTAAATTTTCATAGTAGCGGACAGCTTTTGGAGAAAGAATCCTGCACGGCAGTACGCCGGATTCTTTCCCTTCTGACGGATTATGCACATACGGCTTGCCCTTTCCGTCTGCCGTCTGTTCAAACGCAGGGTGTGCAAACGGCACATATTTATCGTCCATAATCGGATCAAACCCACGGATAAAAATAATACACTTTTTATTATCAAGCTTTCTGACTTCGTCCGGCGTAAACAATTCACGTCCCAGCACATCATAATTATTGCTGGAGCTTCCCTGCCTTCCTTTCGTCTCCCCGCTCGACTTTTTATCAATCGTGCCTTTTCCTAACAGTTCCGAAACATATTTATGCGTACTCTGCTCATTTCCGCCAAGATAAATAAATGTATCGCAGTTGCCGGGGATTGTTTCCCATGTATCCTTAAACAATGCTTTTAACTGTGCAAAGTTCTGGATAATGATAATGCTTGAAATCTCACGGCTACGCATAGTAGAAAGCAGTGAGCAGAAATCGTCCGGCAGGGCAACGTTTGGAAATTCGTCTAACATAAAAGTCACATGAATCGGCAGCCTTCCGCCACAGTTAAAGTCTGCCTGATAATAAAGCTCCTGAAAAATCTGCGTATACAGCATTCCTATGATAAAGTTATAGGATTTGTCGCTGTCCGGTATGACGCAGAATAACGCTGTCTTTGTCTCCCCGTCACCGTCTGCCCCAATGCCAAGCTCCGCAAGATTTAAGTCATCTTTTGAAAGCAATCGGAGTACCTGTTTGTTTTCCAAAAACGCAAGTCTTGAGTTTGCGGATATGATAATGGAACGCACCGTATCTCCTGCACCACGCATACATTTGTTGTACTGTTTTACCGCCGGATGCGATGCACCAAGCGGGGAACTTTCCTCCAGCACCTTCATTCGTATATCGAGCTTTGACAGTTTATCCTGCTCCGTGACTTCTGCCTCTCCCATAAGTCTCAGTACGCTCTCAAAATTCCGCATTGCGGGAGGTTCTTCCAGCCATACATAATAAAAAACTGCCTGTAAGAACAAGCTTTCGGCTTTCTCCCAAAACGGGTCCCCTTTTGTTGTACCCTTTGGCGTGGTATTGGAAATCAGATTTGTTATTAGTTTTACCACATCCGTTTCCTCACGGATATAAGAAAACGGATTATAACAGTCTGATTTTTCCATTTCCAAAAGATTAATAACCTTAACCCTGTAACCGTTGTCCTTTAACATCTGCCCGCAGCTTCTTAGGATCTCTCCCTTTGGATCGGTACAGATAAAAGAACAGTTGCGGGGCATCTGCATAAGATTCGGTTTTACCTCATAAAAAGTCTTTCCAGCACCCGAACCGCCGCAAATCAGGATATTGCCGTTTAATTTCAGCCTTCTGAAATCCAGTGACATTTTCACATTTTTGCTTAAAATACGGTTAAAAGAAGAATCCTTATCCATAAGTATCTTATTGGCATACTGGGGCGATTCAAACCTTGCCGTGCCAAATTCCTTCCCCGGCATAAAGTTCCTCTGGCTTGTAACATACATAACCATTGCAATTACATAAATAAATACCGCTAAAACTACCGCTTTAACGGTTCTTTCATTGTAATAGTTGGCAAACGGTGCGGCATACACCTCTGTGAAAGCATTAAGAAATGCCACGGCATCCATTTCCGGCTCCCATGCCCCGTTTAGCAGATACCCCACATAGCCGGAAAAAACTGCCCCGAATATTACAAACCACCATGAGATTTTTTTCTTTTCACCAACCATAAGCTGCTACCTCTTTTTCGGGAGCGGGGCTTTCTTCGCTGCATGGCTTGCCGTTTCCGTTCTTTTTCCTTCTTTATAACGCTTTGCCGTTTCTGCTGAAATCCTGTCATAATGCCCGTTATACAAATCCTTACCCTTCATTGTCCCAATGATACGGTTATCTTTTGAATACAGCTTATACTCTTTCTCTGCATCAAGGAATGTGAGGATTGTTTTTCCGCTGTGTATGTCCATTGCATTTTTCTTATCCAGCCAGATGTATTTCACATTTTCGCCCCAAGTACCCGGTATGCGTGTCTTGACTGCCCGTTCATTTTCCTCCACGACAAGCTGCTTTGTAATCGTAATATCAAGCAAAGCCTGATTCTGTGCCGCAGCAATGCCTGCCATACGCTGTGAAAGCTCCTTATATCGTGTAATACGTTTTATAAATGCTTCCTTATCCATAATGACTTTATGCTGTCCGTTGTCCGCTTTATCCAGCACCCCGATTTTTTCAAGCTGCCGTAACACTTCCTCTGCCTGCTCACTGGTGGCGGAAAAATTTTCTTTTATTTCCTCCATGCTGACGCTCTTTTTCTCCGTCACATACATGCCGACCTTTTCCATAAGCCCGTTTAAGACTTCTCCCGCTTTCCTTTCCTCTGCCGTATGCGGGCTGTTCCTCCCCTGCTTTTCCAGAAAGGACATCACCTTAGAAAGCTCCTCTTCATTTCCGTTTTTTAAGTAGTCATCAAACGTGGCTGTCTTTGCCGAGCTTATTTTCTGCACCATCATATTCACTCTCGGCACAGCTTCCGTATGAAAAATGATTTCCCCCATGCCGTCCTTTTTATTGATGTCTGGAAGCACCGAATATAAAATCCCGTATTTTTTTGCCATCTTTTCAATCTGTTTTCTGTCGCTTTCCGCAAACTGAAGCACCTGTAAATCGCCTCCTTTTAACAGAAGCTTCCTCATGTCTGTCCTGCCCATTGATTTTTCATACTCAACAACGGCAATCAGAAAATCCAGCATCTTTCGCATCTGCTCTAATGTGCCGCTTCCTATTTTCATGGCAATTTCAATCCCGTCATAAGCCACACGGATAATCTGCACCGCCTCCTGTATTTCTTCTGACATTCTCACGCCTCCCCTCTATCTTGCAGACTTTTTCTTCTGCTTTTTAAATTTCTCTGCCATTGTATCCGCTGCTTTTTTCAGTTCCTCCGCTGATGAAAATTCCCCGTATTTCAACTTTTCTTCCACCATGTCATACACAAAATAATCTGCATGGTAGACAGCCCTTGCCGTTTCATTTACCAAATGAAGGGAATCGCCTTTCCTAAAAATATGGTTTAATGCATCTGCCATTTTCCCAAACCCGGTGTAATTTCAACCGGATATTTTCCGCCGATGCAGACATTATCCACAGATTCTCTGATACCGATGCTTCCTAAAATGTCTGCCAGTTCATTTGTCGGAAATTCAATCACCGCCGTATCGTTTCCATTTTTCACAATGGCAGTAACGGTATAATCATTATCCTCACGCACGATGCCTTTCTGCCGGTTGTTCATTTCCCTTAATGTACGGCTGCATAAGTCTTTGATTGCTTCCTGCTGGTCCGTAAAATAATGAGCCCACAAATACTCCCCGTCTTTGACTTCCCAAGTCGCAAACTGTCTTTTTTCTGAATGTACGCCCATTGCTGTCTGAATCCCGCCCACAGGAAAAATATCTGTAATTATATATTTGTCATATACATCCATTGATTCTGCCTCCTTATCTAGCCATTTTTTTTCACAAGCTGTTCACTGACTTTCTCCTGCGGAATGTCCTTTAATTCTTCCACCGTCAAATCCACTCCATAGGCTTCTAAAATCTCTGATAACCGCTTTACTGCTTTTTCTTCCTCAATGCGGTACATTTCTAGTGCAACCAGAAGATTTTCAACCTGTCTGATCCAGTCCGGCTTGTTTCCCAAAAGCACCTCATACTTCTGCAATACCGCCTTTTTATCTGCCCCGTCCTGTGTAAGTTCTTCAAAAAGCTTCTCCGTCAGCTCCTTATCTCCGGTTGCACACGCAAACCGGAATAAAAAGTTTCTGTCCGTTTCCGATAACCCTGCCTGTTTTCTGTCAATCAATGCGGCAGTTTCTGCTACTGCTCCCAAATCCATGTACTACCCCTCCTTCTGTTTATTTTCATATACGGCAATATTAATGATTTCCTTCATCTGCTCCGCCGGAATCTGATTGTTGATAAGCACTAAAATCTGCTCCTCACTTAACCCCTTTTCGATTGCAGTCCGTATCTGAACAAGCTGTTTCGGCTCAAGATTTTTCTCTACTACAAGTCTTACAATATCTGTTTTTTTCTTAAATACCATGCGTGAAAACAGTGCCGTCAATGCAGGCTTCTCTTTTTTCCGTTCCATGCGTTCTGCAGGCATAACAGAAATTACTTTTCCATTTTCATCTAAAATGGCTACATTATAACCCTCCCACGGATAAGAAGGAATTTCCATTCTTTCCATTTCTCTTTTTTCATTTCCTGTTTTCTGAACCGCTTCCTCTGATTTTTCTTCCTTCTCTGCTGCTTTCTTTTCTTCTAATTTTTCTGCCATCTGCCTTTCTTCTGCCTCCTTTCTTAACTGTGCCATCTGCTGCTTCAATTTTTCATTCTCCCTTCCTGCATCATCTTTTTCATTCCGAAGCCTGACTACCGCAGCCCTTGCATCATTTAACTCATTCTGCTGTTTCTCCATCATCTGCTCCATTTCTGAAACTTTGTTTGACAGTTTTTCACATTCCCCCTTAACCTGATTCGCTGTCTGAATTTCTTTTAATTTTTCATTCAGTGCATCGTAGCGTTTTTCCTGAAATTCTATTTTTTCTACAACGGTTTTTATCTGCTCCAAAAGCTTCTCTGCATAGTCTTCCTGTTCTTTAGCCGCTTCTGCCACTTTCGGTACAGCCTCCATAAAATTCTGAAACATTTTTTTCATTACAAATGCCGTGCGTCCGTTATCGCCCGTAACCTCTGCAATCGTTTCAACAGCCACTCCCTTTTCATAAAATTCAAGTGCCACTGCCATCTGTTCGGCGGCAAGCCCTTCTTTTACGATACAGTCGATTGCTTCCTGCGGATAACCATTTCTAAGGCATTTGGAATATATTTTCATCTGTGCCATATCAAATTTTTTCATGGAATACAGCTCCGTTTCCTCAATCGTCAGACCATACTGCAAATCCCTCTCCACAAGATTTACCACTTCCTTGCTGAATCTGGGATTTCTGCGTAAATTTGACAAATATACATTCATGTCAATACTGCTTAATTTTTCACGTTCTTCCATCTGTCTGCCTCCTATCAAATAAATTACTGCAATAAAAAACACAGCCTATAATACCGGCTGCTTCTTTCGTTCTGCTTTTCTGTTTTCTTCCCTCAGCTGCTGTTTCTCTGTCTCTGCCGACATCAATTCTTCCAACAGTCGTTTTGCAATACGTTCCTCCCTTTTAACTGCCGTTTCCTTTTCCCTTATTTCTGCTATCCTATTATGATAATGACGCTTAAACGTCTCCAGCTGTTCCACGGAATACCCTTCCTTTTCCAGTTTTTCGGAAAGCTCCCCGTACCTTTTATGCTCCTCCTCAAACAGCATCTCCCCTCTCTGGTAACAGCTTTCCATTTCCGATAATTCCTTTAATTCAGCAGCAATATTAAACAGAAGCTTCATTCTTGCCCGTTCCTTAAAAATACGGCTTTTTTCTTCTGCTATTTTCTTTTTCTTCTCCTCCATATTTTCCGAAATAATTGCAATATCCACGGGTGTCCTTATCTCATGGTGCACAAGAAACAGATAATTTTCCTGCAACTTCTTCATTTCCCGAATCTCATCACGGTATTTCCATGCCTGACTGTACGGGTGTTTTCTTATCCGCCTTAACCGGAACAGCCTTCTGAAATAGCGTTTCTGCAAACCGGACAGCCCCGCTTTTTTATAACGCTTAATACGACACTTCACTATCTTCGGCATCTGTCCCCTTTTCTGATAAGAAGCAAGCGTTTCTGTCAGGATTCTTTCACGGATTCTTTCCTCCGAATAATCTGCACCAAGACTTTTGCACCGTTTAAACCGTGTCAGTCCCATCGGCTTTACGGCAAGGTATTTCCCCCCGCTATTGCCGGCATTTTTGATTTCATATCCCATTCCGGCAAGCATGGTTAAAAAAGATTCATATGTTGCAGCCTGCATGATACAGGCATCCATATCCCTCTTTATCATGTCAGCCCATACCAGTTTTCCGTCTTTGCAGTCATTCCATTCTTTATAATTTTCAGATTTTTTGGCACGGTCTTCTGCAATTTCAATCGTGGAAAGACCATGCTCCGTGCACAGCCTGTTTGTAATCGGCTGTATCTTTTCTGCCCAGTCCCCTTTTTCATAACGGAACTTTTTTCCGGTGAGGAAGCTTACACTGTTAAAAATAATATGCCCGTGTATATGCTCCGTATTGTCATGCACCGAATATACCGCCTCATAATCTTTTCCAAGATATTCCTCCGCAAATTTCCCGATAATTTTAAATGCCGTTTCCGCATCCACTTCCCCTTCTGCGAAGGAAATAATCATGTGGTAGCCCTGTCTCTTATCCGTCTTTCCAAACTGCTTTTTTGTCTGCCGCATCTGCTCATACGCATTGTCAGGCTGGCAGTTTAAAGAAGACACCCACCTTCCTTCCCCTGTCTTATGCTCCGCCATAATATAATCAAGAGCCTGCTTTAAATGCTTTCCCGCATAGCCGCTGCCACAATCCCCAATGTAAAGAATCTTGCTGATTGCCAACCTGTTTTACCTTGTCCTTCCCATTTTCTGATTTTTCTCCGGTTCACGCATATATTCCTGCAATTCATATTCGCACGGAACATAGACTTTCTGATTTTCCAGACATAAAAACAGGTCTGCATCTTTTGTGGGCGAAGCGACATAAAATCCCGCATGGGAATATTCTCGCTTCTGCTGTCCAAAATAATTTTCCGCCATCATTCCAAGCTCCATATCACGCTTTAACCGTTTTGTAATTTCAAAAAAATTGCCTTCTTCCTTTGGTGACTGACCTAAAGGCTTAAAATGATACCCCTGATACAGAAAATAGCCGTTTTCTGCAAGCATTCGTTCTCTCTCCGGTGTCATTCCATGCCGCCTTTCTGCTTGCCAATCTGCTCCGCCGTATCTTTTACCAATAAATTTAACTTTTTCATATATGCCTTTAACAGCTCCCTGTCCTCCGTGCGGTATATTTTGGAATTATAATTTCTTGTAATCTGATTGATGTTATTGCCGATGGCATTGACTTCATTAATCAGTTCACGGAGAAGAATACGGATTTCAGGGTAATCATTTGGATTCTGTGTAATCAGAAGCCGCAAATAATCTGCCTCACACATCTTTTTGGCTTTTGCTTTTTCTGCAAGCATTTTGGATTCTTCCGGCATTAACCGGAGTGTCTTCTTAACACAATGGATACTGTCTGCCATTTTTATCTTGCCTGCCTGTCTTTTTCTTTAAAGCCGGCGAAACCTCCGGCAACAGGTCTTTCCCCTGTGTAAGTTCTTTTTTCATTCTCTCAACCGCCGCATCAAGTCCGCCCTCCGACCGCATATCCTCAATCATTGCCTGTGCCAGCTGGTGTGCAATTACATTAACTTCTTTTCCATATTTCGTGCGGTCGAATACAGCATCCAGTACTGCTTCATCTGCACGAAGCTTTTCCAGTCGTTCCTTTACCCTTTCCGCTTCTTTTGTATCTCCCGTACTTGTAAGTTCCGCCTCTGCCTGAACAATCATATCGTAGTTGCTGTCACAGGCATCATTGACAGCATCGTCAATGGAATAACTTTTCCAGTCTGACATCTTTCCTTCTGAACATAAATCACAGCATACAATTTCTTCTCCTCTGAAACCAATCTGCACCGCACGGGTTGCTGTATACGCAAGCAGCACTTCTGCTTCTTCTTTTGAAAGGTGCATTAACATGTCATTCTGATCCATAAATTCTACAAGCTGTGAAGCCTCTTTGAAAACAATGATTTCTCCTTCCACTTCTTCTTTCTTCTTTTCTGTCTGAATTTCTGCCATTCCAAAACTCCTCCTTTTTAACTGTTTTCTTTCCTTTTCTCTCTTTTTTAATTTCTCAATGTGAATTTGCCAGATACGCATGAGAGCCGTCTCATGCCACTGGTTAGGGGATTTCCCCCTAAAACCCCTTTTTTCATACTGTCAACTTACTTTTTCAGTTGACTTTTCCAAAATATGTCAACTTTTTCAGTTGACTTTTATTCTAGTCATCACTATTTTTTTCTAAAATCAAATTATTCAACTTATTTTTTCAGTTAATAATTTGAAATTAAGCTGACTTTTTCAGTTGATTTTCTAAAAGTGTGTTAATTTTTTCAGTTGACTCCTACCGTATCCTTTCTCTAGTCCGTATCTTCTGAAAATCTTCTTTTCTCAGTTCCTGCAGCCACATATTGTAATCCTTATAAGCTGTCGGCGGCGGACAATCCTCCACCTCATAGCCAAGTTCATAATATTTTTTCATAAGTGCTTCTGCTGCTTTTCTGCCCGGACTGTCATTATCAAGACAGAATTTTATCTTCCCAATCTGAAGGTGTTCTTTCAAAAAAAGAACAAGCGGTGCATCGGAAAGCATTCCTAATGCCAGCTTGTTCGTTTCAAAATCATGGTACATGTCCGCATAACTCATAAGGTCTATCGCACCCTCAAAAACAGCTATTTCACTGCTTCCCATATCCCATACATTAAATCCGTAATTCTTGTCATTTCCGGCAACGTCACATTTAAAACAATTTCCATTCCGGTCGAATACGCCCCTCATGCTTGCAAACCTTGTAACACCGCTTTTATCATTTCCTTTAAAGACAATGTTATGGTAACGGCTTTCTTCATAAATCAGTCCTGCCCCTACAAACCAGTCAACCGCTTCTTTTGACAGATGCCGTTCCTCCATAAGATAATGGTACAGATAACGGTTATCCGGTGCTGCTTTCGGAAGAAGAAACGGCTTCCGTTCTGTTTCCTTTTTTGTCACGATTACTTCCTTTGTTTTCCAGTCTCCCGTTCTGTGATACCCTGCAAAATCAAGCAGCCAGAATACCGCCTCTTTTACGTCCATACCCGCAAATACCCTTAAAAAATCTATCTGCGAGCCTCCGTTTTCTCCTTTTTTGTATTCCTGCGACCAGCGGAACCAGCTTCTCCTGTCATAAATGCGTATGGAATCCATTTCCTTTAAAGTATGGTAATTTCCTATCTTTCTTACCGTATAACCAAGATTTTCCGCAACCACAGTTAAATCAACACTCTTTGCAATAGCAAGTTCCTCATTTGTAAAACTGTTCCTTTCTTCCATCTCGCCAACTGCCTCTTTCCTTAACTTTATCTAATTGCTTTTTTCTCGCAAACCGGATTTATAAACGCCACGATTCCATCTAATCTTTTATTCGGTGTATCCGTTGCAAGCTTCAGTTTCCTTAAATCCTTGTCATAATGGTAGACCTGATTGGAAAGTCTCTCATTCAAATCTACTTCCCCCATGTTAATATCCGTAACCATTTCAGCCAGTTCATAAGGATTACGGTTATCAGCAGATACGGCAATGGCTTCATGAATCGATGAGGGCATAATATACAAATCCGAATCCAGTTTTTCTGAAAGCTCATGCAGCCCTTCCTCATAAAGCATGGAAACTGCACCATTAATTCCACAGTCATTTGTAATCACATACATTTCCTCATTTTCAGCCATTACCCCAACATACAACTCTGCTAATTCTTCCGGCATTCCCTCTCTCACAAACATCTCTTTCATTACCTGACTCATGCCTTTTATCACAGGCGGAAACATTCGCTCTGTATTCTGCACCGCTGCATTATATAAATCCTGTTCATTAAATCCTATCTTATCTGCATATTCATTCCTTACAAGTGCTGACTGAATACCATTTTCATCTTTTCCAACTACAACACGATACACAATGGATAAATCCTGAAACTCCCTGTGCGGAATATTTTCCAACAGTTTCTTATTCTGTTCTGTATTGATAAGTGTCATTACAATTTTATCTTTCACATTATTTAAAACCTGTTCTGCTATGTTACAAGGTGCTTTCTGATATTCCACAACATAGTTAAATGCTGCAATCGCCAGTGCGTCTTTTAAATTTCCACGCTGTCTGTAATCTTCATAGATAGCCCTCACCGAAAGTGACGGTATGGCACGATCTCCGTTTCCCTCCGCCGGAATCACTTCCAACTTGTCAACCGTTTCATTTACTTTCATTACCGGATACACCTTGACTATATGGTTTACGAAAGCATCCGGCATATAGCTTAAAAACTGCTCTTTTACGACTTCCTTAAAAACGTCATATTCCATCATAAATAACTGTCCCCTCCTTTTTCATCAAAAAAACCGGAGACTTCTCTCCGGCTTGCTACACTTTTAATATAATTCTGACTGAAGCTATGGCGGAACTCCCCGCTTAATAATCTTCAATACCTTCACCTGCCTTTTCTCTTAAATAACTACACCCACTAAAATCAGTACCATTCTTACTATAAGACCAAACAGCAGAAGCAATAATTTTATGCCACAAAAGAACAGTTTCAATATCGCCAATGCCGCATAAAGCATTCCTTTTAATATTGCAAGAATTACCACTCCTGTTTTTCTTAAAATTATTCCTGCCATCTGTTTTCCTCCCATTCTATCCCCATGAAGATGCAAGTCCTATCATCATTTCATCGGTATCTTCCGTTTCCATTGTACTTTTCTGTATTTCCGGTTTCGTTTCTGTTTTTACTTCCGGAAGCTGAATTGTTTTTCCCGCTGCAAGAGCTGAACCTAATATAATAATCATTTCCTTTTGCAGCTCGTCTTTCAGTTCCATACACACCTTATCCAATTCTTCTCTTTTTACATACGGCGGTATCTGTGGCAATGTTTCTTCTTCATTTATCAGCACATTTCCCTCTAACGCTTTTATATATGAATCTGCCGCATCAATCAAAAACTGGTTTACCGATTTATGTATGTTTGTATTCAGATTCATTAAAACCATATGTATCCTGCGGTGCTGTTCATTGTCAAGATTCATGCGTATGTTATGATACACAATATTTTCTTTGTTTCTTGCCAATTACCTCACCCCAATCCAAACTCTTTTTTATGTGTAGACAGATAAATTTTCCCAAGATATTCATAGCCTTTCGCATTTGCTTTGACATCTTCGATATACTGAATATTCTTTCCGCTATACTCACCAAACCGTTTTACAACTGATGCACCGCCTCCCACAAATACAATATCCGTTACTTCAAGGTTATATCCATGCTCCAGCAGAATGTTATATACTTTTTCCACATAAGCTTTCAGACATTCCTTTACAATATCCGAATATTTCTGCGGCAGCTTATCATTCTTTCCTGTCCGCATCACTTCCTGTATATCTTCCTCTGAAAGTTCCTTACCGTATAGTCTGATACACTCCTCATTAATAGTTCTCATGCACTTAATCAAGCCTTCCCTGATTGTGATACATTCCGCTTTATTTGGTGCATAATCTTCAATCGGCATGATGTCAATTGTCCAGCTTCCAATATCCACTACCACGACTCTTTTCGGAAGCATTTTCATTCTGTCTGCTACTGCTGCATAACACTGAGGAAATACCGACACCCTTGCAATTCTGATATGATATGGTTTCTTATCAAACTTAAATGCTACTTCTTTCTCTTTTGACAGATATTCAATAAATTCCTTTTTCTCTGCTCCAAAACGTGTAAGCGGAAGTCCGACTGATAAAAGAATATCTGCATTTCTCATTCCCCTTCGATTCAGTTCTTTTGCAACTGCTGCCAGTGTAAGAAGATAGAAATTATCATTCTCCACTTTTAATTCCCTTACCTCCAGTCTTTTTCCACCAACCTTATAATAAGAACCATTGTACTCCACTATATTCTGGAAAAATGCCGGTTCCGTTGTAATCTCTTTTACTCCTGTTGTAAATACCTGACTCACTGTTTTCATTCCGGACCAGCCGTGGTCTACGCCAACCACTTCAATATGCTTACCCATCTTCCTATTCCTCCCTGTTAGATTTTGTATGATGCTGCTTTTCCGTTTTTTCAAGCACTTTTTTCATGCATGGGAAACAATACCCTTCTTTCTGCTGATACGGACAGCCATAACACATCTTGTCTTTTTTCTTTTCTGATACAGACTGCAAATCTTCTTTTACACATTTCTTTGCAACACACTGTTTCGTGCTTCCATAAAAGAATCTGCACTGCATACAGCTTTTTAAATCTCTTACAAACTTTGTATGTGCCTGAATGACACCTTTCGGCTTTTGAACACTTTTCACTCTTATGTGAATTTGTGTAACCGGTTTCTTATTATCAGACCAAATCAACTCCTGCTTTATCATGCGATTCTACTCCTCCTTTTCCGGGCAAAAAAAGCAGGACTAAAAAGCAATCCAAAGAATAGCAATCTGCTACTATCAAATCTTTGATCAAAAGCTAATTTAGTCCTACTAAATTTACATTATTAAATTGTTCAAGGATAAAATTTTTCCTTGATATGGTCAAACACTCCTCGTGTTATATTAGTGCAAGTGTTCTTTTTTGAAGATAAAAATGAGCTCATCCTTACTCAAAATGACCATTACTTTGACATTTTTTCGTAGGACTAAATCAGCGGAATCCCTTGATTTTACTGGGTTCTTGCTAACTTGACATTATTATAACTCGTTCCCCACACGCCACTCCTGCTAAAAACGTACCATGTCCATTAGTATCTCTAGAAGGCACAATCTCATAAGGATTTTCTGCTGTAAGTGCCCGGTTAATGTCCTCCCCGGAATAGTTTGCACCATAAAAAATGCCCGGCGGCGGTGTTCCGTCTTCAATCGTCTGATCCCACAAAAAAACAATCCTACTGTTGCCATCCGAATACCGGAAAATTGGATTGGTATAGTCGATTCCCGTATCTATAAATCCTATTAATACTCCGCTCCCTGTCAATTGCAGAGCAGGCTGATTCTGCATCCGTAAAATTCCACTCACTTCTAACGCAGTCTGATCTAGGAGTCCAAAACATTTGGGAATACTAGAATAAGTATAGTCTCCGATACTTAAAGGCGGCAGCCCCGCCCGTGGATAATACAAAACATCATAATCTTCATCAACTCTTTGAATACATGTCCCCGGCGGTGACACAGAATATGCCTCGCCATACGGAATGACAAAATCGAAATAATCATTGGAATATACCTGTTCTTTACATGTAGGCATAAAAATACCCCATCATTTATTTCTATTAATAAATGATGAGGTTTCTTTTTTGTTACTAATCATTTTACTACCTAATTTATAATGTTATTCTGCATCATACGCATCCAAAAAATGATGTCTGACTCCGTCTTTCTTATATGCAATAACCGTATTCACATTTACATTTTCCACACTTCGGAAAATATTCATCTCAATATACGGACTGCGTTTCCGAAGTTCCTTTATTAATTCTTTTACTTCTGCCCGCTTTGATACCTGTCCCACATCATCATAAGAATCTCTTTTTTCAGTGAAACGGCAGGCACAACGAATAAATTCCAGTTCATTATCTTCGCACCAACGGATAATGTCCTCTTCTCTAATCAGATACATCGGACGGATTAACTCCATCCCCTCAAAATTAGTGCTGTGAAGCTTCGGCATCATGGTCTGAATCTGGGCACCATACATCATGCCCATAACAATCGTCTCAATGACATCATCAAAATGATGTCCCAATGCGATTTTATTACATCCTAATTCCTGTGCTTTGCTATAAAGGTAACCTCGCCGCATTCTCGCACACAGGTAACATGGCGAATCATCTTCATCTGCCACCACATCAAAAATCTCTGATTCAAATACCGTAATTGGTATCTCAAGCAATTTAGCGTTTTTCAGAATCTGGTCATAATTCACCTGATTATAGCCCGGATTCATCACCAGATATTCTACCTCAAAATCAATCTTGCCATGACGTTTTAACTCCTGAAAAAGCTTTGCCATGAGCATGGAGTCTTTGCCGCCGGAAATACAGACTGCTATCTTATCACCATCTGAAATCAGCTCATATTCATTTATTGCCTTCGTAAATCTACGCCAAATATCTTTATGAAATCTTTTACGAAGGCTTCGCTCTACTTGTTTATTTTTATCTTCTTTTTCCTGTTTCAATTCTTCCGGCATTTTCTTACCGCCTTCTTCACTCTTTCCAAAATACTACTCTCACACACCATCTCAATATCCGCTTACTGTTGCACAAACTGTGATGTTAAATCCTTAATGACTTCTCCCGCTATGATAAGTCCTGCCACAGACGGAACAAAAGCAATCGATGCCGGAGTCTCCCGCCTCACTACAGGTTCTTCTTTCGAATATACTACTTTTAAACGCTTCACATCACGCTTTTTTAATTCACGTCGCATCACTCTGGCTAATGGGCAGACTGATGTTTTATAAATATCAGCCACTTCAAAAGCTGTAGGGTCTAATTTATTCCCTGCTCCCATACTACTAATAATCGGTACACCTGCTTCTTCACATGCCATAACCAATTCAATTTTGGCAGTTACCGTATCCACTGCATCCACTACATAGTCATATTGTGAAAAATCAAACTGTTTTCTCGTCTCTGGCAAAAAGAAACACTTATGTGCATTCACTACTGCCTTAGGGTTAATATCAAAAATTCGTTGTTTCAACACATCGACTTTATCCTGACCTATCGTGCTATGTAATGCAATAATCTGACGATTTAAATTCGACTCACACACAGTATCCTTATCTATGATATCAAGCGTTCCCACGCCACTTCGTGCCAGTGCCTCAACTGTAAAACCACCTACACCGCCTACGCCAAACACAGCCACACGGCAGTTATGCAGATGTTTTACTGCTTCCTCTCCAAGTAATCCTTCTGTTCTGGAAAACTGTTCTTCCATGTAAATCTCCTATACTACCAATCACCTCACAGTTCAGCCCCATCTATTCGCAAAGGCGTCTGAACTGTTATACTAAGTTTTTAATTCCTTCACAAATGCGACGCGCCACTACCGGATTATTCATTGTATACAAATGCAATCCATCCACATCATTTGCCAGTAGATCAATAATCTGGCTTAATGCATATGCCATACCGGCATCGAAAAGTGCCTGTTTATTATCACCATATCGTTTGATAATTTTTTCGAAACGCTCCGGTAAGGAAGCACCGCACAATGTTACCATACGCTGAATTTGCGCACCATTAATTACAGGCATAATACCCGGTGTAATCGGCACATCAATTCCTGCAATGCGGCTATCCTCTACAAAACGGTAAAACATATTATTATCAAAGAAAAGCTGCGATAACAACACTTCTGCTCCCGCATCTACTTTTGTTCGTAAATGACGCATCTCCTCTACCCTGTTAGCAGAATCCGGATGACATTCCGGATAACACGCACCTGCAATACAAAAATCATGGTATTCTTTTAAATACTGAATCAAATCTGATGCATGCGCAAAATCATGCTTCTCCGGAATATTCGGATTTCTATCACCGCGCAGTGCAAGAATATTCTCAATTCCTTCTGCTTTTAACACCTTTGAAAATTCATCAATTTCTTTTTTATCGTAACACAGACAGGTTAAATGCACTACTGGTTCTATTTGGTAGTTTTCTTTAATCTGCTTCGCAATCGCAATCGTTTTATTATTATTCGAACTTCCACCTGCACCAAATGTCACACTGATATAATCCGGCTTCAAATCTGCCAAAATCTCAAGTGTCGCATCAATACTTTTCAGTTCCTCATCCTTCTTTGGCGGAAAAATCTCAAACGACAATACATTTTTCTTATTTTGATAAATCTCTGTAATTTTCATAGCTTATCCCTCTCGTAACTTTTGCTACTTAAACAGATTCAACCGGTCCTGCTATAGCCTGACATCCGCGCATCTGAATCTGCGGACCACCTGTTTTTTCTACATATTCCTTGGTAATCGTCACCGTACCGATATTCTCATCCTTCGGAATCTCGTACATGATATCCAACATAAACTCTTCGATAATCGAACGAAGTGCACGGGCACCGACCTTCTTTTCCTTCGCACTTTTCGCAATGGACGCCAGTGCTGCCTCATCGAATTCCAACTTTACCTCATCCATACCGAGGAGCTTTTGATACTGCTTTACAATCGCATTTTTCGGTTCTGTCAAAATACGAACCAGCATATCCTCAGTCAACGCTTCTAACGTAAACATTACCGGTAATCTTCCCAAAAATTCCGGAATCATACCAAATTTTCTTACATCTTCTGTTGTTACCTTCTGTAAAATATTCTCATCATTATCGTACTTATCCTTTAAATCAGCTTTAAAACCAATTGCTGCTGCTTTATTCAGACGTTCTTTGATAATCTCATCCAGATCCGGGAATGCACCGCCGCAAATAAATAAAATATTCTTGGTATTTATCGTAGTCATCGGTACCATCGCGTTTTTACTGCTGGCACCTACCGGTACCTCTACCTCTGCACCCTCTAATAATTTTAACATTCCCTGCTGTACAGATTCTCCGCTAACATCACGCTGATTTGCATTCCGTTTTTTTGCGATTTTATCAATCTCATCTATGAAAATAATACCCTGCTCTGCTCTGTCTACATCATTGTCCGCTGCTGCAAGCAATTTACTTACCACACTTTCAATATCGTCACCGATATAACCTGCTTCTGTCAAAGAAGTCGCATCCGTAATCGCAAGCGGCACATCCAAAAGCTTCGCTAACGTCTTAACTAAATAGGTCTTACCACAACCGGTCGGTCCAATCATTAACATGTTTGATTTTTCAATTTCAATACCGTCTTCTGAAGTATCTCCAACACGTTTATAATGATTATATACTGCTACCGACATTACTTTTTTCGCATGTTCCTGTCCGACAATATACTCATCCAAAGACGCTTTAATCTTGTGCGGTGCCGGAATATTATGAATATCAATCACCGGTTCCCGTTTTTCATCCGGCTTTTTCTTTTTAATTTTCTGGGCATGAGGCATGCCAAATCCCTGTAAATCAGCCAGATTAATCATACTAATCGTCGGAATCTTACCGAGGCGTTTTCCTGATTTTTTCTCTTTTGTGTCTTCCGCTTCATCCGGCATCTCTGCTGAAAACATATCGGCAGGCATCGAAAATCCATCCATTGGAAAACCACCATAATTCATAGTGTCAAATGTTCTCTGCATACAATCGTTACAAATACAGATATTGCCCGGAATCTTAATCATTTTTCCGGCAATGCGCTCTGTTCTATGACATATGTAGCAAATATCTTCGTATCCTTTATCTTCATCCTCTTCTACCACTACATCATGCTCCACAACGTTCTCTGTTTCATCTATCACGCTTTCATCCATTATCTCACGAAAATCATTATTACTCATTTATCTGTACTCCCTTTATCGTAATTAGGTCTATTATAATTCAAATAAAAAGCTAGCACAAGAAAATTACTAATTTTTCATAAGATTTTAAGTTTTATAAAAAAGGACAGGTAACTTTCCTTTGGGGTCCGTTCCTGTCCTAATGATTTAAGGTGTTGTACTATTTCCGCTATTATTACCACCATTATTGTTATTATTATTTCCTGTCATATTATCAACACCATTCTGTACGCCATCGATAACATCTTTTCCGGCTTCACCAACACCATCTATTACATCACCTACTGCATTACCGGCATCGTCTAACAAACCGCCTTCTGTTCCATTCACCGTATTGGTGTCTTCCTCTGTTTCTGTCCGGTCTGTCACACTATTGTTTGGTCTTTGTGTATTCTGTGTGTTTGTTGTGTTTTGTGTATTGGTTGTATTTTCTGTGTTTGTTGAGTCATTACCACCTGTTCCACAACCACATGCAGCTAACAAACTAAATGATAATGCTAAAACCATACATGCCAAAAACTGTTTCCACTTTTTCATGAATCCATCTCCTTTTCTTTTTGCAGATTTTTCTGCTTACACAGGTAGTATGAACACTTTGTCAATATTTATACTTATTTTTCTTTCGAACTTTTTTACTTTTTTAATTACAAATCCCATATTACTGTCCACTTTATTCCGGTAATAAACTCATACTTTAGTACGATTATTTATTGACAAGGTTTTAGCAGATGATATAATTAAATTGTATTATTTTGTAGTACTTTATATCCATATATTACATTATTCTGAAATTTGCAGCAGAAGCACTGCTGACATATTTTATAAAAGGAGAAGATACCCATGAACAAAGTATTAGAAGAAATTTCCAAAATTGGTATTGTACCGGTTATCGCATTGGACAACGTAGAAGATGCTGCACCTTTAGCAAAAGCTTTATGTGACGGTGGACTTCCATGTGCAGAAATCACATTCCGTACAGACGCTGCTGAAGAATCTATCCGCATTATGGCAGAGCAGTTCCCAGAAATGCTCGTTGGTGCTGGTACTGTTCTTACAACAGAGCAGGTTGACCGTGCAGTTGCAGCAGGCGCTAAATTCATCGTTAGCCCAGGCTTAAATCCAAAAGTTGTTAAATACTGTGTAGAGAAAAATATTCCTATCACACCAGGTTGTTCTAACCCAAGTGATGTAGAAGTTGCTATCGAATTAGGACTTGATGTTGTTAAATTCTTCCCTGCAGAAGCAGCTGGCGGATTAAACATGATCAAATCTATGGCAGCTCCATATACAAAAATGAAATTCATGCCAACAGGCGGTATTAATGCGAAAAACTTAAAGAGTTACCTTGACTTCAAGAAAATCATCGCTTGCGGCGGTTCTTGGATGGTAAGCAAAGATTTAGTAGATGCAAAAGACTGGGATGGTATCACAGCTCTTACAAAAGAAGCAGTTTCTACTATGTTAGGTTTCGAACTTCGCCACATAGGTATCAACCACGCATGTGAAAACTGTGCAGCAGAATGTGCTGACAAATTAGGCTTACTTACAAGCTTACCAGTAAAACCGGGCAACAGCTCAATCTTCGTTGGCGGCATGTTCGAAGTTATGAAAGGCAAAGGTCCTGGCGAACACGGACACATTGCTATCGGTACAAACTACTTAGAAAGAGCAATCTATCATTTACAGAAACGTGGATTTGTATTTGACGAATCTTCTTACAAATACAATGATAAGGGCGAATTAATCTTTGCTTATTTACAGGATGAAATTTCAGGATTCGGTGTACACTTCAACCAGAAATAATAAAAAGATTTTATATCAAATCCACTTGCGAGCATCCGATTTTCCTCGTTGCTCGTGCGAATAATCGAATTTATAGGAGGGCTTTACCAATGAACAATTGTGCATATTGTCAGGAAGGCGAATTAGTAGCAGCTTTTGGTATCAAAATATGTGAACTTCCAGAATCTAAAGTATATTTATTTAAAGAACAGAGCCACAAAGGCCGTGTGATCGTAGCTCATAAAAAACATGTGAGTGAAATGGTAGAATTAACAGCAGAAGAACGTGCAGCATACTTCGAAGATGTAAACCACGTTGCAGAAGCTATCCACAAAGCATTTGCTCCTCAGAAAGTAAACTATGGTGCTTATGGCGATACCGGTCATCACCTTCACTTCCATCTTGTACCAAAATACACAGATGAATTTGAATGGGGCGGTGTATTCGCAATGAACCCACAGCAGAAGTTCTTAACAGATGCTGAATATGATGAATTAATCGCTGAATTAAAGAAATACTTATAAGATCAAAAACCACCAACAGATTAACTTTGTTGGTGGTTTTTCCTTTCTCTAAATTTCCAGTACGTTTTTTGTAGCAATTACATCTACACCGGTTCCTGCTACATCAGCCAAAACCACATCACCAATATGTACAGGTGCTGCTACTGTTACTTCCTTCAATGCCTTCACACAGTCAAAAATCTTCCCCTTTGGAATATCATGCTGTGTCTTAACAGATACTGCAGCTAAAGTCCCCCCTGTTACGACTACAGAACTTGTAACAATACGGGTTGGATTGGTCACTTCTTTTTTCGCGTAGTCTTCGCCACGCTTGCAGGTATGACCACTTACAGAAACCACTTCACTGCCATCTAATTCTACGGTAAGGGCGCATCCCATTGGACAGCCGATACAGGTTAATTCTCTTGTCTCCATGTTATGCCTCCTCAATCTTAATTGTAATCTGTTTTAAATCAGGATATGACTGTAACTGTTCTTTTTTCAGCACTACCTGCTCCATTTCTCCTGGAGCCATTACCGGACGCTTTCTATGAAGCACACGTTCCTCGTCAAAGTAAACAGATACATAACAATTCTGATATACATCACCAACACGGAAACGTACGGTATGTGCATCTTCCATTCTCTCAGGATTCATAGTCTTTGGAACGGTATATCTCGCACCTTCTGTCGCAACAATCGGAATATCTCTTCCGGCACTATTTTTGCCTTCTTTTACATACTCAGCCGCATGCTTACCTGCTGCTTCTGCTTCCTGTGAAACAAAATCAACCAAATCATGAACATGAAGCACGTTACCACAGGCAAATACACCTTCCACATTAGTCTCTAAGCATTCATTTACGATTGGACCGGATGTAACCGGATTCATCTCTACTCCTAATTCACGGGATAATTCGTTCTCAGGAATCAAGCCGCATGATAACAATAATGTATCACATTCGTAGTACTCTTCTGTACCCGGAATCGGTCTACGATTTTCATCTACCTGCGCAAGAGTAATTCCCTCTACGCGCTCTTTACCCTTAATATCTACTACTGTATGACTCAATTTTAATGGAATACCGAAATCATCCAGACACTGTACAATATTACGTTTCAAACCACCTGAATATGGTAATAACTCTGCTACCACTTTAACCTTGGCACCTTCTAATGTCATACGGCGTGCCATAATTAAACCGATATCACCCGAACCTAAGATGACTACTTCTCGTCCCGGCATATAACCTTCCATATTTACAAGACGCTGTGCTGTACCTGCAGAATAGATACCCGCCGGACGATAACCCGGAATATTAAGTGCGCCTCTGGAGCGTTCACGGCATCCCATTGCTAAGATGACTGCTTTTGCCTGGATTTCCAAAATACCCTCTGAACGGTTCATCGCTGTCACAACTTTATCTTCTGTGATGCTAAGCACCATAGTATTTAGCTTGTACTCAATCTGCTGTTCCAATAGCTGATCAACGAATCTGCCTGCATATTCCGGCCCGGTCAATTCCTCTTTAAAAGTATGAAGTCCAAAACCATTATGAATACACTGGTTCAAAATACCGCCCAACTCTTTGTCACGTTCCAAAACTAAAATACTTTCTATGCCATTTTTCTTTGCCGAAATGGCTGCTGCAAGGCCTGCCGGTCCGCCGCCTACGATTACAATATCATAATTTAACATAACCATCCTCACTTATTCATATCTCGAAAATTTGTGTCACTGCACAAATTTTTGCAAAAAAATCTATCACTTTTCTTGCTAGAGTCTATCTTTGTTCACGCCAACAATAATCTTGGAACCACCACCTGCTTTGGTAATCTCGGACATTTCTACACCGCGTTCTCTTGCCAGAATCTCAATTGTTCTTGGAGAACAGAAACCTGACTGACATCGTCCCATACCAGCTCTGGTTCTACGCTTCACACCATCTAACGATTTTGCGCCTAACGGACGGTTAATTGCGTCCATAATCTCGCCTTCTGTAATCATCTCACAACGGCAGATAATATTACCATATTCCGGTTTTTCTTTGATTAATGCTGCATATTCTTCTTTGCTTAATGTCTTAGGGTCTAAGATACCTTTACGGGTTGCAATAAAGCTATCCTTTTCTTTCGCACCGCTTAAGTCTCGAATGATACCTGCTACCATCTTACCGATTGCAGGTGCACTGGTAAGTCCCGGTGACTCGATACCCGCACAATCAATAAAGCCTTTCGCATCTTCTAATTCGCCGATGCAGAACTCGTGATTATCCTCATGTGCACGTAACCCTGCAAAAGACGTAATGACCTGACGAATCGGCAGACCCTTTACAGTAGTACCTGCTTTATTAATCAATTCATCAATACCCTGCTGCGTGGTATTCGTACCTTCTTTATCTTCAATATCAATCGCTGTAGGTCC
Source organism: Ruminococcus sp. (assembly GCA_045531615.1). Taxonomy (GTDB): domain Bacteria; phylum Bacillota; class Clostridia; order Oscillospirales; family Ruminococcaceae; genus Ruminococcus. The sequence continues at coordinate 99,944 of JAZSEJ010000009.1, forward strand.
TACTAATGTATTACCATGAACAGTCGGAGATACTAAAACACCTTTACCGAATTTACCAGGAAGCTGGAAAATAGTGTGTGTTACAAAACCGCCTGTAGAACGGTCTAACAAGCAATAATCACCTTTTCTAGGTGTAATATGTATCTTATTCTCGCTCACCATGTTATGGAACACATCTGCATACACACCCGCTGCGTTCACAACATACTTGGTCTCGATATCGCCTGTAGTAGTCTTCACTACCCAGCCCTCTTCTTTTTTCTCAAAACCGGTTACTTCCGTATCAAACTTAAATTCCACACCATTTGCTGCTGCATTCTCCGCAAAAGCAATATTCATACCAAATGGACAAACAATACCACCGGTAGGTGCATACAATGCTGCCACTGCCTCATCTGCAATGTTTGGTTCTAATGCTACTAATTCTTCACGTTCAATAATACGAAGCTCTTTCACGCCGTTTTTCACACCACGTTCATATAATGCTTCTAAGTTTGGTCTGTCTTCTTCATTCAGACATACAACCAATGAACCGTTCTTTTTAAAATGGAAATCCAGTTCTTTCGATAACTGTTCCATCATCTCATTACCCTCTACATTCAGTTTCGCCATAAGAGACCCATTCTGTGCATCGAAACCTGCATGTACAATGGCACTATTTGCTTTTGATGTACCGCAACAAACATCTTCTTCCTTATCCACCACACATACTTTCAAATCATAGCGTGAAAGTTCTCTGGCTGTTGCACTTCCTGATACACCTGCACCGATAACTACAACATCATACATTTTGCTCACCATCCATATATTAATATTTAAAAAAGAGAAGCGTAACCACGCCCAAGGTCTACTTGAGATATGATACTGCTTCTCTCATGTCTGCAATTTACTTATTCAATCGTTTATGTAATTGTTTTTACCATGGTATTATACCATATAAACCTACTGCAAGTAAAGCCCCTAGCACTGGTCCAAACAGAGTAATTACGCCATATCCCCAGTTTGAAGAACCTTTACGTTTTATCGGTAATAATGCATGTGCGAGACGTGGTCCTAAGTCTCTCGCAGGATTAATTGCATACCCTGTAAGACCGCCTAATGACATACCAATAGAAACAATAATTCCAAATACCAAAAGATTATTCACACCTGCCGGTACTCCTGCAGGAATTCCTTTAATAGCAAATACTAATACAAACGTTCCTACGATTTCACTAAGGAGATTTAATACTCGGTTTGGCACAGAAGGACTGGTTGAGAATACGCCTAATTTTGTTCCGGCGTCTTCCGTGGCATCAAACTGTGCTTTAAATAACAAATATACGATTACCGCACCTACAAATGCACCTGCAAACTGTGCTGCAATATAACCCGGAACCATACTCCATGCAAAGCTTCCGTCAACCGCAAGTGCAAGTGTCAATGCCGGATTAAAATGTGCACCGGATGCCGCTCCAAAAATGAATGCCGGAAGCATAACTGCAAGTCCCCATGCAAATGTAATCTGAATAGAACCGGCTCCCTTCATCCCCGATTTATTAAGCGTCACATTTGCCACAACACCATCACCCAAAAGAATCAATATCATCGTTCCTATAAATTCTGCTAAATATGGTAACATCTATTCTCCTCCAAGTTTTAATTTTCAAATACAAATGAATGCTAATCTGACAACTTACATTTCTTTTGCCCATCCGTAAGAATATTTTACCGCCTTATTCCAACCACTTACTTTGCGCGCTCTCTCCTCTTTCGCAATTTCCGGATAAAAACTTCGTTCAATTGCAGTATTCTGAATAACATCTTCTTTGCTCTTCCAATATCCTACTGCAAGACCTGCCAGATATGCAGCACCCATAGCAGTCGTCTCTACACACATCGGACGATTTACCGGTGCATTACTAATATCCGACTGAATCTGCATAAGTAAATTATTGGCACTGGCACCACCATCTACTTTTAATGCCTCCAACTCAATTTCGGCATCCGCCCGCATCGCCTGTAAAACATCGTTTACCTGATATGCCAATGACTCTAATGTAGCACGAATAATATGATATTTATTTACCCCTCTTGTAATGCCTACAATAGTACCTCTCGCATACTGATCCCAGTGTGGTGCCCCAAGACCGGTAAATGCAGGTACCACATAGCAGCCGTTCGTATCCTTCACTTTTTTCGCCATATACTCAGAGTCCGCTGCACTGTCTACCAGACGCATCTCATCTCTAAGCCACTGTATCGCTGCACCTGCCACAAAAATAGACCCTTCCAAAGCATAATTCACTTTTCCATCTAATCCCCACGCAATAGTAGTTACCAATCCATTATTTGAAAATACCGGTGTCTCTCCCGTATTCATCAACAGGAAACATCCGGTTCCATATGTATTTTTTGCCTCGCCCGGGTTAAAGCAAGTCTGTCCAAATAACGCTGCCTGTTGGTCTCCCGCTGCACCTGCAATTGGAATCGCCGCTCCAAAATATGCCGGATCAGAATAACCATAAATGTAACTGGATGGTTTCGCTTCCGGAAGCATGACTGCTGGTATCTGCAGTCTTTCCAAAATTTCTTCATCCCACTTTAAAGTATTAATATTAAACAACATGGTTCGTGACGCATTGGAATAATCTGTTACATGTGCTGCCCCCTTTGTCAGCTTCCAAATCAACCAGGTTTCTACCGTACCAAAAAGCAACTCGCCCTTCTCTGCACGTTCTCTTGCACCTTCCACGTTATCCAAAAGCCATTTTACTTTTGTTCCGGAAAAATACGCATCAATTACCAGACCGGTTTTACTGCGAAAACTTTCTGTTAAACCTTCTACCTTTAATGCGTCACAATACTCCGATGTTCTGCGGCACTGCCATACAATTGCATGATGGATTGGTTTTCCTGTCACCTTATCCCATACAATTGCAGTTTCCCTTTGATTTGTAATACCAATTGCTGCAATATCTGCCGCTGTCGCCCCGATATTTGCCATTGCTTCCTTTGCTACTTCTAATTGTGTTGACCAGATTTCTTCTGCATCATGTTCCACCCAGCCTGGCTGTGGAAAATATTGTGTGAATTCCTTTTGTGCCACGCTGCACATTTCCCCTTTTTCGTTAAACAGAATACAGCGATTACTTGTTGTACCCGCATCCAACGCCATTACATATCTTGCCATCTATACCTCCTTAGGTTCTCTGATGTTTCATTGTATGTCCATACCGGGACGTATATTCCAACTTTGTACAACAAAGGGATATTACAAAACAAATCCCTTGATACGATAAACTTTCGTTTTACGGTATATTTGCGGCTCGCAGAACGTGGGTTATTTCTTTTGGAAACTTAAATGTAGTGCCAAACATTTTAGAAAAGATATATTTGGTTGTTCTGGAGAAATGTTCAGAAAGTCTTTTTGCAAAA
>JAZSEJ010000120.1:0-61469 GCA_045531615.1 Ruminococcus sp.
AAACCTTCTGATTAAAGTAATCGACAGACCAGAACTTCCGATTGTTTATAATCTGAACATCGGTCACGCCACACCTCACTGCATTATTCCTTTTGGAGTTGATGCAATTGTCGATGCAGAAAAGCAAATTATACGATTTGCGTATTAATACACGCATTAATCCTGACACAACTTTTTACTATTCAACACAAAAAACGCCTATATACCGTGATATTCTGTTATGTACAACAAAGATACTGCAATAAATTACAATACCCTGTAAATATAAAAAATCCAAATGCAAAACTGGCTAAGGTTATTATCAGTCAATTGGGAGGTCCCGATGGCGAACTTGCTGCCTCTCTCCGTTATCTCAATCAGCGTTATGCAATGCCTTATTCCGAAGTTAAGGGACTTTTGACGGATATAGGCACCGAAGAACTCGCCCACGTCGAGATGATATCAGCGATACTCTATCAGCTCACAAAGGGACTTTCCATTGATGAGATAAAAGCAAGCGGTTTTGACACCTATTTTGTAGACCACACAACTGGAATTTACCCCATAGCTGCATCGGGAACGCCTTTTACAGCAACTTATTTTCAATCCAAGGGCGATATTATCACCGACCTCCACGAAAATCTTGCGGCAGAGCAGAAAGCGCGTACCACTTACGACAACATCCTCCGCCTTGCTGATGACCCAGACGTCCGTGATCCTATCAAATTCCTGAGACAGCGTGAAATCGTCCATTATCAGCGTTTCGGAGAGGCTCTCCGCCTGACAACTGACAGGCTGAATTCAAAAAATTTCTACGCCTGCAATCCTGCATTTGACAAAAACTGTCCTAAATAAGTAAAAAAACGAGGTCTGCATTACAGCAAACCTCGTTTTTACAATATATTTTATACTCGCTTTTATTTTGTAACATTCCAAGCAAAATATTTGCATTTTCTGGAGAAAAAAGCTTTTCACCTGTAATCTGCGTATAATCCCCTTTAAAATATTTCTAATTTTTTATTTCTTTATTTCCACTGACAGACAATACCTCCCGTATTGATATCTTTTATAAATCCAGTAAATTCCTATTACCACAGCAATTAAAATAATGCACAAAATCTGATTAAATGACAATACTTTTCCATTATGGGATTCTCTGAAAAAATCGAGTATAAATTTAGCAGATACCGACAATCCAAACGTCACATATAAAGATTTTCGGCTACGCATTTTATATAAAAATATCCCCACAATAAAAATTATGAAGAAAATTATTGTTTCAAGAAGCTGAACAGGAAACACAGCCATTTCCGACCCTGTATCGCTAATATAATGCAAGCTTAAAAATCCATTGTATTCTATTCCATGACAGCAACCTGCAGATAAACAGCCGATTTTTGATATGCTGTACATAAGAGGCAATGCAAAAGTACAGTTTTCAGCCATTACCCTCATTTCCCCATAATTCCGATTTGTGACAGATGAAAGCAATACGCTTACGTACATTCCCACAAGTCCGCCCATTGAGGATAAACCGATATACTGACCCCCAGATGAATAATATGTGAGCAGTAACGCGCATATTATACTTGCCACAGGCGAAATCAAAATCAGCTTGAATGAAGTCTTTCTGCTTATTCCGCGCTTGGAATTAAAGCGACACTGCACGTATAATCCCACGACAAATGAAAGCATAATCATAATGGTATATGGCGAAATCCCTGTATAATTAGTATTTATATGCAATTTCATAACAATCACCCCGGTATATGACAATTATTAAGATCGTTTATGCAGGAATCACACATATATTTACAAGCTGCAATGAGAATTGTGATGGAAATTATTATTAAGATACCAACAATGATATATAATATTGAAAGTATCTTTGCAAAAATATTTTTTGGTGTAATTACTATTGCAGTTGTAACAAGAGCTATAGCAAATCCCCAGAAAACAAATACAGGCGTTAACGTCATTTCTAAAAACGGCCCAATTCCTACAGCAAAACATGCAAGGGAGAGAATTGACAGAATATTTGAAATCCTGTTATTCCCTTTATCTTCTATATTTGTGTATTTTATGAGATTATAGCTTATATCAACGGTAACATCAGAGGGATACATCTTCATAAGATACTGATATTCAGTACCGCTTAAAAATTTGCACCACCTGCCGTCTATCATTTTAACAAATCCATATTCGCGGAGAAGTGATTCCTCCGTATCATCAGGCGGAAATAAAGCAGGGCGATTTTCATACACTTCATATTTGCAGTTTTTTACATTATAATAATTAACAACCATACTTATCACCTCGTTTAATCGTCATATTTTGTAAAATTTTCCTTTGTTGTAATTATTATATACTCTATTCTCTAATTTTACAAGGTGATATCAGTCACTTTAGCAGTGACATTTGTAATTAATTCTACCAATCGTAGGTTGACTAATAGTCATTTTCACGCTATAATAAAGATACTCTATGAAATACAGGTGATAAAATGGATAATACAAAAACAGGCAAGCTTATACGGCAGCTGCGGACAGAAAAAAAGCTCACGCAAAAACAACTTGCGGAGCTTATAGGTGTCAGCGACAAGGCAGTTTCAAAATGGGAGACAGGCAAGGGATATCCCGATATATCTCTATTTTCAGCCCTTGCAGATGTTTTCGGAGCTGATGTCCGCAATCTGCTTATGGGAAATATAAATAAAAATGAAAAGGAAATAGGCAATATGAAAAAATTGAAATTCTATATCTGCGAGGACTGTGGAAATATTATTACAGCTACCTCAGAGGCGGCAATATCCTGCTGCGGTAAAAATCTTGCTCACCTTACTCCAAGGGCGGCTGAAGAAAATGAAATGCTGAAAATTGAGAATATCGACGGAAATCTGTACATCTCCTCCGACCATCCTATGACAAAAGAGCATTATATTTCATTTGTTGCATATACCGTTGACAGCACAGCTATGATTTTCAAGCAGTATCCCGAATGGAATTTACAGGTCACTCTTCCGCCCTTCCGTTCAGGCAGGCTGGTGTGGTATTGCAATAAATGCGGTTTGCTTTATCAGAATTTGCGTAAAAAATCTTGACAAATCACAATTAAAGTGATATAATAAATTTGTAAATCAGAAAAAACACGAAAGAGGTCAGCTTTATGTTCTGGAAAATGACAAATGTACAGCTTAAAAAAGGATTCATTTTTCCCATTTACGGGGATAGTGTACCCTTTTGTAAGTTGAACGGTCATATATAAGCTCATAACTGACCTATTTATTATACTTTCTTACAAATATGTACATTATCTCCTTGACTATTATTAAATTCAGTTAAGGAGATTTTTTATGTTTAATATCAAAAAACAGCTTTCAAGGCTCTATTCATCATCAATTTTAGGCAATCTCTCCCTTACCGGAGCGTGGGTTGCTATACTTGCGGCAAGGGGCTACAGCCTTGTTGAAATCGGCATTGCGGAAACTGTATTTCACATCACAAGCCTTATTTTTGAAATACCATCGGGCGTTCTTGCGGACGTTTTCGGTAGAAAGAAAATGCTTATAGTCAGCACAATTATGCGAATGATTGGCAATATAATTATGATTTTTTCCTGTAATCTTTTGACAGTCTGCCTTTCTATTGCATTTCACGCTTTAAGCTATAACTTTTCCTCCGGCTCTGGGGACGCTTTAGCTTATGACTCACTCGAACGCTGTAAAATGGAAAGTGGATTTGAAAAATACGAATCAAATCAGCTGGTTATATATCGCCTTTGCAGTGGAATTTCAACTTTATGCGCAGGCTTTGCGTTAACTATTGGTCATAAAATTGCCTACAGCACAGACCTTGTAACAGGGGTGATACAGATTCTCCTGCTTTCTTCTCTCCACGAGATTTATGCCGAAAATCCGCATAATAACAGTAATATTTGTACACGGCTTATAACCTGCTTCAAGGAAAGTTTTAAGTTTCTTAAAGAAGTCCGCAAGGCTATGGGATTAATGCTCTGCAACTCTCTTGTGGGTGCGGTTGACATATTGTTATTATTCTTTTTACAGGCAAAGCTCCCCGAAAAGGGTATTCCCCAGTGGGGACTTGGCATTGCACTGCTATTTATGGAAATGGGTGGAATCATCGGCTCAAAGCTGATACTGAAATTCCCGAAAATACGCTATAAATGGATATATGCAATTTCTGTATCGCTTGTTGCGGCGGGATTCATTGCAGAACATTCACCATATTATTTTGTTATGACCCTGGGCGGATTTATCGCTGCTGTCGGAGATGACGCATTGCAGGTGCGTACAAATGCAATTCTGCAGGATATGTTTCCCTCTGAGCAGCGTGCAACCCTTACCTCCGTTGAGTCGTTCAGCTTTTCCGTTATTATGATTGTACTTTCCCCTCTTGCTGGATTTGTTTTTACTTATTGGTAATATAATAAATTACAGCCGTATTGGATTCTCATCCAATACGGCTGTTTTTATACAAATCTTATCAATCTCTTCTGAAAATATCTCTTGTATATACCTTATCCTGAATATCATCAAGACAAGAATCATAACGGTTTGCAATAACAGCATCGGCTTGAGCCTTGAATTTTTCAAGGTCATTTACAACTACACTGCCGAAGAATGTATCTCCGTCATTCAGTGTTGGCTCATAGATTATAACAGTTGCGCCCTTAGCCTTAATGCGCTTCATAACACCCTGTATTGATGACTGACGGAAATTATCACTATTTGATTTCATTGTCAGACGATATACACCTACAACGACATTTTTCTCAGAATCAGCACTCCAGTCGTTATTTCCGCTATAGCTGTAATATCCAGCCTTTTCAAGGACACGGTCAGCTATGAAATCCTTACGCGTACGGTTTGATTCAACGATAGCAGACATCATATTCTGGGGAACATCAGCATAGTTTGCAAGAAGCTGCTTTGTATCCTTAGGCAGACAATATCCACCGTAACCGAAGCTGGGATTGTTATAATGTGTACCAATACGAGGGTCAAGGCATACACCATCAATTATCTGCTGTGTATCTAATCCCTTCATCTCAGCATATGTGTCAAGCTCATTGAAATAGCTTACACGGAGAGCAAGATATGTGTTAGCGAAAAGCTTTACAGCCTCTGCTTCGGTAAATCCCATATGAAGAACAGGAATATCTTCCTTGATTGCACCATCAACGAGAAGCTGTGCAAACTCCTTAGCCTTGTCAGCAGAATCCTCATCGCAGGAAACAATAATTCTTGAGGGATAAAGGTTATCGTAAAGCGCCTTTGATTCTCTCAGAAACTCAGGGCTGAAAATAATATTTTTCGTATTGTACTTTGCTCTTACACTTTCGGTATATCCAACAGGAATTGTAGATTTAATGACCATCATTGCCTTGGGATTCACTTTAAGTACAAGCTCGATTACAGCCTCTACTGCTGAACAATCAAAGAAATTCTTCTGACTGTCATAGTTTGTGGGAGCCGCAATAATTACATATTCAGCGTCCTTGTATGCTACTTCCGCGTCAAGCGTTGCTGTAAGGTCAAGCTCCTTTTCAGCAAGATATTTCTCAATATAATCGTCCTGTATAGGCGACTTCTTGTTGTTTATCATCTCTACCTTTTCAGGTATAATATCAACTGCTACTACTGTATTATTCTGTGCCAGCAGTGTAGCGATTGATAAGCCTACATATCCTGTACCTGCTACTGCAATTTTCATTTAACTTCACCCTTATTTATAATATTCTTATATTATTTATTGCTGTACATCTTTTCATAATAAGCCTGATATTCACCAGAAATGATTTCTTCCCACCATTCCTTATTATCAAGATACCACTGAATAGTCTTCTTGATGCCGTCAGCAAACTTAGTTTCGGGAAGCCAGCCAAGCTCATTGTGGATTTTTGTAGGATCAATAGCATAACGCATATCGTGGCCCTTACGGTCTGCAACATATGTTATAAGACTCTCAGGCTTGCCAAGCTCCTTGCAGATAATCTTAACAATATCAATATTAGCCATTTCGTTATGACCACCGATATTGTATACCTCCCCTACTCTGCCGTTGTGAATAATAAGGTCAATAGCCTTGCAGTGATCCTCAACATAGAGCCAATCACGAACATTTTCACCCTTGCCGTATACGGGGAGAGGCTTATCATTGAGAGCGTTTGCAATCATAAGAGGAATAAGCTTCTCTGGGAAGTGATATGGTCCATAGTTATTAGAACATCTGGATATTGTCACAGGAAGTCCGAATGTACGGTGATATGCCAACACAAGGAGGTCAGCTCCAGCCTTTGATGAGCTATAGGGACTGCTTGTGTGAATAGGTGTTTCTTCCGTGAAGAAGAGGTCGGGACGGTCAAGAGGCAAATCTCCATAAACCTCGTCAGTTGATACCTGATGATATCTCTGTATGCCATACTTTCTGCAAGCATCCATAAGAGTCTGTGTACCAAGAATATTTGTCTTAAGGAAAATGCCTGGATCTTCAATTGAACGGTCAACGTGACTTTCAGCCGCAAAGTTAACTACGATATCTGGCTTTTCTTCCTCAAAAAGAGCAAATACAGCATCGCGATCACAGATATCAGCCTTTACAAAGCGGAAATTCGGGTTGTCCATAACCGATTTGAGCGTTGAAAGATTTCCTGCATATGTAAGCTTGTCAAGACACACTATGCGATAATCAGGATGCTTGTCAAGCATATGGAATACGAAATTACTGCCGATAAATCCGGCTCCGCCTGTTACAATAATATTCATAAAATTCTCCTTAGAATACAAATTTATCATCCGCAACGCGTTTCAGATGCTCACCATAGGGTGATTTTCCGTAAGCTGCTGCTGTTTCAAGAAGCTGTTCTTTTGTTATCCATTTTTCGTAATATGCAATTTCCTCAGGAGCTGAAATTACAACATCCTGACGATTCTGTACTGTCTGTACAAACGAAGCAGCCTCCATAAGACTTTCCATAGTTCCTGTATCAAGCCAAGCAAAACCTCTGCCCAAAATCTGGACTTTGAGGTCATCCTTTTCAAGGTACATACGGTTAAGGTCGGTGATTTCAAGCTCCCCACGAGCAGAAGGCTTGACCTCCTTTGCCATTGCACTTACTCCCTTTGGATAGAAATAAAGCCCTGTTATAGCGTAATTTGACTTGGGATTTGCTGGTTTTTCCTCAACTGAAACTGCATTTTTATTTTTATCAAATTCAACAATACCAAATCTTTCAGGATCTCGTACATAATAGCCGAAAATTGTTGCTTTGCCGCTATTTGCATTTGCAACTGCTTCTCTCAGATTTTTTCTGAACCAGCCGCCATAGAAGATATTATCTCCTAATATCATCGCACAGGAGTCATCTCCAATAAATTCCTCACCGATAAGGAAAGCCTGTGCAAGTCCGTCAGGACTTGGCTGAACGGCATATGAAAGATTGATACCCATACTGCTTCCGTCGCCCAAAAGCTCCTTGAAACGAGGAGTATCCGTAGGTGTGGAAATTATGAGAATATCCCGTATTCCTGCCAGCATAAGGGTTGACAGCGGATAAAAAATCATTGGCTTGTCATAGACGGGCAAAAGCTGTTTTGAGGTTACTTTTGTCAGCGGATATAGTCTTGTGCCGGAACCTCCGGCGAGGATAATTCCTTTCATTTCACAACCTCCTCGGAATTAATATATCTTATTTTAATATAATATCACAAATTCTGTCGATTTCCGCAGCTGTAAGGTCTGCATAAAGAGGCAGAGTAAGCACTCTGTCTGCGATATAAGCAGCAACGGGAGTTTTTTCACTTCCTGCTGTGGGATAATCAGCATAGCACTCGAAGCTGTTTGTCAAGGGGAAGAAATACTTTCTTGCGATAATATTATCCTCAGCGAGCATAGCAAAAACATCGTCTCTTGTATATTTATAACCGTCAAAAACAACAGGGAAATAAGCGTAATTTGATACAACGCCCTCCTGCTCATGACAAAGTTTTATTCCTTCAACTCCGGAAAGACGCTTGCGATACTGCTCTACAACAGCTTTACGCTTGGCAATTTCACCTTCAAGATGACGGAGATTACATATACCCATAGCTGCCTGAAACTCGTTCATTTTAGCATTTCCGCCTACATAACGGACGGATTCGGGACCGCAGATACCAAAATTTCGGATATCATTGAGCAACTGAACAAGTGAATCATCTGCAAATGTTACGGCACCGCCCTCAATTGTATTGAATACCTTTGTAGCGTGGAAACTGAACATCGAAGCATATCCGAAGTTAGCCGCACTTACGCCGTTTTTCACAACACCGAAGGCGTGAGCTGCGTCGTATATAACTTTGAGATTATATTTCTTCGCTATTTTGTCAATTGTCTCTGTATCGCAGATATTTCCATATACGTGAACAGGAATGATTGCAACTGTCTTATCTGTAATAAGAGCCTCAATCTTTGTCACATCCATTGTGTAATCCACATCGTTAACATCACAGAAAACAGGTACAAGACCACTGCGGACAATTGCGTGAGTAGTAGACGCAAAAGTAAAGGGAGTTGTTATAATCTCGCTTCCTTCTGGAAAATCAAGTGCCTGAAGAATACCTTCAAGGGCAAGATGACCATTTGTATAAAGTGATACGTGTGGTACATCAAGATATTTTTCAAGGTCAGCCTGCAGCTGACGATGCTTGACTCCCATATTCGTAAGCCAACGGCTGTCCCACAGTTCCTTTATTTCTTCACAGTACTCCTCATATGAGGGCATTGAGGAACGAGTTACATTTATTCTTTCCATATAGACTCCTTTTGCTCATTAATAAATTTCAAGAGCTTCTTTTAGATGATAATTATCTTGATTTTCTTCCAAGTATTGACTTAGCAGTTGAAAGAATATAGGTAAAGCTCTCAATACGGAAAATAATTGAACCAAGTAAATATAGAATCACCCCTAAGGGTATCTGAATGCAAAGTGTTACAATAGATGAAAGTCCAAGGAACTCAACAGCAAAAACTGCTGCAGCCATTGCAACAGAAAGGAAAATCTGCGGAAGCATATCCCTTATCTGTTCAAAATAGGAGTATCCAAGAAGCTTCTTGTTAGGAAATGAATTTATTATACTTGAAAGCAGTGTAGATATAAGCAGGCTGTATGCCATTGCCATAACACTGTGGAACATTGTAAGAAGCAGGAGAATAATTCCTACACCCTTCTTTAATATTTCAAGTATAAGGAAAAGATCGCTTCTTCCCATTGCCTTGATTGCATTGAGATTAGCTGTATGGATGGGATAAAAAGCGTATGTTATACAGAATATGCGGAGATAAGGCACACATGGCATCCATTCTTCTTTGAAAAACAAACCAATAACAGATTCCGCACATACCGCAAAACCTGCCATCAAAGGCATCATTACATATGTTCCTGTTTTAATTGCACGACGTGTCATACGCTTAACGGCAGATGGATCTGACTGTGCATTTGACATAGTTGGCAAAAGAACGCTATCAATAGCTGTATTGATATTTGAAACCATAAAATATGGATATTTCTTACCCTGATTATAAAAAGCAAGGTCATTTTCACTATATACCTTACCTATAACAAGCTGTCTTATATCGTTATAAACTGTATCAATCAAGGAAGAAACAAGCAGTTTCCAGCCGAACGAAAACAATCTTTTTAATCTCTCAAAAGAAAAAACTTTCTTCGGACGCCATTTAACAACAATCCACAGGAGTACAGTACTGACTGTTATATTAAAAAGACTTTGTGCAATTAACGACCAGACACCGAAACCATTATATGCCATAACAATGCCAACAACCGCAGCGCCTAAAGTTCCACCTACAGTTGCGATAAAGAAGCGTTTGAAAAGCATATTACGAGAAACATATGCCTGCTGGACATTTCTTACACCTGCAACAATAAGCATAAGGCTTTGGACACGCAATAATAAGGTTAATTCAGGCTTATCGTAAAAATCCGCTATAATAGGCGATATCAAAAACATAATTCCGTATAATACAACACAAACTATCATATTAAAATAAAATACGGTAGAGAAGTCAATATCATCAGAATCTTTTTTCTGTATAAGTGCATTTCCCAATCCACTGTCAACAAACACCTGCATAATTGTAGTGAATATTGTAATTATAGCAACAATACCATAAGGTCCTGGACCTAATTTGTTAGCAAGTACATACTGTACAATCAATGTAACAAGCTGTACACCGCATCGTTCAAAAAGCCTCCACGCAAAATTAGTAACAACATTTTTGTTTGTACTCATTATGTCTTTTGTTTAAACCTCCGTATTTTTCTGTATATTTCTGTCAGTTTCTTCTTGACTTTAGGAAATTTACAAGCAAGAAAGATGTTGAACTTTTCTGTGAAAGAATACGCTTTCCACTCATCACTATTTTTGTATGTGCAAATTTTTTTCCAATCCTTTTGAACAATGGCAAGTGTAAATTCTTCATGAGCTATACGTTTTTTTATAGACTCATCATATTTATAATTCGTTGCTTTATTCAGAGTTTCAAAAGCAGTAATAAATCTTTTCTTAAAGTTGACTCTGTAATCGTTACCTTCCATTGAAACAGTCCAGGAACCACTTGCAAACCATCTGTATACACAAGTATTATCTGCAAGCATTCTGATTTTACCAATAATTCCAGCATTTATAAACAATGGAATATCACCTACAGAAAACGCTGAAAACCAATCTGGAACAACAGTATATATTTCCTGTCTTACCATTATTGATACAGTAGGAAATATTCTTCCGTTTTTCTCAAGAATGATATCTTCAACAGGAATATCCATATCCTTTTCAATAATAAAATTGTTTTGCTCAATGTTATCTCTTAAATTCATCCAGGTACAAGCGGTAGCACACAACGTATAATCAGGATGACTTTCAAGAAAGTCCACCTGTTTCTGTAGCTTGCATGGATCTGTCCAGTAGTCATCGCCTTCACAGAGAGTAACATATTTTCCTTTTACACGAGGAATTTGGAAATTCTTTTTTATGGAAATACGCTGAGAATACTGATTTTCCGTCTGATAAATAGGTTTGATAATATCAGGATACTTTTCCTCATATTCTCTTATTATATCCTGCGTACCGTCTGTAGACGCATCATCGTGAATAAGAACTTCATATTTAAAATTTGTCTTTTGATTGACAAAACCCTCAAGAGCGTCTCTTACATATTTTGCGTGATTAAAAGTCATACAGCAAATGCTGACCATTATTTCAGAATTCATTTTATACTTTACTCCTGTTTACATTTTCCCAAGATATAGGGATTCCAATCTACGGATTTCCTTATTGATATCATAACTCTCAATATCACGAACAATATTTCCCTTTATGGTATTATCAAGGATTGTATCTCGCCATTCGCTATAACTTTTTTCAAGACTCAAAGCAATAATTTGATCTGTCTGAAAAGCTTCTTCCGGTATTTTATCTGAAACAACACATTTCAAACCTGCAACTTGTGCCTCTATTAAAACAATTCCCAATCCCTCAAATAACGATGGGAATACAAAAACATCCATAGTTTTCAACAATTCCGGAATATCAGTTCTATTTGAAAGAATAGAATATCTTCCGTCAAGGCCATAATCGTGAAGCTTTGCTTCTATAGGTGCCATATCACCCGCACCAATCATAAGCAAAAAGGCGTCATCTCTTGCTTTTGCAACCTCATTGAATACCTCAACAAGAAAAGGATGGTTTTTTTGCTCAGCGAATCTTCCTATATGACCCATAACAAAGGCATTTTCAGGAATACCTATTTCTTTCCTCTTTTCTTCCTTTGTTATGGTAACATTTTTAAAACGACCGAAATCTATACCATTATGAATTACAACGGAATTATCCACTTTGAACATCTCGTTAAGTTCATCCTTCATATCATTATGAAGAGCAATCATACGCAGATTATTATTCTTTATAAGATGTTCTGCAGCAGTTTTTTCAGCAATATTATCTCCTGCAAAATAATGAGATACGATATTATGACAGGTATAAAACAACTTCACACCCTTAAGCTCATCAGATACAGTATCAAGATAACGAAGCTGTGCAAGATGAGCGTGTATAATGTCAGGTTTTTCAGTATTTAAAAACTTTTTCATCAGAACAGGGATTCTGAATTTAAATGTCAGTTTATTCCACACCTTAGCCAATGTGCTGTTGCTTTTATTCAAAGAAACAATTCTGATATTATTATTTTCCAGATGCTTGAAATTAGCTGTACCCTTTATGGGATATCTTGTAAGTATAACAACTTCAAATTCATTTCTGTCAAGGAGAAGGGCATAATCTTTTACAAGGGTTTCTGCTCCTCCATCACCAATATCAGTAATAAACTGAACTATTTTCTTCATACGACAACTCCTGTCTGAAATATTGTTTCGTAAGGCACGATATATGAACCCTTTAGAATATAGATATAAAACACCAGCATTACGGCATATATTCCAAATTTTAATATCTGACTACGACGTGAATTCTTAATAAGTAAATTTGGAATAAGAATAATAACAAAAATAAACATAAACTGAATAATTCTTGCGAAAACATCGTTACACATACCGATAATTTCAAGAAATACGGCAAAAATCAAAGCATGCAACATAAGACTCTCATACTTATTAAAATTAAGAGTAAAGTTGTTAAAAAGATAAATCAAGAAGCAAATACCCAACATTATGATAATCATAACATTAAGTGAAAAATTCAAATCTGTGTACATACTCCTTCCCATCATTACCAACAAAGGAGTAATCACCAGCTTATAAAGGAATGGAGCTGTCAGCATAAATACGCCAAGCAAAATCATATATCTTTCAAAACTTTTCATTGTAGCTCTTACATTTCTGAAAAAATACAGAATTATAAATACAGCTGCAGCTCTGTGAATTGTAAATGCAATAAACATCATCAACCAGAACTTGAAATGCTTTTTTTCTACAAGAAAATGGAACGCCCACAAAAGAATGCACACTGCCAATGTCTGCCTTAATATGTAAAAAGAATAAGTAAACATATTAAATGCGATAAATAGCAAAAAACTGAAGGCAGGGTCTTTTGAATACCTATATACAAATACTCCAAGACTTAACGTTACAAAAAAAGCATAAACCACAAGGAAAATCTGAAACGGGATATCCCAAAATGAGAACAGCCAACTTATAAGTGTGTAACCGCTTTCAAATGAGTAAGGCCATTTCAATTCTGCTGCACTTAACAAATGTAATCGGCTTAGCAATTCAGGAAATGACAGCGTTGCAATAAATTCTCCGCCTTTAATATATGTAATTAAATCAATATATCCAACAGATATACTTCTTAAAGAAAGCATAAGAAATAATTGTATACTGATTAAGATTACAAGCCTTTTTTTATTCTTGATCAAAGCGCCATATAACGCAATAGATATAAAATTCAATATATATATCAGCATATATTCACCTAAAAACTGTTATTTTAAAAAAGGCAGTACCTTAATAGCTTTTTCAATTCTGTATTTTTCAACTTCTCTCAGGCACATCACTTTTTTAGATAAGATAATTTCAGGTTTTTCAGCAGTATTTTTCAAGATATCTGCAAATACGTTCAGATCTCCCGTAGGAAAAATAAATCCTGTGTTTTCATTTACAAGCTCCGAATTATACTTCCAGTCTGAAGCAATAACTGGTACTCCTGCGGAATACGCATCAATCAACGTACCTGCAAACCCTTCGCCCTCATAAAATGTAGGGAACAATAACGCAAAATAATCTTTCAAAACCTCAACACTTTTTTCAAAGGAAACCAATCCGCTGTAGCGAATATATTCAGGGAACTGTTTTTTCAGATTATCAAACCATTCTACCTGTCCATCATCAACTTGTCCATAAATATCAAGTGAATAGGCAGTATATCCAAGCTCAGAATTGACTTTTTTCACTGCATTAACAGCATCTTCAATACCCTTTTCACGCATTACACGAGAAAAAGTACACAGTTTATAAGGAGCTTTATCAGGATATACAATCTCATTTTCTGCAAGAACCGTAAGCTTCTTACAGTTCGGCATTACATAAACATTTTTGAAGCCCATATTATCCAGGGCTTTTTTCATTGTTTTTGTTTCAACATATATTCCATCAAACTTTTTCAGAGAAGCAGCAAGGCTTTTTCTCTCTTTAACAAACTCAGGAAGCCATCCGCCAATAACAGCATAATAAAGCTTTCTGTTCTTATAAAGACTTCTGAAGGCAGATAATAGCGGCGCATATACTCTAAGACCGTTATGTGCGGGAAAAATAACAACATTTTTGCTTTTACTCAAAGCTTTCATAACTTGAAACGGAGCTTTAAGGAGTGTCTTCCAACCGCCGTGAGTGTCTATTTTCAGCACCTGCTCATTTCCAAGCTGACGCTGCAGTTCTTCTGTAACAATTTTAGTTTTCACTGTCTGACCATTTAGAAGAAGTTTTCCCTCTCCGAAATGTCCTAATACGCTTACTTTAAACTGCACAAATACATCTCCTTGCTATAGTAATTCTCCTTAAATATAAAACAAATCCGCGTAATACACAAGAAATCACACTTTATACCATACTATTTTAATTATATCACTACGATAAATAAAAGTCAATAGAAAATATTGTTTTTTAGATTATCTTATAAAAAACAATATGAGAATCTTTTGTTTTAGTAATTTTCACAAATAGAGATGTTGAAATATGTCAAAACCAACAAACATTCAAATTTAGCTCTTAATGTTGCACGAAAAATAGCAGCAGTGCATATAATACTGTATAAGAACAACAGAAACAGAAAATTTTTTCTTATGATATTCCGCTAAAAACAGGGGTAAAATTAAATTCCAAAAATTTTTTTTGAAAAAATTTCAAAAAAGGGGTTGACAAATCAAAAAAGGTGTGCTATAATATATAAGTCGTCAGCGGTAAGAACGTTGACAACGGCAAACAGTGGGGGTTTAGCTCAGCTGGGAGAGCATCTGCCTTACAAGCAGAGGGTCACAGGTTCGAGCCCTGTAGTCCCCACCACTGGCCCGGTAGTTCAGTTGGTTAGAACGCTAGCCTGTCACGCTAGAGGTCGTGAGTTCGAGCCTCATCCGGGTCGCCATTGCGGATTTAGCTCATCTGGTAGAGCGCCACCTTGCCAAGGTGGAGGTAGCGAGTTCGAGCCTCGTAATCCGCTCCAATTACGGCGCTATAGCCAAGTGGTAAGGCGTGGGTCTGCAACACCCTGATCCCCAGTTCAAATCTGGGTGGCGCCTCTTTCAGAAAAAAGTCCGATAATTCGGACTTTTTTCTGTATAACAAGCAATAACTTTATTGGGGTATGGCCAAGCGGTAAGGCAACAGACTTTGACTCTGTCATGCGTGGGTTCAAATCCCGCTACCCCAACCAAAACCTCCGATGTGAAAATATCGGAGGTTTTTTGTTGCAATAGTTCGTGAAGTGTGGTATAATATAGTTGGTCATACAGACCGATAAATAAGAATTTGACAAAGGACGTGATTTTTATGAAATTAGAAAATGCAGAATTGAAACATATTGAAAAAATCACGGCTATATCAAAGGCTGCGTTTGATAGCGATATTAATGTTGGTGCTTCCGAAGCAAATAGACCTCCTGATTATGATTCAATTCCATGGCACATTCAGATGAAAAACGAAGGGCATTTACTACAGGCAGTCGTAGATGGCGAAATCGTTGGTGGTGCAGTTCTATTTGTGGACAAAAACAGTGAAACATTGTACATTGGCAGAATATTTATTAACCCAGCTCATCATCGAAAGGGATATGGTCTTTCTTTGATGAAAATTGTGGAAACTTACTATTCTGGTATTAAGAAAATCAAACTTGATACGCCACTTTGGAATGTAAGAACAAATGCTTTTTATACCAAGCTGGGTTATTGTGAAGTGAAACGGGACGAGGAATTTGCTTACTATCAAAAAGAATGCGATTGACAAGTTCCAATTTATCCAACTAAACACAACCGCCTGACATTCACACATCGGGCGGTTGTTTTATTTTATAAGAATTATAATTTTCAATCTTTGTTGTAATTGTTTTTGAATTATGATATAATATAGTTAGTCGGACAGACTATAAGAACTTTAGGAGGAGAGCTTGTGTATAATAAATTAGGTAAAGATGAAATAATTGTAAGTATATCACTTTTTATATTTTTACTTGGTTATGGTATATCAGAAGATTACCAAGCGAATACATTACCCCCTGAATTTGCTTTGCTTGTTCTTATGATTTGTACTGCTTATCTGTGCTTTAATAGAGTTGTAAAACTACTGATTAACCGAAATAAGAATAATTTTTACTGTGCATCTGCTGTTATTCAATCAACTAAATTAGTACACGCCGGTAAAGGCGGCTATATTTGCTATGTTATTAAATACGAGGACGAAAGTAATAATACCCATATCAAAGAATTGCACAATTTTTTCAGCATAAAAAGCTTAGATGTTGGCGACGAAATAAAAATCAAAATAGACGAAAATGATTCTAATAATATTATATTGCCATTTAGCGACCTTGCAATAGCAATAATAATGTGCGTTATTGGAATCGTTTTTGAAACATTCCTAATTGTAATATATGTATGTGCACACTAAATTTCAATATATTCAACTAAACATAACCGCCCGACATTCACACATCGGGCGGTTACATTTTTATTCCACAGGAAGCATAATTCTGAGCCTCTGCGCTTCATTGGCAGAGAAGCCGAATTTTTCATAAAAGGGAATCTTATCGGGCATTGCACAAAGCTCAACGAAAATCTGCGTACCGCTTATACCGTTGGATTTAATGAAACCCAGCAGTTCATTTATAAGCCCTCTGCCTATCCCTTGTTTCTGATAATCGGGATGCACAATTACATCTTTAATATAATAGCATAGCCCCATATCGCCAATCATTCGAGCCATTGCAATTACATTTCCCCTATCATACACCGACACTCTAAACACACTATTCTCCATAGCAAGGCGCACCTGCTCCAAAGCAGGAGGAGTCCCCCACACGGATTCCCACAGGAAAACAAACTCCTCAGCTGTCAGTTTGTTGTATTTTATTACTAACTTGTCCATATTGCATCCCTTTTCATATTTGCAAAAAAGCTGCCAAAGGCAGCCCCTATGCAATAATAACGCATTAATGCAGAATTCTTAATTCATAATTCTGCATTCTTAATTCGCTTGGTACGCCTGACTGGGATCGAACCAGCGCGCATAGCGTCGGAGGCTACTGCTCTATCCACTGAGCTACAGGCGCATATAAGCATAAAATAATACCATATAATATTATATCAAAAACCCTTGAAATTTGCAAGAGTTTATGATATAATAATTGTAGAA
Organism: Ruminococcus sp.; assembly: GCA_045531615.1. Lineage (GTDB taxonomy): Bacteria > Bacillota > Clostridia > Oscillospirales > Ruminococcaceae > Ruminococcus. The sequence continues at coordinate 17,413 of JAZSEJ010000120.1, forward strand.
AAAAATTTCTTTTACATTTTGATTTATGGGGGTGAATATTTGGATTACATTTATATCATAGTTGCACAAACAGGCACAAAACCAGCAAGACTTTTCAGATTTGTGACAAAAAAGCCATATAACCACGTTTCCCTCTCAGGCAGCGAGGACTTATCTGAAATGTACAGCTTTTGCCGGACATACCGACTTTTATTATTCCCTGCCACATTTAACAAAGAAGTAGTGGGCAAAGGCACATTAGGCCAGTTCGATTTTATCCCCTGCGAGATATACCGTATCGCTGTGACACCTCAGCAAAAGGAAGAATACAACAGATTAATAAACCATTTTGCAGAAAACCGCAAGATATATTCTTATAATTATCTTGGACTTGTTCCGCTTTACCTCAAAAAGAACTGGACAAGAGACAAGAATTTCGTGTGCTCACAGTTTGTGGCGTATACATTGGAAAGAGCAGGCATCCCTCTCGAAAAGCCGTTCTCCCTGTATACTCCCGATGATTTCCGCAAATTCCCCAACGCAGAGCTTTACTACGCAGGAGAGCTGAACTGCTTCCACGATGATATAACATCACAGCCCGAATTCCTTTTCCCACGCACTTTCAGCAGTACATAAAAATCTGAGTTCAGCAGGAACAAGCATATATGCGGCAAAATAGAAATCACTTTCAGGAGAAAAGACATCTGTATCCACAGGATATTCTCTGCCTACCAGGCGGACTACAGTCTCATCCTTGTCCACAACGATTTCAGCAGCAGATATCTTCTCAGTATTCAGCTTATTGTAGGAATTGGAGTAGGAATACAGAAACATCCAGATACCAACGGTCAGAACAAGGTACAAAAGTACCAGTCTGACCGTAATTTTTTTGCCTTTCATTATTTTTTCATCTCCTCAAGAAGTCTGCAAAGGGAACGTCCTATAAGCTGACCCGAATACTGAGCCTGTTCAAGAGTATTGCCGTGAGAACCAACCTCAATAAGCAGGCTGCCCGTAGTCAAATCCTGATTATAATGGCGATAATCAAAAAGTATCGGCCTTGCAAGCCCGGGATAGTCCTCCTCGAACTGCCGCTGTAAAGCACTGGCGAAGTGAAAATTTTTCAGATAATCGGGCATACCAAGAGTACCGTCATCACACCCCGATATAATCATAATCTGAGCCGCCTCTTTTCCGTCTATTTCTATATATGGCTGAGCCGCGTAGTCATCCCCCGAAATAGCGTCACGGTGGATATCAAGAACCACCTTTATTTCGGGATATTCCTCAAGAATGGGCATAATACTTTCCCTGCTTCTGCCATATGAGCCGTTATATGAGGGATAATCGTGTATTTCAGTAACATGAATAACGCCGATACCCTTGGCTTCAAGCTCCGCCTGTATGGCATTCCCCACCATAACCATATTTTTCGTCTCGTCCGTTGTACGATAGTTGAATTCAGCGTCCATATTCTCCCTTACAAACGGCTCAAAGCTTTCGGTAGTATGGGTATGATAGAGAAGTACCTGCGGCTCATCGGTATCAGAAATGGTAAAATCGGGAGCAGAGCGGCTTTCTCTCAGCAGCAGATCGTTTGTAAGGGTAGATTTATTGTTTACCTGACTGCCGCCGTCAAGGTTGAAAAAGGCATTTCCGCTGTATCTGCCATAGGTTGTACGTACTACACTTATCCCCTTTTTCCAGTTTTCGGGATACGGCTTTTCCCCTGGGTTATCCGCCACCATATCAAGGGGACTTTTCAGCCTTATTTCACCCTTGCTGACCTCAGCATATACACCATAGCCGTGGGAAAGCACAGTTTCACCTGTAAGCAAGTCCGCCTCAGTAAGCTCAGCCGATTTACTTTCGCGTATAACAGCCGCATGTTCGGGCTTTTCATCGGAAAAGCACATAACATCCGCCGCCAGCTTCGCTCCCCTGCCGCCATAAGCGGCAGTAACAGGCAGTGTCAGCAATACAGTCCAGCGGATAACTCTGCCTATGCCCTTTCTTTTTCGCCTTTTCATTTCACATCACCGTTCCTTTTCCCTAAATATAATTGTCCCTTTATGGAATTATATTCAGCAAAAACGATTTTTATAACAAAAGAATTATTCCCTCACTGTATCAATATAATATATTAAAAACCGAGGAGCGTGATACAATGACAACCAGCAAAAGATACGGCAATTTTCTGCGAATTATATACATAGCGGCAATAATATTTCTTATAGGCGCAACACTGATAATATGGGGCAAATCCCTGCTGACAAAAGCTGAGGAACCCATTCCCCTGCCAGTTATAATGTACCACAGCATATACACCGATACCCCCTCGGAGTACGCAGTAACAGCGGAGCAGGTTGAAAAGGACCTGCAATGGCTGAAAAATAACGGCTATCAGACAGTTACAGCAGAGCAGGTTATTGCATATACCCAGAACAGGGGCACACTCCCCGAAAATGCGGTTATGATAACATTGGACGACGGCTTTTACAACAATTTATCGGTACTTGTCCCCCTTCTTGAAAAATACGATATGACCGCAGTGGTGTCCGCCGTAGGGCGATATATAGACAACGACGCCATAAAAGACCCACACAACCCGAAATATTCCTACCTTACGTGGACAGACATAGATGAGCTTGTAAGCTCAGGACGGATAGAAATAGGCAACCACACATATGATATGCACTCCCTGTACGACGGCAGAATAGGATGCTCACGAAACAGCGGAGAAACAGAAGAAAGCTACAGAACAGCACTTTCAGCAGATATACAGAAGTTACAGGAGGAATTCCGCGAAAACATCGGATTTTCCCCTGTTATATTCACCTATCCTTTCGGCAGCGTAAGCCGTGAGAGCCTGCCTGTAATACGTGACAGCGGCTTTTTAATGACATTGACCTGCCGCGAGCAAATGAATTATATCACAAGAGAGCCTGACTGCCTTTACGGCATCGGACGATATAACCGCAGCGGATTATACACCACAGAGGAATATATGGCGAGGTTATTTAATGCGTAATTATCGCCCCTATAAAAGCCTGTTTCACGTCATTCCCTGTAGGGGCGAGCATTGCTCGCCCTTAAATAAATTATGCCTTTTTATACAGACTGCGGGCGGATAATATCCGCCCCTACACAAAATTATATAATATAACACAATCAAGAAAAATATATAACAACAAATTCTGTATTATATCTACAATTATGCCTGTTGATAATTATTGAAAAAGTAGAAAATAAAAATTATTTTTCAATAATCAACCATTTTTGGTTGAAAAAAGGCCCATTTTTGCCCTATTATAGAGGGGTATGTTACACAGACAGAAAATCAGGACATAAAAAAGGCGGGAATAAATCCCACCTTTAAAAGACATAATTTACAATTCTACAGGAGTTTCACCAAACTCAGGCTCAGAAAATTCATCGCCGCCGTAGAAATCATCGTAATCGAAGAAATCCTCATCGCCATAATTGAAGAAATCATCATCATTAATAGGAGCGTCACTGCTTTCGCTATCCTCAGAATACTCAGAAGCCGCGGCAATACCGCCGTAAATAGTCATCCACTGGTCATAGAACTCAGCAAAACTGTCATTGCCTGTCAATTTCCAGTACCATTCGTACTCATCGTTGTTATACTTCTCCATTTCCTCAGGAATTTCACCTGTTTCGCTGTACTCCTCATAATACTGTGGAGCAGTAGACATAACATCGTAAAGGCAGTTACTCAGCCCACCCAGGAAAATCTGAGAAAAAATTGTCATAACAAGGCACACAGAAGATATAGCAACACCTGCAATGGCAAAACCTTTACCGCCCCACTTTTTTGCAAGAGATATGATACCCAGAATAAGGGATGTAATCATAGCAACATAACCGCAGCAGCAGCAGGTAACAAGATTGATAACGCTCAGCACGAAGCTTACAATCGCCGCCCAGACAGGCTTTTTATCCTCTGATATATTATAAAACTGATTATTAGGGTCGCTGTAAGGCTCACCATTTGGTTGATTGTAGTTGTAATTATAATTCATATTCTCGTTAAAATCTTCCATAATTCTTCTTTCCAGAGATTTATCTCTTTAATAGTCCGTCGCCCAGGTCCAGCTTCTTATTTCAAGCTCGTCCAGATTATAGGGTGTGCGCTGATAGACACAGTAGTTAAGCCAGTTGGAGAACATCAGATTAGCTGTACATCTCCAGGAGAATACAGGGGTATTCTCAGGGTTATCGTCGGGGAAGTAGTTATAGGGCAGCTGTATATCAATACCCTTGTCCACATCGCGGAAATACTCAGCCGCAATGGTATCGCGGTCATATTCAGAATGTCCCGTGATGAAGTACTGTCTGCCATTTTTGTTAGCTACAATGTGAACTCCCGCCATTTCGGAGCTTGTGAGTATTTCAAGCTGTGATACCTTCTCAATATCCTCGCGGTGTATCTCAGTATTACGGCTGTGAGGCACATGGAATATATCGTCAAAGCCTTTCAGCAGCTGACAATTAGGCACCTCAGCCTTATGAGGGAATATACCAAACATTTTCTGAGGAAGTGCATATTTCGGCACACCGAAGTGATAGTAAAGCCCAGCCTGTGCCGCCCAGCATATGTGGAGGGTAGAAAATACGTGAGTTTTTGACCACTCAAATATCTCCTTGATTTCCTCCCAGTAGTCTACCTTTTCAAAATCAAGCAGTTCAACAGGCGCGCCAGTTACAATCATACCGTCATAGCGGCGGTGCTTAATCTCCTCAAAGGTCTTGTAAAAGGCTTCAAGGTGGTGACTTGACGTATTTTTTGATGTATGTGAAGCCATCTGCAGCAGGTCAATATCCACCTGTAAAGGGGTATTACTGAGAAGCCGCATAAGCTGGCATTCTGTTTCAATTTTCTTAGGCATAATGTTAAGGATTATAACTTTAAGGGGACGGATGTCCTGATGCTCCGCCCTTTCCTTGGACATTACAAATATATTTTCTTCTCCCAGCGTTTTGAACGCAGGAAGCTCCGATGATATTCTTATGGGCATATAATCCCTCCATTGTATCTTATTTATTTTTCGTGGTTACCATTCTTGCAGTGCTGACAGCCATTCATAAAGCTGTTCAGGTCATTACAGATAACCTGACCCTCTGCAAGAAATTTCAGCCTTATAAGGTTGTTTAACTTCCCATTTTCAGGCAAGCTGAATTCCATAGTTTCAATGCCTTTCAGCACGCTTTTAAACATAACTGAACGGACAAGACCGTCACAGAGCATAAGGTCACCGCCGTCGTCGTAGTCGTAGACTATGGTTTTATCGGCATCGTAGGCATAGGCAATAAAGCCGATAGCCTTTCCGCCGTCCATAGCCTCGGTTATATGGGGAATATTCTCCCCTGCCGCCTCTATGATATGCTCATATCCTGCGGTATCAAACCTCTCCTGTATCTCCAGCATAGCGATTATTTCTCCTTGCCGATAGCTGTTCTCAATGCTCTCAGCTCATCAGCTGTAAGCTCGCGCCACGCGCCCGGTTTAAGCATACCAAGGCGGAGAGGGCCGATGCTTACACGGCGAAGTCTTGCAACTTCAAGACCCACAGCCTCGCACATCTTACGAATCTGACGGTTTCTGCCCTCGTGGATAGTTATAAGCATAACTACTCTGCCCTGCTGTTTTTCCTTTACAACAACATTTGCAGGCATCGTCTTTCTGCCGTCGATTTCAATTCCGCTTGAAAGCTGAACAAGCTGGTCATCGCTTATATCAGGGCGTACAGTTACACGGTATGTCTTGGCAATATGGCGGCTTGGGTGCATAATGCTGTTGGCAAATTCGCCGTCATTTGTAAAGAGGAGAAGTCCCTCGGAGTTTCTGTCAAGTCGTCCGATAGGATACACGCGCTCCTCAACATCCTCCAGCAAATCCATTACACAGCGGCGGTCAAGCTCATCCGACACCGTTGTAACGTAGCCACGTGGCTTATTCATCATAATATAGACAAAATTTCTCTTACGGGGCATATAAATACGCTCACCGTCAATAGTGATAAGGTCGTGGAAACCGCATTTATCACCTAATTTTACAGGGTGGCCGTTAAGCTTAACCCTGCCCTTTGAAATAAGCTCTTCTGCCTTTCGGCGTGAGCAGTAGCCGCTGTCGGCTATCATTTTCTGAATTCTTATTTTTTCCATTTACTAAATATATCCTTTACTTTCGTAATAAAATTCCCCGATTTTTCGCCATTTTCACTTTCGGGCAGCTTATACTCCGCGTCCTCCGCGGCATATAACGGAAGCCGTTGAAGCTCCCTGCCATTGTCCGAAATAATCAACTCTGCCGCCATATCTCCTGCCTTTACTGGAGCATACACAAAGGGCGGAGCGGCTACGGTATATGTAAAATCAGCTGTATCGCGATTATACACCGTAAAATCGGCAATATCCTCTCCTACAGTCACAGACAGCTTTTCCCTGTCTGAGCCTGCAAGGTTAACATACATTTCACAGGGTATGCAAAGCTCCTGAGCTTTAACCCTTTTGAAGCTGTCCTCATACAGCTTTATATGGTCATTCCAGTCATCGGGAGCATTGAGAGTAACGCATATAAGCCGCTTTCCCTCACGCTCACAGGCAGAAACAAGACAGCGTCCGGCCTCGTCGGTGAAGCCCGTTTTAACGCCGTATACGCCGTCACACATCGTCAGCAGCCTGTTTGTATTTTTCAGCCACCGCGTATAGGGCGGATTGCCGTACTCCAGTTTCATTGAAGATGAGGAGCATATCTCCCTGAAAAGGTCGTTTTTCAGCGCTTCAGCGGCAAGAATTGCCATATCCTCAGCGGAAGAGCCGTGTCCCTCCCCCTCCAATCCAGAAGGAGTGACAAAAAATGTCTTTGACAAGCCCATTTTTTGCGCTCTGTCGTTCATAAGCTCCGCAAAAGCCTCCAGACTGCCTGCTATTTCCACCGCGGCGGCATTAGCGCCGTCATTTCCCGAGGGAAGAAGCATTCCGCAGGCAAGGGCATATTTGGTAACGATATCCCCCTCCTGCAAACCCATAGATGAACCCTCGACTTTAATAGCGTCGGAATCCACCGTAAACGGCTCGTATAAATCGCCGCTTTCAAGGCATAGAAGTGCGGACATAATCTTGGTGGTACTTGCCATAGGGAGCTTTTCTCCGCTGTTTTTAGAGTATATAATCTCCCCTGTATCGGCCGAAACAACCACCGCCGCCTTTGCAGACACCTCAATATTTTCAGCATAAGCCACAGGTATATCCACGGTCAGAATACAACCAACTGCGGCAATAAGAGCAAAAATTTTCTTCATACAGACACCTCCACTGATTAATATGCGGAAATGTCCTGTTTTATGCGATAAATTAAGAGATTCTCTTTAGTCGCTGATAGTTACATCGGCAGAATCTTCTGTTGACTCGCCGCCCTTTCTCTTTGCAAGGAATGCCTGTACCTTTTCAACAATTCCGGGAACAGCGTTAACAGCAGAGCTGATTGGGTCGCTGCCTGAATCCATACCGACCATTTTAACGGAGCCGTCCGGTGAGATTACGAGAAATCCCTCCGGCTTGATGCTTACACCAGCGCCTGCGCCGCCGCCGAAAAGCTCCTTATCATACTTTGAGGGCAGGTCTGAGCCGCCCGATGCAAAGCCGTAGGACACCTTTGAAACAGGTATTACTGTTGTACCGTCGGGAGTTGTGATAGGATCGCCGATAATTGCACTTGTATCAGCCATTTCCTTAATTTTTTCCAATGAGATGCCTAAAACCTCATTTATAGATCTTTTTTCTGCAGCCATAATTTATTACCTCGCTTTTTTTAATTGTCTTTTAGACGGGATTAATACTCTGAATATATATATTATCAGGAACTGAATTCCTGCAATAACCATTGTCATAAGGCAAAGACTGATTTTCAGCGATACATCCCACTGACTCTTTTTCTGCCCGAATAATGGGTTTATATCAACTGTTTTCAGCTTTACGTTGAATAATACGCTGAGCCACGCTATTATATTGTACAGCCAACCGCTGATTTTTCCATAGTTCAATGCGCATTTGTATGCGTCCTCGTTGGCTATAAAGAAATCAATATAAAGCTCGCTGATTTTAATTCCCTTGAATATTTTCAGTACGGGGCGGTCAGCCGCCTCCCATAATCCGAGAATAAATTCAAGCTTTGATTTCTTCTCCTCCTCATTATTTGAAGGCTTTTCAAGAGGCTCAGGCTTTTCGGGTTTCAGCGGTTGTTCAGGAGTATCTGATACCTCCTCCGCTTCAACTGTTTCAGTTTCGGGAGTATTCTCCGCAGTTTCAGCCGTTTCCTCCTGTATTTCAGGTTTATCAGATGATAATTCCTCCGTTTTCGGCTTATCCTGTTCAATATTTTCCGTCTTTGGCTTATCATCTTTCAGGTCGTCCTCTTTGGTGTCGTCATCGGCATCACCTTTGGCAGCTGCCTTTTTCTTCCGCCATTCAAGGAGCTTATTCACAATTCCGCTGCCCTTTGAGTTAAACACAGGCAGAAATGCAAATTTTACGCTGTATGATACCTTTCCGCCGATATAGCCTCCGCTTACCGACACAGGCATTATAAGTATCAGCAGGATAATTCCCAACAGGGCAAGAATTATCCATAACAATATTTTGAGTACGATCATTCCACCGCCCCTTTACATAGATTTTTCAGTTATCCAAGTCAAATTCAAGCTGTTCCTTTTCCCTGAAATCGGACAAAGGCGGCAGCTCCGCAAGAGAAGCAAGTCCGAAACTCCGCAGAAATACGGGAGTTGTACGGTATACTACAGGCTTTCCTGGAACGTCAAGACGTCCTGCCTCCTCAATAAGTCCCTTTTCCGCAAGATTGTTCACTACAGATGAGCTGTCAACTCCTCTGACGTTTTCCACAAATCCCTTAGAAACAGGCTGATTATAAGCAATTATTGTCAGTGCTTCCATTGCCGCATTTGAAAGAGGTACATTCTTCTTAGTTTCAAGCACATGCCGTATCTGAGGCGCATACTCCTCGCGGCTGCACATCTGATAACTGCTTTCAAGCTTTTTTATGATGATACCGCTGTTGTAGTCATCGTATCTCTCGTTGATAAGCCTTATAAGAGAGGGCAGAGTTCCCACGTCAACGGCAACTGCCTCTGCAAGGCGATAAAGCTCTACAGGCTCGCCGCTTGCAAAGAGTACAGCCTCTATTGCTCCGAGTTTCTCTTTGATTTCCAACGCTTACGCCCCTCTCTATTCTTATCTCCCTTGAAATATACAAGGGTGTTGTCCTCACTTATGCTTATTCTGCCGAAGCGTGTAAGCTCCAGCACTGCAAGGAATGTAGCAACTCGCTCCGACCTGTCGGTAACTCCTGCATAAAGCTTGTCCATTGCACACTCCCCTGTGGAATAAAGCTCACGGAGAATGTGGACAACCTTTGTCAGTACGGGAACTATACGTCGCTTTACAACGGAATTTATCTTGTTTTCGATGTTTATACGCTTATTTTCGGGTTTTACCTTCTTCACTGATATGCCATTATAGGCATTTACAAGTACCTGCGGCTCGTGTACAAGGGTATATGTCATATCGGCCTCAATTTCCATAGGCTGACGGACAAATACATCTCCGCCGATGTTCTTTTCTGCCAGTGCCGCCGCCGCAAGCTTACACAAGGAAAGCTCTATAAGCTCGCCCTCCAGCTCCTTTTTCAGATGTTCAGCTTCCTCAGGCTTTGGGAGAAGTGCCGCTGTCTTGATGTATATGAGCCTTGCCGCCATTTCAAGGAACTCCCCTGCAAGCTCTAAATTCTGCATATGGGCTTCCTCTATAAATAGGAGATACTGCTCTAAAAGCTTTGAAATTTCAATATCGTAGATATTCAGCTTATGCTTTGTTATAAGAGCAAGGAGGACATCAAGAGGACCTTCAAAATTTTCCAGTTTATATGTTATTACTGCCATATTGTTATATAAAATTAGCCCAGATAGTCGTCCAGCTGAGAAGCCAGTCAAATATATTGATAATCCAGCCGATGGGGTCGATAAGTCCGTTTGTAAGTCTGCCTATGAGGATAAGTCCCATAAACACATAGAAGGAATACTGGTCAATTGCTCTCTGATTTTTGTGATACCAAGCCGCAAATTTATTGCCTGTAAGGTAGTAAAGCAGGATAAAACCGTCCATTCCGGGGAAAGGAAGAAGATGAAGCACGCCAATACTTACGCTTATACTTGAAAGCATTGAGAAAATGAACGCAATTGCCCATACTGTAAGATTTTCATAGCCCAGAAATGCAAAAACAGCAGCAGAGATATTGCGGCATACAATTGACATAAGGAAAAGAGCAAGGGGACCTGTCAGAGCTACAAGAATTATGCCCTTTTTCGTATTTCTCATACGAAGATAATTTATAGGCATAGGCTTGGACCAGCCGAAGCCTATGAGCATAATCATAAGAGAGCCGAGCAAATCAAGGTGTGCCATAGGATTAAGGGTTATACGTCCTGACTGTTCAGCGGCGTTATCTCCCTGTTTCTTCGCAACCAATCCCTTTGCACAGTTCATAACAGGAAGAACAAGCAGAAGCATCAAAGCTCTTGATAAAAATTTTATAATCAATTCAAGGGAATAATCCATATCCAAAACCTCACAAAATAATACTTAATATTATTATACTACAAAATGAGGAATATTTCAAGTACTACACAAAAATTTCATAATTCTGCGGCTCCCTACAAAAAATAAAGGACAGTCCGCAGACTGTCCTAAATTCTCTTAATGTAATTAAGCTCTTTCAACCTTACCAGAACGCAGGCATCTTGAGCAAGCGTAGATATGACAAGGAGTACCCTTGACGATAGCCTTAACGCGCTTTACATTAGGCTTCCATGTTCTGTTTGTGCGTCTGTGAGAGTGAGAAACCTTGATTCCGAATGTAACTCCCTTTCCGCAAATACTGCACTTTGCCATCAGGCTGCACCTCCTTACCTTAAATCATAGCTTTTACAAAGCTAAATAAGCTTCTAAAATAGCAACATTAATATTATAACACATAGTTTTGGAAATTGCAAGCCTTTTTTCAAAAAAAATCCAAAAAATTTCAAAAATTTATTTCAGGTTCTCTGCAAGACCTGCAAATCCCTGTGATTTTACGTCCTTTGCTACAAGTCCGGCTACAATGTTTGCACCCTTTTCGCAGAAGTGTGTGCCGTCTGTTGAACCTGAAACTGCACCCATAAGGTGGTAGCTCTTTGCTGTATCATATCCTACAGAATTATAATGATTCACCATAATTGTATTAAGGTCAATGCAGGGTACGCTGTATTTCGCTGAAAGCTGTTTGCAGGCATCGTTGTAATTTGTATAGCTGTTCACAAATTTACCATTTGAATAAGCCTTCATACCGATAACAGTTGTCACAAGTATGGGAGTTGCTCCCTTTTCCTTAGCTGTCTTGATAAATTCAGTCATATACCACTCGTAGGAACCTGCTGAGGGATTGTTAACGTTTCCGCAGGTGGGAGCGTATCTATCAGCATTTGCCTTTCCCGCGTCGTTGATTGCAAACTGAATCATTACGTAGTCGCCCTCTTTAAGGCTGTCAACTATTGTCTGCCATCTGCCCTCGTCATAAAACTTCTTTGTGGAACGTCCTGCAAGTGCCTGATTTGATACTGATACATTATCGTTGAAATAATCCTGGAGATAATATCCCCAACCCTGCTGAGGCGCATATGATGCCTTATAGCTCTGTACTGTGGAATCGCCTGCTATAAATATTGTAGGCTTGGAGCTTACTACAGGCTTCTGCTCTGATGAGGGATCATATACCTCTGCATAAGGCTCATCTGTAAGAGTCAGTCTGATATAGTCAAGGTTAGGACCGCCCTCGGCTGTAGCAGATACAAACTGGATTGTGTTCTTTCCTGCGTTGAGAGGGAGTACTATTCCGAATTCTGTCCATTCTGTCCAAGCTGTTGTGCTTGTAAAGGACTGCATCCAGTAATTGTTCTTGTCACCGTTTACATATACTTTCATCTTACGGTCATTGGCAGAACCGTTAGCAAAGCGGATATGAGTATGATAGTTGCCCTTTTCGGGAACATTTACTGTAAATGTGATTTCGCTGTCAAGCTCGTTGTTGAGGTTTACGTATCCCTCAGCTTTTGTAAAGCCCTCGTTTGTTGTTTCTGTAACTCCCATTGTCCAGGTCTGGTCAACGGCAAAATATCGTGAATCTGTAGTAGTTGTGGTAGTTGGTGTAGTTATTACAGGGGGCTTATATTCGGGAAGTGTCTCAAGTCCTGCAAGCACCTTCTGGATGAATATAGCATCATCTGCTGTAACACCGCTGCCTGTAACATCTGCATTCTTTCTTCCCTGTACTGAGAGATTATACTTATCCTGATTTCCAAGATACTGGAATATAGCAGCTGCGTCAGCCATTGTTACTCCGCCGTCACAGTTTGCGTCACCATAGTATACGTAATCCTGTGCAGGTGGCTCAGTTGCAGGGGGATTTGTTACAGGAGGCTCAGTTGCCGGAGGCTGTGTTGTAGGAGCTTCTGAAATTACTGCCTTTTCAATTATCCAGTCCTGACAATTTGCACCATTTACTTCCCACTGCTGTATATTTGCGCCTGCATTTGTGTAAGCACTTTCAACCTCAACTGCGGAAGCATCGCCCGAAACCTTTGTACGGATTTTATATGAACCGTCAGCGTTCTTTGTGAACTTGAACTTCTGATTATCACTTTCCTTTAATACGTACATTCCCACATTCTGTCCGTTTGTCGCCTTATTTCCTGCAACGTCAAGAACTATATCATTTGAAAGTGCGGAATAGATATAGTAGTAGCCGTCGCCTGCGGAATCAAGTTTCCATACATTGTGTGCAGCGTTGCCGTCCTTGCCCCACTGCTGTACGTTTGCACCGCTTTCAGCCTTAGCGTCAGCAACTTCCATATAAAGTCCGCTGTTTACGTTTTTGAATGAATATGTTACGCTTTCGTCAAATACCTCAGCTGTAAGCGAGCTTTCAGGAGGAGTTGTTGTGGGAGGTGTTGTTGTGCCGCCTGCTGCCTTGAAATCGTGGAGCTTTGCAACAAGCTCTGCAAGCTTCTTTGCACCCTTCATGCTCTGGTGGAGATCATCGGCTGTACCGTCATTCTTTGTAGCATAGTACTCAGCCATACCGTTATAGCCTACACCAACGCCGAAATCCTGCCATGCCTTGAAGAGATCCATAACCTCAACGTTCTGCTCTTTGCCTATCTGGTCAAGCTGTCCTGCAAACCAACGGCTGCTGAGGAGAGGATTTTTCTGGAGATCGCCGCGTCTGCCCTGCTGTTTTACAAGGATAACCTCAATACCCTTGGCCTTGGAGCTTTTTACCATATCGGTAACTACTTTATAATATTCGTCCTTATCGGAATAGTTTGTATCGTTGATACCGATTGAGATGATATAAACATCTCCTGCCTTGCCATAATACTCAACGGGCTTGAACTGACCTGCATCAACAAAGCCCTTTGCATACTGTCCCGATGCTGCCAGATTGCGTACCTGCCAGTAATCGCTGTCAATATAATCGCCAAGGAACTGTCCCCAGCCGTGCTGCGATGCATCAGACACATTGTAATAGCTCGCAACTGTAGAGTCACCGCAGATCCATATTGTAGGATCAGTTTCTCCTGTTGTGTTGATTTGTGTTACTTCGATAGCAGAGATTGAGAAAGCTGTTCCAGACTTTCCTGCAGTTGCCTGAACTTCAAGACTGCCGTCTGTTACAGGTATCTGTATTGTTTCAACAGCGTTGTTGCCTGTAAGGTTAATCATCTGAGGAATACCCTCAATGTTAATTGTTGTACGCGATACGTTTCCTGTTACAACCTTTACTTCATATGTTCCCTTTGGCAAATCCACCTTGAATACGTTACTTGAAGCTGTGTTGTTGAACTGTACAGCATCAGCATAAGCTCCTGAGCCTTTAGCTGCAACGTTTGATACATTGCCTGTGCTTGTAAATCCGTAACCCTTTGAAGCACTGTAACCATCTGCTGCGGAAACTCCGGTATAGCCGCTTGCTGCACCCGAGCCTCCCAGGTCAAATTTCCAGTTACCGCCTGCTGCCTGTGCAGTAACAGAATTCTGTGGTGAAATTCCGATACCTGCAAATGCAGAAAGCGAAAGGGCTGCTGAGGTGAGTCCGCTTATGAGCTTTTTGATCTTCATAATAATCAATTCCTCCTTTAAAATATCCCTTAATGATTTTGTTCAGTTACACAGAGAACATTGTTAATATATACAAATTATGTACAAATTCCCTATGTTTACATTAATTTAATTATATCATATCATTTTCACAAAGTCAACGGATTTTATATGCATTATCTTATCATATTTATGATGTTTTTTCACATTATAAAAAAGCTATGTACAAAAATCTCCAAAATTAAAGATTATTGTACATAGCAATAACTACCAGGATATAATGGTAACAGCCTGACTGCCCATTTCCTTGAAGCGTTTTTCAACATCGCTCCGTTTATACTTAGTATATGCCTTTTTCTGTGGGTCGTGGATGTAATAATATTCATCGTCATATCCCACAAGCACCATACAATGCTCGTTAGACAGCCATTTGAACTCCTCGCCCGTATCCTCGATTATCCAGGTGGAATTTTCCTTCTCCTCCAGTGGTTTCATATCTATAGTCGCCCATATTATTACAGGCTGACCGAAGTCAATATACTGAGAACAGATATCAGAAAGTGTCATACCCTTCAGAGAATAAACATCGAAAAACTCGTCTTTCAGATACTTTTCAAGGCACATTTTCACAACACCTGAATAACAGCCATAACCCGTTGTTTGCTTGGGATCGCCAACAAACACCTTGTCGGGATCGCCGCCGTAAAGCTTACCGTCTTTACGTTCAACCGGCACGGATTTTATATAGCCCTCTTCAATAAGCTGTATAGGCTCAATTTCAAAGCCGTAATATGACAGCAGCATTGACGTGCTGACAAGCTCACAGCCTGTAGGATAATCCTCCTGTGACTTATACGGCACTTCTATACATCCTGCCGTTTTATGATCAGGTTTCTTTTCCTTTGACGGCTTTTCAGTTGTTGCAGCAGGCTCGTTTTTCTCAGTCTTTTCAGACTCTGTGGGATTTTCTGTAGTTTCCTCCGTTGGAGTTTCCGTTTGTTCCTCCACTGTATCAGGAATTACTTCATCAGAATAATCATCTGACTCTGATATATCAGTATGGTCAAAATAATCGTGATAATCAGAATATCCGTCGAATCCTTCAAATTCAATCTCTGAAAAATCCACATAGACAGCCTCTGTAGATTCTGTAGGAGCCTCTGTCGCTTCCTCGAAAGGAGGCGGGTCAAGGCCTATTCCGTCCCTGTAGTTTTCACAGGAACTGAATGCCGCCGCTATAACAGCAACGGCAATTATCAGTAATTTTTTCATAGCTTACACCGTTTAACGGCATATCGCCGTTTTATCCGAGAACGATTTTTCTGAGTGTGTCAGCCTTGTCTGTTTTCTCCCAGGCAACGCCTAAATCTTCTCTGCCCATATGGCCGTAAGCCGCAAGCTGACGATACTGTGGCTTTTTAAGCTCAAGCATATTTACAATAGCAGAGGGTCTGAGGTCAAATGTCTGTGCTACAGCCTCGGAAATAGCAGCCTCGTCAGCCTTTCCTGTGCCGAATGTATCAACAAGAATTGAGATAGGCTTTGCAACGCCGATAGCGTATGAAAGCTGTACTTCACACTTGTCAGCAAGGCCTGCTGCAACTACGTTTTTAGCGATATAACGTGCTGCATATGCTGCAGAACGGTCAACCTTAGAAGGATCCTTTCCGCTGAATGCACCGCCGCCGTGACGGGAATATCCGCCGTATGTATCAACAATAATCTTACGTCCTGTAAGTCCGCTGTCGCCCTGTGGGCCGCCTACAACAAAGCGTCCTGTAGGATTAATGAATATCTTTGTATTCTCGTCCATAAGCTCAGCAGGGATAACTGTACGAATTACGTATTCCTCAATATCGCGGCGAAGCTGGTCAAGGGAAATATCAGCTGAATGCTGTGAAGATACAACAACAGCGTCAACTCTTACAGCCTTGTCGTCGTGATATTCAACTGTAACCTGTGACTTTCCATCTGGGCGGAGATAACGGAGTGTGCCGTCCTTGCGCACCTCAGTAAGCTTCAATGAAAGCTTGTGTGCAAGTGAAATAGGCAGGGGCATAAGCTCAGGAGTTTCATTGCAGGCATATCCGAACATAATTCCCTGGTCGCCTGCACCATTGGATAAACCGTCACTTTCACCGTTTTCCTCGCGGTACTCATAAGCTTCATTTACGCCCATAGCAATATCTGGGGACTGCTCATCAATTGTTGTCAGTACAGCACAAGTGTGTGCATCAAAGCCGTATTTTGCTCTGTCATAGCCGATTTCCATTACAACCTGTCTTGCAATCTTAGGGATGTCCACCTTTGCCTTTGTTGTAATTTCGCCCATACACATAATCATACCTGTTGTAACAACTGTTTCGCAGGCTACACGGGAATTTTCGTCCTGTTCAAGCATTGCGTCGAGAACAGCGTCTGAAATCTGATCGCAGATTTTATCGGGATGTCCCTCAGTTACTGACTCCGATGTGAAAAATACTTTTTTCATTGATTTAACCTCCATAGAATTAAACTTCCGAGAAGAATATGAAAAAGCGTCCTCAATGGGACGCTCTGAATTGAACTTATTCACAGCTCCTCATCTTCCGGATATACCGCAGGATTTGGCACCGTTGCGCTGATTTCTCAGGCAGGTTGCCGGGCTTCATAGGACCTGTTTCCTCAGCCACTCTTGATAAGGTACTGATTTATTATACTATATTTGTCGAGGTTTGTCAATAGGTGAAAAAAATTTTCAAGAATTTACAGATTTCTGAACTTCTCCAGCCGTATCAGCTGTTCATCATCAGGCTCGGTAATGCCGTTTTTGTAGTCATAGCCGAATTTGCGATAAAACTCAACAGCTGTTATAGAAGCAGGTATCTCAATTCGCTTAGAACGGAGGAAATATTCGTCATTTTCAACCGCATTTATAAGCTGTCTGCCGATACCCTTGCCCTGATAATCGGGGTGAACAAAAAATGTAAAAAGACAGGCTTCATCCTTTTTATCCCAGTATGGACCAATAAAGCCGCAGCCAACGATTTTTTCACCGTCACAATAAACGTAGCCATTCGTCCAGCTCATACGATTGACGAGATACTGAGCATTGAATATGAGAATATCGGCTTCAATACGCTCTGCAGAATAATCCTTTATATTTGTTGTTCTAAGAGTCAGAGCAACAAGCTCGGAAACCTCCTGTGCATCCTCTTTTGTAAAATTTTTTATCATACTGCGCCTCACTCACTTGTTTTTTCTGTATCCCGTAGGAGTTACTCCCACTATTTTCTTGAACTGACGCATAAAATGCTCCTCGTTGTCATATCCACACATAGCTGCCACCTGGGATATGGTACAACCAGTTTCGCTCAGAATTTCCTTCGCTTTCTCGATTTTTCCGTTAATAACATCAGTCATACAGGAAACTCCGAAAAGCTCCCGGTAAATATGCTGAAAATATGAGCGTGACATATTAACCACCGCCGCCATAGTGTCAACATTCCACTTCATCTGAGGATTGCGGTATATCCTCTCTCTCAGCTCAATAAGTGAACTGTAGTGTGGGTCTGCGGTAGATTGCATGATATCGCGGTTAACCCCTCTTTCAGAAGCCTTTATAATCAGCGTTTTAAGCATAAAATCGATTATCTTAATCCTACGATTGTTGGTTGAGTAAAATTCCGTTGTTATGTTGCTGATAAGCTGGCTGATAAACTCCCAATCCGTGTGAAACAAGGGCATATTATACGGTATATCGGCAATATCTGACATTTCAGAATCATTCTCAGCATCAAATAAAATCCAGTCGCAGATAAGGCTGTCACCTACGGCGGAATAGACAATATCTGTGCTTCCGTCAAATATTACAAGGCTATTAGCAGAAATGATTTCGCTGCCGATGCACACCTCAGACCGCGCAAGCAAAAGAAGATATACTCCCCTTTCCCCTTGCTGAAAAAAGGTATAGTCACTGTCATACACGCAATTCCAACCTACAGCACGGATATCCACTCAATCACTCCTTTTCCGCAATATACCGCCATTTCACATTCTTCCAGTACTCCCCCGCATAGTCAATTCCTACTCTGGGAGCAGTCGTAATTTCCGGTCTGAATCCGTCATCTTCAATCCACACACGGTCATTTCCGCAGATTTTTTCACCATTGAAGCTGCCGTCAATCTGCAGATATTTCGTCAGCTTGGCAGGGCCGTTTTTCAGCGTACCACAGCGAAAAAGCACACCCTGTGGATGTCCTCTCTCCCCTGTTATGACGTTCATCAACCAATGCATACCGTAGCATAGATAGACATAAATTATGCCGCTTTCACCATAGAGTAGCTCCGTCCGCTTGGTACGCCCTTTTGAAGCGTGACAGCCTAAGTCCTCCTCGCCGCGATATACCTCAGTTTCGGCAATGCGCTCACGGAGAATTGTACCGTCGTCAAGCTTTCGGGCAATGATTTTGCCTACAAGGTCGGGAGCAACCTCAAGGGCATCACGATTAAAAAAATCTTCATTCAGTTTCATAGTCACGTTATACTTTCAGCTTATTCACTAATTCTTCATCGGGTGTTACAAAAGCTGTCTTGTAGTTTGTAAAAATCACCTTTCCAGGCTTTGCTCCCGACGGTTTTTTCACAAATTTTGCAAGGCAGTAGTCAACAGGAACAAGATTTGATCCCCTGCCCTTGCTGTTATATGCCGCGATTATTGCCGCTTCCTCAATCGTCTTATCTGGCGGCGTTTCTCCGTCTGTTACAATGATAACATGAGAGCCTGTAATAGTCTGCGTATGCAGCCATATATCCGATTTTTCGGCAAATTTCATCGTTAACTGGTCATTCTGATGATTGTTTCTGCCCACTAAAATCGTATATCCGTCACTTGATTTATATTCAAGAGGCGGCAGAGCCTTAGGCGGTTTTGTTTTACTTCCAGAGGATTTTATATATCCCTGCTCGCGCAGTTCAAGGCGCAACTGAATAATGTCATTCTCGGAATCAGCACGGGTGAGAGCATCGAAAACACTTTCCAGATACTGTAATTCTTCCTCTCCCTTTTCAATCTGAACAGTCAGCATTCCCTCCGCAGTTACACATTTTTTATACTCGTTATAGTAGTACTGTGCATTCTGTGATGGTGATTTCCTTGAGTCCAGTTCAATTGTGATTTTCGGACAACCCTCAGCATAGAAATTATCAGCAGTCAGCGATGTATCGCCCTTTTGAACAGCGTACATATTGGCTGAAATTATATCGCCGCAGAGCTTGAAATGCTCCTTTTCGGCGCAAGCTGCAAGTTCCTCACGCTGGGCAAGAATTCGCCTTGAAGTACGCTCCGTCAGATTGACAAGAAGCTTGAAAAGGTCGTTGGCACGCTGTTTTGTGCGCACTGCCCTATCTCTTTCGTAGTAGAAATAGTCAAGTAATTCTGATGCGGACGATAATTCTTTCGTCAGCATAAGATTACCGAATTGATTAAGTCGGATAAAAGAAAAATCTTTCAGCATTCCCTCTTTCGTACTTGCAGCGGAAAAACAACATTCTCCCGAAGTAAGCTGCTGCTTGGTTTTCTTGACAATATACAGCAATCTGTCGAGGTAATCACCATCAATCGTATCACTCTGAAGGTATACTCCCCTGCCTGCAAAATACGCCCATTCACGGGCAAGAATTGGCGATATTCCTTCAAATATCCGAATCAGAGCCTTTGATAGTTCCGCAGGATTTGTCGCCCTCAACCGTTCCACAATTTCCTCTGGCTCTGCCGAGAGAAAATTCATTCTGTCATCGCGTGGTGGCAGCGTGTACTGCATACCTGGAAGCACAAGTCGCTCACGGGACATATCCTCGTCAACTCGTTTGATACTGTCGATTATTTTACCGTTCTCTCCGATAATAATCAGGTTTGAACATCGTCCCATAATCTCACAAGCGATAGTGACCGTCACAAGGTCGCCCAACTCGTTGATGCACTCAAAATCAAGAAAGAGTATTCGCTCCAGACCGTCCTGTCGAATTGCAATCAGCTTTCCGCTGCCCAGTTTTTTACGCATAAGCATACAAAACATTGGCGGTGTCTGAGGATTATCGGGCTGTTTTTCGGTTATATGCACCCTTGCACTACCCGCATTTGCCGATATATAGAGCTTTTTGCTGCCTTGCTTTGTTCGTATGAATATAACGATTTCCTCACGGGAGGGTTGAAACACTTTTTCAACTCGTCCGCCAATCAGTTGCATAAGCTCATTTTTTACTGCATAGAGAAATGCTCCGTCAAGAGCCATAAAATCAATCCTTTGCTGTTTTTTTGTAGGTCAGAAGCTCAAAATCAGCTTGTGTAACCAGCGATTTCAGCTCATTGAGCCTCTGTTGTTCTATTTTCCCCGTTTTATAATAGTAAGGAGTCATCGAAAAAAGGCTTAAAATGTCCGAATTTTCAGGAATTTCCATTGTATAACCTATCTTTTCAGCACCTAAAAATTCAAATCCTTCAAGAGTATAATCCTTGACCTCATTTTTATATGGAGTGTCGTATATTTTGCTTTTCAACTCCCACAGATGATTTTCCGATGGTATAGCCATAATCATAATGCCGTCTTTTTTCAGTACTCGTCGATACTCCTCGCCGCAGTAGGGAGCAAACATAGTAAGCAGAATATCGCAGCTTTCCGTCATTACAGGGATGTGAAACACGCTTGCCGCAGCAAAATTAACTCCGGATTTTCGTTTTGCCGCCATATCTACCGCATCCTTAGATATGTCAATTCCGTACATATCCACCGCAATATTTGACTTGTCAAACATTGCCTTAACAGCAGTTGTATAATATCCCTCTCCGCATCCAGCGTCGAGTATTATAGAGCCATTACCGCAATATTTAGCAATAGTACTGCACACGGCATCACAAAGTGGCTTATAGTAGCCTTTTTCAAGGAATTCACGCCTTGCCCTAAGCATAAGTTTATTATCCCCGTGAACAGTGCCGCTATTATTCGTAGGCAATAGATTTACATAACCGCTTTTCGCCATATCGAATGTATGCCGATTTGAACAAATGTAGGATTTCCCAGATATTTCAAGCTTTTCGCCGCATACAGGGCATACAAATATACTCATTTTACACCTCAATAATATTCACAGGGGTCTGTTGTGGATTCTGCAATTTCTATATCAAGCATAGGAAACTTTTCCTCTAAAACACGACGAAGTTCCCATAAAACAATATTTTCTGTATGGAAATGACCGCAGTCAATTATCGTGAACTTGCTGTTATTTGCGTCAATCCAGACATCATGCTTTACGTCGCCTGTTATCAGAGCATCACACCCCTTTGCTTTTGCCAGTTTCCATAACGAGCCGCCAGAACCTGAACAAACCGCAATTTTTGATAAGATAAATTCGCCATACATACTCATTTTTATACGTTCAATATCAAAAATTTCTTTAAGAATTTCTGCTATACGGACACAATCCACCACATTTTCAAGTTCAATAATACATCCCAGTCCTGACTCGTCCAGAGGTTCAATATTTGCGGATATATCAAGCTTTTCAGCAATTTTTCTCACGATAACCGTGTTTGTACCACCCTCGGCAATGTCAAGATTAGTGTGCATGCAAATTGCACCAATACCGCTTCTAACGAGCTTATAAACAGGAGTATTCGCCTGTATTTTTTTCAGAGGATTGAAAATAACAGGGTGATGAGAAATAATAAGGTCAGCCTTTTTGTAAACTGATTCATCAACAGCATCATTTGTTATATCAAGGGTAAGTACTATCTTTGAACAGCTATCACTCTCTGATTCAACAATATATCCAGAATTGTCCCAGCTTTCCTGCAATGAAAGGGGGTATCTCTCGTCAAGGAATGAGTAAACGTCGCTTATGCGAACAGATTTACTGCCATCAACCATACGATTAGCCATAGCCGCATAATGAACCGCATCATTTTCCTTACCTGCTTTTTTCAGCGATTCGCTAACTTTCAGCAGCCTTTCAGACTCTTTCTGACGAATTTTTCTGCCGATTTCGTCATCATCACTGAAAAAACCGCGAAGTGCTTCAAACTCAGTCAGAGACTCACAACCAGGCATAGCTGTAGCTGTTATAACCGTATACAACTTTTCACCCTCAGCAACACCATTTTCGGAAACTATTTTAAATCCATAGTCTGTAAGCCACTTCCGAAGGACCTCAGCCTTTGTCATAGGCTGTAAAATCAGACGAATACCGTCCAATTCAAATTCACACTCGCCAAGAATTTTCGCTATCGTCTCGCCGCCCATACCTGCAATAACGATATCGGTCACGCCCTCGCCGTTCACATTTTTCAGTCCGTCAGACAACACAAGGTCAACTTTTTCCGATATACCGTACTTTTCAACAGTTTTGCGTGCAGATTCCAGTGGACCTTCATTTATATCAGAGGCAATTACTTTTTCGCATTTGCCTGTAGTTATCAGATAAGCCGCAAGAAGTGCGTGGTCTGTTCCTACGTCGCATACTATACCATCGCCGCTTATCATATCAGCGCACATTTTTAGTCTATTATCAAGCATATATAAGTCTCCATTCAAAAAATAAAGCGTGCCGAAAAATCAGCACGCCGCAGTAAATCAAGCTTTCTTAGCAAAATGCTCGTTCAGCTTTGCAACCAATTCATCGGCATTTGTACCGTGAACAGCACAAGCCTCCTCAATTGTTTCGCCTCTTGAAGCAGGGCAGCCAAGGCAGTGCATACCCATTTCAAGAAAATAGGGAGCAACTTCAAAATCAGCGTCAAGAATATCGCCGATGATAGTATTTTTTGTAATTTCCATAATTTACATCCTTTCAAAATTGGTGCGAATTGCGGATATTCCACCGTTTTCCGCTTAATGAAATGGCTGCTTTCCCCGATTACAGGGGAAAGCCACATAAACCACCTTCAATTTGTAAACTAAGTCAACAAATTAGTCCTGATTGAGCTTTGCAAAGCAGTCACTGCAGTAAACAGGTCTGCCGTCCTTAGGCTCGAAAGGAACCTTTGCTTCGCCGCCGCAAGTTGCACAAACGCCTGTAAAGAATACTCGCTCGCCTCTTGTTGCATTTTTTCTTGCGTCACGACAGCTCTTGCATCTCTGAGGCTCATTTGTAAGGCCCTTTTCTGCATAGAACTCCTGCTCGCCTGCGGAGAAAATGAACTCGTTGCCACACTCCTTGCAGACTAATGTCTTGTCTTCGTACATTTTAATATACCTCGCTTAATTATTGTACCCCGGTCGGACTTACACCGACACCTTTGATATATCATGATGATAAACAACGCTCTTTTTAAGCTACACGGTCATTATATACTGTTTTCTGCTGCATATACCTGAATTTCATCAGGAATTATCCAACGAAGCAGAACTGAAACCCTTACGTATTTTACTCTTTGCTCTTTGCACAGCATTTGCCGCAGAACTCTCAGATATGCCGATTATTCTGGAAATATCGCTGTACGACTCTCCCTGTATATAAAGTTCAAAAGCTTGTCTTTCCAAATCGGAGAGCTTGCTGTCAACAGTACGCCATAATTCAGAAAAAAGCTCTTTATTGATACAGATATTTTCAGGACTTTCCTCCTGTGAAGCTATATCATCTGGAAGGTCATCAAAACTAATAACATTACACGACTTTAACTTCATTTTAGTCGCATAAGATTTCATTCTGTTTACAATACACACCTCAGCAAAAGTTGAAAATTTTACAGCTCTTTCTGGATTATAGGAGGAAATAGCATTAAGCAACCCCATTAACCCTTCCTGACGAAAATCGTCACAATCGGCACTATGGGATGAAAAAATTTCCGCTTTTATAAAAATCAGTCTTGAAAAACGTAAAACAAGGGCATCTGCCGCAAATCTATTGCTTTTGGCAAGTACGACAAGCTCCTCATCGGTTTTTCCACAGAATTCATTCAATTTTAAATCCAGATTAAGCAAGATATCCACCACAATCGCTGTTTTAGGTTTTATTTTAAAGAGTACCACCTACAGCTCATAGTGAGCTGTAGGATACTCTATACAATGCCGCAATTGCCGCATTGCTTATGTTTTTTACTGGTCTTCCTTAGCAGCCTCTTCCTCAGCAGCCTTTAAAAGGTCTGACATATCAAAGTTAAAGTTGCTTACAGGCTTCTTGGGAGCCTGCTTGGATACATCGTGGGAAGGTGCAGGGCTAGACGCAGGCTTGTTATTATTGAAGCTGTTTGTGTTAGCTCTGCTGTTATATGAACCGCCAGCTACTCTTGAGAATGGATCACCGTTTTCAGCGGGCTTGTTCTCAGGCTTTGACATTGCAGCTGTAGGAGCCTTTGCAGCTGAGAAATCAGCCTTGGGAGCCTCTGCAAGCTTTACGCTGTTATCCTCAGAGGGAGCAACAGCCTTCTTAGCCTCGCTGATAATATTCTGTGCATCGTTCATTCTGTCAGTAGCCTGACCTGTGAGCTTCATAAGTGAAGATGTAATGTCGTTGAACTTGCTGTTTACGCTCTCAATTTCGTTAAGAAGCATTGAACGTACAGTAGTAGACATCTCGTTGATTTTGCCAGCCTTTGTGTTAGCGTCTTCAACAGTCATCTTAGCCTTGAGGTTAGCCTCTGTGATTGTCTTTTCAGCCACAGTGTTAGCCTCTCTGATTGTCTTATCAGCAGTTGCATTAGCCTCACGAACTACAGCAGCAGCCTTATCCTCTGCTTCCTTAGTAGTCTGGTTAGCTTCCTGCTCTGCCTGTAACTTAAGCTGAGAAACAGTTCTCTGAGCCTCTGCGAAAAGTGAACCCATAATTGCTGCAGGGTTATTTGCATTAGCCTTGAGGTCAACGATTTCTGCATTAAGTCTGGAGATTTCCTCATCCTTCTTAGCAGCTTCTTCGCTTGCCTTTGTAAGCTCGTCAATCTTAGCATCCTTCTCAGCAATGCTCTTCTTAACGTTGTCAAGCTCATCAGCCTTAGATTTCAGATCAGCTGTAACCTTTTCAACTTCCTGCTTAACCTTAGCAAGCTCCTCAGCTGAATTGTTATCATTACTGATATTCTTTGCAGCCTCAACAGCCTTATCCTCGGATGCCTTAAGCTGAGCCTTGAGTGTATCGATTTCCTTCTTAGCAGCCTCCAGTGCAGAATTATCAGCCTGTGCAGGTGCAGCAGATGCTGCTGGTGCAGATGACTTCTCATTTGCAGCCTTAAGCTGAGCTCTGAGTGAATCAATTTCCTTCTTAGCAGCTTCAAGAGCAGCCTTTGTCTGTGCGTCAACGTTAGCAGCACCGCCTGCAGCGGGAGCTGCTCCGCCTGCCTTCAGCTTGGAAATCTGCTGCTGAAGTTCCTCATTCTCCTTCTTTGCGAGTCTGAGTGCGTTGTTTGAAGCGTTAAGCTTTTCCTGTAAATTATCAATCTGATTTCTGTATTTAATAATTTCCTGTGAATCGGCAGGCTGACTACCGCTTGCCTGCTCATTCTGTTTTTTCAGTTCATCAATTCTGGAATTCAACTCATCAAGGTACATCAATACGTCTTCTTTGACGAAACCTTTCTGACCCATTTTCGTTTCTCTTAAAACATTTGGCTGTTCCATAGGTTATGCTCCATTCCCCGCAGATACTGCGGATAAAAATTAATCGACAATATGCCTTATTTCAATTATAACATATTTTCAATTTTCATTCAATTGTTATAAATACTGAATTTTCGAACCTAAAATTAGTTACATTGCACAACATATCAAAAAACAAGGGTATCGAGTACAAAACCCGATACCCTTTAATCATCATATTATGCTTTAAGTCCGATTATGAACCAAGAATTTTGAGAATATCATCAAGGTCGTAGTCATTAGCAGACTGTGGCTTTGCATTTGTCTCACCGATTCCAAGTCCGTCGATAAGAGGATTATCAATCTTGATAACTTCTTCATCCTCAGCTGCAGCGCGTGATACAGAACCACCCTCAGGGTCGTCAAAGCCTGCTGCGATAACTGTAATTGTCATCTCATCCTGCATATCTTCCTTGAATGCAGTACCGAAGATGAACTCTACGTCCTCAGAAGCTGTATCTGTAATCATCTTTGTCGCTGCGTCAACATCAGAAGAAAGAATATCTTCAGACATAGCGATATTGATAAGAAGTCTCTTTGCACCTGAAATAGATGTTTCGAGGAGTGGGCTTGTGATAACTGCGTTTGCAGCCTCCTTAGCCTTGTCCTTACCTGAACCGTGACCGATAGCCATATGAGCGTATCCTGCACCTCTCATAATTGTGGAAACATCGGCAAAATCAAGGTTTATGTAGCCTTCCTCAACGATAAGGTCAGAAATACTCTTTACACCTGTTTTGAGAATGTCATCTGAAAGGGAGAATGACTGCTTCATAGTGAGCTGCTGTTTACCCTCGAGAAGCTTCTCGTTAGGGATAACGATAAGGGAATCAACGTACTTTCTAAGCTCTGTGATACCTCTCTCAGCCTGTGCCATTTTCTGCTCTCTCTCAAAAAGGAAAGGCTTTGTAACAACAGCAACTGTGAGAATATCCATTTCCTTAGCAATCTTTGCTACAACAGGAGCAGCACCTGTACCTGTTCCGCCGCCCATACCTGCTGTAATGAATATCATATCAGCACCTTTGAGATGTGCTTCGATTTCATCTCTGTTTTCCTCAGCGCTTCTCTGGCCGATTTCAGGCTTATTTCCTGCACCTCTGCCCTTTGTGAGCTTTGCACCAATCGGAATTCTTGTGGTAGCCTTAGACTTGTTAAGAGCCTTAGCATCAGTATTTACTGCAATATACTCAATATTGCTTACACCTGACTCTACCATACAGTTAACGGCATTTCCGCCGCCGCCGCCGACACCTATAACTTTTATATTAACATCGGGTTCCATTGCTTCCTCATAATTAAAATCTGACATTTTGAAACTCCTCCTTAATTATTCTATGTCACTTCAAAATAAGCTATAAATACACTTATCATTTTATCATATTTTACTCATTATTGCAAGTCAAACAGCTATTTTTTTAAATTTCTACACTTTGCATAATCAAATACGCTTTTTTGCATCGTGCTTTTGTTATTTTTAACAGCGTCAATCAGAAGCCGAAAGTCTCCGCCGCTATAGTAGTTACTGTAGTTTCCGTAACGGGCTGTCCGAGGGCATCAGTTACAGCTGTTGTAGCCGCTTCTGTAACAACTTCCTGCTCTCCACTGCTTCGAAAACTGCACTGATTCTTGCCAACCATTGTTATAAATCCCTTTTTACCGCTTATGGATTCATCTTCCATAACTTCTTCCGCAAGGTCAAGCTTGTAGTCAACATCGCTCCAGTTTCCCATTCTGAATATCATACCATTGCGATAAGTCACAACAATGTCATACTCATTTGAAAGGTCTACAACGGAGATATCATCACATTTTTCACTTTCAAAACGCTTCACAAACTGGGAAAAAGCCTCATCCTTATTGGGATTTTCAGATGCTGCCATTGCTCCGATTGTCTTTTCAGATGGGGCATAGCCGTTGATTATCGGTATTTTTTCAATATCCGTATAAACCTCGCCATCGGAAAGAATTTTTCCCTTACGGCTCAGAAGAAGCACACCTCCGTCATAACGAACGTTAAATCCAGGAATACATCTTGTAACTGTTATACGAAGCGTTGAGGGAAAATCTCTGCCTACTTCTGCTGTTTCCACGTAAGTCAGCTTGTCCAGTATATTTTGTGCCGCCTTTTTTGCATCAAGGCGAAGCATATTGTCCCCTGCGTTGATTTCCGAAGCCTCTACAATCTGCAGGCTTGTGTAGTCCTCAGACTCTCCGGAAACAACTATTCTGTCTATGTTGAACAGGAAAGTAAAGCACATCGTAATACCAACTGTAAGAACAATTACTACTACAATGAAAACATATACGCTCATCATACGCTTACGCCGCCGCATACGTTTTCCGCTGTTAGTCCTTTCTATCTTGGTTTTTTCTACATCATTCATATCTTTTTCTCCTCTGCCGCGGAAAGCAGGGAGAGGCTACTCCCTGCGAATTCTTCCGCCCAGCGATGTTATTACATCCTCAAAATTTTCATAGCCTCTGTCAATGTGGGAAATACAACTTATCCGTGTTATACCCTCTGCACCAACTGCTGCTACTGCCATAGCTGCACCGCCTCGAAGGTCGGTAGCCTCCACATCGGCACCGTGAAGCCGCTTCACACCGCGGATAACCGCCGCTTTGCCCATAACCTGGATATCTGCCCCCATTTTGATAAGAGCGTCAGTATGTCTGTAACGGCAATCAAAAATATTTTCCTCAAAAACGCTGGTACCATCAGCAGTTGCAAGAGCCGCCATAAGAACAGCCTGTGCGTCTGTAGGGAATCCAGGATGCGGCATTGTCCTTATCCTGTCGCGGATTGCTTTCAGCCTTCCCCCTCTGCGGAGGTATATTCTGTTATCAGCGGCACATATAAAGCAGCCCGTCTGTTCCAAAACAGAAATAAAAGGCTCCATTTCAGCTATACAGGCATTTTTAAGTATCATTGCGCCGCCTGCCGCCGCTGTCATAGCAAGATATGTTGCACCTGCAATTCTGTCGGGCATTATGCGGTATTCACAGCCGTGAAGATTTTCAACGCCCTCAACAACAATACGGCTTTCGCCGTCACCATTTATCTTAGCCCCGCACCTGCGGAGAAAACGACACATATCGCATATTTCAGGCTCTCTTGCGGCATTGTTTATAACTGTTTCACCCTCTGCAAGAACAGCGCAGAGGATAATATTCTCTGTTGCTCCCACTGAGGGAAATGACAGAGAAATTTTCGCACCGCGTCCCCTGCCCTTTGGCATACGACAGGTTATTTCTCCGTTGATATCGGTGATTTCGGCACCCATTTTTGAAAGAGCTGCAAGGTGCATATCAATGGGACGAGGACCAAGCTCGCACCCACCGGGGATACTGAACGTACACTCCCCCATTCTGCCGAGAATTGCTCCCATAAACATTATGGAAGAACGCATCTCACGCATAAGGGTTTCGGATATCTTGCTTCCGCTGGCTGCCGTTGAGTCAATTTCAGCCAGATTTCCTGTAATACTGCACTTACTGCCAAGACTGTTGAGAATTCTTGCGGCCGAATAGACATCTGTAAGATTCGGGCAGCTTTCAAGGGTACACTTGCCCTTTGCAAGAAACGCCGCCGCCATAATGGGAAGAGCACTGTTCTTGCTGCCCTGAAGCTCAATTTCTCCGTTAAGCCGATTTCCTCCTGTAATAATAAACTTCTGCATACCACCACCTCACATACCCATAGTATGCAAAGGGGCGGAAGTTGGTTACTTTTTGATAAGTTCCTCTATAACGGCAAGTATTCGCTCATTTGTATCAGTGAGATGAAGTCCCTTTGCGCTTGCGGACATTACCTCCACTTTAGCCTTATTTTCATAGAGCTTTTCAATTTCGGAAATAATTCTTTCAGGAGAAGCGTCTTTCTGCTCGATAACCTCTGCTGCCCCTGCTTTTCCAAGAACCATAGCATTATGATACTGATGATTTCCTGCAACTATAGGTGAGGGTATAAGTATAGAAGCCTTTCCTGCAGCTTCAAGTTCTGCAAGAGTTGAAGCTCCTGAACGGCATACCACAAGGTCAGCCGCCGCAAGACATACATCCATATCGGTGATATACTCGGTAATACGCAGACGATTGCTTTTCAGCGGAATTCCTGCCGCTTTCATCGCCTGTGGGAAGGTATCTTTTCCCATACCGCCGTAACCGTGGATATGGTTAATCGCCAATCCCTTACTCTGATGCCATTTTATAGCCTCAGTCATAGTTTCGTTTATACAGCCTGCACCAAGACTTCCGCCAAAGGAAAGTATGGTAAAATCATCGTTGAAGCCAAGCTTTTTTCTTGCCTCCGCCTTTGTCAGCTTGTTGTTGATGCTGCTGCGGACGGGAAGTCCTGTAACGCTGTGGCGGAATTTGCTCTTATCCATAAAATCAAGAGCCTCTTTAACGGTCAGCATAACGTAATCAACTTCTTTAGAAAGAAGTCTGTTTGTAACACCAGGGTAAGCGTTCTGCTCATGAATAGCTGTGGGAATACCCATTCTTGCCGCCTTGCGGATTACAGGGCCTGCGGCATATCCGCCTGTACCAATAGCAATATCAGGATTGAAGCCCTTGATTATCTCCTTCGCTCTCTTACCTGATGTAATAAGGTAGGCAATTGCCTTTGCATTTCTGCCGATATTTTCAAGAGAAAGGCTTCTCTGAAAGCCTGCAACCTTGATAGGCTCAATTTTATAGCCTGCCTGTGGCACAAGCTTTGACTCCATACCGTTTGGAGTTCCTGCAAACAGGAATTCCGTATCGGGATATTTTGATTTTATTATATCTGCAATGGCTAAGCCAGGGTTGATGTGTCCGCCTGTGCCGCCGCAGGAAATCAATACTCTCATATTTGCTCCTTATTTGTTTCTGCCGCTTTCTTTTCGGCAGGATAATATCTGTGCTGTGAAATGTTCAGCATAATTCCCATTTCCACCAGCTGCATAATCAACGCCGTTCCGCCGTAGCTGAAAAATGGCAGGCTGATACCTGTATTGGGTATCAGATTGCTTACAACGGCAAGATTTAGAACTGTCTGTATGCCTATCTGTGTTGTTATACCAACCGCAAGAAGCATACCAAAGCGGTCCTTGCAGCGTACTGCTATGGAATATCCCTCCACCACAAGGAGGAAGAATACAATGATAATCGCCAATGCGCCAACAAAGCCGATTTCCTCACAAACAATGGGGAAAACGAAGTCATTCTTTGTTTCGGGGAGGTAAAGATATTTCTGTCGGGAGTTACCAAGTCCGAGACCGAAAAGTCCTCCCGAACCGATAGCAATAAGTGAATTGGCAGTCTGCCAGGAGTCGCCTAAAACATCCTCAAAGGGGTGAAGCCAAGCATTGATACGTGCTTGAACATAGCTTCCGGGGGTGTTATACTGCCAGAAGATAAACCCTGACGCAGCCGCTACAGCTATCGTACCAAGTGCCACAAACTGACGCTTGTTTGCACCGCCGCAGAGAATCATTGCAATGGCAATAGTACCAACAAGGATAATACCCGAAATATGTTTTTCAAGAGCGATAAGCAGTACATACACACCAAGGAATGCGGCATATTTCAGAATACCTGTCTTAAAAGTATTCATCTTCTGTCCGTCATTTTCCATACTGTAGGCAAAGAATACAATAAGAGCAAGCTTTGCAACCTCAGAAGGCTGTAAGTTAAAAGGTCCGATATCAATCCAGCGCTTCGCACCCATTTCTCCGCCCTCAGTATTACCGATAAGAAGAACGGCAATGAGGAGGATTGCTACCGCAATATAGAATATTCCTGCAATGTTGAATTTTTTGAACAGGGGCAGTTTAAGCTGTTTGAAATTGTGGTAATCAAACCTCATAAAGAATATCATAGCCACAAAACCAACACCTGCATTTAAAGCCTGATTTTTCGCATAGTAAAGTCCGTCACCGAATTCGCTGTACGCCCAAGCATAGCTTGCAGAGGACATCATAACCAGTCCTACAACAAGAAGTATCATAACATAGGCAAAGAACGAAAGGCTCATATCGCCGTTTCTTCCGCCGCCGAAAAGCGTTCTGAAAAGACCGCCTGTCTTGCTTTTCTTATTTGTCTTTTTTACTGTTTTTGCCGAAGCAGACATATACTCCCCCCTGAATTATGGATTGATATCAGAATGCGAGAACAAGGGCAATTCCCAGTATGCCGAAAACTGCACCTGTAAGTGAAAATGAAATTACTATTTTATATTCGCTCCACTTGCTCATTTCAAAGTGGTGGTGAATGGGAGTCATCTTAAAAATTCTTCTTCCCTCACCGTATATCTTCTTTGTAATCTTGAAATATGTCACCTGTATCATAACAGAAAGTGCCTCTATGATATAAACAAGTGATACAAGAAGCATAAGCATATGATTGTGAAGTACAAGTCCCACAGCTGTTACAGCTGCACCAAGGAACATTGAACCTGTGTCGCCCATAAAGCATTTAGCAGGATTGAGATTCCACATAAGGAAGCCGAGACATCCGCCAGCCAGAGCCATTGTAAATATGCTAAGCTCAGTTTCAAGAAGAATAGAACAGCATACGGTATAAATAAGCATTGCTGTGAATGTTACAGAGCCGCAGAGACCGTCAACGCCGTCGGTGAGGTTTACTGCGTTTGTAAGGTAAATAATCACCGCAAACATAAGTATATAGTAGAATATACCCAGGTCAGGACTTTCCCAGAATCCGAGATTTATTGATGTTCTTCCGCCACCGAATATATGGAGAGCGAAAAGAAATCCCACTGAGAAAATTGTCTGTAAAATAATCTTCTGAATTGCTGTAAGACCGTCATTGTTCTTACGGACTACCTTTGTGTAGTCATCAATAAAACCGATAAATCCGAACAGCAGAGAGAATATCAGAACACTGAGAAGCAGAAAAAATCGATTATTTGCCGCTATATCGAGAGAGTCAATACCTGCCCATATGCGGTATGCCATATAGCTTCCCATAGAAGCAAGCACTGTTGATATAATGAACATAAAGCCGCCCATTGTAGGAGTACCCTGCTTTTTGGCGTGCCATTCGGGACCGTCCTTTACCTTGATAGGCTGACCGAATTTCAGCTTATGAAGAAATGGTACAAGCCATTTTCCCGACAGTGCCGCAATTCCGAAGGATACCAGGGAAGTCAGCAATATTATTAACCATAATGTCATTTATATACATCTCCTTATTTAATGGACAAAGCAGATTAAGGGAGAAGCTTCAGCCCTTCGGCAACAACTTCTCTTTCATCAAAATGGATACGTTCCATACCTGCAAGCACCTGATAATCCTCGTGACCCTTGCCTGCCAATACTATTATATCACCTTTTTCCGCAATTTTCAAGCCATAATATATAGCCTCTCTGCGGTCAACTACCACATCATATGGTATTTCTGAGTTTTCTATGCCTTTGAGGATATCCTCAATAATGGTTTCTGGATTTTCGTTTCTTGGGTTGTCTGATGTTATAATCAGCCTGTCGGCATACTGTGCCGCAGCTGCCGCCATTTTCGGGCGTTTTGCCGCGTCTCGGTTTCCGCCGCAGCCGAAAAGGCATATAAGCCTACCCTCGGTGTATTCCTTGACACTTCTGAGAATATTCTCCACAGCGTCGGGAGTGTGAGCGTAGTCGCATATTACGGTAAAATCGCGATATGTGGGGATAATCTCGCATCTGCCCTTTACACCGTTATATTCAGCAACAGCCTTTAAAATATTTTCCATAGGAATATTTTCAAGACGGCACACAGCAATTGCCGCTGTGAGATTTGACACGTTGAACATACCTGGAATTCTTGAAGATACGGCATATTTTTCGCCGCTACAGTCAATGTCAAAGCTGCTTCCTGTGGATTTTATGGATATATTTTCGCTGCAGAAATCAGCCTTTTCCTTTACGGAGAAAGTCAGCTTATTACAGCCTGCTTCATCGCAAAGTCGTCTGCCGTAGCTGTCGTCAATGTTGAGAAGTGCAGTATCGCACACATCGAAAAGCATTTTCTTTGCGGCAAAATAATCCTCCATATCCTTGTGATAGTCAAGGTGGTCCTGTGTAAGATTTGTAAATACAGCTGTTTTGAAATGAGATGTGCCTATTCTGTGCTGTACAAGGGCAAAGGAGCTGACCTCCATAACAACGTATTTACAGCCTGCATCCGCCATTTTGGCAAGGAGAGCCATAAAATCATACGCCATAGGAGTTGTATTCTCCGTATGAAGCACCTTATCTCCTATCTCGTTGCGGATAGTGCCGATAAGTCCTGTTTTATAACCATTTTCCATAAGGATATGCTTGATTATATTTGTAATAGTGGTCTTGCCATTTGTACCTGTAACGCCTATCATAGTCAAACGCTTTTCAGGATGACCAAACCACGCTGCACAGAGCTTTCCGTACAGCTCACGGCTGTTTCCGGTGATAATCTGCCTGTCTCCAAGGCCTAAATCACGCTCACATACAACGGCTGCCGCGCCCTTTTCAAGCATTTCAGCCGCCGCATTATGTCCGTCAAAGCTGCCGCCCTTTACGCAGACGAAAAGGCTTCCCTCTGCGACTTTTCGTGTATCGTCTGTTACAGACGTTATTTCCGTATCGCCAATGGCGGTTACGGCATTATTTTCAAGAAGTTCATATAATTTCATATTTCCTCCGTCCAATGCAGAGAACGATTCCAATTTTGTGGTATTAATCTCCTCCGCTGGCTACGCTGAATTCAAGAATAATTGTTGTACCCTTTGCTACCTTTTCACCAGGCTGTATTGACTGACTTGTTACTACAGCGCCATCACGGTGAATTGATGCGCCTGTTGCCACATAGTTCAGATCCATATAAACAATTGAATCGTTGGCAATCTGCGGTGAAAGTCCTACTAAATCAGGAACCTCCGTATAGTCAACAGTATGGCTCGGGTCTGTGTAAAGATATACCGTACCGCCCTTTGCAATTGATGAGCCTGTAACAGGTGACTGTGCCACAACTGTAGAGCCTTCGCCTATTACCTCAGCAACAGCTCCAAGTCCGTCAAGAGTAGCCTTAGCCTCCTCAACGCTTCCCTCAAGGAGAGGTACCTTGATATCAAGCTCTGCAAGCTCCTTGTCGGTATACTGGGGACTTATACCAAGATATGGCAGAACGTCCGTAAGTATATTTCTTGCCGTAGGAACAGCAACCTTACTTCCGTAGTAGTTACCGCCGTTATTTTCCTTATCGGGCATATCAGCAAGAACAAGGAGTATAACCTCGGGGTCATCGGCAGGGGCAAAACAGCAGTATGATGAGCCGTACTCCTGTTCGCTGGCAATTTCTTCCTGTCCCTGTACCAGTGTCTGACCGCCCTTAGTTTCGGAAAGTCGCTGGGATGTTCCTGATTTTCCGCCTATGGCATAGCCTTTTATATTAATGTTTCCATCTGTTGCCACGTTATGAAGAGCATTACGCATTATAGCAGATGTTTCCTCCGATACAACCTGTCTTTTAACAGTACGCTCATTTTTCATTACCACGTTTCCGTCCTCATCAACAGCCTTATCCACTACATAGGGCTGCAGCAGATAACCGCCGTTGATAACGGCACAATATGAGGTTATCATCTGGAGAGGTGTAATAGTCTCACACTGTCCGATAGATGAAAGTGCAAGGTCAACATTGCTGAATATCTTTTCATCAACCTGGTCACCCCTTACTTCCGCAGGAAGGTCAATTCCAAGAGGTTCATTAAATCCGAAAGCATCGAAATAGTAAAGGAATTTCTCCTTGCCTACTCTTGCACCGATTTCCATAAATGCAGGGTTACAAGAATTGGTTAATGCAACCTGATATAGCTGCGAATCGTGACCACTTGTAAGATGACAATTTACAGGCTGCTCCATACCATCGAGTTTAAGATAACCCTGACAATAAAAGCGGTCATTGACTATATCAATAAGATTTTCTTCAAAAGCCGCTGCGCTTGTAATTACCTTAAATACAGAGCCAGGCTCATAACGCTCAGTTAAGCACTTGTTTCTCCACTGTTTTTCACGGGCTGCACCCTGTACTTTGCTGTATTCCTCATCGCCAAGAGTTTTCAGCTGTTCAATAACCTTCGGGTCAACAACGTCATAGGGGTTGTTCAGGTCATAGCTGGGATACTGTGCCATACCATATATAGCGCCTGTCTTGGCGTTCATAAGAATTGCACAGCTTCTGTTCTTAACCATAAACTCCGTTGACATTTCCTCAAGATACTTTTCAAGGATATACTGTATATCCATATCGAGGGTAAGGTATATGTCATTTCCGTTCTGTGCGGGGTATGTCTTTGAATAGCGGTAGGGAAGCTCATTTCCATGGGAATCCTTGGCGGAAATGGTTCTTCCGTCCGTACCCGAAAGATAATCGTCATAGTAAGACTCAACACCGTAAAGACCATAACCGTCAGAGGCCGTAAAGCCTATAACAGCTGCCGCAAGCTCATTCTGTGGATAATAACGCTTTGTATCCTCCTCCACATTAATGCAGACCAGATTATATTTATTGAAAAAGTCAAGGACTTCATCAGCAACAGGCTTTTCAACCTGTTCCTGTAAAACGCTGTAGCGGTTTTCGGCAATCATAGCCCTTTCAACTTTTTCAGCAGTTATTCCAAGCTTAGTTGTAAGAAGTGTTATAGCCTCAAGGCGGAATGCCTCCGCTGACTGAGGAAGTGCATCCTCGATTACCTGTGTAACCTCATTGCCCTCAGCGTCAGTAGTTGTTTCTATCTGAGGCTTATATGTACCATTTTTGATATCCTCAGCCCTTTTGTCAATGCGCTTCTGTAAGGATTCCATATCCTCGCGGAACTGCTTTGGGTCGAGAAATACTTTATATACCGTGGCACTTTTTGCAAGAGCAGTACCCTTTGAATCGTAAATAGAGCCGCGGTGTGCGGATATGGGAATTGAGCCGAAATGCTGCTCATTAGCCATAGCCTGATATTCTTTGTTTTTTATGACGGAGATGTTGAAAAAATTCGCAGCAACTCCTGAAAAGAGCAGAAGAAATACACCTGTCATAGTAATCTTCGCTCTGAATTTCATTGATTTTGAAGGCAGATTCTTATTGTTCATAGCTAATCCTTTCTGCTTCACAAATGAATTGCAATAAATAAGGCAGGGTTAATGAGCAACCCTGCCTATACATCGTTCACGATGTTTTGCTCTTGACACACGATGTAAAAGGTTTTCGCTTGTTGTCCCTCAAGCGAAGGATAGGCTCTCCCCTGTTTTTTATATTTATGCGGGGAGAGCAATCCTTTATTCCGATCACTCGCTGTGTCTCCGTGTTCTACTTTATGGAAACAGCGTACGTTCTACTTTACGGTATTTCCCAACTGCGGCGATTTTTATTTTTTATGCCGTCAGTTTTTTATACAGGCAGTCCGAGATATTTTTATTCTCTATTATATTATATGGTACTACCCTCTGAAATATTCCACACAGCGGTCAAAAAATTTTTTTATCTTAGCAATAAGACCGTCATCCTGTTCAGGAATACTAACTACGTCATCGGTCTGAATCTCAATGTACTTGATCTGGGAGGAGTCTATTTTTTTCATTCCCAGTACATTTTCTGCATAATCCTCGACGTTTTTTGCAGATATCTTACTTTCAAGCTCCGCCTGCAGTCTGACATTTTCAGCTTCTACGTAGGTAAGCTCATTATTTAGAGCTGCTACCCTGCTGTACATTGTATTTCTCCTGTCAAGACTGTAGATTACAGTTCCGAGAAGTACCGCTGCCAAAGCCGCAATCAATATAATTGATATAACCGAACCTGCTTTGGTTTCGGTTCTCTGCGGTTCATTCTGCGAATGACCATTTTTCGCATCGTTCTGCTTTGCTACAGAATTCTGTTCAGCCATCGCAGCAGGCACTCCTTTCTATAACCCTGAGCTTTGCGCTTCTGCTTCTGTTGTTGTTTTCCAGTTCTTCACTGTCTGCCTCTAAAGGCTTTCTGTTCACAAGAATTCCCTGCGGCTTGCGTCCGCATACACACTGGGGAAAATCGGGCGGACATATACAGCCCTTGCACCAGCCTGCAAATCGCTGTTTAACGATTCTATCCTCTAAGGAATGGAAGGTGATAACGGCAAGTCTGCCCTCAGGCTTTAATGCTGCAAAAGCTTTATCCAGTCCCTCATACAGGTGGTCAAACTCTCCGTTTACAGCTATACGTATTGCCTGAAACGTTTTTTTACAGGGATTTTTATCTCTCCGTGCCTTCTGCGGAACGCTTTCTCTTATGATATCTGCAAGCTGAAGTGTCGTTTCTACAGGAGCGATTTCTCTTGCTTTAACAATATTCATAGCAATGCGGCGTGAGAATTTCTCCTCGCCATACTCAAATATTATCTTCGCAAGCTGCTGCTCTGAGAAAGTATTGACAACATCGGCAGCGCTCATACCTGTCTGGCTCATTCTCATATCGAGAGGCGCGTCGGCATGATAAGAAAAACCTCTGCTTTCTTCGTCCAACTGATGAGAGGATACTCCCAAATCCATGAGTATACCGTCAACAGCATCTATACCCAGCTCCGCAAGAACAGCATCCAGCTCCGAGTAATTGCGATGAATTACACGGGCATTAGGAAATTCAGCAAGTCTTGCAGAAGCCGCCTTAACGGCGTCAGGGTCGCGATCAAGGGAGTAAAGTCTGCCCTTATCGCTTAATTTTGCAGCAATTGCAGAGGAATGTCCGCCTCCGCCGGCAGTACAGTCGATGTAAATACCGTCGGGGTTGATATTAAGTCCTTCAATACATTGGTCGAGAAGAACAGGAATGTGTCTGAACTCCATTGCAATCTCCTTTACAGTACAAGATTAGCCAGTGCAGCCTTTTTGGCAGCAGGGTCAAGACTCTTTCTGCTTTCGGCATATAAAGCAGGATTCCATATTTCAGCCCTGTTCATATTGCCTATAACTGTTACTTCATCGGTAATGCCTGCAAATTCCCTTAATGTCTGTGAAATAAAAATACGTCCCTGCTTATCGGGTATCTGCTTATCGGCACCTGCAAGAAGCTCACGTCTTATCTCGGAGCCTATATCTCCAGGGATTTCATTAAGCTTATTGCAATAATTTCTGAACTCTTCCACGGAGTAAACGGCGATGTAATTCTTATCGTGGCCTACACAAAGATAAAATTCGGCACCAAGAACATCACGGAGCTTAGTTGGAAAGCTCATACGGCCTTTAGTATCGATACTGGGATTATAAGTACCGCATAACGGCTCGTTCATGACATTCGCCTCCTTTTTTCCTTTTTGGTCACTTATCGATGCCGTGATTTACCAAAAAGTGGAAAAAATCACAACTCATCACCCGTTTTCACCCCTACAACCATTATACCCTATTTAAGAATATTTTTCAAGAGGGCATTTTGCACAATCATAGGATTTGCCGAAAGGAAATATTTGGAGCTTGTGCCGAATTTTGTATTTTAATATTAAATTATATAACCGAATTTTCACCTTTTTTCACCCACAAGGCATTAAAAGGTGATGCATTTTGGAATTTTTCACCCATTTTATACAACAAAGCTGAAACGCAAACAAGTCCCTGAAACCGACCTGTCCGTCAGCCTCAAAGACCTGCTGCATATTTTTAATAACCGTAATTATAATCGTAATTGTAATCATATGTACTGTCTGACCAGTCTGTAGTGCTGCCAGTCCAGCTTGTTGTATCATCAGTCCAGGTAGTACCTTCAGACCAATCTGTAGCGCCTTCTGTCCAGGTAGGCTCCTCATACCAATCAGTAGAAGGCTCATACCATTCACCCTCTGTGGGTTCGGTATACTCAGGCTCAGTAGGAATAACTGCGCCTATATCCGTGGGCTGATTATTTGGATACCATACTCCTGGTGTCTGTGTATACTCGGGATCAACCACGACTATTTCAGAAGAACCATCGGGAATAGCCTCACCTTCTGGTCTGGGAGTATAGTGGATATTGAACTTAGGTGCTTTAAGTCCCATAGCGAGCTTAAAGTCGTAACCCTTGACCGTAATCTGGTCATCTATATTTACGTAGGTTACATATCCTGTTGAATCCGAGTATTCAGGCTTAATCCAATTGAAGGGGTCATCCGAAAGAGTAATTCCGTATGCCGATTCAATCATATTTCTGAACTGGAAGTCGTCAATATATGTAACTGTTCCGTAATGTGGGTCGTATGCTGCGTCATAATCACTTGGAACAGAACGCAGATACGGTAAATCTCTCCAGAATACTTCATCGCAGTTTGCGGTAACACCGCCGCTTGAAGCGGAGAACATAGTCAATGCGTAATCGCCCTCATAGTAGAGTGCCTGACCGAGAACCTCGGCAACAGCGTCAACAACTACCTGTGGCGGACAAGGCTTACATCTCAGGTCGTTTGAATCGTTGCCGTTATACTTACAATAAGTATATACTGCAACAGCCTGAGCCTTTATAGCCTCATAATTCATAGTGCTGCCCACCTCGTTGAATACAATCTGGGAAACCATAGAAAGAACATCGCCCGAAACACCCGCAACGGTGATTTCTTCATCATATGCCTCGCCTGTATCCATAAGGTATGTATCGGGATAATAGTGGAAAAGGATATCCTGATAAGTCCAGCCGCTGTATGTAGCATAGAAATTAGCACCGTTCTGGCTCATTCCTACACCGTGTCCCCAACCGTAAGTAACGACTGCGAACTGTCCGGGTTTGGACTCAATAACCGGCTCACTCTCAAACCACGGAATATCACCGACATATCCGCCGGTAACATTGAGTTCAACAGGAGTTGGTCCCTTTTTCTTATTTCTTCCCGATGATTCAGGTGAAGTTTCGTAGCTGATAAGTGACAGGCTGTCATCGTAGCTGTCAAGCTCTGCCTTATACCAATCAGATTCCTCACCATTCTCCTCTGCCGCAGCCTCTGTAGACGCTTCCGTCGTTGAGGATGTGGTTTCGGC
Organism: Ruminococcus sp.; assembly: GCA_045531615.1. Taxonomy (GTDB): domain Bacteria; phylum Bacillota; class Clostridia; order Oscillospirales; family Ruminococcaceae; genus Ruminococcus. The sequence goes on from JAZSEJ010000120.1 coordinate 58,211, forward strand.
TTCGGATAACTGAGCAGCTGTAGAAGAAGCACTTTCAGCTGAGGGAACTGTTGTATCCGCAGCGTAAGCAGTTCCGATAAAGGTACCGCACACCGCAAGAACAGCCAGAGCCGCAGCAGAAGCCTTCTTTAAGCGTTTATTATCCATTGGAATCACCTCAAACGCACGATATAAAACCGTGCTTTATGTTAGCTTTTTTCCTTTGTCGTCTTTTCTTTTTCTATTTCTTTTTGCTTTTGTATATATTCGTCGGTACGCTGAATTGTGGACATATCGCCTGCAACCTCGCCCTCGCGGAGTCTTCTTGCAACAAGTATGAATCTCATATTGTTTTCAGAAGCACCATAGCAGGTTGAAAGAGTTACCAGCTTATCGCCGAACTCCATATCAACGCCCGAATCGAAAACTTGTTTTTCGCGGAGCTTATCTCTGTAGAAGTTGAAATCCTCCTCAGTATCAAGCTCCTCCATATCCCAGTATACAAAGTCAGATTCTTTGTAACCGCTTGTAATAGCATTGCCGCAGATTACATAATCATAGTCCTCATAGGCTGAACTAAGCTCAATAAATGCAGCATTTTCCCAGAAAGAATGGTCATTGTAATAATTTCTGAGAGAGCCGAACATTGTGAGATTGAGCATATTGTGGCCATAGATTACGATATTTTCGGACTGATTTTCCTCAAATGCACCGAAATCATCGCGGTAATCCATAAACAATGCGCCTGCAAATTCGTAATTCCTCTCAAAATTCTTATGGAGATAGAACGAATTCGGGTTATGGTATTCATTATTATAATATGGCTGTCCCTCCTGAATTTCTCCAGGGTCTTTCAAAAAGGGATAGTCCACAGGGGTATTTTTAATTCTTATCCAGCCTGCATAATTCTTATTTTTCTCAAGCATAAGCTGAGTTTTTTCCGTTTCGCCATCGTATGACGGCACATAGCTGTCATAGACGGGCATAGTGGGCGGCTCAGTGGGAGCTTCCGTAGTCTGTACCATATCAATTGGAGGGGTAGGGTTATCCTTATCCCTTTTGCTGTTGGCACAGGCGGTAACTCCGAGACCTGCCGCAATAAGAAGTGCAGCAACTGATGCAATTATCTTGCCGTTTTTGTTCATATTTGCTTATCAGTCCTCGGCAGATGTTTTAACAGCAGTAGTTTTTACAGTTTTTGCCTTTGTAGTCTTACTGTCAGTTTTCTTGCTGTCTGATTTTTTCTTTGTCGTAGTAGTGTTTTTTGCCTTTTCGGCTTCAAGAGAAGCTTTTTCCTTCTTTTTCTTCTCTTCTTCCTTTTTCTTCTTCTGAGCTGCAAGCTTGGCTTCTGCCTCCTTTACAGCCTCCTCAGGTCCATATGGCATGAAAATGGCTTTTTCGTCGTACTTTTCATTGGTCTTTGTGTTGTAGTACATCGAAGGCCACTTGATATTCTTATTTTTCTTGCTCTTTTCAGTACCCTCGTACTCATCCTCACCGGGACGGAGACTTCTCGCCATAATCATAAGGCGGCTTCTGTCCTGTAAGAGATAGTGACAGGTTGAAAGTGAAAGCAGACTGTCGCCGTATTTAACGTCAACATCATTAGTATAGATAGTTCTTCTCTTTGCCTCATTGACAAAGTTATAGAACGCTTCTTCACCGTCTAAAGTAAGCTGATTCCAGCAATCGTATTTTGTTTCAGATTCATCCTTAGCGTCTACTATAAATATAGCAAAAATCTTATACTTATATGACTCATAGTTGGAATTGAACTGAATTATAGGATGCTCAACATAGTAATCGGCACTGCCATAATAATATTTCAGCTTGCCGAACATACTCTCATCAGCCATATTATGACCATAAATCACAAAATGGTCGGAATTAGGCTCTGCAAGGCGATGATCCTCAACCCTGTCAAAGCGGTTTCTGAAATCAAGGAACAGAGTACCTGTTCTCGAATCCTCGCCCTTGAAGTTACGGTCAAGGTATTTCATATTATCCTCAGCCTGTACAACAGGGAGGTCAATAATGGGGTCGCTGCCGTCCTTTGAGGGAATACGAAGATATCCCACAGTATCGGGATTTATATCCAGAAGCTTTCTTGCGCCGTTAAGCATAGTGTAATACTTTTCAGGCACAGTGCCGTCAGGATTTTCCACAACAGGATTTGCAGGCTTTTCCTCAGGCTCGTAGGTCTCATAAATCTCAGAAATATCATTATACTGCATACGACTGCGCCAGAGGTCGATATAGTAGTCCGCAACGAGATATCCGCAGACAATAATGGCAATAATAGAGATAAGGAAAACAATTTTTCTGATTATTTCCGCCGCACTATCACCCTTTTCGGGAAATAATCCGCGGATTTTCTGTTTCAGTGTTTTCTTTTTCTTCTTTTTTTTCTTCTTGCCCGATTTTTTCTTTTTCGGCATTTCCATTACCGCCGCAGGTGCGTCAGCCACCGCAGCAGGCTGTCCGACAGGTTCAGCAGGTGCTGCTGCCGCAGGAATACCCATAGCCGCAGCATTGGCTTGTACAGCCTCGGGAGCAGCCTCAGACTGTACGTCCTCAGCCGATTCCTGTGCATTACGCAGGGATTCACGGATTGCCTTTATTTTCTCAGCTCTTGCAGATGCTTCATTACTGCCTGTGTTGTCTAAGATGTCTTTATTCTCTGAATTGTTCATCAGCTGTTGTCGCCTCCGCAGGAAAAGTTTTACATAAAGCAGGTATATAATTTGTCATACTACACCTATTTTATGATACTTTATTATACACTATTTCCGCAACTATGTCAAGCATTACGCAGAATTTTCCGACAACATTCACTAATCGCACACAAAATTTCATCATCTTTTGAGAATATTTGCACAAATCATTCATTTAATTTCGCACAAAATAAAACAGGCAGTATAACCGCCTGTTCAGTCTGTAGAAAAAGGTGTATTGCATAACAGACACAGCACGCCGTGTTCCTACGAATTAGCTATATATCGTAATTCTGTGTAGGGGCGGATATTATCCGCCCGCAATTTCGGAACGAAATTCAAAAGATAATCAAAGTATGATTTTTCGAGTTATGTAAAATAAACAAACATATAAAACAGGTCATAAAAAAGAGAAAAGTCGGGAGAGGGGAAAGGTGAAGGAAGGGGAGTTCAGAGGGGAAAACTTAGGAAGGGGGAGATACCCGACTTTTGTGCCAGTTTTTTCTCTCCCCCTTCCTATGGTTTCCCCTTTGATTGTCTTATGTGGTAGTTACACATTATTTTAT
>JAZSEJ010000110.1:0-23733 GCA_045531615.1 Ruminococcus sp.
GGGAAAAACAAAACTGGCACAAAAGTCGGCATTTCCCTCCCTTTTTCCCCTACGGTTTTCCTCTCTGGACTCTCCTTTCCCTTTCCCCTTTTTCCCTCCCTTTGCCGACTTTTGAACTCGGGGGATTGTTTCATATGAAAAAGGCAAGTCTTTTCATACGGGGCAGGTGGTCTTTTCAAAAGTTTTTTATTAAATTCCTCTATCATACACATTTATAGAAAAATTATTTTTATCAACCATTAAGTTTTAAATGTTACATCGTACTACACAAAATTCCACGGTATATCGCAGAATTACTGTGAATACAATAATTGGGTGAATAATATCCACCTGTATACGACGAAAGGACGGGAAATCCCGTCCTTTTAATTTTTTATTCAATATCCTTGATTTTGCCTTTTGCCTTTAGTTTTTCATACTCCGCAAGGGCTTCCGCATCCTCTGCTGCCTGCTCTGCTCTGGCTTTTTCAAGGTCATCCTGTGTAAATACCTTTTCAGCGTCGTCAAACAGCGTACTGCCGCTGAATACCGCCTCTGAGGCTCTGTCGCCGTAGCAGTCAATTTCTATCTGCTCACGGTCACGGAAAAACTTCATCGCGCCGAAAAGAACGCAAAATCCTACTGCGTTGGTGATAATACTGAAATATATACGAATTCCCAATATATTTCCAAGCATTCCTGCTATTATAAGAGTAAAACAGGCTCCTATGGCTATCTCCCACCTTACATTATCGGGGTCAAGCTGCAAAAATGCAAAGCAGGCAAGTCCCGATATTGCCGCGTGTGCCATAGCCAATGGCAGGGAATATGGCTCGTAGAATTCCACTCTGTAGGAGTTAAGCTCCAGCAGCATCATTACAGCTTCAAGTATTATATATGCAGTAAAGCTGATTTTCAGCAGCCGTCTTAAACGTATACTCTTTATAAGCAGCCAGTCTGCATATAGCAGCAAGCCGAAGCCTAAGAACTCTACGCTGTATGCAAGAGCTTCCAATGTTCTTGAAAAAAAGCTGTCGTTCTTATATGTTACATAGTACAACAGACATACCAGACCAAAGGCAACAAAGAGTAAATTGCCTATAAGTCCGAAAAATATGCCTTTAGTCAGTTTTTCCTGCTGCATAAGCCCTCCGTTTTAGCTGTTGAGAGCCTTCTGTCCGATGTCCTTACGATAATGTGCGCCCTCGAAGCTGATGCCCTCTACGCCCTTGTATGCGATGTCAAGAGCTTCTCTCAGGTCGCTGCCCTTTGCGGTTACGCCGATTACTCTGCCACCGTTAGTGAGGAATTCTCCGCTTTCGGAAAGCTTTGTTCCTGCGTGATATACAAAGCAGTTTTCAACCTGTCCCATATCGTCAAAGCCATTCATTACGATGCCCTTGGGATAGCTCTCAGGATAGCCGCCGCTTGCCATTACTACGCAAGCACAAGCGCCCTCATGCCACTTTACATCAACCTTGTCAAGCTCGTGGTTGTAGATAGCCTCGAAAATCTCGTAAAGGTCAGCGTCAAGCATAGGAAGTACTACCTGTGTTTCAGGATCGCCGAAACGGCAGTTGTACTCGATTACCTTTGGTCCCTTTGGAGTAATCATAAGTCCGAAGTAAAGACAGCCCTCGAAAGTGCGTCCCTCGGAGTTCATTGCGTTCATTGTGGGGATGAATATCTTCTCCATACACTCCTTTGCAAGCTCCTCTGTATAGCAGGGATTGGGAGAAATTGTACCCATACCGCCTGTGTTGAGTCCCTTGTCACCATCTAATGCGCGTTTGTGATCCATTGAGGAAATCATAGGAATCATTGTCTTGCCGTCTGTGAATGAGAGTACAGATACCTCGGGGCCTGTGAGGTACTCTTCAATAACAATTCTTGCGGAGCTTTTGCCGAATTTCAGATCGTCAATCATATCGTGGACAGCCTGTACAGCTTCCTCCTCGTTCTGGGCGATAATAACGCCCTTTCCGAGAGCAAGTCCGTCAGCCTTGATTACTGCGGGGTAGCTGTTCTGCTCTTTGAGATATGCTATAGCCTTGTCGGACTCTGTGAATACTTCATAAAAGGCTGTAGGGATATTGTACTTCTTCATAAGCTCCTTTGAGAATACCTTTGAACCCTCGATAATAGCAGCATTTGCCTTTGGACCGAATGTCATAAAGCCCTCAGCCTGCAATGCGTCTACCATACCAAGAACAAGCGGGTCATCGGGAGCAACTACTACCATATCGGGTTTAAGCTCCTTAGCAAGGGCAACTACGCCCTCAATATCGGTTGCACCTACGTTAAAGCACTCCGCATATTTAGATATACCGCCATTGCCTGGGGTACAGTAAATCTTGTCTACCTGCTTGCTCTCTGCAAGCTTCATAATTATTGCGTGTTCACGGCCGCCGCCGCCAATTACAAGTACATTCTTCATTGAAAAAATACCTCCTCTATTTATATTCTTTATAAATCAACACTTCCGTATTAAAAGGAAAGTGAAAAGAGCCACTCAGCACACTTTCTTCCCACGGCTCTCCTGATTCACGATGGTAGATAAAGCAATAAAATAAGCCGTCAATCTGCCTGTCCATATGACATTTACATTCACAGTCGGATACTGTAATAATAGGCTTTATAATTGTATCGGCATTTTTGAAACGGTGATAGTCAATTGCAAAAATGCCGAGGGGCAAGATAAGAAATACAAATAAGAATAAAAGTATAATAAGTACTGCTTTCTTTGACTTTTTTCTTTTCTCCATTTACATTACCTCCTTAGAAATGCCCTTTAATGCAATAATACTGATAAAGGCAATACCGCATAGGCAGATTTCCTGTAAAAAAGCTCTGCCTGTGCGATGGTATTTTATGTATTAGTGATAGGAAATGATTAAATTTCCTTTGCCTGATTGCGTGTAATATAAATCTCTACTGCACAGGCACAGCAAATCAGTACGAGTGCGGCAGTGTTCATAAAACTAAGCATACCTTTCACATTAGAAAGCACACTTAACAATGCAAGTGTATCTTTACCGTTGACAGAAGCTAATTGTAGTGCCTTATTTGAAAGCATATTGGAAACACCAGAACCTAAAATGTACATAAATCCGGCAAGTACAACTGAAAGCACACCTTTTATAAAACTAACTTTCTTTGTTAAAAAGCCTGTCACACATACTGCTAAAAGCGGTATCATTCGAAAATATGAAATAATAAAAAGTATCTGTGAGTTAGACGGTATATCGGGATTAAGATTCACGCTTTCATAAACAAACAGATTAAAAACAGTTTCAGGATTAAAGTATGCACATATATTTATAATTATATCCACAATTATAAATACCGAAGCAACCGCTGCTAATATTCTTAAAGATTTAGGTTTCTGCATAATATTTTCGCCCCTTATATCATTAATTTGTGTCTGCGGTGTACTTACACCCCTTATTTTGCGGGCGGATAATATCCGCCCCTATATATAACACACCTCAGAACACGAAAAAAATGCATTGTTTTTCAAAAAGTTATCAGTGGTGGAAAAGTCTGATTCCTGTGAATGCCATAGCAATGTTGTACTTGTTGCAGGTTTCGATAACATTATCATCACGGATAGAACCGCCGGGCTCTGCGATATATTCAACGCCTGACTTCTTAGCGCGCTCGATATTGTCGCCGAATGGGAAGAATGCGTCAGAACCAAGGCATACGCCTGTATTCTTTGCAAGCCAAGCCTTTTTCTCCTCAGCTGTAAATACCTCAGGCTTTACCTTGAAGATATTCTGCCATGTACCCTCTGCAAGTACATCCTCGTACTCGTCGCCGATGTATACATCAATAGCGTTATCACGGTCTGCACGACGGATATCGTCAACAAACTGGAGTCCCATAACCTGTGGGGACTGTCTTAACCACCAGTTATCAGCCTTCTGTCCTGCAAGACGTGTGCAGTGAATTCTTGACTGCTGACCTGCTCCGATACCGATTGCCTGTCCGTCCTTAACGTAGCATACAGAGTTGGACTGTGTATATTTAAGTGTAATGAGAGAAATAAGGAGGTCGTCCTTCTTATCATCAGGGATATCCTTGTTCTCTGTTACGATATTTGCAAGAAGCTCGCGGTTGATGTCAAGCTCGTTACGTCCCTGCTCGAAAGATACGCCGTAAACCTGTTTTGTCTCGATTGGTGCGGGCTTGTAGTTTTCGTCAATCTTGAGTACGCAGTATGTACCCTTTCTCTTGGATTTGAGGATTTCAAGAGCCTCAGGGTCATAATCGGGAGCGATTACACCGTCAGAAACTTCACGCTGAATCATCTTAGCTGTGCATACGTCAACCTTATCTGAAAGAGCGATAAAGTCACCGTATGAGGACATTCTGTCTGCGCCTCTTGCTCTTGCATATGCTGATGCAAGGGGTGTAAGCTCGCCTAAATCGTCTACCCAGTAAATCTTCTTTAAATCGTCAGAAAGAGGTCTGCCGATTGCTGCACCTGCAGGTGAAACGTGCTTGAAAGATGTTGCTGCACATACTCCTGTAGCTGCTTTAAGCTCCTTTACAAGCTGCCAGCCGTTGAGAGCGTCAAGAAGATTGATATAGCCCGGACGTCCGCAGAGAACCTCGATAGGAAGCTCGCTGCCGTCTGCCATATATACTCTTGATGGCTTCTGATTTGGGTTACAACCGTATTTTAACTGCATTTCATTTGACATAATAATGTCCTCCTTTTTATAATTCGTAATTGTTATTTTAACTCTTCATATTCGGTTTCTATAATTTTCACAACATTGTCATATGTTGAATTATAGCTTTTATAATACACAACACGTCCTTTTTCATCATATTCTCTTTCCTCAGTAACTGTACCTTCAATATGGTCAGGTGTATCCATTTCAGTTTTGACGAAAAGAGTTGGTTCATCGCAATCAGCTTCATAAGAATACTCAAGCTTTTCGCAATAATCATAATATGACTTGTCGTGTTTCGTAAAATACTCTTCTGACGTCAACAGTCGATTTTTATCATCATAAGTAAGGATAAATGAGGAAGTAGGCTGTTCGTTGCCGTAAGAATAAAAATCATATGATAAAATGTTTCCACTGCTGTCGTAGCGTATATTTCGTAATTCCCGAACCAAAGGTTCTTTTAGTGTGTCATTTTCAAATATATCATATGACGAATGGCAACTTAAAATTATATTTCCGTATTCATCATATTCCGTATAATCACGTTCCCTGAAATTCCCTTCAGCGGTTTTTCTTTCAGACACTACAATTTTACCATCATTATAATACTGATATTTTGTAACGTCTTCTCCGTTTTCATCAACAGAATACTCTGTAATTTTATTGCCGTTTTCATCATACTCGTATTTATAATTGTTTACAACATAGAAATCCCCGCCATCTACTGATTCCAGTTTGAGCAGCTCATTATCATATTCATCACAGTATATTTCAATATTGTTTATGGTTTTGATATTCTGATAGTCTCTTGAAAAATATGATATACTTTCCTTGACTACAGCCGTTTCGGGAATTTCAGAGGAAAGACAACCGTCACTGAACTGAACATCATCATAATTAAATTCAAAAGATTTAATCATATCATAATAATCATCTGTGCTTTTTTCCGGAGGTCCGGTTCTGGTCACAGTTGTTTCAGATGTTGACATTTCAGCAGATTCTTTGTCATTTTTACAAGCGGCAAGTGGTATAACCATTGACATAGCGAGAATTATAGGGTATAGTTTTTTCATCTTAAATACTTACTTATTCTTATTGATAATTCTTGTCTCAACAGAACCGTCTTCAAGATTTACATAGCGAACAAAGAGAGATACCTTGTTATCTTCGTTGAGGTTAGTCCAAAGCATATCTGTGAATTCATCGATATTTCCGCTGATTCCTACGAGCTTAGGCTCGCCCTCGAAGCTGGGGAGGGGATTGCCGTCGCCCATATATGTGTGAATGAAGCGTCCCTCGCCGTTAATGGGGTCATTGTAGCTGAATGTATATCTCTGGCATGAATCGGGATTGCCGTTTGCGCTTTTAAGGATTGACATTGCATAGTTGAAGCCGTCCTCGTCAAAACGGAGAATACCTGAAATACGAGGTGTGTAGTTGGGAGCGTCGTCCTCAAACTCACGTGTACGGAGTGCCTGCTCAAATGTGAACTGCTTGTCCATAAGCTCGTAAATTGTATCTGTCTGGTCGCCGTTTGTAACGATAAGCTTATTGCCGAGAACTCTTACAGGTGCATAAATAATAAGGTGGGGATCAGTAAGCTTTGAGGGATCAAATGCCTGTGTGCGGATACCCTCGCCGTCCTCAACGAATACGCGGTTGCGGCTGTTTTCGCTTCTGCCCATAATGAAATAGCCTGTTACAGCATATTTGCCGTCCTCAGACTTACCGATAACGATACCTCTGCCGGGGTATGCGTTTGTGCTTAATTCCTTTGCTAAATCCAGTTTAATCATAATAATTTACTCCTCACTTGATAATAAAAGTATATATACAGTCCGCAAGGACTATTAATGCAACACACGCTGTTATGATATTCAGCGTTTTTTCCTTTGGCTTTGCAAGCAGCCAGTCATAAAACGGCTGTACTATGTAGAGGAAAAGCAATCCGCCCAATCCGAAACGTATTGAAGGGCTGAGTGCAATTCTCGCCTGAAAGTTTATTTTGTAATCCGCATATGTCTGCCAAGGCCACGCGCCTGTGAAATATTCCAGTATATAGCTTGCCGCAAGCTCCACCGCTGTAGCTATCGCCATACAGCCGAGGAATATGATAATCGGCTTTACATAAAATCTGAACCACTCAGGCTCTTTTTTCTTCATAAGCGGTCTGAATGCTCCGAGGAAAAGAATTGCGCCTACTCCGTATACAGGGCAATAGGGACCGAATAATACTCCCCTGTCGGAATATCCCCATTGGTAGACAACAACTTCGAGGAAAACCTCATAAAACCAGCCGAGAAAGGCATACATCATAAAGCTCAGAAAAAGCTTTTGTATACGCTGATTTTCCGTAATAACCGACAGCTTCATAGGCTTACTCCTTTACGTATGCCTTGCCGTCTATAATTTCAATTTTATCCTGACAGAAAAGTGATGCAGCCTTAGGGAGAAGCTTCCATTCAACATTCTCCATAATACGTTTCTGGAGGATTTCGGGGGTATCGTCCTTTTCAACGTTTACCACGCCCTGCAGGATAATTGCTCCTGCGTCAGCTTCCTCGTTTACAAAATGAATTGTTGCACCGCTGACTTTTACTCCGTAGCTGAGAGCAGCCTCGTGAACTTTAAGTCCGTAATAGCCCTCTCCGCAGAATGAGGGGATAAGCGCAGGGTGAACGTTGATAATCTTGTAAGCATACTTGCTTGTAACACACTCGTCAAGAATTGTCATAAAGCCTGCCAGCACCACAAGGTCTGCCTGCTCCTCATCAAGAGCATTGAGTACAGCCATACTATATGATTTTGAATCTGAATAATCCTTTCTCGGGATTACTCTTGTGGATATACCGTTGTTTTTCGCCCTTTCAAGAGCATAGGCGGACGAATTTGAAGATATAACGCAGGTAATCTTTCCACCCAGGATATCCCCAGCCTTTTCAGCATCAATAAGCGCCTGTAAATTTGTACCGCCGCCTGAAACAAGAACAACTATATTTTTCATCGGTATCTCTCCTTATACTATAAACTCAAAGCAATTATAGCTATAACAATGACTGCCGCAGCTATGCCGCCAATAAATATGCTCCTGTAATAAACTTCTGTAAGCTCATTTTCGCGGTTTGCAAAATAAAAGAACATCGGGTCATCGGGAGTATATCTCACAAGCTCCTCTTCCCCTATCTTATACCTTTTCTTCTTGTCAGGATAGGTATAAGCAGCGCTTATAAGCTCGTTTTCAGCCGTTTCATACTCAACTACAGGATAGTAATATTCTTTAGTAGTCTTTTCTGTGCGGTAGTCTGTTATTTTACCATATGCGGCTTCTGTATTTTCAATGCGTTTTTTTATTTTCTTGATATGATAAAGGAAAAGCAGTACCATTGCGGCATATATTCCCAGTAAGCCATAAAGGAGATAACCAAAATGATATGTAACTCCTACAGCTATGAACGATACTATCGCCCATATATAATCAGCCTTTTCTACTTTCATATGCTGCTCCTCACTTCGGGAACTGAACGTGTCCCTGTATTATTTCCGTATCATCGGTAGACAGCGGAATATTTTCGTCTATTATAACCTGTCCGTAGATATCGGTAATTCTGAACGTAAAGGGGCCTTTTCCCATTTCCATTGACTCAAAATAATTGTAGGGACGGCGTTTTATTTCCACAAATTCGCCATTTTCGTTGAGATATTCAAGCTTTGTTATGGGATAGCGATGATTTCTCACCTGGACTCCACACCAGAATTCCGTTGTACCCTCTTTCCACTTGTAGCATACAGGGGCATTTTCAGCTGTATCAAGGGGTACTATCTTCCAGGACACAGGTACTCTCCCCTTTTCCTTTGGGGCAATGAGGGGAAATGCGTCAACGTACAGGTCAAGGTCGCCTTTTTTGCCCTCAGGAAGCAAATCCGTCACAAGCATATTTATAGTGCCAAGCTCTCCTGTTACTTCAAGATAAGCCCCTGCAAGCTGGCCGTCATTGTAATCCGCAAGATTCATTGCAACTATCCAGTAATCGGTGGAAACAGGGTCAAGCATTGCACAGCCGCCTACGTAACCGCCACCGTAGTATGTACCCTCGCCCGTGTGTATTGTACCTTTCGGTTCAAGGATGCAGCTTTCGTCAATGGTAAAATCGTTGGGAATATCTCCCACTTCTTCATCTCTGTAGCCGTCACCCACTCCAAGGAGAAACTCAGCCATAAGATTGAGCTTTTCAGCTTCAAGACCGCTTTCTCTTGCACATATAAGGTCAAAGACGTCCACACGCTCGTCACCAGTGAAGTCCATAGGTACACCTGCTGAAAATGCAGGCACAGAAGAAATGCCTATAGCCGTCACAACTGCCGCTGCGGATGCTGTCAGAAATCTTTTCATATGCCTGCACTCCAATCATTATATTTGGGAACCCAAATTTGGATTTGCCTATTAATAAATTAACAGATGATTACGCCCTCTGTTGACTCAACAAGCTCACCGAGAACATATGCGTCCTCGCCTGCTGCCTTGAGAGCTGCAATTGCCTTATCAGCGTCGTTCTTGTCAACGCAGGCAATCATACCAACACCCATATTGAATGTGTTGAACATATCACGCTCAGGAATATTTCCGCTTCTTGCAATAAGGTCGAAGATAGGAAGAACCTGTACTGCATTGCGCTCAATCTTAGCTGCAAGATTCTTGGGAAGTGAACGTGGAATATTCTCATAGAAGCCGCCTCCTGTGATGTGGGAAACAGACTTCACGTTTACTGTATCAATAAGGTTCATAATAGCCTTTACATAAATACGTGTAGGTGTAAGGAGAGTTTCGCCGAGAGTTGCACCTAAATCGTCGAAGTGCATAGCGAGATTCTGCTCATTTACGTCAAATACACGTCTTACGAGAGAGAAACCGTTGGAGTGTACACCGCTTGACTTGATAGCGATGAGAACATCTCCTGCCTTCTGTGTATCGGGACGGAGAATCTTGTCCTTGTCAATGACACCTACAGAGAAACCTGCAAGGTCATATTCTTCCTCAGGCATAAGACCGGGATGCTCAGCTGTTTCGCCGCCGATAAGTGCACAGCCTGCCTGTACACAGCCCTCAGCAACACCTGATACGATTTCAGCAATCTTTTCGGGAATATTCTTTCCGCAAGCGATATAATCAAGGAAGAACTGGGGCTTTGCACCGCAGCAGATAATATCGTTTACACACATAGCAACGCAGTCGATACCAACTGTATCGTGCTTGTCCATAATAAATGCAATCTTAATCTTTGTACCAACACCGTCTGTACCTGATACAAGTACAGGCTTTGAAATACCTGTCATATCAAGCTCGAAAAGACCGCCAAAACCACCGATTCCGGAGATGCATCCGGGGAGAGTAGTTCTTGCGATATGCTGTTTCATAAGCTCAACAGCCTTATAACCGGCAGTAACGTCAACGCCTGCCTTCTTGTAGCTTTCGGAAAAACTGTTATTCATAAAATAATCCTCCAGTTATATATTATTCCTTACCGCTCCAGCAGTAAGTGCAAAGGTTACATTCGGGAAGTCCCACAGCATTTATTTTGCCTGGGAGCGTCTGAAATTCAAGAGATGTAAGCTTTAATCTGCGACATATCTCGTCACGGAGCTTTCCACCTCTTACGGTTGATGAATCGCTGTATTCAGCAAGATACTTAACGCCCTCCTCGCCCTCAAACTCGTGGATTATCTGACGTGCAATAAGCTCCAGCTCCGAATGGCTTCTTGAGAAGTTAAGGTATTTACAGCTGTACATAATAGGCGGACAGGCTGAGCGCATATGAACTTCCTTTGCACCGTTGGCATAGAGGAATTCAACTGTTTCGCGCATCTGTGTACCTCTTACGATACTGTCATCAACGAAAAGGAGCTTTTTACCATCGATAAGCTCGTGAACAGGAATAAGCTTCATTTTAGCAACTTTATTTCTCATACTCTGACTTGCAGGCATAAAGCTTCTGGGCCAGGTAGGAGTATACTTTATAAATGGACGGGCAAAGGGTATGCCGCTTCTGTTGGCATATCCTATAGCGTGGGGAGTACCTGAATCGGGAACTCCACAGATATAGTCAACATCGGGAAGTCTGCCTGCAGCGATGTCGTTTTCCGCCATAATCTCGCCGTTTCGTGTACGCATAACCTCAACGTTCACACCTTCATAGCAGGCTGTGGGATAACCGTAGTATGTCCAGAGGAAGGTACACATCTTCATCTGTGAAGGGTCACCTTCGGAAATAGTTTCAATACCGTCGGAGGTCATTTTAATAATCTCACCTGCGGCAAGCTCTTTATATGTCTCGTATCCAAGCTTCTGAGAAGCAAAGGACTCTGTGGAAAGACAATAGCCATCCCATCTCTTGCCGATTACAACGGGAAGTCTGCCGTACTTGTCACGGGCAGCAATAATACAGTCCTTGGTGAGTATGATAAGGGACATTGTACCCTCAATTTTTTCCTGTGCATAGCGGATACCTTCAACGAAATTGTCCTTCTGCGCGATAAGTGCGCCAATAAGGTCGCCTGAGTTGATATTTCCGCTGCTCATTGTTTCAAAGTTTGCACAACCGTTCTGTAAAAGCTCATCTGTAAGCTCCTCAGCGTTTCTGATAACACCGATTGAACATATAGCATAAAGACCAAGCTTTGAACGCACCATAATGGGCTGGGGGTCTGTATCGCTGATACAGCCGATACAAAGCTTGCCCCTCATATTTACAACATCGTCCTCAAACTTTGTTCTGAAAGGTGAATTTTCAATACTGTGAATTGAACGCTGAAAACCGTTATCCTCGGAATAAGCAGTCATACCGCCGCGGCGTGTACCGAGATGTGAATGATAATCCGTACCGAAGAAAACATCTGTTATGCAGTCGTTTTTTGAGGCTGCTCCAAAAAATCCACCCATCAGCAGTCACCCTTGATTATATTGGCAATTTCGTTCTGCAGAGCCTTATCCTTTGCGATAACGCCCTCTGCCATAGCCTTTTTCTCAGCAGCAAGCTTTTCAGCAAGAGCCTCGTCGGATATAGCAAGCATCTGAACTGCAAGAACAGCCGCATTCTTTGCACAGTTAATACCAACAGTTGCAACGGGTACTCCAGGAGGCATCATAACTGTAGCAAGAAGCGCATCCATACCCTCCAGTGCAGCGGACTTCATAGGAATACCAATTACGGGAAGAGTTGTATGACCTGCAACAACACCTGCAAGGTGAGCTGCCATACCAGCAGCACAGATAATAGCTCCGAAGCCGTTAGCCTTTGCATTTGAAGCAAATTCACAAGCCTCGGCAGGTGTGCGGTGTGCGCTCATAACGCGGCACTCAAACTCAACACCGTACTTTTTAAGCTCTGTGAGAGCAGACTTTACAACGGGAAAATCGCTGTCGCTGCCCATAATAACTGCAACTTTTTTAGACATAATTTCTATTCTCCAATCTGTTGATTTATTTGTGCAGTAGTTTCCTCCTGCGGATAATCGGGAGTCTGCGGCTCAAATGAGCCTGAAACAGCCTCCAGACCTGTTTCGTAGCTTCCACGGAATCTTACCGACCCCTTTACAGTATCGGTAAAACGTTCAGTATTACCTTCCTCCGTGGTATATAATATTGCAGCTTCGGCTGAAACGGAAACATCAAAAGAAGCAGTTCCGTCCTCCGAACCAACATTATAAATATGAATTTCGGGAATGGATTTGAGATTTTTCTGAACGATTTCCGACGAATTCGGATAAACCGCCGTAAATCTGCGTAAATCCACATCTGTTATTTTCAATGGAGCATCATCGCCGTCAAAGGCATATGCCACATAGCTTTCCGTGAACTCCGTCATTTTCTCAATCATACCGGGGGTAAGCTTTGAAAGAAGTACACGGCTGTATACATTAAGCTCATAGGGACGTTCTGCAATTTTTCCTGAAAGATTTGCACTTTTGAAAAGAAGTCCTTTTTCGCTTATGCTATAAACGTATTTGCCGCGGTCATTAGTAAGCGTCAGCTCATCACCGCTTAAAGTGCAGCTTTTCCAGCTGCTGCCAAAGCAGGGAACAAAGCCTTCATCATAAATAATACAGCTTTCGTCTGCTTCCGACTCCGCAAAATAGAAAATCTGCCCAGCTGCCGTTTTTTGCTCAATACTGCTATATATGAGAGGCACAACCACATTTCCTTCAAAGTCAATACAGCCGTATTTAATCCTGCTGCCCGTTTTCTTGGAGGCGATACACATAGTATCTCCTGCAAATTCAAGGCTTTCCCATTCGGGAACCGCAAGAATACGTCCGGATTCAGAAATGCCGCAGCTGCCGCTTTCATCGGAGAAGATTGAATAGCCCTCCTCATTTGTATCGAGAATCTTTTCAATACCTTCATTTCCGCCGTTTATATCAGGGTTATTCTCCGCATTGAAATAGAATCTTGTAATTGCAACGGCAAGTATTATCAGTACAATGAACAGCAGCGAAACAACGAGCCTTGTTCGTTTATTCATCGCTCTTTACTTTGTCGGCTTTCTTTTTATTGCGGTAATCCTCATCAGTTTCACCTGTTATATAAACAGGACGTTTTTTTACTTCAAGGTAGGTTTTACCCAGGTACTGTCCCATAATTCCGATACAGCCCAGCTGAACGCCGCCTATACCGAATATTGCGGACAGGATATAGAAAGTCGAACCCGAATAATAGGTTGCAACAGTAATAATCAGACCTATAAGGAAAAGAATAAAACCGATTACAAGGCTGATAATGCCGCAGAAGATAGACACAGCAAGGGGGAATGTTGAAAACGCCATAATTCCCTCAAGGGAGTATCTGAACAATCCCCAGAAAGACCAGGAGGACGTACCTGCCGGACGCTCAACATTTTCATAGGGCATATACTGTGTTTTAAAGCCAACCCAGCTGAAAATTCCCTTTGAAAAGCGGTTGTATTCCGACATTTCGAGAATAGCGTCTACCATCTGTCTTGTCATGAAGCGGAAATCCTGAGCACCGTCAACAATTTCGGTATCGGATATCTTATTCATAATCTTGTAGAACTGCTTTGCAAACCAGGACCTTACAGGTGATTCACCTGTGCGGCTTACTCTGCGTGTTGTAGCGCAGTCAAACTCTCCGTCCTTGACATAGTTGTACATCTGAGGCAGAAAAGCAGGTGGATGCTGCAAATCTGCGTCCATAACAACGACATAATCGCCCCTGCAGTTTTTCAGACCTGCATACATACCCGATTCCTTGCCGAAATTTCGGGAGAACGAGATGTATCTCACGCGCTTGTCCTTATCGGCAAGCTCACGAAAGATTTCAAGCGTTCTGTCCTTGGAGCCATCATTTATAAAAAGGAATTCAAAGTCAATATCGTTATGTTCTTTTTTCATAGCGTCGCTGACTTTTATTATTTCATCGTAAAACATAGGAAGCACTTCCTGCTCATTATAGCAGGGTACAACCACAGAAATGAGTTTCATAACAATCCTCCGTTCAATGTTGTATCAACAAAAATAAATACACTATTAATTATACAACATTATAAAAAGAAATGCAATAGCTTTGAGAAAATTTTCACATATATTTTACCCATACGACAGCAAACCCCTTTGTGACTATTATCATATTCCAATTGTTGAAAGCATTCACAATTTTTGTAACAATGAGTGAAATTATGGACAAAAAAATCAATAACAATTTGTTATTTCCGCTGAAAATTTAATTTTTAGTATATTTTTACTACTTAATTCTAAAAAAACTGTTGATTTTTTTTGTGAAATGAGGTATAATAGAACATAATAGAATGGAAAGTATGCGCAGGCAACCCGTACATAGTCTGACAGTCTTGTGCGGCACTGCCATTATTTAAGAAAAAACGGCTCCCCCGCTGCCGTAAAGCGTGGGCTGCTGCTCCTTGCGGAGATATTTGCAGGATTGGAGAAGGTTATGAATATTACCCTTGTAACAACTTCATTCAACGATGAAGTCCACGGAACCTTTAATGACAAGCGAACAGGCTGCGGCATCAATATGCTCAGGCCCGAAAATGTAACCCGCTACCGCCGCGGCGGAAAAATGACAGATTTAGGCGAGCTCACCTGCGAAAGATGCAAGGCAAGAATCGCCAAGGAAATGATAAAATCAGACCAGAAGGAAATGAAGGCAATCCTCAAAGAGGAAAGATTAAGAGCTAAGAAGGGTATTGAGGACGAGGGTATCGTACCACTCGGAAACACAACAGCTAAGATTACTTCCGCTCAGAATGTACAGCCCCCTCAGCCTGTACAGACACAGGCTCCGACACCTGTTCAGACAGCTCCTGCTCCCGAGCCGCCAAAGCCTGCTTATCAGCCAAACGGCGCACCTGCCCTCAATGATGACCTGGCACAGTTTGCAATCCAGAAGCCTGTTGAGGAGGAGGAAAAGGAAAACAACTTCTTTGAAGCAGAGCGTCCTGCTCTTTTTGAAAGCGAGCCTGCACCAGTTCCAGCTCCTGCACCTCAGCCCGAAACGCCTCCTGTTGACGATTTCCTGGCTCAGTTCGCTATTCAGAAGCCCGATGAGCCTCAGCAGGCAGAAACTCAGAACGACGAAGCTGATTTCCTTGCACAGTTTGCAGTATCAGGTACAGCAACAGAGGAAACACAGCCTGTTGAACCAGCAGAGCCCGCTGCTCCCCCTGTAATTGACGATATTTCAGCTGCACTCCAGGCTATGGAGCAGAATTCCTACATACCACAGCAGCCAAAGGCTCCCGAGCCTGCACCTGCTCCAGAAGTAATACAGCCTGCTCCTGTTCAGACAGCTCCTGCTCCCGTTCAGGAAGAAAAGCAAGCCCACAATTACGAAAACGACTGGGATACTCTTGCAAATCAACTTTTCTCAGGTGCAGAAGATGCAGTTCAACCTGCAGTTGAGGCGGCTAAACCTATCGTTGACACGGTTAAACCTGCCGTTGAGGAGATAAAGGCACCAGTACTTGAAGATATCAGAGAAAATATTTCCGAAGCCGCAGCGCCTGTTGAAGAAATAACAGTTCCTGTTCTTGACGCTATCGGCGGTGATATTCCCGAAATCAAAGCACCTGTTCAGCCTGCTCCCGTTGAGGAAATCAAGCCTGTACAGCCAATCGTTGAGGAAAAGCCCGTTATAGACGATATTTCAGCTGCTATTTCAGCAATGAACATCCCTGCCGCACCTAAGGCAGCGCCTATAAACGATGACCTCGTTCTTGAAGATATATCCGATGACGACGATGATGACGCATTTGAGCTGATTTCACCCGACCTTGAGCCCAAGGAAGAAAAAGCTCCTGTTCTTGATGATATTTCAGAGGCTATCTCAGCAATGAATATTCCTGCAGCAGCACCTGCACCCGCTCCTGTTAAGGAAGCACCTGCACCTGCTCCTGTTCAGTCAGCACCAGTAATCGACGATATCTCATCTGCTCTGTCAGCACTCAACGCACAGCCTACACCTGTAGGCGCTGTTCCAAGTCAGTCTGCACCTGTACAGTCCGTTCCTGTAAAGCC
This sequence comes from Ruminococcus sp., assembly GCA_045531615.1. Lineage (GTDB taxonomy): Bacteria > Bacillota > Clostridia > Oscillospirales > Ruminococcaceae > Ruminococcus. The sequence continues at coordinate 16,206 of JAZSEJ010000110.1, forward strand.
TGTTGCAGCTCCCGTACAGCCTGCTCCTGTTCAGCCTGTTGCAGCTCCCGTACAGCCTGCTCCTGCTCCTGTTCAGCCAACACCTGTAACAGTAAAGCCTGTACCTGTTCAGACAGCAGCTCCCAATCCTGCTGCACCTGCTGGTGCTGTAGGTCAGGTTATCTCAGTACCTCAGATTACAGGCTACGACAGCCTTAATCAGCCTATATATTCATATATCCAGATGCAGATTCAGGGATACGACCAGAACGGCCAGCCTGTTCTCGTTCCCCTGCCAGGACAGAATATTCCTGTTCCCACAGCAACAACATTCGGCCAGAGATTCAATCAGAATACACGTCTCCGCGATGCTATTGCTGCTGCACAGGAAATCCCCACATCCACAAAGGATATGACACCAGGACAGAGAATTGCCGCTGCTGACGCTGCAAAGGGTACTCCTATATCCGCAAACGTGTCAAAAATCGCTACAAATGCCCATACAAAGGCAACTTCACAGGCATTTATCTCAGCTATTTCCGAGTCAAAGGAATATGCTAACCAGAGCCTGACAGAGACACAGGGCTTACAGCAGAGAACAAGCGTACTCAACTCCATCGAGGATGTACTCTCACAGCTTGGCGATAACTCACTTAAAGAAAAGAAAATGGCAGAGGCCAAGGCACAGACAAATGTTCCTGCATATCAGGAATATAAAGCACCTACTCAGAGAAGCACATATTCTCCCAGACCTGCCGCTGCCCCTGCACCAAGACCTGCACAGCCCGATGACAGATTCCTTACAAAGTCAGAGCTTAAGGCTAAGAAAAAGCAGGATAAGATTGACGCTAAATTCCAGAAGGATATGGCAAAGAGAAAATAAAAATATAAAAAGTTATCCTGCCATAATGGCAGGGTAACTTTAAAAAAATGAGGTTGAAAATATGGATAGAAATGAAATTATCAAGGAACTCCGTGCAAAACTCGGAGATTCCAGAGAAGAAAACGAGAAAATGCTCAAAGCTGAAGCTGAAAAATACGCAAACGAGGGAAATACAGACGCAATAAACGCCGTAGGAGAACTTCTCCTTGAAATTATGCCTGAAAGCAGAAAAAAGGAAATCGAGCATCTCACACATCTTGACGGTTTAAGGCTTGACGAATACCACCAGAAGATCGTTGAGCTTATTGAACAGAAGCAGGCTGTAAAGGCACTTCCCCTTGCAGAAAAGCTTTACAAGAAAATCACTGTTGACTACGCTCATACGGAAAATGCAAAGTTTGTTTCACTTCGCAATCCCTTCGAGGATAATCTCTGTCAGATTCTTTTCAAGGATGACAGAATACTTAACCGTACCCCCTTCGATTTCTCACAGTTCATCACAACATACGCTTATCTCCTTGTAGAAACAGGCACTAATATCGACGCTATCCCTGTTCTTGAGACAGCTATCGAATACAATCCTGTTGATGTTGCACCCAGATTTGAGCTTTGCGAGATTTACAAGCTTATCCGCAACAAGAAAATGGTTATTGACGTTACAAGAGACACTCTGAAAATTGCCTCATCACCTGTTGCAATCGCAAGATGCTATGCAAACATAGGCTATATTCTCACATCCTTTGCTGATTTTGAGGATGCTGGCGTGTTCTACACAGCAAGTATGATGTTTGCACCTCACCCTGCTATTCCTATGGAAATGAAGCACCTTTCAGACCTTAAGGGCTCTCCCATTATCAGACCTACACAGCAGCAGCTTATCAACACAATGAAGAAATATGACATTGATTTCGGTCCTGACAAGCAGGTTATCGAGACTGCTGCTCAGCTTTCTTCACATTATCTTACAGTAAAGGACTATCCCAACGCACTCAATGCGCTTAAAATAACATACAATCTCACAAGAGATGAAAATGTCAAGAACCTTATACTGAAAATTGATCCCAACTCTCCCATGCTCAGACCTCAGGAAGCATCCAACGGTGCAGCCTCAGCTGAAGAAGCCGCAGCAAACAGAGGAAACATAACTAAAAACTGATTTTTACAGCCGAGGATTTCCCTCGGCTGTTTTATTTATTCATAATCCGTTCAATTTCTCATAATTTTTTTCAGAAATCAATTGACTTTTTTGTTAATTTGCGGTATAATAGAATATATTATAAAAATATATCATCAGAATTGTATTTCTGATATACTTAAAATATTAACTTATTTCAAGAGAAGGAAGGTATGTAAAATGGCAAATGAAAAAAGTCTGAAAATCTTAATTGTTGACGATGATAAGAATATATGCGACCTGCTCCGACTTTATCTGGAAAAGGACGGCTACAGCGTTATCCTCTCCCACGACGGTGAGGAGGCTGTTGTAAAATTCAACGCACTGAAACCTGATATGGTGCTTCTTGACATTATGCTCCCCGGTATTGACGGCTGGCAGGTATGCCGCGAAATCCGCAAAAAGTCAAATGTTCCGATTATTATGATTACCGCCAAGGGCGAGACAATCGACAAGGTAATCGGCCTTGAACTGGGTGCTGATGACTATATCGTAAAGCCTTTCGACGCAAAGGAGGTTATTGCCCGTATCAACGCAGTTACACGCCGCGTTGGCAATATCAACGTTGAGCCTGAGGTCAAGGAAGTACGCTACGAAAAGCTTTCTGTCAATATGACACGCTATGAGCTTAAAGTCAACGGCAAAATCATCGACACTCCCCCAAAGGAGCTGGAGCTTCTCTACTATCTCGCAGCAAATCCCAACAGAGTATACACAAGAGACCAGCTTCTGGACGAAGTATGGGGCTTTGAATACTACGGCGATTCCAGAACAATTGACGTTCATATCAAAAGACTCCGTGAAAAGCTCGAAGGCATTTCTGAAAAATGGGCGCTCAAGACAGTATGGGGCGTAGGCTATAAATTTGAGGCAGAAGAGGAAGAATAATTCCCTGCTTCTTACCAGGGGGCAGTATATCTGTCCCCTGTATTTGTACAACAATGTACCTCAAAATAATCCCCGACGAAAGTGGTGATTGACTTGAAAGCTAAAAACAGCTCTTATTATCAGATGCTGAGACTTATTATAGTAGTAATTGCAAGTATACTTATAATACTTGGTGTGTTGATTATAAATATAAGCACCGATATGTTCCGCAAAGGGCAGCTTGATAAGGTAAAATCCGCAGGAGACCTTTATATCAGCTGCATTTCCGATGAATATACACAGGATAAGAACAACTATGTGTCAAGAGCGGCATACTACAGCAATAAATTTGCCTGCGAGCAGGAGGTGCGGCTGTATCTCTTTGACGCAGACGGCAAATGTCTTACCTCTCCCGACGGAAATCCCTCGAAAAATCTTACAAAATCAACGATGAAACAGCTTGAAAAGGACGATATTCTCAGCCTTAACTCTGAATATCTATCTCAGAATGTCCAGTCCTTTATATATGTCACAAAGTTCTTTTTCCGCGAAAGCGACGGCAAGTACACTCCGCGATACATTCTCGCAGCAGGCACAACAGAACAGGCAGAAATATTTACAATCGTTGTCCTCATATCCTATGTATCCCTTGCCCTTCTGTTTTTTGTAGGATGCTTTATTGTTTTCAGAAGAAAAATCAATGCTACAATCCGCTTTGAGGAGGAATTTCTCCGCATTGTTGAGGAATATTCAAAGGATAACTTCACAGAAAAGCTTTCAACGGATATATCCCCAAATTTCAAGCGTATATGCGACCTTGTCAACACTCTCGCTTCAAATGTTGAAAAAAGCGAGGAAACAAGCCGCACGTTTATTTCCAACGTTTCCCACGAGCTTCGTACACCTATGACGACCATAGGCGGCTTTGTAGACGGCATTCTTGACGGCACAATAAAGAAAAGCCGTCAGCAGGAGTATCTCATCCTCGTTTCACAGGAAATTCAGCGTCTGCGTATACTTATAAGCTCAATGCTCAATATGAGCCGCTTTGAGGCAGGCACACTCCGTCCAAATTTCCAGGAAACAAACCTTACAGAACTTGTTATAAAGGTTGTACTGATGTTTGAAAAGCGTATAGAGGAGAAAAATCTCCAGGTTGAGGAGCTTGACAGCAGCCGACTTTTCGCTGTTGCCGACCCCGACCTTATGCAGCAGGTTGTGTATAACCTTGTGGAAAACGCCGTAAAATTCGTAAACGAAAACGGCACCCTCTCCTTTACCTTTGAAGAAAAGGACGATATATGTACCGTAGGCATAAAAAACACAGGCGAAGGCTTAAAGGACAGTGAAATCGAGCAGGTTTTCAATCGTTTTTACAAAACCGATTCCTCCAGAGGAAAAGATACAACAGGCCTTGGACTTGGCTTGTCCATATCGCGAAAAATCGTACATCTTCACAATGGTCACATCGTTGTAAAGAGTGTATATGGCGAGTATACAGAATTTTTAGTGCAGATACCCAAAGACTGCACCAAAACAGAAAAAGGAGTTCTCTAAAAACCGGAACACGAGCGAAATTTCAAGCCGTGAAGGAGGTTTTTAGAGGTTCCCAAAAGACAAATAGAACTAAGGAGAAAACATGGACCGCAGAGAAAACTTATTCAACGAACTTCAGCGTGAGCAGCCCCAGCAGACTGCCCCCACAGGAGAACAGCAAACCCAGGGATATCAGTCCCCTCCCCCAGGATACGGTGAAAATCCACCTCGAAATGATTACAACAGACAGCAATATAATCAGACTCGTCAGCAACAAAATACTAACGCACAGCAATATTATAACAATCGGCAGCAATATAATCAGAATCCGCAAAATAATCCCTATTACAGACAATACAACCCAAATCAGCAGAGATATCCTGCAAATTATCCCAACAGCTACGGCTATGTCCCTGTGATGACACCCGAGCAGAAAGCGGCCGCAGAGGCAAAAGAGGCTAAAAACCGCAGCCGACGCGAAAAAACTATAGTGGTGCTTTTCTTTGTGCTTGTAATTATCGCCGCTGTTATGGGAATTTTCGGCATTGTATACGATATCCTTACCAGTGAAAGCCGTATAAAGAACCTGAACACATCTGACAAGATAGTTATATATCAGAACGCAAAGCCCGAAGGTGCTGATAAAATCGCAGAGGAGCTTGACGAATACGGCAGATATTCAACAGAAGGCGCAGCCGCCGCAGTAAGAGAATCAATTGTTGAAATTTACACATATGCCGACGCTTTCCAAAACAAACTTGAAGGCACAGGCTCTGGAGTTGTACTCAACGAAGAAGGCTATATTGTAACAAATGCCCACGTACTGAAAGCCGACGGATATCACGATGTCCACACCGCAGACGGAAAAGTGCATTCAGCCGCTGTAGTAGGCAGAGACGCTAAAACAGATATCGCTGTGCTTAAAATCAACGCCTCGGGGCTTATACCTGCTATTTTAGGCGATTCCGATGAAGTTGTTGTAGGCGAAGAAGTTATTGCAATAGGCAACCCTGCAGGCCTTACAGGAACAGTGACAAACGGCATTGTATCGGCTGTAAACCGCGAAATACGCAGTGATTCCACTGGTTTTGAGATGAACTGCATACAGACAAACGCAGCTATTTCCCCAGGAAATTCAGGCGGCGCTCTTGTAAATATGTATGGTCAGGTTATTGGTATAACATCCTCCAAATATGTCAGCGGATTTTACGAGGGACTTGGCTTTGCAATTACCATAAACGAGGCTAAGCCTATAATCGAGGAGCTTATCAGCAACGGTTTTATAGGCGGACGTTTCCGCATTGGCATTACACTGATTGATATGAGCAGCGAGGCAAACATCGTCTCAATTGAGGATGAACTGGGATTTGAGCTTCCCAAGGAATTCAAGGGAATATATATCAATGCTATCAGCCAGGACTGTGATATAGCCAATACAGCCCTTGAAGTAGGCGATTTCATAACAAAGATTGACGGTACACACGTTGAGACATATGACGAGCTGTACGACACAATAAGCGCAAGCTACGGCGCAGGAGATACCGTCCCTGCTACCTGTGCAAAGGTTGACAAAGACGGAAATATCGAGGAATACGAGATAGAATTCAAGCTGATGGAAGACACCAGCGGCGATTACTAATAATTTTCAGGGTTCACTTTGTTGTGAACCCTTTTAATTTTATCCTTATTTTTTTACCAAATTATATATTGTTTTCATTGACAATCATTAACATTTTTGATATAATTAAATTAGGTGTATTCACGCAAGAAAACCTTGCTGATGACCATAAAATAGGCTGAAAATTCATCCCAATCTAACTGATGGAGGAAAAAACTATGACTGTAGAAGAAGCAACACAGCTTTACAATCAGGAGCAGAGAAGATACAGCGAATACTGTGGATATATCCGCTCTTATGAGAGTAAAATCGCACAATACCGCTCAGAACGTCAGAGCAAGAACGTTGCAGCGGATGGTAAAAGAGAAGAAATCAGAAAAAACCAGGATTTATTCGACGCTATCAACAATACAACAACAAGCCGCGACGGACTTTTCTCCCACCTTACGAAGATAAACGGAAAGGTAGAGGAAGCCGCTGCAAATTTCAAGAATATGGTAAGTTCAGATACAATAAATGCCTTTGATTTAAGCAATAAATTCGGAGAGAGTGCAACAAGTGCCAATTCGGAGCTTAACGGGGTATTCGACCTTATCAGCGGCGGAAAAAACACAATTTCGGGAATTATAGACGGACTAACCCAGGAATTGCAGGCACTGAACAGCCGAATTCAGGAGCTAGATTCTGAAATATCAAAGGCTCAGTCAATGATAAGCCAGTACGAATCATCTAAGCAGGGCTGCCTTGTCAATATGGCATATTACAAAAAATTTATGACAGCGGCTGAATAAAAATCGTCCGTATTCTTTAAAATAAATTACTGTAAACGCCACAATATATATCAGTAAATTTTGTTGCATACCCACAAATTATCTTGTTGATAATTAGCTAAAAAGTAGAAAATAAAAATTATTTTTCGGGTCAGCAACACATGAAGTTTGTGCGGAAGATGCGAAGCCAGATTTTTCGTCAGGTTGTTCAGAAATTCCGCAGGCATACTTGATGTATGGCAAGGAAGTTCTGGGCAAGCTGACGGAAAATCTGCAAGCAGATTTCGTGCAAGCTTTGCGTGTTGATGGCCCAGACATTCAACCATTTTTGGTTGAAAAAAGGCGTATTTTTGCCCTTATATAGAGGGGTATGTTTACATCACACAATTTCAGCAGAGGTGAAAAATGGCAACAATAGAATTATACAAGGACAAAATAAACAGTATGTCCAATTACATAGAGCAGGCAAAATCGGCAGTAAGCGATTTCTGCACAGGTTTGTCTGCACTTAAAAAGAAAGTACTCGGCATAAACAGCAGCGTATGCGACGGGATAATCAGCAAGATATCCACATCGTCGCAGACACAGGAGCAGCAGATTGCAGGCCTTGAAGCCACTCAGAAGGAAGTCAACGCTTTCATTGATTTGACGATAAACCGCGACAACGCCGCAGCCGATGCCGTTTCAAAGGCTAAAAAGGA
>JAZSEJ010000063.1:0-85262 GCA_045531615.1 Ruminococcus sp.
GGGAAAAACAAAACTGGCACAAAAGTCGGCATTTCCCTCCCTTTTTCCCCTACGGTTTTCCTCTCTGGACTCTCCTTTCCCTTTCCCCTTTTTCCCTCCCTTTGCCGACTTTTGAACTCAGGGATTGTTACATATGAAAAAGGAAAGTCTTTTCGTACGGATTAGGTGGTCTTTTCAAGAGTTTGTTATTAAATTCTTCTATATTACGTTTTGTTAGAAGTTTGGCAGATGTAAAGTTTTGGTACTACGAATTTTTTTCTTTAAGATATTATTCTTAGCCTTCAAGGGACTTGGGGCACATTACGAAGAATACCTTGTTGCCTACCTGCTCGCAGACTGTTTCCTCTGCCTCTACGCAGATGTTCCATCTGGGGTCTGCGTTGTCCTTGAGAGTCTGCATAAATGCTGCTGCGTCTGTGCCTTCTTCAAGGTCGAATACATAGCCTACAAATGCAATAGAGCCAATCATTGGTGCGAATGTTACGCCCTCTTTGAAGCCTGTGATTTCTGCGTTGCCGAAGCCTGTGAGCATTCCCTGCTCAACGGGCATTGTTACAGGTCCGAAAAGGATTGCAGGATTTGTCATAAGTCCGTCTGCAATTTCCTGTGCTGTTGCTGCTTCATTTGCTGCTCTCTCTGTAAAGTCAGCAAGAAGTATTTCGCCTAATGTACCGTCAACTGCTGCTGCGCCGCCATTGTCAGCGTCGTTGTTTTCATCTTCAACGGGTGGTTCTTCCATTACCTCTTCCTCTGTGGGCGCCTCTGTTTCAACTTCAGCCTCTGTAGGTGCTTCTGTAGGCGCTTCTGTTACTGCCTCTGTAGGTGGTGTAGCATCGTTTGCATCCTTTTCACCTGCGCAAGCTGTCATACTCATCATCATTGCTGCTGCCATAATCATTACAAATACCTTTTTCATTTTACATTTCTCCTTAAATTTTAACTTGTTTTATCCGCTGTCTGGCTGATATACCATAAATTTGAAGCGGAATCGTAATAAAGTTTGAATGTCTGTTCCTTGCCGTCTGTGTCTGCTGTCAGATAGTATTGTGCATTTTCTGTCGGGATATCCACTGTCCAGCGGATAAGCACATTTCCCTTTGCCTTACATTCTGCACCACTGCCGATGATTCCGGTGCTGTCAATGCTTGTCAGCTCCATAATTCCCTCAGATACCGCAAGAGTAGTATCTGTCGGAAACTCCGCAGAAATTACTGCCGTATATTTCTGCACTGTTCTTGCTGACGCTGCCATAACTCCGCTGTTTTCCTCGCTCAGCAGGATTGCTTCCTCTGCAATGGTTGTCCCATTTACAGAAAATACAGGATTTTTCTGCGGGGTTTTGCCAAAAAGAGGTATTGCGGCAACAAGCAATAAACAGGCTGCGGCACTGCTTATGCTCATAATAAGCCGTCTGCTGTTACGGGGCTTTTTTTGCTCCATTGCAAAGACGCGTTCCCTCAGTTCCTCGGGTGCGGTGATACTGCGAAAGGCATCTGTCTGCTTTTGGTCAAACATTTTTTCCCTCCCTTTGCATTGCTTTTCTGAGTGCTTCTCTGCCGCGGTTAAGCCGCATTTTTACTGCTGCTTCGGAAATATCCAGCATAACGGCAATTTCTTCTACAGAATAGCCCTCAAGATAGTGCAGCACAACTGCGGCGCGGTTTTTTTCGGGAACTTTTGCGAGATATCCCGTTACCTCGGCGGCAATGGGCGCCTTATCCTCAGGTTGTGCGATTACTTCTGCCATTTCATCGATGGATACATATCTGCGTACCTTTTTACGGCGCAGTATGTCAAGACTTCGGTTTACTACTGCTGTGGTAAACCAGGCTTTTTCGTGGGCTATATCCTCGAATTCAAGGGGGTCATTCAGATACGCAGCAAATACGTCCTGTACCGCATCCTGCGCGTCGGCACTGCATTGCAGATAAGACAGTGCCAATCGGAAGAGCATATCAGCGTTGCGCTCATACATTGCAGTTAAATCTGCTTTTCTTTTTTTGATAATACTCATTATCTCTCCCCTCTGTCTATATAACGCACGAGACCCCCAAAAGGTCACATTTTTTTCGTGAATATTCTGTAAACTTTTTATGAACGAAATATTAACAGCCGAAAACCGCCATATTTCGCTGTTTTTTCGCCTTGCTCCTTTTACAGTTTCACCGTGGTTATAGTTTTTCTCATTGTGATTATTTTTTTCTGTTTTAATTGTCATTATTAACAACCCCTTTCACTATAGGGCAAAAAAGGGGCTTTTTTCAACCACAAATGGTTGATTATTGAAAAATAATTTTTATTTTCTGCTTTTTTACTATTTTTCAACAGGTGAAACTGTTGACATTATACGGAATTTAATGTTATATATTTTTCTTTATTATGTTATATTATATTTGTGTGGGCGGATATTATCCGCCTGAACTGTATAACAGTTAATGTATAATTCGGAATATTGGGCGAGCAATGCTCGCCCCTACAGCTTATTTTACGATATAAGAAAATACAGAGACGTATATTAATTTTGATTTTTATACCAATCCCTAAAATGTTAGTAGACAAAGATGATGAGCAAAAACGCTGTATGTCAAGGCGGACGACGAAAGCATACTGTCGTATGGTGAGGAGGACAACGACGACAGGCAGCATTTTTGCCATTAGATTTGTCTACTGTTGTTTTAGGGATTGGTATTAAATAATGCAGCAGTCTGTTTTCTCATTTCTTCGCTTAATGCATCGTCTAATGGCTTCAAATCGCCTTTTTCAAGCAATATTCTTACTCCATTTAAAATGTCGCCGTCTATAAGCTTTATTTGTTTGTTATCCCTGCCTGCGTATTTAAAGCCAAGATAGTCCATTATGGAAACAAAAAATCTGTATGCAAGAATGCATTTGCCATTATCGCTTTCCTCGGCTTCAATCAGTGGTAGGCATTTATTGTAATACAGCCTCAATACCTGTGTGCTTTTTGGGTCCCAGCCTTTTTCATATATAAAGTAACCTGTTATTGTATTAATACCAAAAACGAAAGCGTGAACAGCAAAAAATACACCGTTCAGATCACCGTAATATTCTCCTATTCTATATAATCTGCCTCTGTTCTGATATTCTGTTGTTTCAAAGAGAAAACTGTCTGTGAAGGCTTCGTAAAAACCATCTATTTTATAATCCCTCCAAAATGTGAATTGTCCTATCTCTTTATTGATGTATGGTATAAAATCTTCGGAATATGGCATATCACGGTAGTCATACATTAATGCCGTAATAAATTCGCGGATATTAGTATGCCCTTCGGCAAGCAGTTTCTCAGCGCGTTTTGTTTCTTCCTCTGTCAGCTCGCGCAGGTTGATTTTGTTTACCTTGCTTTCTAAAAAGCTTTCGGAAATACCGTAGTCATCGGTGATTTCCATTTCAGAAAATGATGTTCGGGCAGAGTAAATCATATTCAGCAACGCCTTGAATTCACTTTTTTTATCATCGTCGAATTCGTCCCCCGAAAGTGGGAAATAAACCTTGCAGAATCCGTTACATATTTTTTTGTCGTCAAAGGAAAGGTAAAATGTTTCGCTTTCATTATCGCCGAAATCAATAGTCATACTCGGTGCCGCTTCGTCTATATCGCATATCCAGTTTTTTGTTGCACCTTTCTTTTTTACTGATTTCTTCATTTTTTCAAACACTTCCATTGGTGTTCTTGTGCGTTTCAGCTTTAATTTGAAAAATATTGTTGTTGACATATTCGACTCCTTATTATTTCTCTTTCAACTAAACCGTGCCATTAAATACTCGAAATAAAGAAAATTTCTCTGCGTCAGAATTATTTGGCTAATGATATTATACCATATTTTGTGCTGAGTGGCAATAGGATTTGATTTTTTATAAAATCTGTATTGACCTTAAAAAAATAATCTGCTATAATGTAGTAAATAATAAATGAAAGCAGGGAAAAAATGATGAAACGCATAATTACAGGCATTATTTTAATGATAGGAGTTTTAAGTATGACAAGCTGTAACAAACCAACAGAAACAAGCACAGTTACGGAGCAGATAACAGCTACAGAAAGCACAACGGAAGAAAATACAACAATAGAATCGGCAACCGAGGCTGTTGACGGCTATGTGCAGATTACTCAGGAGGAAGCAAAATCCCTTATGGACAGCGAGAAAGACTATATTATCCTTGATGTGCGTACCGTTGAGGAATTCAGCGAGGGGCATATTGAGGGGGCAATTCTCATTCCCGATTATGAAATCGGTGAAAAAGCCGAGGAAACCCTACCCGACAAAAATCAGCTTATACTCGTCTATTGCAGAAGCGGCAGAAGAAGCAAACTTGCATCCGCTGAGCTTGCAAAAATGGGATATACCAATGTTAAGGAGTTCGGCGGTATTATTGATTGGAGTTATGGGACGGTGACAGAATAAGCAGGAGAATAATTATGTTGTATCTAAAATGTGCAAATTTAGACGATATAGAAAAAGAATGGCAGTTTCAGCGGGATATTCCGATTGAAGAAAACAGTTTTATCAATGAGTATCACGGAATCAGCAGAGAGGATTACAACACAGCTCTTGATACGATAATAGAACAGTCAAAAGGATTTCACTTGCCTGAGGGATATGTTCCGCAGACTATATTCTATCTTTGGAATGATGAGAAAATAGTCGGGACATTTCACCTAAGACATTATCTTTGTGAGTCTCTTGTGAATGGTGCAGGGCATATCGGCTATTATATTGCACCTGAATATAGAGGCAGAGGATATGCTACAAATGGGCTGAAACTTACTTTGGAAGAAGCAAGACAAATCATTCCCGAAGATGAAATATATCTTCGATGCGATAAAAACAATATTGCATCCTTGAAAGTAATGCTCAATAATAGAGGGTATATACATCATGAGGATGAGCATAAATTTTATGTGCGTATAGCAAAATAATACAACGGAGGAAATAATTATGGCATTACCTGATTTTAAAAAACTTGAACAGAACAAAACAGCAGTTCCCGAATGGGCGAAATATCTCAAAGAAGGGGAGTTCATAAGCTACGAAAATACATACAAAAGCAAGATATACTTTGATTTATTCGACAGGTATGTCTATCCCTGCGCTGAAACGGGGGATATCCGCTATTACGTCTATGACCCTGTAAAACACGGCGCAGACCCAGCAAAGAAATATCCTGTGCTTATGTGGCTTCACGGCGCAAGCAATTCCCTTATGGAGGATGGCTGTATTATGTGCTGCGGTGCGGAGCAGTATGCCTCCCCGAAATATCAGCAGGCAATGGGCGGAGCGTATATAATAGTTCCCCTTGCCAATGAGGAGCGTCTTGAGGACGGCAGAATTCTCGGCACCTGGGCGAAGGAGCATTCCGCACCCATTAAGGCGGTATACGACAAGGTATGCGGCGAACACAGTGAAAATATCGGTAAAAAATTTGTTATGGGAGCTTCCTCGGGCGGATATTTCACCTGGCAGCTTTTAGAGGACTACTGCGGCTATTTTGACGGTGCTATTCCGATTTCGTCAGGCTATGTTCCTGAGGATGAAGCACTTGACAGAATCTCCGAAAGCGGCACACATCTGATTATTGCTCATGGCAGACACGATGAAATGGCAGTTTTTGATGAGTGTATAGCTCCCCGTATGGAAAAATTGGAACAACTGAAAAACAGTATCTGCTTTTTCCCTGAATGGGTGTACAATGGTGACGGCGGTGTATCTTCTGTATTCTATGGCTTTGAAATGGGACAGCATTGTATGATTAACTGGGTGCAGCATAACCTTATGTTTGACAACGGTCAGCCTGCCGATGAAAGGCTGTCTGAGGGTGTTACGGGTTGGATTAAGACTGTTTGTGAGGCGGTGAAGTTATGGAATTCCGCAGATTTGGAAAAAATGAAATTGATTTGCTTGTGAAAGCAAGGCTTTTATATCTCCGCGAGGATTTCAAGGATGCCGCGGAGGAACAATTTTCAGAAATTGAAAAAAATCTCTACGGTTATTTTGAAAAGCATATTGAAAATGATTTGTTTGCCTTTGGTGCAGCGGAAAACGGTGAAATTATATGTGCCGCATTGCTTCTGATAATCGAAAAGCCCTGTAATCCGTCAGCTGTCACAGGAAAAACAGGGGAGGTTTTCAGCGTATATACACGCCCTGAATACCGCAGACAGGGCATTGCCATGAAAGTGTTGAAAATGCTCATTGATTTTGCAGGGGAGAATAAGCTTGACTGTGTAAATCTCAAAGCAACGCAGGACGGTTATCCCTTATATAAAAAACTTGGATTTACCGAGGAACACAGCCATTATGTGCCGATGAAAATAACCTTTGATAATTAGGTTTGATTGTTAAAAATAAAAAATATATTAAAACTATGTCCGTTTTTGCCACCCTCATTTGAATGTATATAATGAAGGGATAATAGTTGGAAGGAGTGATTAGTATGCCGCCTGTAGGAGGTCCAAGAAGGCAGAGTTTTTTAACAGAGGAGGAAAAGAAAAGCCGTCCGAAGGTTACAAAAGGTCTGCTGAAACGAATATTTTCATATTTGCTGCCGTATTGGAAACAGATGCTTATAGTACTTGTTGCTATAATTATATCATCCGTTCTTCATCTTATGCCCTCAGTGCTTACGGGTAAAATCATAGATGAGGGACTAATCGGCAACAGTATGCGAAAGCTGATAATTTTCATTGTGCTTTCACTTGCTGTAACATTAGGTGCCAATCTAATCGGCGTGCTGGAAAGCTATATGAATACCTGGATAGCACAGCATATTACATATGATATGCGTAATAAAATGTACCTGCATCTGCAGAAAATGTCCCAAAGATTTTTTACAACAAATAATCAGGGCGATATAATCACCCGAATGACAAGCGATATATCGGGCGTACAGCAGATTATCACAGGTACACTCACAAGTATACTTTCTAATTCCATAACTCTTATAGTCGCTCTTGTTGTAATGTTTCAGCAAAGCTGGGTAATGGCGCTTGTGGGTATAGCAGTAATCCCTCTGTTCATTATCCCCACAAGAAGTGCAGGCAAAACACGCTGGTCAATTACAACGGAATCCCAGGCTTGCAGTGATGAGATAAACGGCATACTCAATGAAACTATGTCAGTAAGCGGACAACTTCTGGTGAAGCTCTTTGGTATGGAGCAGGTTGAATACAATAAGTACGAAGAAGCCAACAAGCGTATGATTACCCTTAATATCCGCGAGAGTATGGCTGGACGCTGGTTCCGTGTAGCGCTGAGTACATTTTCGAGCATAGGCCCTATGCTGCTCTATCTTGCAGGCGGTATACTTATGATGAAGTTTGACAGCTCCCTTACAGTGGGCGATATCACAGTGCTTGTGGCACTTCTTGGCAAGATGTACGGCCCTGTCAATCAGCTGCTGAATATCCAGGTTGACTGGATTCGTTCAATGGCTATGTTTACACGTATTTTTGAATATTTCGATATGCCTGCTGAAATCGAATCTCCTGCTGATGCGCTGATTCCTACAGAGGCGGCAAAGGGTGAAGTGGAGTTCAAAAACGTGGGCTTCTACTATGAAAAGGAACGACAGATTCTCACGGACATCAATTTCACTCTTGAAAGCGGCAAATGTATAGCCGTTGTAGGTCCATCAGGCTCGGGAAAGAGTACCCTTGTAAATCTTATTCCAAGATTATGGGATGTTACCGCAGGCAGTGTAACCTTTGATGATGTGGATGTCCGTAAGCTTGATTTAACCTATCTGCGTAAGAATATTGGTATTGTCAGCCAGGAAACATATCTTTTCAACGGCACAATCCGCCAGAATTTGCTCTATGCAAAGCCGGATGCTACAGAAGATGAGCTGATAGAAGCCTGCAAAAAGGCGAATATCTACGATTTTGTTGAGAAACAGGAACAGGGGCTTGATACTGTAGTGGGCAACCGTGGATTGAAGCTTTCAGGTGGTGAAAAACAGCGTATTTCCATTGCAAGAGTTCTGCTGAAAGACCCGGTGCTGATGATATTTGATGAGGCAACATCTGCCCTTGATTCTATTTCCGAACAGAAGATACAGGACGCTATAGAGCCGCTTATTGCCTCACGTACAAGCATACTTATAGCACACAGACTTTCAACAATTCTTGCCGCCGATGAAATACTTGTTATCAATAACGGCGTTATTGCAGAACGCGGCACCCACAGCGAGCTGATTAACCAGGGCGGCGTATATGCACAGCTTTATGAAACACAGTTCTGCAAAGCTGATAAACCTCAGCCCGATTCCTTTGAATATACCGAAGGAGAAGAAAAGGCAATGGTGAAATAACATATATATGTTTTCAGCTACATACAAATGAAAAAACTGGGAATACTCATATATGAGACACCAGGGATTAGTTAAAAGTGTACAAATTGCATATCAACACTTGACATTTTGTGTGAAATATGGTAAAATTATACTACACTTTGTTTGAAGAAGTAAAAATCGCACTTAAAAGGAGAATTTATATATGAATCTGAACGAATTAATGAATACATTCTGCGGTAAGTCAGCAGGGGAGTGCAGCAATGAGGAAATATACGCTGCCCTGCTCAGAAAGGTCAACGACCTTGCCGCTGAAAAATCCGCACCTGCAGGCAAGAAAAAGCTCTACTACATTTCCGCTGAATTTCTTATCGGTAAGCTTCTATCAAATAATCTTATAAATCTCGGCATATATGAGGATGTAAAATCTCAGCTTGCTGAATGCGGCAAGGATATCCGCGATATTGAGGAAATTGAAAACGAGCCGTCCCTTGGAAACGGCGGTCTTGGCAGACTTGCGGCTTGTTTCCTGGATTCAATTGCAACTCTGGGACTTAACGGCGACGGTATCGGACTTAACTACCATTTTGGACTTTTCCGACAGGTATTCAAGGACAACGCGCAGACTACAATCCCCGATAAATGGCTCAGTGAAAATTGCTGGCTCAATAAAACAGATAAGATTTACCCCGTAAAATTCGGCAATGCTGTAGTTGCTGCAAGACTTTATGAAATCAATGTTACAGGCTATGACAGCGTTACAAATAAGCTTAAACTGTTCGATGTTGAGGGTGTAAACGAGAATATCATAACATCTGGTATTGACTTTGACAAAACTGCAATAACGCAGAATCTCACTCTTTTCCTCTATCCCGATGACAGCGATGAAAACGGCAGACTTCTCCGTATATATCAGCAGTATTTTATGGTTTCAGCAGGCGCTCAGCTTATACTTGAGGAGGCTGTTGAGAGAGGCAGTAACCTCCACGACCTTTACGATTATGCCGTTATTCAGATTAACGATACGCACCCCACTATGGTTATTCCCGAGCTTATAAGGCTTCTTATTCAGCGTGGAATAGACATTGATGAGGCTATTGAAATTGTAAGCCGTACCTGTGCATATACAAATCACACTATTCTTGCAGAGGCCCTTGAAAAGTGGAATATATCCCAGCTTAAAAAGGTAGTACCTCAGCTTGTACCGATTATTGAAATACTTGACGACAAGGTGAGAAGAAAATATGACGAGCCAAAGGTGCATATCATTGACAAGGACGACAGAGTTCATATGGCTCATATTGATATCCACTACAGCACCAGTGTAAACGGCGTTGCCTGGCTTCATACGGAAATTCTCAAAAATGAGGAGCTTAACAGCTTCTATGAGATTTATCCTGAGAAATTCAATAACAAGACAAACGGTATCACATTCCGCCGCTGGCTTATGCACAGTAATCCCGAGCTTTCTGCCTACATTACAGAGCTTATCGGTGACGGCTGGAAAAAGGATGCTGACGAGCTGGAAAAGCTTCTTGATTTCAGAAATAACAGAGAAGTCCTTGAAAAGCTGCTTGCAATAAAAAATGACAAGAAAATGCAGTTGAAAGCATATCTTTCGGCTAAACAGGGAATTGAAATCGACGAAAACTCAATATATGACATTCAGATAAAGCGTCTGCACGAATACAAGCGACAGCAGCTTAATGCCCTGTATGTTATTCACAAATATCTGGAGATAAAATCGGGCAAAAAGCCAACAACTCCCATTACTGTTATTTTCGGAGCAAAGGCTGCCCCTGCTTATATCATAGCACAGGATATTATTCACCTTATCCTCTGCTTGCAGGAGCTTATTTCAAATGACTCCGAAGTAAAGCCATATCTCAATGTTGTTATGGTTGAAAATTACAATGTAACACTGGCTGAAAAGCTTATTCCTGCCTGCGATATCTCTGAGCAGATTTCACTTGCGTCAAAAGAGGCAAGCGGTACAGGCAATATGAAGTTTATGCTTAACGGTGCTGTTACCCTCGGTACTGAGGACGGTGCGAACGTTGAAATTCATCAGCTTGTAGGGGATGAAAATATCTATATATTCGGCGATGACAGTGAAACTGTCGTTGAGCGATATAAAGAAAAAAGCTATGTTTCAAAGGATTACTATACCAAAAACAAGGCTATAAAAACTGCCGTTGATTTCATAATCGGTGAAGAAATGCTTGAATTGGGTGATAAAGTACGTCTGGAGCGTCTATTCAAGGAGCTTACAGGTAAGGATTGGTTTATGACTTTCCCCGATTTTGATGACTATGTTAAGACAAGAGAACAGGCATATTCCGACTATGAAAACCGCATTGAATGGGCGGAAAAGATGCTTGTAAACATCGCAAAGGCAGGATATTTCTCATCTGACAGAACAATTGCTCAGTACAATAAGGATATTTGGAAATTGTAATATTTAGAAACATTAAGGCTGTACGGTATTGCCTTAAGACAACGCCGTACAGCCAATATAAGAATGATGTGTTGAATAATTTTCCACCGCTTTGCATTTTACCTGTACCGTTTTGCAACTCACCTGAAATCCCTTGAAAGGTTATCAGCGATATGATATAATACAATCATCACTACGAAAGGATGTATTGATATGGAAATTATAAAAATAAACAATCTCACAAAAAAATACGGCAGCCTTACTGCTGTGAACAATATCTCTTTTTCTGTGGAAAAGGGCGAATTATTGGGATTTCTCGGTGTCAACGGAGCAGGTAAGTCCACAACCATAAATATGCTGTCAACTCTCATTTCTCCCGATAGCGGAACTGCTGAAATATGCGGTTTCAGACTGGGGGAGCAGGATTCACAGATACGCCGCAGAATTGGCATAGTCTACCAGAATAACAGCCTTGACGGGCTTATGACAGTTCGTGAAAATCTGTTGTGCCGCGGTATTCTTCACGGTGCGGACAGGTCACAGGCTAAAAAGCGTTTACAGGAACTCAGCGGCATATTCAGCCTTGATGAGCTGCTGAAAAAGCCCTACCGCACACTCTCAGGGGGACAGAAACGCCGCTGTGAAATAGCTGCCTCCCTTATGCATACTCCTGAGATTCTTTTCCTTGATGAGCCTACTACTGGCCTTGACCCTGCCACAAGAAAAGAGGTATGGGAGACAATTGACACTCTCCGCAAAAATACGGAAATGACAGTATTTCTCACTACTCACTATATGGAAGAAGCCGCACAGGCTGGAAGAATCATCATAATCAGCAAGGGAAGTATAATTGCCGAGGGTTCACCTAATGAGCTGAAAACACAGTATGCCGCGGATACCCTTCGCCTTTACTGCGATAAAGAAAAAATACCGCAGCTGAAAAAACGTTTACATAAAGCAACTGAAACTGATACAGGAATACAGCTGAGAATAGCCTCAACTATGGACGCTCTGCCGATTATTTCACAGGTTAAGGATATAATCAGTGGATTTGAAGTAATACAAGGCACTATGGACGATGTTTTTCTCGCTGCCGTTGGTGATGAAATGAAAGGGGATGAGTGATTATGGCTGCATTTATTGAACTTGTCAAACGTAATATACGGATATATCTCCGTGACAGAGGAGCAGTATTCTTCTCACTTCTGTCAATGCTTATTGTAATACTGCTTATGATTTTATTCTTAGGTGATATGAATATATCTGCAATAACTGATATGCTTTCGCAGCTGCCCGGCAGAGATGCAGAGCAGGACGAAAAAAATGCGGAGATGTTAGTTCTGCAATGGACACTTGCAGGCGTTATATCCATTAATGCCGTATCTGTTACCCTTTCAGTTCTCACTGCTATGATACGTGACAAGGGAAATGGTACGCTTTGGTCGATTTATACATCTCCTGTGAGCCGTCTGAGCATTGCAATGAGTTATATATGTGCTGCTTGGATTTCATCAATTATAATATGTACTCTTACCCTTGTTCTCAGCGAAATATATTGCATATCTCTTGGTGCAGAGCCGTTTACGGTTATTCAGCATATACAGCTGTTGGGTATGATTTGCGTCAATTCCTTTACATTTGCCTGCATAATGTATTTTCTTGCCTCAATTGTTCGCAGCGAGGGCGCCTGGAGCGGACTTGGCACTATAATCGGTACTCTTGTTGGATTTCTTGGGGGAATTTATCTCCCCATAGGTTCACTTGCGGATAGTATTGCAAATGTGCTGAAATGCACTCCTATCCTCTATGGAACGGTTATGTTCCGTCAGATTATGACAGCTCAGGCAGCTGATACCTGCTTTAAAAATGCCCCTGCTGAAATGGCAGAGGAATACAATGAGGTTATGGGTGTAACCCTTGAAGTCTTTGGCTATGATGTAACTATTGCAGGCTGTATTGGTATTCTTGTTATATGCGGAATACTGTTTCTGCTTCTTGGAGCAGCGGCTACAAGCTATAGCAGAAGAAAGGACAGGTAATATAAATCTATGAAGATTACCATTGAAACACAAAGTCCTGGTATGGAGGATGAAATCATCATCCGCTGTGCAGAGGCTGACGAGGAGCTTATGGAGCTGATTTATCTCATAAAATCGCGGCGTAAACCTCTTACAGCCTATGCGGATAACGGCATTGTCAAGCTTTCTCCTAAGGATATTTACTATTTTGAATCTGTAGATAACCGTGTGTTTGCCTATTGTGAAACTCAGGTATACGAGGTAAAGCAAAAGCTTTATGAGCTGGAGGAAATGTACCCTTATTCCGATTTTCTCCGTATATCCAAATCGGTTATTGTAAACGTATCGAAAATAGCGCTTCTTTCAACCGCATTTGCAGCAAAGCTGGAGGCTAAGCTTAAAAACGGGGAAAAGGTTATTATATCAAGGCAGTATGTCCCTGACCTGAAACGCAAACTGGGACTTGACGAAGGAGGAAAACGATGAAATACATATCCGAATTTATAAAATATTTCTGCTATATCACTACAGGCATTATTATTGTAACGGGTATTACTGTTTTGCCATACGGAACAATACCTTCTGCTTTAGTATTGCAATCGGTACTTGCGGGTGCAATAACCGCCCTTGTTACGACTATTTTCCTCACAGGCGAGCCGAAAAGCAAAAAAGATATGTTTTTACGGTTCGGGCTGCACTATGTTTCACTTTGCGTCATTATGGTAATAATCGGTTTCAGCTTCAACTGGATTTCGAGAAGTATTATCGGCGTGATATTTATGATTGTTTCTGTGGGAGTTGTATATATTTTTACTACTCTTTCCTATGTGTTCACATCCCGAAAAGAAGTCAATGAGCTGAATAAGGCACTGCTTGAAAAGTATCGCAATAAGGATAAATAATAGAAAAACAGCACACAAAGTTCGCTAAAGCTTTTGATTTCATTCCGTAATGTCTTCGAAAATATATTCTTCCTATAGATATAGGATTTATAGGGAGTGTTTGCTAAAATTTCCGGATAAAACAATAACGGATGCCATAAAAATGACATCCGTTATATGGTCTGAGTGACGGGACTTGAACCCACGGCCTCTACCACCCCAAGGTAGCGCGCTACCAGCTGCGCCACACCCAGACTTACGGGGATATTCGTTGAATTGAGCATACACTCGCTCAACGATTAATATTATATCATATTTTTTTTGTTATGTCAAGTGCTTGAATGATATTTAGTTTATTTAACAATTATTCTTGTTTTTTATTTTTTATGAAGAATAAAAACAAAAAAGCACGCATAAAGCGTGCTTAAATGGTCTGAGTGACGGGACTTGAACCCACGGCCTCTACCACCCCAAGGTAGCGCGCTACCAGCTGCGCCACACCCAGACTTATGGGGATTTGTTGAACTGCTCATTCAACGTTATTAATTATACCACTTTCGGAAATAAAAGTCAAGGCTTTTTTATAAAATAATATATATTTTTCTGATTTAACAATAAATAAATGACTGTTTGTTATAGGAATGCAAAGGACGTTCATTGACGAACGCCCCTTGTATATCTCTTTTGTTATATTTCAGCCTTAACAGCGATATTTAGGATTTCTGCAACATCAGCTGCGGAGAGATGAACAAATCCACCGGTTTTGCCATCTCCAAGGCCGTGCTTTTCAACAAGAACGGGAATGTCCTCAGCCTTTGCTCCAAGCTCAGCAAAGTTAATTGGCATACCGATACTGCGGAGGAACTTTCTGAACTCTTTTATGCCAGCCTTGGCTGTAACCTCAGGATTTTCAAAATTCATCTCGCATCCCCAGATTCTTACAGCCATCTGAGCAAATCTCATTACATTATGGTTCATTACAAATTCCATCCAGGCAGGCATTACAACTGCAAGTCCTGCACCGTGAGCAACATCGTAAAGTCCTGACAGCTCGTGTTCTATGTTATGGCTGTTCCAGTCCTGGTCTCTTCCTACGCCTACAATATCATTATGTGCAACAGTACCTGCCCACATAATATTGGCTCTTGCTTCATAATTGTTGGGATCTTCGATAACTCTCGGAACTTCCTTAACCATTGTAAGGAGTACAGCCTCGCAAAGTCTGTCAGTGATTTCAACTTCCTTTGTGTTGGTAAAATAACGCTCAAAAACGTGAGCCATAATATCTGTAGCACCACAGGCTGTCTGATATGCAGGAAGTGTGCAGGTAAGCTGTGGATTGAGTATTGAGAATTTAGGGCGGAGTAAGTCAGAGCCTGTATCACGCTTGAGCATTCCCTCCTCCTTTGTAACAACGGAAGCGCCGGAGCCTTCACTGCCTGCTGCTGCAATAGTGAGTATAGTACCGATAGGGAGTGCCTTTTCAACAGGCTTGCCTGTGCCGTAGAAGTCCCAGAAATCGCCGTCATAAGGCACACCGAGAGCAATACCCTTTGATGAGTCGATACAAGAGCCGCCGCCGACAGACAGTATAAAATCTACATTTTCTTTGCGGCATATCTCAATTCCCTCATAAATTTTTGTATCACGGGGATTTGGCTGAACTCCTCCAAGCTCCACGTAGGGAATGTTTTCTGCGTCAAGTGATTTTTTAACGCGGTCAAGAAGTCCAGAGCGTACAACGGAGCCAGAACCATAGTGAATAAGTACCTTTGTACCGCCGTGCTTTTTTACGTATTTTCCGCATTCGTTTTCTGTTTCCTTACCGAAAATAAATTCAGTAGGGCTGTAAAACTGAAAATTGTTCATAATCTTTTTCCTCTCATAACTTATTTGTTTCTTTGTGGATTTGATACCACTATTTAATTGTACAATAGAATTGTATATTTGTCAAGTAATTTTGACAATATAACAAAAAATGATTAGTATGTATTTACTTTATTATCAATGTGTGCTATTATATAGTATGAATAAGCCGTACGGCTAAAAAAGGAGATATTTTATGAAAAAGAATTTATTTACACGTATCCTGACAGCTATTGCTGCTGCTTCTATGCTGTCTTTCACAGGCTGCAGCAACTCTGAAAACACATCTGTAACTGAGTCAGATTCATCAAGCGAGAGCGTTGCTGAAACAGAGGCTCCAACAGAAGCAGAAGAGTCATCAGATGCTGAATCAAATGAAGCTGCTGATGCTGACCAGTCACTTAAGAAGGTACTTGACAGCGGCAAGCTTATCCTTGGTCTCGATGCAACATTCAAGCCTATGGGTTACACAGATGAAAATGATGAAATCGTTGGATTTGATATTGATGTTGCTGAGGAAGTTTGCGCAAGAATGGGTGTTGAACTCGTTAAAGAGGGTATCAACTGGGAGACAAAGGAACAGGATCTCAATGCAGGAAGAATTGACTGTATCTGGAATGGTATGTCAGTTAGCCCAAGTCGTGCAGAGGAAATGAACCTTTCTGAGCCTTATATGACAAATGCTATGGTATTTGTAGTACCTGCAAACAGCGATATTACAGCTATGGATCAGCTTAGTGATAAGATTATCGGTGTACAGAACGGTTCTACAGCTGAAGAAATCCTTATGGCATCTGAAATCGGCTCAACAATCACAGAGCAGCCTATGGCTACAAATATTGAGGCTCTTCAGCAGATGGAGCTTGGTCTTGTTGACGCTGTATTCCTTGATTCTATCGTTGCAAACTACGAGATTACAGCAGCAGGAAAGGACTATAAGGTACTTCCCGACGGTCTTGAGGAAGAAGAATACGCAATCGGTTTCCGTAAGGCTGACCAGGCACTTCGTGATGAAGTTCAGAAGATTCTCAGCGAAATGAAGGCAGACGGCAAGCTTGGCGAAATCTCTACTGAGTGGTTCGGAAGCGATATTACTACAGTTAAATAAATCGAAAACCGTACAGGAAACAAAATCCTGTACGGTTTGTTTTTTAGTTGTTTTTAAATCTGCTGAGGAACTGCTTTGTTCGCTCTGAGGCATTTTCTCCGAATAATTCATCGGGAGTACCTTCGTCAGCGATAACTCCGCCCTCCATAAAAATAATATGGTCTGCAACGTCGCGAGCAAAGCCCATTTCGTGGGTAACAATTACCATAGTCATACCCTCGGCGGCCAGGTCTTTGATAACCTTTAAAATCTCACCTGTAAGCTCGGGATCGAGGGCAGATGTGGGCTCATCAAAGAAGAGCATTTCAGGCTGTAAAGCCAATGCACGTGCAATTGATACACGCTGCTGCTGACCTCCTGATAACTCGCAGGGGTATGCTTTTGCCTTGTCAGCAAGTCCCATTTTCCCAAGCAGCTCCATAGCTGTTTTCTCTGCTTCTGACTTGTTCTTTTTCAGAACGCGGACAGGGGCTTCTGTTATATTACGCAGTACATTCATATGGGGGAAAAGGTTAAAATTCTGAAAGACAAGTCCTATATTCAGCCTGATTTCACGAAGTACACCGGCAGGGGCATAAACGGTTTTGCCGTTATCATTTTTTATAAGCATTTCCTTGCCACAGACGTTTATTTCACCGCCGCTTGCTTTTTCCAACTGATTTATACATCGCAAAAGGGTGGATTTTCCGCTGCCTGACGGGCCGATTATCGCCCATACTTCGCCTTTATTTACGGTAAATGATATATCTTTCAGTACTTCATTTGATCCGAAGCTTTTGGAAAGATTTTTTACTTCAAGCATAGACATAGCATTTTACCTCCTTATTTGTAGTAATCCAGCTTTTTCTCAACAGCTGCTGATATAACAGTGAGAATCATTGCAAGGACGAAGTAGAAAAGACCTGCAATAAACAGCGGAGTGAGAGAGCTGTATGTCTGCATCTGCTGCTTAGCCTTAAGCGTGATTTCTGCAAATGCAATTACATTGGCAAGAGAGGTGTCCTTGATAAGAGTAATAATTTCGTTTGAACTTGCAGGAACTACTCTTTTGATTACCTGGGGGAGTATGATATGGAAAAATGTTTGTCCCTTTGTGAAACTGAGGGCTGCTGAGGCTTCATATTGTCCTTTGGGTATTGATTCAATACCACCGCGGAATATTTCAGCAAAATATGCGGCATAGTTTAGAGAGAAAGCAACAATTATTGCATTGAACATAAAATTATCGTCCTGGATATTTATACCGCTGAGAAGTTTCTGAATAAAAGTCGGAAGATTTTCGTTCTGTTTCAGCATCGGTACAGCGTAATATGCGACAATAATTTGAAGCATAAGGGGAGTGCCTCGCATAATTAGTATGTAGACGTTTGTGAGCCAGGAAATAGGCTTGAATTTGCACATTTTCAGCAGAGCCACAATCATTCCCAGCGGAATTGAATATAAAAGCGTAAACCCGAATATTTTCAATGTAGGTCCCAGATACTCCAAAAGTATCATAAAGACCTTTTTTATTTCTTCACCTGACATAAAAATAAACCACCTCGTTTGATAAATTTCGACATTTTAGTGCATTACTATTATAACATACTATCATATACAAATGCAAGCTATTTTTTCGGAATTTTTCTGTTAATTGCAAAGCTTGCGCATAGGCCTGTAAAAGCTCCTGCAATACAACCTGAGCAGATAAGCAGGGGAATGTACGATACAACCGCAAAAGAAGCTGTAACAGCTATTGCCGCTGCTGTCTGACCAATATTATGGAGAATTCCGCCTACAGTACTGCATAGCCATATATACTTTTGTGGGATTATATGTTTCAGTAAAGTCATTCCTGAAAGAGCAAGAGCTGCTCCAGTCAGACTGTAAATTATGGCGGAAAAATTACCGCCGAAAACTGTGCCGATTATAATCCTTGCAAGGGTTATAAGTGCAGCGTCATGCCATTTGTACTTGTAGAGTGCATAGACAGTGATTATATTGGCAAGTCCAGCTTTTACTCCTGTAATGGGGATTAAGTCGGGCAATTGTAATTCCACGATAAATATAACTGAGGCCACAGCTGTCAGCAGAGCAAGCTGTGTAAGCTTTTTAGTTTTCATTATCTGCAACCTCCAAAGGGAAATCAACGGCTATCTCAAAATATGGGGAAATATTTTCAGAAATTGTTATATTTCCCTGTTCCTCCACAAGGATATACGATAAATCGGGATGATTTTTCATATATTTAATTGCTTTTTCTTTGCCCATCGCAAAAAGAGCAGTTGATAATGCGTCGCATAACGCTCCGTTTTCACCGATTACAGTAGCAGAAACAAGTCCGCTTTCAGCAGGATAACCAGTAAATGGGTCGATTATATGACAGTAGTTTTTTCCATCCTCGCCTTTGAAATATCGCTGATAATTTCCGGATGTTACAACAGATTTATCTGTTACCCTTACTGTACCAAGCGTTTCGCCAGGGGAAAAGGGATTTGTCACAGCTACATTCCACAATGACCCGTCAGGTTTCTTTCCAAGAGCGTGGACGTTGCCGCCAAGGTTGATTATTGCCGATTTTACTTCATTTTCTTTGAGTATTTCTGCAATTTTATCAGAAGCATAACCTTTTGCTACTGCTCCGAAATCTAATTCAAAACCGTGGGGGAGAGTGATTTCATTTCCATTTATATTTATCTTTGAATAATCTACATATTTTAGTGTATTGTCGATTTCTTCCTGTGTCGGGATTTTATATTCATCGACAGTAAATCCCCACAGATTAAGCAGGGGATATATTGATATGTCGAGAAAACCGTCAGTTTCTTTGCCGATTTCAATGGAAAAGTCAATCAGATTTTTAACATCATCGCTGACTGTTATTGTTTCACTACGTGTGTTATTGAGCTTATATACCTCGCTGTTTGTATCGGTAACGGAAAATAGCTTTTCGAGACGGTATATCTCGTTTTCAGCTGAATTCAAGGCTATATCAGCATTTTCTCCGTATGCTCTGATATTCATATATGTATCCATTGCGAAAATATCGCAGCTTTTGGGCTGATTGTTTCCGCAGCCACATAAAAGCAATAGAATTATGACAAAAAGCAGAGTGAATTTTTTCAAAATAATCACCTTTAAAAAAAGCTTCTGCATACACAGAAGCTTGAAATCAAAAAATATAAAAAATCCGCCTTGCCGTTCATATAGCGAATAAAACCCGCACGAAGCAGGTGGGTAAACGCCCGAATGCTTCTCGCTCCCTTCGTCCGCAAAGCGGGAGGTCTGCAGTCCACACACGGAGCTGAATTCCCTAATTAGAAGTGTTGGATTATAAAAACTATAATATATCGAACAAGGCAGAAATTTTATTTCCTTTTCTGTATATATTATACCACATCTTTTTGAAAAAATCAAGGGTTTTTCAAAAAAATCATAAAAAAATTTGGAAAGATAAAAAATATGCTGAATATCAGCGATATTCAGCATATGAAAAATTATTCAAATCGGAGTGCGTCAATGGGATTCATCTTTGCTGCGCGTTTAGCAGGAGATGAGCCGAAGATTACACCGATTAAAATTGAACAAATAACGGAAATAATGATTGCGAGGATTGAGGGGGTAGTTTCAAGAGTTATGCTTTCAGCTACGTCGGCGGCTAAAGTATTCAGCAGATATTTCGAAATAAAACCTAAAGTATAGGTGCTTACAAGACCGAATACAATACCTATTGTTCCGCCGATAAGGCATATTATAACTGATTCCGTTATAAACTGTCTTTTGATTGATTTGGTTTTAGCACCGAGTGCCTTGCGTATGCCGATTTCACTTGTACGTTCAATTACGCTTACAAGCATTATGTTCATTACACCTACACCGCCTACAATCAACGATATGGCTGCAATCAGAGAAAAAGCTATAGCAAGTATGTCTATTACTACAGTTAAACTTTTGGTTACTTCTCCATAATAGAACACATCGATTCTTATATTTTCGTTTTGCTCATATACTCTGTCGAAATATCTCTGTGCCTGTGCAACTAATGTATAGGGATCTGCTTCCAGATTTGGTTGAAGTTCTACAAAACCAAATTTTGTTATCTGATTTCCTTTAAGTTTACCTACTAAAGAATAAGGTGTAAGTATGGTTGTAGAGATATTTTTTTCTCCGAGATTATATTTCTGAAGTGTTTTTTTATCACTATAAACACCTACAACGGTTACTTCAAAATTATATGTTCCGTTTAAAGAAATTGTTTTTCCAATTAACGATTCGCCATTGCCATACTGCAATTCAAATACTTCTGAAACAACGGCGGTATGTTTAGTTTCTTTGAC
Organism: Ruminococcus sp.; assembly: GCA_045531615.1. Classification (GTDB taxonomy): domain Bacteria; phylum Bacillota; class Clostridia; order Oscillospirales; family Ruminococcaceae; genus Ruminococcus. Next base: position 20,934 of record JAZSEJ010000063.1, read on the forward strand.
ATCACGGGTTGTAATACTTCTTCCTTTGACCATTTTTTTCATAACGTAATCCATATATCCGGGTTGGATACCTAATACATCTATAACTAAAGCTTCATTATCATCATTGATAGTTTCACAAACATCAAGGTAATCACTCGCTACGAGTTCATAGTCACCAGGATATTCTTCAAGAAGTCCTTCAAGCATTTCATATGTTATAAAGTCATTTTCTGTTATCTTTATAATATCTGAGTTTTCATCATCTCTGTAATCAAGGCTTAAATCTATTGTACCCATACCAAATCCATACATTGATGAACTTACCGTCTTTTTAATAGTGCTGCCAATACTTGAAATAGTAATGACCGACGAAATACCGATAATAATACCAAGCATAGTAAGGAATGAGCGCATTTTATTCATCCTCATAGATGAAAATGCCATTTTGATACATTCGAAAAATGTCATATCTCATAACCTCCTTTATCGGAGATGATTTTTCCGTCGCTTATAGTAATAATTCTGTCTGTTTCCTGTGCAAGCTCGCGGCTGTGAGTGATAAGAACGATAGTCTTGCCGTTTTCCTTATTCAGCTTATGGAAGATATCCATAATCATACGTCCTGTAACAGTGTCTAAAGCGCCTGTAGGCTCATCGGCAAGGATGATAGCAGGGTCGTTAGACATAGCTCTTGCGATTGATACACGCTGTTTTTGACCGCCCGAAAGCTGATTTGGCTGATGGGACATTCTGTCACCCATACCAACCATTTCAAGCAGCTTTTTAGCCTTTGCAGTACGCTCCTTTTGGGGTATGCCCTTATACATCATAGGAAGCTCCACGTTTTTCAGAGCGTTCATTCTTGGTATAAGATTGAAGGTCTGGAATACAAAGCCAATCTGAGAATTACGGATTTCACTTAATTCATCATCTTTCATATTGCTTGTATCAATTCCGTTGAGGGTATATCTTCCTGCTGTCGGTTTGTCAAGAAGTCCGATAATATTCATAAGTGTGGATTTACCTGCGCCTGACGAGCCAACAATCGCTACAAATTCGCCTTCTTTGATATCAATGCAGATTTTGTGGAGAATTTCAAGCTCGTTCTCCATTCCTATGTTGAAGGTTTTCACAACATTATCAATGCGAATAATAGATTCTGACATTCTTTCACGCTCCTTACTCTATTGTCACATTGATTTTCTTGCCCTCTTTAATTCCTATGGAATCATAAATGACAATCATACCTTCTTCAAGCTCATCGGAAATAATCTCAACATAATATGTGGATGCCTCACCGAGTTCGACATTAATTTTTCTTGTAGTATAGCTGTCGCCGTCTGGCTCGGCTACCATAATGTAAAGGTCTTCAAGATTTGTGGTATCTTCAGAAAAAACATCGTAAGGAACGGCTAAAACGTCATCTATCCTGCTTGTTATAATTTCAGTTCTTGCTGTCATTCCGAGGAACAACTCCTTATTAAGAGAGCTTTCGTCAATGTCGATTTCCACGGGATACGACACACCGGTTTCGGAAATTGTGTTCATATGTGAAATTCTCTTGATGCTTCCTTTGATTTCATCTGTGCCTGTTGCGGCTGTTTTTATTATTACGTCCATATCTTCGTTGATGTTGGGAATATCGTACTCGGAAATATTTACATTAACAGAAAGGTCAGAAGTATCAACAATAGTAACAAGCGTTTCTGTCATTGGAACAGCACCCTCAATTACCTGTGGAGCAACAACAACGCCAGATACAGGAGCAGTAATTACACATTTTTCTATCTGTTTTTTAATGTCGCTGAGTTCGCTTTGTTCAACAGAGTTTGTAACAAATTTTTCGCTGTCGATTACATTCTGTGCGTTTGAGACCATTTCGCTGTACTGTCTTTCTGTATTGCTGTAGTTATCCCTTGCGTCATTTACGTATTTGTCATATTCTGAAAGAGAACTGTTTGCTTGCTTAAGCTCTGCTTCAAGCTGAGTAAGCTTTGCAGAGGCTTCTTCAATTTTTGTCTCAAGTATAGCATATTCTTCGTTAGAAGAAGCGTTATTCTGTTGTTCTGTAAGCGAATTTCTTTCATCAAAAACAGAATCATACTGATTCTGGAGGCTGTCACGATTGCTGTAGGCTTCATCACGAGCCTTGACAGCTTCATCGATTTTTCGCTGTGCCTGTGAAAGCATAGCCTGTTTTTCCTGCTTTGCTGAATTGAGATTATCTTCATTTATTGATTGGTCGAGTTTGATTTTGTCATCCTCTTTCTCGTGCTGAGAAGACAGCTTTTCATATTGTTCTTTAAGCTCTGCACTGTCAAATTCAAAGAGAACATCGCCTTTTTCAACATAATCACCCTCGCGAACGTTAACCTTTACAGCTTTTGTTTTCTGTGAGTTTTCAATATCGACGCGTACACCGTCAACATTTCCAGTAGCAGAAACGCTGTTGGTCAATTCCTGTTTTTTAAGCTTGAATGCTTTAACACCTGCTGTAAGTGCAGCGCTGCTTCCACCGCAGCCTGTTAGTGTAGAACAGCTTAAAGCTACTGTTGTCAACAGGAGCGCTGATGATATTATTTTTTTGTTTTTCATAGTAAAACACTTCTTTCTATATATAAATGCAATTATAATTATATCACATTGATATATATTTGTCAATTATAATGAATTTGATTTGTATTAACAAATTGTAAATTTTAGATAATATATTACAGATGATCAAAAATGAAAAACGGACTTCTCGAAAGGAAAAGTCCGTATAAATTATCAGAATATATCGTTATAGTCTATTGGAATAATATTTTTGCTGGCTGCATAATATACATCTTCAAGAGTTGCATCGGAGGGAAGATAACCACCATTATATACAGGAATATCATGGCGTACTACTCTTAAATTTGGTGCAGTTCCGATATAATCATCGTTTTCAACAGCGCAATATGTAGCAACTCCGTTTTCAACAACAACGAACCAATCATCCACTGACGAAATATCTGTGTACAATGCCATTGTATCGTACAATGTTTCTGTATCTATACCACTGCAGAACAGATTGTCTGATTTGTCTGAACATACAATATATGTGCCACCCACATCAAGTCCTCTTTCATCCATTTCTGTTAAAGCACTATTAACAGTGATAATAATTGTTTTTGCATCAGCATTCGCTTGCTGGGTTTTGGATTTGCCAACATACCCCAACATAGCGGGAACAAGAATTGCAGCAAGAATTCCGCCCACGAGTACGAAAATCAACAGGCACACAACAATGGCTATAATACAGCCTGAATTGTCCTTTTTTACTTTAGGATTGCCGTTTTCATCATAGGTTATAGGCTGTCCTTGTGGTGTGAACAGCGGTCGGCCTAAGTGATCGTACATAGGTTTACCTTGTGCGTTAACTGCAATAGGCGGGGGAGTAGGATTACTCTGAGGTGCTTCAGGATTCTTCTGTAATTTACAGTTGCATACTTCGTTTTCGGCAAGTTGTTTGCCGCAGTTAGTACAAAATGACATATGTTTTTTCTCCTTTAAAATAGATTATGATTTATTATTATACAATATTTGTACGCAAATTTCAAGTAATTTACAGAATATTTTTTATTTCGTCGAAATGTACAAATGGAAAGGTTGGGGTTTATCTAATTATACAAAAGTGATTAAAAACAACGGAAAAGTTATAAAATACTATTGACATTTGCTAAAAAGTATGGTATTATATAATCAAGGAAAGGGAGTAAGCCAAATGAAATTACTCCAGCGAAGTTTACTTGGTTTGGGAGTATTCCCGATGTAAATTATTCTAAGCGGAAAGGGATGTGAGTCCAGTGGAGTCTTCTATTGAATCACAGCGCAAAGCCGACGTGGTTATGAAGTAAGAAAATCAATAAAGTGGGAATATAGGTCTATATGACTTGTTCCGTGAATTGAAAGTGAATAAAGTAAGATTTGATTATGAATTACACGTAAATGCTGAATAAAATCTACGGCTTTAATCTAAGCTCATAAAGGTACAGGAATACTGAGATTACGACGTGAGTCTTTAGATATATCACAAAAATAAATGTAAAGGTTGAGTCCAATGAGAATTTGATTTTTCTTGAAACGTTAACTTAAAATTTTATTTGAGGTATGTTCCAATGGAAAAGTAACTTAATTATATTGATAATTCTCCTTATTAAAGGACAGTGATATATATGAAAAATATCCGTATCAATGAAATTTAAGCCGAAAGGATTGAGTCCAACAAAGAAATCAGCCAAGTGATGAAAGTCGCTTAAAAGTACAATTGAATATTAACAGAGCCTCGAATATGTTCGGGGCTTTTTTCTGCAAAAATTTGCGGAAAGCTATTGACAAATCCTGTTTCCAATGATATAATTAATTTTAGTAAATGCAATGACGGAGATAAGTAGCTTCGGAAATCGTTTTCAGAGAGCGTGGGAGGGTGAAATCCACGTATCAGAGCCGATGTGAATAACACTCCCGAGCAGCAATCCGAAAGGGTGCGGAATTAATTTGGTGGGCGATGTTTTGTTCATCTTATAGGGCAATATATGTTTGGCTTGTCTTATGGGTGTCGATAGTTCCTAATTAATGCGTATTTTAGTAGGTGATGCCGTATTCTGCACGTTACAGCAGACAAGAGTGATCGCTTTTGTATTTTTACTGTAAGCGGTAATTTCAGGTGGTACCACGGGTTTATCTCTCGTCCTGTTTCAGGGACGGGAGTTTTTTGTTTTATCCGTCCTGTAGTTATTCATATACTATATTGAAAGGAAAGATTATTATGAAGCACATTGATGTCAAGGAAATCGTAAAATCAAAGGATTACGTAGGCAAGGAGGTTACTGTCTGCGGTTGGGTACGTACATCACGTAACTCCAAGAGCGTTGCCTTTGTTGAGCTTAACGACGGTACATCGCTGAAAAACGTTCAGATTGTTATTGAAAAGGGCGAGGGCGACTATAAGGAGCCTCGTGTTGGTATGTCCCTTAAAGTTGTAGGAAACGTTGTAGAGGGAAGAAATAATACTGTTGAAATTAACGCAGTTCCAGAGGGTATCACAGTTCTCGGTGACTGTCCTACAGATTATCCTCTCCAGAAAAAAGGTCATAGCCTTGAATTTCTCCGCAGTATTCCTCACCTGAGAAGCAGAACAAACACATTTAACGCTGTATGGCGCGTTCGTTCCGTACTTGCAGCAGCGCTCCACGAGTTCTTCCAGAAGAATAACTACGTATACATCAACACACCTCTTATCACAGGCAGTGACTGTGAGGGTGCAGGCGAGATGTTCCAGGTAACTACAAACGGCTATACAACTGAGTTCAAGAACGAGGAAGAATACTATGCAAACGATTTCTTCGGCAAAAAGGCTGGACTTTCTGTATCAGGTCAGCTTGAAGGCGAAATGGCTGCTACAGCTATGGGCAAGATTTACACATTCGGTCCAAGCTTCCGCGCAGAGAACAGTAATACCCCCAAGCATCTTGCTGAGTTCTGGCATATTGAGCCTGAGGTAGCATTTGCAGAGCTTGACGATGTTATTGAAATTGCTGAGGATATGCTGAAATACGTTATCGGCAAGCTCCTTGAGCTTTGCCCTGATGAAATTGCATTCTTTGACGCTCATTTTGAAAAGGGCCTTAAAGCGCGTCTTGAGGACCTTATATCTCACGATTTCGGCAGAGTAACATACACCGAGGCTATTGAGCTTCTTAAAAATTCAGGCGAGGATTTCGTATACCCTGTTGAGTGGGGCTGCGATCTTCAGACAGAGCACGAGAGATACATCTCCGAAAAGGTGTTCAAGAAAGCTGTATTCGTAACAGATTACCCCAAGGAGATCAAGTCCTTCTATATGAAGCAGAATCCCGACGGCAAGACAGTTGCAGCTGTTGACCTCCTTGTTCCCGGCGTTGGCGAGATCATCGGCGGAAGTGAGCGTGAGGCTGACTATAACAAGCTTGTTGCGGCTATGGAGGAGAGACAGATGAACCTCGATCTCTACACAGATTATCTCGATTTAAGAAAATTCGGTTCTGTACCTCACGGCGGTTTTGGTCTCGGATTTGAAAGACTTATTATGTATACAACAGGTATGGCTAATATCCGTGACGTTATTCTCTATCCCAGAACTGTTGGTTCAATAAGATAAAGCTAATTAAGGAGTGATTGATATGTCACGTTCATTATATATCCCCGAGGGCTATAAATCAGCCCTTACGCTGAGAGAAACTCAGCACGCAATCAAGTATATCAAAGATGTTTTTCAACAGGCGCTGTCCTTTGCCCTTACCCTTGACAGAGTATCAGCTCCACTTATTGTAAAAAAGGGGAGTGGTATAAACGATGACCTCAACGGCGTTGAGCGTAAGGTTGATTTTTCTATGAAAGAAATCGACGACGAGGGCGAGGTTGTTCAGTCCCTTGCAAAATGGAAGCGTATGGCGCTTTATCGCTACGGTTATAATGCAGGCGAGGGCATCTACACCGATATGAACGCTATCCGCCGTGATGACGACAGCGATAATATCCATTCAATTTTCGTTGACCAGTGGGACTGGGAAAAAGTTATCACTAAGGAGCAGAGAAATATTGAGTATCTTAAAGATACTGTAAAGGCTGTTGTAAAGGCGATTTCCTATACAAAGCGCAAGGTAGGACTCCGCTATCCCGATATTGCAGGAGATTTCTGCGACGAGCCGTATTTCATCACAACTCAGGAGCTGGAAAATCTCTATCCCGATAAAACTCCGAAAGAGCGTGAGCGCCTTATCACAAAAGAGCATAAGGTAGTATTCCTTATGGCTATCGGCGGAAAGCTTGAAAGCGGTGAAAAGCACGGCGGCAGAGCTCCCGACTACGATGACTGGTCACTGAATGGCGATATTCTCATATGGAATAGTGTTCTTGATGATGCTCTTGAAATTTCCTCTATGGGTGTTCGTGTAGACGCTGAAACTCTTAAAGCACAGCTTGCGGAGTGCGGCGAGGAGGACAGAATGAAGTATCAGTATCACCAGATGATAGCTGACGGCACACTTCCTCTTACAATTGGCGGCGGCATAGGTCAGTCAAGACTTTGTATGCTTCTTCTCAATAAGGCACATATCGGCGAGGTTCAGTCCTCAATATGGTCTGATGAAACAATCCGTATTTGCAGCGAAAATGGAATAACTCTGTTATAATAGGGTGAACTGAATGGTAAAGGAATTAATGCACGATACTGTTTTTCTTGCCTGTAAATCGGCAGATGCAACGGTTGAGGACAGAGAAATTGCAGAAAATTTGCTTGAAACTCTGAAAGCCCATAAGGAAGGCTGTGTTGGAATGGCGGCAAATATGATTGGTGAGCTGAAACGTATTATAGCTTTTGTAGATGAAAAGGAAAATTATACAGTTATGCTCAATCCCGTTATTATAAAGCAGGAAAAGCCATATGATACCGAGGAATTCTGTCTTTCTCTGCTGGGTGGTCCGCGTCCCTGCAAACGTTATAAGGCGATAAAGGTGCAGTATCAGACAATTGATATGCAGCCTCGCATTAAAAGCTATAAAGGCTTTACGGCACAGATTATTCAGCACGAGGTTGACCATTGCAATGGTATACTTATATAACGAAATCCCCCGAAAAATCGGGGGATCTTTTTATTCATATATATATTTTTCAGCCTCTTTTATAAGCTTTACATCAACAAGAGCGTCAATGAGAGTACCATTTTCGGTGTATTCCTCGGAAAAAATCTTGCCGTCAATGCGGATCTTTCCAATAAAAGCGGTCATATCATAAGGGATAAGCAGCTTCATACGCTTTGCCGTTTCGGGAAGATTTTTCACAATGGAGTCAAGGAGTTTATCAAAACCAAGCTTATTACGGGCGGAGATAACAACAGTATTCTCGTCCTCGAAAATAGTATCAAGATTTATTGCTGCGTCAGCCTTGTTCATTACGTTGATTACAGGGATTCCGTCACAGCCAAGCTCCGAAAGCAGCTCACGTGTAACCTTGGCCTGCTGTTCATATTCGGGAGAGGACAAATCCTGCACGTTGAGTATAATATCAGCAGCAGCCGCTTCTTCAAGGGTGGATTTAAACGCCTCAACCAGATTATGTGGAAGTCGGCGGATAAGTCCGACAGTGTCAATGAGCATAACGCTTCGACCGTCAGGCAATTCTATGGAGCGTGAGGTTATATCAAGAGTAGCAAAAAGCTTATTTTCCGCCAAAACTCCAGCATCCGTCAGAGCATTCATCAGCGTTGACTTTCCAACGTTTGTATATCCTACGATAGCGGCGCAGAGAACGCCGTCTTTTTTTCGCCTTGAACGTGAGAAATTACGGTGCTTTTTCAGCTCTTCCAGCTCATCTTCAAGATAAGAAATTCTCTTGCGAATATGTCGCTTATCTGTTTCAAGCTTTGTTTCGCCAGGGCCTCTTGTACCAATTCCTCCGCCAAGACGTGAAAGAGCAGTACCAAGTCCCACAAGACGGGGCAGTCTATATTTCTGCTGAGCAAGCTCAACCTGAAGCTTACCTTCCTTAGTCCTTGCGCGCTGAGCGAATATATCAAGAATAAGGGTGGTTCTGTCGATGACGCGTACATCAAGGATTTCCTCGATATTGCGCACCTGAACACCTGTCAGCTCGTGGTCGAATATTACAAGCTCTGCTTCAAGGGTTGGAAGCTGTTCGCGAAGCTCTTCCAATCTTCCCGAACCCATACAGGTTGCGGAGTCGTAGGAAGTCTTTTTCTGTATCATTTCGCCAACTACCTCTGCATTAGCGGAACGTGCAAGCTCGCCTAGCTCTGCAATAGAGATTTCAGCGTCAAATTCACCTGTGTCAACGCAGACAAGAACGGCTTTTACAGGAGCGTCATCTGTTTTATTTTCGTACAATTGTGTCACCCACCTTAAAATCAGCCTGAAAGGTACTCGTTACCTTTTTCATCGTAGCTGTAAATATTTGTGACTATTTCGCCATTTTCAGCAGATTTAAAGGTTTCTGTTTTTTTAAAAGCTTTCAGTTTACCGTTAGTCCACTGATAATCAATGTATCTTTGTGTAAGGTCGTCGCTTCTGTCCTCAGTGATAATCCCTTCAGCTGTAACCTTTGTTATGCGTCCTATAGCATTCAGCTCATTGTTTTCAATAAATGAATTCTTCTCAGGTTCATAACAGAAGTACGTTCCATAATCGGGAGGGGATTCATAAGGTATGAAAATATCATCATAGCTGTCAAAATTGAAATCAGCAACAGATATATTTTCAGCTGACGGTGTATAGTTGAATTCAAGTACTTTTATAAGTACATTGTCTAGCAGGAGTTCAACTCTTGGCCCATTCAGTGCATAAGAAAGCCGTTTCCTACTGTTAACTTCACTTATGGAATCCACCACATCAACCGGTTGCTGTGGATATGTAGTATCTGTATATACCTTAAAATTTTCATCAGTAACATAATCCGCTGTATTTTTCTTTGTATCGCAGGAAACTGCAAGAAGCATCAGCGAGGAAAAAGCAGCGGATATTAAAAGATTTCTTTTCATTTATTTTTCAGAAGCTCCAATGGCAAGAGCAGCTATATCATCTGGGGTGAATACATAGCTTTTACCGCAGAAATGGCATGAAACCTCAGTATCCTTACTCTCAGCAGCGATTTCTTCAAGCTCTTTTTTTCCAATACTAATGAGTATTTCTTCTGTTCGCTTACGGCTGCAATCGCACTTGTATACAGGAGAAGCAGTGTCAAGCTCGTTTGGTTCGAGACCAGCAAGAAGCATATCGGCAATTTCCTGTGGAGTTACGCCGTCTGCAAGAAGTGCAGAAACAGGTTTGATCTGCGAAATGTTTTTTTCTATTATATCAATACACTGTTCACTTGCAAAAGGGAGAAGCTGAATAAGATATCCACCTGCTGCCTTAACTGTAAGGTCAGTATCAACAAGGACGCCCAAAGCGCATACAGTAGGAATTTGTTCGCTCGTTGCGTAATAGTTTGCAATATCTTCAGCTATTTCTCCTGAAACAAGGGGAATTACACCTACATAAGGCTCGCGTAAACCTAAATCTTTTACAACAGAGAGTGTACCGTTTTTGCCAACTGCAGCGGAGACATCAAGCTTACCCACGCTGTTAAGGGGAAGCTCTACTACCGGATTTGTCACGCAGCTTTTTACATTTCCGTTATAATCAGCGACAGCCATAAGCTGTCCTGTAGGACCGTCAGCATCAATACGAAGTGTAATGCTGTTTTCCTCGCCTTTGAGCATATATCCCATAAGAGATGCTGCAATTGTAAGTCTGCCAAGACCAGCGGTGACAACAGCAGAGGATTTATGAATTCTTTCAATTTCCGATACAATATCCTTAGCATCGATAACTGCGGCAAAAGCAGAACCATCTGCGGAAATTGCTCTGTATAAGTTACTCATAATTTATTCCTTTCAAAGAATTTGCCCGCTGTTCACACAGCGAGCCGCATAGACGATGCGCTGGGAATCGCAGGCAGGGGGGAGGAAAGTATCATCCCCGAACTTTTCAAGTACTTCAAAACCACACTCTTTAAGTAGTAATTCTATACTTTCTTCACTGTAGGCTTTCTCAGAAAAGCTGTCAGAACTTCGAGAATATAAGCCGTTTTCCTCTAATTCAAAGAATTCCAGATTCATTTTTACTTCATTGGTTTCCTTGACAAGAGTGTTTTCCCAGACGCAGAATACATTATCTGTTTCGTATGTGAAAGTATTATTTGCAAGGATATTCCTGTGCTTATAAAGAGTGTTTATATCAAATATAAAAAGTCCATCAGGCTCTGAGAAGAGAGCCACATTTTTAAAGACTTTTTTTACATCAGCAAGACTATTAAGGTGGTTGATGCTGTCAAGAGCGCATACGGTAACATCCATTGAGCCATAAAGGTCAAGTCTTCGCATATCCTGACAGAGATACTGGATATTCAGACCGCTTTCAAATTTTTTATCAAGGGCTATACCTAGCATTTCATCAGAATAATCAACACCTATAACGTCATAGCCTAATTTTGCCATTTCTTCGGAAATACTTCCTGTACCGCAGGCAAGGTCAAGGAGAATGGTGCCTTCGGTTGTTTTGAAACGGTTAATAATATTATGGAAATATTCTGCACGTTTTCTATAGTCTATATTAGCAGTAAGACTATCATAATAACGTGCAAAAACGCTGTATCCTGCCATCATAAGAGCCAGTCTATAGGTACTTCCTCAGCACCTGTGATAACGCCGTTTTCATCTAATGTAACCTTTTCGCGCTTTACAACAGTTTCTACACCGTCGGTGTATTCGTAATAGTCGATATATATGTTATATGTGCCATCGGAAGTATCATCAAAACGGAATTGCTTTTTCTTGCTGATAAGACGAAGCTCCTTTTCGCCCGTTTCTTCGTTAATTACCTTCCACTGATATGTTTTTTCTTCGTACTCGATTTCATTCTTATTTATTATAGCAGAAATAGTACTGTCATCTTCAGAAGAAGATTTGTAGGTAGTTATACCGGAAAGAGCTTCCCATTCCTCAAAAAGGTTTGTAGCAGGATTGAAGCGAAGGAACTTGCCATAAACATTATGTTCATCTTCTGACTGGGGGATAAAGAGATCAAAGTAGCCGTCAAAATCCAAATCGTTTATATTTACGCGATACTCAGGATCAGTTTTGCCATCAGCATAGGAATTCATCATATAGGAAGTATCGATACTGATATTCTGTACAGGTTCTCCCTTAAGCATTACGCTGATTCCGCTGTCAGTAATCTGGCAAACCATATCATCTCTTGTAACAACAGTTGGATTTTCATTATCAATAGTTGTTATCAGAGTTGTTGTAGATGTATCTGTTGATACAGCAGTTGTTGTATTTGTAGTGCCTGAAACAGTTGTGACTGTTGTTTTTCTTGCAGTTGTGTTTGTACGTGAGGGTACACGGACAGTATTTTTGCTTGGTGTAACCGTTTTCTTTGCGATACCTGTTCTTTTTACAAGATTAACAGCACCTGTTCTTGCTGTTGTAGTAACTGCAGCATCTGAATCATTTGCAATTGAAGTAGTTACAACAGCTTCGTTGGCAGAGTTGGTTACAGCCCCAAGCAACTGACCATTTTCATTTGTTGTCTGTTCAACCTCGAAAGGTTTAATCTGACTGTTGACATCGACAGAATCAACGCGTCCACAGCCTGAAAGCACAGCTGTACACAATAATAGGAGAATCGCCTTTTTCTTCATAGTTACACCTCATTGGAAATATTGTCGGTTTAAGGCAACATAAGCGGCTGTAATAAAGCCATAACAGCCGCTTTAATATTGTCAATTTATTTATTGTCTTTGAGTTTGCAGCACTTCTTGTATTTCTTACCGCTACCACAGGGACAGGGGTCGTTATCACCAGTTTTATCTGATGTAGCCTGTTCGCTGAAGCTGCCATCGCCTGCACCTGCATTAGGCGCATCAATTTCAGCTACCTGTTCTCTCTTGGGAGCCTCATTCTTCTGGAGTCTTATTGTAAGTAATGCACGGACTGTATCCTCGCGGATTGATTCAACCATAGCGTCAAACATTTCAAAACCTTCGTATCTGTATTCGATTACGGGGTTCTTCTGTCCATATGAACGGAGACCGATACCTCTCTTAAGCTCTTCCATATCGTCGATATGAGCCATCCATTTTGTATCAACAACCTTAAGAAGCATTACGCGCTCAACTTCACGGATAACCTCGCTGCCATATTCTTCTTCCTTAGCCTGATAGATTTCACCGCACTTTTCGTTGAGTGCATTTGCGACATCTTCACGGCTGATGTTGCGAAGCTCATCATCGGTAAATACGAGGTCCTCATCGTCAATAAGCCAGCCGAGGAAATACTCCTTAAGACCAATCATATTCCAAGTTTCTCGCTCATCCTCATCGGAGAGGTATGTATTTACTGTTGTATTGATAAGGTCTTCCATCATTTTAAGGATATCCTTGTGGAGATCCTCGCCGTCAAGAACCTGTGAACGCTGCTTGTAGATGATTTCACGCTGTGTATTCATAACATCATCGTAGTTAAGGACGTTCTTACGGATTGAGAAGTTACGTCCTTCAACCTTCTTCTGTGAAGATTCGATAATACGTGTAAGAGACTTGCTTTCGATAGGCATAGTTTCTTCAACATTGAATACCTTAAGCATATTTTCAAGACGGTCACCTGCGAAGATTCGCATAAGGTCGTCTTCTACAGAAAGGAAGAAGCAGCTTTCACCCTCGTCGCCCTGACGTCCAGAACGTCCGCGAAGCTGGTTGTCAATACGTCTTGATTCGTGACGCTCTGTACCAAGAATGAACAGACCGCCTACTTCACGTACCTTTGCAGCCTTTTCCTTAACCTCTGCGTTGAATTTATTGTAAAGCTCCTGGTAGAGTTTTCTTGCCTCTAAAATTTCCTGATTGTTGGTATCAGCGAAGCCGATAGCCTCCGAAATGATTTCATCAGGGATTTCACGCTTTCTCAGCTCTGCACGAGCGAGGAATTCTGCGTTACCGCCAAGCATAATATCAGTACCACGGCCTGCCATATTTGTAGCGATAGTTACAGCGCCGTATTTACCTGCCTGTGCAACAATTTCAGCTTCCTTAGCGTGATGCTTTGCGTTGAGGACTTCATGCTTAATGCCCTTACGTTTGAGCATAGCGGAGAGAAGTTCAGATTTTTCGATAGAAACAGTACCTACAAGGATAGGCTGTCCCTTTTCGTTACACTCGATAATCTTTTCAATAATAGCAGCGTATTTACCTTTTTCTGATGTATAAACCTGGTCGTTGTGGTCAATACGGATAACAGGCTTATTTGTGGGAATTGCGATAACGTCAAGCTTGTAAATTTCCTTGAACTCATCTTCCTCAGTCATAGCAGTACCTGTCATACCTGAAAGCTTTGTATAAAGACGGAACAGATTCTGGAATGTAATAGTTGCAAGAGTTTTTGACTCGCTCTTGATTTTTACTCCTTCCTTAGCCTCGATAGCCTGGTGGAGACCGTCGTTGAAACGACGACCAAGCATAAGACGACCTGTGAACTCATCAACGATGATGATTTCACCATCCTGGATAACGTAGTCTATTTCATTCTTCATAATACCATTAGCTCTGATAGCCTGGTTGATATGGTGAAGAAGTGTCATATTGTCGGGATCCATAAGGTTTTCAACACGGAAAGCCTTTTCAGCCTTCTTAACACCGCGCTGAGTAATTGTAGCTGTTTTAGCCTTTTCATCAATGATATAGTCAGCGGTATCGTTGATAGAATCCTGGTCTTCCTTATCATCTATTTCAATAACAGTTGCAGATGTAAGAGTTTTAGCAAACTTGTCCGCAATAGTATAAAGCTCAGTGGATTTTTCGCCTCTGCCTGAAATAATAAGAGGAGTACGAGCTTCATCAATAAGGATTGAGTCAACCTCATCGACAATAGCAAAGTTAGGCTCGCGCTGAACACGCTGTTCCTTACTTGTAACCATATTGTCACGGAGGTAGTCGAAACCAATTTCGTTGTTAGTACCATATGTTACATCACATCTGTATGCAGCACGACGCTGGTCGTTATTAAGACCGTGTAGAATACATCCAACACTGAGACCAAGCCAGCGGAGAACCTTACCCATTTCCTCTGACTGAGTTTTGGCAAGGTAGTCGTTTACAGTAACGATGTGTACACCCTTGCCGGAAAGACCATTGAGGTATGCAGCAACGCAGGCAACGAGAGTTTTACCTTCACCGGTTTTCATTTCAGCGATACGTCCCTGATGAAGAACAATAGCACCGATAATCTGAACGGGATATGGTTTTTTCTCAAGAACACGCCAAGCAGCCTCACGTACAGTAGCAAGTGCCTCAGGAAGGATATCATCAAGTGTTTCACCTGATTCAAGTCTGTCTCTGAAATCAGCTGTTTTAGCCTTAAGCTCAGCGTCTGAGAGGTTTGTGTATTCCTCTTCAAGTGAAAGTACTTTATTTTTTATGGGTTCAATACGCTTTAATTCTCTATTGGAATAAGCGTTTGTGCCAAAGATGTTTTTAAAGAAGCTCATATGTCTGTTTACCGCCTTTATCTAAGTATAGTTATACATATTATATATTTTACTACATTTTTTATTTTTTGTCAATACCTGAATTATGGAAATTAAAGATATTTCACAAAATATTCAGTTTGATGGGTTTAGGATATGAAATCTTTATGTTAAGAGACTTTATGTGACAATATATTTTTATAAGGTTATGAGCGATTGACAAGTGAGGAATTTTATAGTATAATATAATATATGAATTCATAAAACAGCGGAAAATATATTTTTTCGACTGTCAGATTTGAAATTCGGAGGATAATTAATTATGAATATTGCAGTAGCTCAGTCAGGTGGCCCCACCTGCGCCATTAATGCATCTTTGGTCGGAGTTTTTAAGGAGGCTCTCAAAGAGCCGCAGATCGATGCGATTTTTGGTTCTGTAAACGGAATTGAGGGTATAATCTACAATCATCTCGTGGACCTCAAAACTCTTATACTTACAAATGACGATATGGAGCTTTTAAGACAGACTCCTTCCACTGTTCTCGGTTCTTGCAGATACAAGCTTCCCGATTACAGTGAAGATGACAGCGTTTACAAAAAAATACTTGAAACACTTGAACAGCGTCAGATAGGGGCTTTCTTCTATATTGGCGGAAATGATTCGATGGATACAGTGAACAAGCTTTCGGAATATTTCCGACAGGAGGGTGTTGATATTAAGGTTATCGGTATACCTAAGACTATCGATAATGATCTATGTATAACTGACCATACTCCTGGATTCGGTTCTGCTGCTAAATATGTAGCTGCAACAATGAGAGAAATTGTACGTGACAGTTCTGTTTACAGTATACCTTCTGTTACAATAGTTGAGGTTATGGGACGTCACGCAGGGTGGCTTACTGCGTCAAGTGCTGTTCTTCACGCTCTCGGCGAAACTGCTCCTCATCTTATTTATGTTCCTGAAAGAAGCTTTTCATTGGATGCGTTTATGAGAGATGTACGTCAGGAAATGGCGAAGCATAAGGCTGTAATTGTGGCTGTATCAGAGGGTATAGAGGTGCCTGAAGGAGTACAGTCGGGCGTTGTTGATAATTTCGGACATAAATATCTTTCAGGTATCGGTAAATATCTTGAAGAAGCTGTAAGAAAAGAAATAGGATGCAAGGTTCGTTCAATCGAGCTTAATGTTATGCAGCGATGTTCTTCACATCTCTGCTCTAAGACTGATATTGACGAAGCTGAGGCAATAGGATCAGAAGGTGTAAAATGTGCATTAAACGGCGAAACTGGCAAGGTTATGGTGTTCCGCCGCGTAAACGATATGCCCTATACTATTGTTATTGAAACAACAAGTGCGGCAAATATTGCCAATAACGAAAAATTTCTTCCCGATGATTTTATTACTCTGTCGGGGAACAATATCTGCGATAGTGCATTGAGCTATTTCCTTCCTCTTATACAGGGTGAGCTTAATACAATTATGGAACAGGGAATACCTAAGCATTTTGCAATACAGGAGTCGGTACTGAAATAACCGTTCCTGATATGGAAAGGATGGTTTTGAATTTGCAGGAATTTGAACTTGAAGTACTTGATTTTATAAGAAATAATGTAAGAAATGGTTTCTTTGATACAGTTATGCCGATGGTTACTGCTTGTGGAAATCTTGGTATTTTCTGGGTTGCGGTTGCCCTTGTGATATCAGCTAAGGCGAAATATCGTAAATGCAGCATAACGATGCTCATTGGTCTGATAGCAGGTGTACTTATCGGAAATCTTATTGTTAAAAATGCAGTTCAAAGGGATAGGCCCTGCTGGATAGTTGAAGTGCAGGATTTGCTTATAGCTAATCCTCAGGATTTCTCTTTCCCGTCAGGACATACTCTTTCAAGCTTCTGTGCGGCCTCCATTCTTTTCCATTATGATAAAAGATTGGGAATTCCATCATTTGGTGTAGCTATTATGATTGCTTTTTCAAGGCTTTATCTTTACGTTCATTTCCCCACTGACATAATAGGCGGTGCGTTGTTAGGAATGGTAGTGGCAAGTCTTACTATAAAAGCTACGGAAAAGTATGTTTTCAAAGGCGAGTCTGGTGTTGGAAATAACTGATGTAAAGCAGCTCCTTGGTGAGCTGCTTTTTTAACAGTTTTTTAAAGAATGTCATTATTTTACTATTTTTGTCATTAAAATAATATACATATATTCTGAAATAATATAAAATAAAACTATTAAGGGTGATGAATTTCTGCACTGATTTATCATCTTAAAAAACGAAAAATAAAAAATGAGAGGACCGATTATTATGAAGAAAAGCAATTTCAAGCGTTGTTTAGCTGCTATTGCAGCTGCAGTTGTTATGGGTTCAGCAATGCCCGTAGTTACTGCTGCTCCTATTATGGCTGCTGAAAACATCATTAGAAACCCCGATTTTGAATCAGGAGTAAAAAACTGGTCTGTTTACAATGAAACAGGTGGAAAATACACACTTAAAGGCGAAGACGGAAAGCTTGCCCTTACAGTTCTTGACCGTGGTAAGGTTTCCTATTCTGTACAGCTTAATCAGCCTACAATCAAGCTTTATCAGGGCGGTGTTTACCGTTTTAGCTTTGATGTCAAATCAACTGTTGACCGTTACATCGAGGGTATGATCCAGATGGACGGTGGTGATTATCGTTCATACGTATGGATTGGCTGTGATGTTACAACAGAAATGCAGACTTTTAAGAAAGAGTTTGTAATGGAAGAAGAAACAGACATTATGTCCAAGCTCTGCTTCAACTGCGGTGTTGAAAAGCAGGATCCTGAGGATCTTCCTGAACATACGCTTTATTTTGATAATGTAACACTTGAACTTATTGACGACAGCAACGTTGATTACAGCGCGACAGAAGCATATGAAATTCCAATTAACATCAACCAGGTTGGATATAGACCTGATGCTAAGAAAACAGCAGTTTTCAGAGACGCAGAAGGCGGCAAATTCTCAGTTGTTGATGCAACTACAGATAAGGAAGTTTTTACAGGCGAAATGTTAGGGCCTATTGAGAATGAGTCTGCTGAGGAAACAAACTATATAGGTGATTTCTCTTTACTTACAACTCCCGGTAAGTATATAATCAAGGCTGAAGGGCTTGATGACTCTTATGCTTTTGAAATTAAGGAAGATGTATACACATCACTTCTTGATGATACAGTAAGAATGCTTTATCTCCAGAGATGTGGTACAGAGGTTGTAGACGATGCATTCGGTCACGTTGCTTGTCACAACACAGAGGCTACAATCTATGGCACAAGTGATAAGATTGAAGTATCAGGCGGCTGGCACGATGCAGGTGACTACGGCAGATATATCGTAGCTGCTGCTAAGGCTGTTGCTGACGTTCTTTATGCTTATCAGGCTGATCCCACAGCTTACAGTGATAATATCGGAATTCCTGAAAGCGGAAATGGTACTCCTGATGTACTTGATGAAGTACGTTACGAGCTTGAGTGGATGCTCAAAATGCAGGATACATCAGACGGTGGTGTATACCATAAGGTATCTTGTGATACATTCCCTGGATATGTAATGCCTGAAAAGGAAACAAAACCCCTTATTGTAATGCCTAAGTCTACAACTGCAACAGCCGATTTTGCAGCTTCAATGGCTATGGCTTATGAATTCTATAAGGATATCGATTCT
This sequence comes from Ruminococcus sp., assembly GCA_045531615.1. Lineage (GTDB taxonomy): Bacteria > Bacillota > Clostridia > Oscillospirales > Ruminococcaceae > Ruminococcus. The sequence continues at coordinate 39,688 of JAZSEJ010000063.1, forward strand.
GCATTTGCAGATAAGTGTCTTGCTGCTGCTAAGAAGGCTTATGAATGGGCTAAGGCTAATCCTGAAGTTACATACAGCAATCCTGATGATGTAGTAACAGGTGAGTATGGTGACAGAAATCCTAAGGATGAACTTTACTGGGCAGCTGCACAGATGTATCGTGCTACAGGTGAAGAAAGCTATCTTGCAGATGCAGATGCTGCTTCAACTAAGATCAAGAAGGGTCTTGACTGGTCTACAGTAGGCGATTATGGTAATATTGCGCTCCTTACAATGAAGGGCATAGACAAGGAATCTGTTGCGTATGGTAATGCTAAGAGCAATGTAATTGCACAGGCAGATGACCTTGCTGAAATTTCAGCAGAGCAGGCATATGGCGTTGCAACTGAATCCTATCACTGGGGAAGCAATATGACAATTGCTAACTATGGTATTATTCTTGCACAGGCATATGACCTTACAGGTGAAAAGAAGTATATTGATGCTGCTCAGGATCAGCTTAATTACCTTCTCGGAACAAATCCCCTTGGTACTTGTTTCGTAACTGGTTATGGTACAGCAACTCCTGTTGCTCCTCACCACAGACCTTCAATGGCTGTAGGCAAATGTATGAAGGGTATGCTCGTTGGTGGTGTAAACCAGAATCTTGAGGATAACGCTGCACTTGCATATTGTATTGATTCCGCACCTGCAAAGTGCTGGGTTGATAATGCTGAGAGCTACTCTACAAACGAAATTACAATTTACTGGAACTCACCACTTACATATCTGCTTTCACTTACTGAAACAGCAGGGGAGCAGGGTGGAGACATCCAGCAGCCTACAGAACCTCCTACGACAGAGCCTACAAATCCTGTAGAGCCTACAGATCCTCCTGTAGTTCCTTCTGTTCCTGTTACACTCCTTGGCGATGCTAATAATGACGGTGTAGTAACTATGGCTGATGCAGCTTCTATCTATCAGCACCTGGGCAACTATGACAAGTACGGCTTATCTGAGCAGGGTGCAGCTAACGCAGATGTTGACGGTAAGGCTGGCGTTACTGCAGCTGATGCAATCGAAATTCAGAAGTTTGCTGCTAAAATCATTACAGAATTTCCTGTAAAATAAGTTTACGTTTAGCTTTCTCATCTATACCTCTTGAGCGAAGCGTATATTATAATGTATTATGAAAGTGTTGTAATGTAATATTAAAGGCTGTGCAGAGAAAAATGCACAGCCTGTTTTTTATAGCAATAACGCCTCCGAGTTATATCGGAGGCATTATTGCTAATTTTGTTCAAGCTTTTCTTCAAGCCATTTTATCATTTCTTCAAAGCCATTTTCTGATTTTTCAAAATCCATTTCATTTTCGATTTCTGCTTTATCAGAACATAGTCTGCCGTGCCAGGTGAGAACCTTAAGACTTTCACCATTCTTTATTTTATAGGTAAATTCGCCAAGACTTCCCGAATAATCGTTACCACTGCTGAAATAGTAGTATTTTGGAATATCCAGAAGCCTGGATGAACTTGTAGCAGATGACATATCAAATCCTCCCGTTAAAATAATTTACAGCTTCACCGAGATTATCATATATACCGCTTAACATAGGTATTAATTCGTCATCAGGCGGAGTCATATCAGGTATCATTATTGCCTGGCAGCCTGCGGAATATGCGGATTTAATACCGTTGGGTGAATCCTCAAAAGCAGCGCATTCACAAGGTGGCAATTGAAGCTGATTTGCGGCTGTAAGATATATTTCAGGGTCAGGTTTTCCTGTATTAACCATATCACCGCAGACAATTGCATCAATGTAATCAAGCACATTGATTTTATTAAGATAAAGCATTGTTCTTTCTCTTGGTGTTGCAGTTGCAACAGCAATTTTAATACTATTTTCTTTAAGAAAATCCCAAAGCTTAAAAAGACCAGTTTTTGTTATTATGCCATTTTCTTCAATGTGGGCGTTTATAAGCTCAGTTCGTCTCTGCCGAACTTCATCAACAGGAAATCCTTCACCGAAAAAACTTTTCAGCAGTGGATTAGAGAATTTACGTGCAAGGCTTCTGATTGAGAAAACGTGCTTATCCTCCATAGTATAGCCGAAATCGGCAGCAGCCTGTTTCCAGTAGCGGAGGTAGAGCTTTTCGGTATCAATCATCAGTCCGTCCATATCAAAAATGGCGCCTTTAATAAATTTATCCATATCAGCGGCTTACCAGTTAATCATCCAGGAATACATACCCTCATACTGACGTGCAGAACTATTCCAGGAGAAGTCTGTTTCCATACCACGCTTAACCATAGCGTCCCATTCTTTGCGGTGGTCAAAGTAAATGCTCTTGGAATAGTTGATAGCACCAAGCATTTCCTCACCATTGTAATTAGCAAATGAAAAACCTGTACCTGTTCCGTCGAACTCGTTATATGGGATGACAGTATCTTTAAGACCGCCTGTTTCACGTACAATCGGAACTGTACCATAGCGGAGAGCGATAAGCTGTGTAAGTCCGCATGGTTCGAAGAGAGAAGGCATAAGCATTGTATCAGCGGCAGCATAAAGCTTGTGAGCAAGCTGATCGGAGTACAGTATATTGGCTGAAACCCTCTCAGGATACTTCCACTGATAGTGTCTGAACATATTTTCGTACTGCGGATCACCTGTACCGATAATTACAAATTGTGTATTTTCGTCGCAGATTCGCTCAATGGCATAATTAACGAGATCAAGACCCTTCTGATCTGTAAGACGGGAGATGATAGCAATCATATACTTATTTTCATCAACCGGTAATCCGAGCTCTGCCTGCAATTTCTTCTTGTTGACAGCTTTTTGTTTCTTGAAATTCCTTGTGGTATATTTAGCAAAAATCTGGTTGTCATCAGCGGGATTATACACGGCATAGTCGATGCCATTTACAATACCACGCAGTGAAGCAGACCTTGCACGAAGAAGTCCATCAAGCTGTTCGCCATAGAAAGGATATTTAATTTCCTCTGCATAGGTTTCAGATACAGTTGTAATATAATCGGCGTAAACAAGACCTCCCTTAAGCATATTAGCATCCTTTTTGAATTCCAGCTTATCTGGAGTGAACATATAATCGGGAAGTCCTGTATTGTACTGGAATGTCTTTATATCCCACACACCCTGGAATTTCAGGTTGTGGATAGTCATAATTGACTTGGTACCGCTATAGAATGGATTTGTTGCAAAAGTTGAGTGAAGGAACACAGGAATAAGTGAAGCCTGCCAGTCGTGACAATGGATAATATCAGGACGGAAACCTAAAACAGGCATAATTGCAAGAACAGCCTTACAGAAGAATGTAAAACGTTCAATATCCCATTTAAGGTCAGAGGAATAGGGCGCGTCACATTTAAAATAGAATTCATTATCAACAAAATAAAACTTTATTCCATTATATTCATATTCCATAATGCCTACGTGAACACTTTCATTGTGCATACCATAATCCATATAGAAATGAGTGATATATTTAAAGTTATCTCTGAATTTTGCAGGAATGCAAGTGTAGTAGGGGAGAATAACTCTTACATCGAATTCATCCTTGTTGATATAAGAGGGGAGTGCGCCGCAAACATCAGCAAGACCGCCTGTTTTTATAAATGGTACGCATTCTGATGCTGCAAATAAAATGTTTTTCATATTGTAAACTCCTTGTTTGAAATTTTGTGTTATGTTATTATTATACACCAAAACATAGCTTTAGTCAAGAGAAAAATATTAAATTTCCACAAATTTTTCTTTTCTTGATTTAGGACTTTTCAAAAATAGAAAAGTATGGTATAATATAAGTATTCAATACAGATAGGTCATTATAAAAAGAATATTAATATACGGAGTAGATTATTTATGGCTAATAATTCTTTTATTGCTGCTAAACAGGCTGCTATGAAACGTTACTTCAGCCGAATGAATGATATGCAGCAGCAGGCTGTTTTTACTGTTAACGGCCCTGTTCTTGTACTTGCAGGTGCAGGAAGCGGTAAAACAACTGTTATAGTTAATCGTATTGCCAATCTTATCAATTTTGGCAACGGATATTTTGACAATAGTTATGATGGTTCTGAGGATGATATAAAATTCCTGACAGATTATGCCGAAGGCAGAGTTGAAGATTTTGATACATTGCGTGATATTGTTGCAGTTAATCCTGTAAAGCCCTGGAATATCCTTGCAATTACTTTTACAAATAAAGCAGCAGGCGAGCTTAAAGAGCGTCTTTCCTCAATGCTTGGCGAGGAAGGCGGCGGAGTGAACGCTTCAACATTCCATTCTGCTTGTATAAGAATACTTCGAAGTGAAATTGAAAACATCGGTTTCGGCAAGGATTTTACAATATATGATTCCTCTGACAGTCAGCGTCTTATAAAAAATGTAATAGCAGAGCTTGACGTCAGCGAGAAGCAGTTTGTACCAAGAGCAGTTCTCAGTGAAATCAGCTTTGCAAAGGATAAGATGATATCTCCTGAAATGATGCTTGAAGACGCAGGAATAGACTACCGCAAAAAGGTAATTGCCCGTATTTACAAGGTTTATATGGAACGTCTCAGAGCTGCAAATGCTCTTGATTTTGACGACATTCTCTGCAAGACAGTAGAGCTTTTTGAGGCTTTCCCTGATATTCTTGAAAAATACCGTAATCGTTACAAATACATAATGGTAGACGAGTATCAGGATACAAACCACGTACAGTTCAGACTTGTATCATTACTTTCAGCAGGACATAAAAATCTCTGCGTAGTTGGTGACGACGACCAGAGCATATATCGTTTCAGAGGTGCCAATATTGAGAATATCCTCGGATTTGAGGAGCAGTTTGAGGGCGCAGTTGTTATCCGCCTTGAACAGAATTATCGTTCAACACAGACTGTTCTCGATGCAGCAAATTCCGTAATCTCCAATAATTACGGACGTAAAGAAAAATCCCTGTGGACCAATGGTGAAAAGGGAGAGAAAATCGTATGGTATAAGGCTGCCGATGAAAACGATGAAGCTAATTTCATAGTAAACACAATAAAGGCTGATTATGAGAAAAACGGCAGTTACAACAGAAATGCCGTGCTTTACCGTATGAATGCCCAGTCAAATATAGTTGAGCGCGCTTTGGTAAAGGCCGATATTCCCTACAGAGTATACGGCGGTATGAGATTTTTTGACCGCAAGGAAATCAAGGATGTAACATCATATCTTGCGTTTATAAATAATCCAAATGATATGCTTCGATTCAGAAGAATAATCGGCGAGCCTAAGAGAGGAATCGGCGATTCGACAGTTGCACTTATTGACGATATCAGCCGAGATTTAAAAATATCCCCCTATGAGGTTATGCGCGATTGCGATCAGTATGCGCCACTTTCCAAGAAGATTACAGCCCTTAAAACAGCAGCCGAAATGTTCGGCGAGCTGATTGATATGGTTGATAATACACCTCTTGACGAGCTGCTTGACGCTGTTCTTACAAAGACAGGCTATCTCAATTACCTTAAAAACCAGGAGAATGGTGACAGCAAGATTGAAAACGTAGAGGAGCTTCGCACATCAATTATCCGTTATATGGACGAGGCAGATGATCCTACTTTAAGCGGATTTCTTGAGGAAACAGCATTATTTACTGATGCAGATGAGGACGACGGCGGAAATGATAAGGTTGCGCTTATGACGATTCATTCGGCTAAGGGACTTGAATTTGACAACGTATTCCTTATCGGTATGGAGGACGGCATATTCCCTGGCTCCCGTTCATTGGACAGTGAAGATGATATGGAAGAAGAACGCCGCCTTGCATATGTAGCAATTACCCGTGCGAAAAAGCAGCTTTATGTGACAAGTGCAGGCAGAAGAATGATATTCGGCCAGACACAGCACAACGTTACATCACGCTTTATCCGCGAAATGGGCAAAGAGCATTATATCAAGCAGGATAACTACACCAAGAATAAGGATGTTCACGATAATGCTGTAACAGAGGTGCAGTCATTGAGCTTACAGCAGCAGATTGCAAGAGATAAAAGACAATCAGCAGTGAAAGCGACAAATGCTACCTATGAGGCAGGGGAGAGAGTAGCACACAAGATTTTCGGTGAGGGTACAGTAATATCAGCAACACCTGCCGCCAATGATTATATGCTTGAAATAGCATTTGATAAGGTTGGCACAAAGAAAATTATGGCAAATTTTGCAAAGATAACAAAGCTCAGTTAATGGAGGACAATATGAGAAAGACTAAAATTGTATGTACAATAGGACCCGCAACAGACGATGAAAATATTATGCGTGAGCTTATGCTTGCGGGTATGAATGTAGCAAGATTCAACTTTTCTCACGGTGATTACGAAACCCACGAAAAGCGATTTCGCCAGATAGAAAGACTTCGTAAGGAACTTGACCTGCCTATAGCAACACTTCTTGATACAAAGGGACCTGAAGTTCGTCTTGGCAAATTTGTGGATAATAAGCCGGTTGAGATATTTGACGGTGATACTTATACACTTACAACAGAGGATGTTCCCTGCACAGCTGAAATAGGCAGCGTAAGCTTCAAGAAGCTTCCGAGGGATGTAAGCATCGGCACAAAAATCCTTATCAATGATGGCGTAGTTGAGCTTGTGGCTGAAAAGGTAACAAAGACTGATATTGTATGCCGCGTAATTCACGGCGGAATACTTTCAAATAATAAGGGTATCAACGTACCTGGAGTAAAGCTTTCAATGCCTTACCTCAACGAGCGTGATATGGACGACCTCGAATTCGGTTCCAAAATGGGCTTTGATTTTATAGCGGCAAGCTTTGTAAGAACGGCCGCAGATATAAATTATCTTCGTAAGTTCACCCAGAGTCTTGGCTGGTTTGATGTGCGTATTATAGCTAAAATCGAGAACAGCGACGGCGTTGAGAATATTGACGAAATCCTTGAAGCAGCAGACGGAATAATGGTAGCCCGTGGTGATATGGGTGTAGAGATACCATTTGAGCAGATACCTGCAATTCAGAAAACACTTATTAAAAAAGGCTACAATGCAGGAAAACAGGTAGTAACAGCAACACAGATGCTTGAGTCTATGATTACTAATCCCCGTCCTACCAGAGCTGAGATAACAGACGTTGCAAACGCAATTTACGACGGTACAAGTGCAATTATGCTTTCAGGGGAAACAGCAGCAGGCGCATATCCTGTTGAGGCAGTCAAAACAATGGCACTTATCGCAGAAAATACAGAAAATCACATTGACTATAAGGGACGCTTTGCAGAACGTCGTTCAAATCCGGAGGGCAGCATAGCAGAGGCAATTGCCCACGCAACAGTTACAACAGCCCACGACCTTGATGCAAGAGCCATTATTACAGTGTCACTTGGCGGACAGACAGCACGTCTGATATCTAAATATCGTCCCTGCTGTCCCATTATCAGCTGTACAATGAGCGAGGTAGTATGTCGTCAGATGAATATGAGCTGGGGAGTAATTCCTTATATTATTGACGAAAAGAACAGTACCGACGATTTATTTACAGCCGCAGTTGAAGCAGCAGAGGAACACCGACTTGTTGAAGACGGCGACCTTGTGGCAATAACCGCAGGCGTACCTCTCGGCGTATCGGGAACAACGAACCTTATGAAGGTTGAAAGAATAGGAAACCAGATATAAATGCAAAAGACGCTCCACTGATGGAGCGTCTTTTGCATTATTAGATACATATACACATCATATACAATATATTAAAAATAAATATAGAAAAACTTGCCTGAAAAATGTGACCTTTTGCCCCTCTCGTGCGTTATATATATAGAGGGAAGAATAGTAAATTAAGATTGTTTATTATCAGAGGTATCATTTACAGTCGTTTCCGATTTATTATTCTGTATCTCAGAAGTTGTTGCAGGCTTAGCTGCAGGAGTCTGTAAAGTAGAAACAGGGGGGATATTGTTTGAAAACTTAGGTTTCTTAAACTTATTGACAGCTTTGATTATAAGCAGAATAATGAATGCAAAAATTCCGAGTGTAATGATATGCGGCAGGAGGTAGATGAAAATGAATAGCAGTTTTTCCATCAATGTAAGGAAAACAGAGAACGAACCGCTGACAGTTTCCTTAAGACGCTGTCCGAATGTATCTTCTTTAATATCCTCAGGCTCATCCTCAACGTATTCACGGACTTCATTTATGGTTACATAGACATAGGAATAAGCAACATCGGTTTGAATTTCATTCATACGTGTAACAAGCTTTGAAATCTGGATTTGAATATCTGTCAGTTCTTTTTCAATAGCTATAGCTGTCTGTTCGTCATCGATAGTGGAAAGAAGCTCGATATATCTTTGTTCTTTAGCCTCATAAATTTCAAGTGTAGTTGAAAGGTCATAGTATTCACTGGTAAGATTATCTACATTAGCGTCCTTTTTTCTGAGATCACCGAGATTGGCGATAAATTCACAGAACTCCTCATAATTCTTGCTTGGAACACGGATAGTCGCATTGTAAGATTTCCAGCTTTCATCGTCCTCATAAACCCATTTTCCGGCCGATTTACCGTCGTGATAGTTTTCCTTTTCAGGAAAAGCACCATATGTATCAAGGCTCTGTTTTAATGATTCAAGGGCATTGTCGAATTCGAGTACATCCACGCTCATATTGCAGGAGTAGACAAGCATTTCCTTGCGTATTAGTTTCTGTGAAGTATTATTTTCCATATCGGATACATCGGTATCACCGCCCGAGTTTTCCGCATTTACTTCCTTTTCAGGTGCTGCTTCAGCAGGTGTATCATAGTTATCCTCGTATGAAATGTCGTTGTATACTGCGGTTTCTTCTTTATTTTCTCTTGCACCGCAGCCTGTAAACAGCATTGCACTTAAAAGTACGGGTATAAATATTCTTGATTTGTTTTTCATTAATAATTCCTCCTTATGGAATGTATTTTGTTGAGTATATATTAACATAATACAACGCATAAGTCAATACAAAATGGCATATCTTAACAAATATGTAAATCAATTGTAATATAATAAATGAAAAAATTACATCCTGCAATATGCAGTAACAAAAAAATACCGCATAAGAAATAATCTTACACGGTATTGAGTATATTTATGCCATTTCAGGAAGCTCTGAAATAATACTTGCAGTTAACTTCTGAACAGCAAGAGCGTCAGCAGCAGTTATGCCGTTTCCTGGCTTATTACAGTCAGCATTAGCAGCACCCTGCTCTGAAAGACCATATTTATCGGGGTTACCAAGTGACTGATAAATAGAAGCAGCGTCAGCCATAGTTACAACGCCGTCAACGTTAGCGTCACCGTAGAGAGTAACAGCTGTACCACCGGAAGGCTTGTTCTCAGTTGGCTTTTCTGTAACAGGAGTTGTAGCAGTTGTTGTGGGCTTTGTAGTAACATCGGGCTTCTGAGTTGTAGTTACAACGGGAGCAACAGGCTTTGTAACCTGTGAAGAATTACCGTCAGCGGATGTACCGTCAGGTTCTTCACCGTAGTAAAGCTCGCCGTTGATGTATACAGGAACATACTTTGAAACAATTCCGTTTACAGTTCCAGCTGCATCAGTTGTACCCTTAGCATTTGCAATTTCTTCATAAGAGAAATCGTTTGAAGAATCCCAGCCGCTTGCATAGTCGGGCATTACAAGAGCAAGAAGGATTTCACACTTCTGCATACCCTCGGAAACGGGCATAACCGCACGTCCGTCTGGGAGAGTTACTTCAATGTAGTAAATGTTGCCGTCATACTGGATAGGCTTGGAGATTTCTGCACTCTTTACGCCTCTTGAAGCGTACATAGCAGACTGGTCACGGTCGCAGCGGATAACGAGATTTTCAGGGTTATAACCTGCTGCAATTACCTCGCTGAGGTCCATATAGTATCTGAATGAAAGGTTATCCTGAATTCTTGCAGGCCAAGCTGAATGGTTTACAAACTTGAAGCTGATTGTAACACCTGAGGAATCGCCGCCCTTTGAAAGACACTCGATGAAGAACTCAGGGCCGTCATGCTGTTCAGGCTGAGGGAATGTAGGGTCACTCTTACCACCGTACTTGTCAACCATTTTACAGAGAAGACCTGTAAAGCCTGCGTTATAGTCTGTAGCAACCTCGTTGTTGATATAGTTGTTTCTGTCGTCCTCGTAAGAACCGTCCTGATTAGGACCTCCTGCAAGTGCGCCATAGAGGATGTGTCTGTTCTGCTCAGGCATATAGATGTCATTCTTCCATGAGCCGTGAGCTGTTCTGTGGTGAGCATTGTGAGCAGGCTTGTCGCCATAGCCTACAACGAAGCTCTGACCATCGGGGTTATCACCGAGAACGTAGTTGATCTGATCCTCGTAGAACTGTTCATAAGCTGATGTATCTGTATCAGCAAGAACTGTATCACAAGCAACAGCAGCAATAAATCCTGCAGCAGTTGCGTATCTTGCACAACCCCAGTTGCTGATATATGCCAGTTTGCCGTTTACCTTGTCTGTATCGTGAGTGAGATAGTCAACGTGTTTTTTAACGTGGTTAACATAAGTCTGGTCGCCGCTGTTGATAGCATAAAGGAGCATAGCGCCCTGCATTACGTCATCCCAACACATACACCAGGTGTATTTGAGAACATCCTGACCAAGCTCCTTATCAAGGTTGGGTATATAGCTTTCAGCCTTGTCAAGGTATGCCTTATCGCCTGTAGCCATATAGAGCCAGTTTGCAGCATAGAAAAGCTCATCATAGAAGTGGCTTGAACGATAGAAGCCTGATGCGTTACTGTCGTTATATGTATCATTTCCGGGATTTGTAGATGCAATCTTGAAGATATTTTCAGCGTGTTCAAGATACTCGGCACGTTTGCTGTCATCAACTCTGCCGTCAAGAGCACAGTAACCAGCGGCAAGAGCAGCAGACATACCACCGAATACAGCGGAGCATCCCTTAGAGGCCTTGTATGTCTGACGAGCCTCTTCGTAGGAAGTGCCTGAATCTTCCATACCGTACTGGTACATTTCAACAGGTCCCCACCATGTATGGTCGATTGTACCGTTACCAACCTGGAAAACAACTTCGTCACCGAGGTCGCAGTCTACAAAGTAATCGAGAACAAACTCAAGGTTGTTGACATAGTTCTGCATTTCGCCGCAGCTTTCAACGCCATCGGGATACTGATAAAGTCCCCAGGCAAGAACAGAAGCGGTATAAGCCATAGGCATATTAAATTTAACGTGGTCACCTGCGTCATACCAACCGCCCTTGATTTCATCAATCATAGTTGAATCTGCACGCCATTCAACGCGGTTCCACTCAGGAAGCGGACCAGCCTGCTGACACTCATAGAAGAAAAGTGATTTCTGCAAAGCTTCAGCATAGTTTGGATTTTCGGCAGCTGTAGCTGTGGGGATTACAGTACCACCGATTGAAGCAGCCAGCATTGCAGCCGAAACAGCTCCGGAAATAAATTTCTTGAACATAGTAAAACTCCTCTCATATTTTTTGGATAAAATCCCTCAGTTTACTATTACTATATTTTAACACATTATTAACAAAACGTCAAGTCAAATTCTGCGATATCAGATAATTTTCACAAAGATTTTTTCATATTGATATGCTCGCAGTATTCTTCGAAGTAGGGTTCTCCATAGGGAGCATATCCAATACGGCTGTAAAATTCAGCAGCACGCATCTGAGCGCCCAGAGTGATATAATCAGCACCCTGTTCTGCAGCTGTTTTTTCAAGGATTTCCATAAGATAGCGTCCCACGCCTGAACGGCGGTATTCTTTGAGAACGGCAACTCTTCCGATGTGTGGGTGGTTGTTTTCGTCGAAGAAAAAGCGTCCGGCAGCAATGGGCTTATTATCGTCAAAAACAACAGCGTGAAATGCAGTTTTGTCCGTATCATCAAGGTCATAGGAAAATTTCTGCTCATCAATAAATACGATTTTTCTTACTTCCGAAGAAGCAGAAAACTCGGGGGAGTCTATACCCTTAAATACTTTATAGTTCAGTTTCATAAAATATCACCTTCATATGCTTTATAAAGTTATTATAACACATCGAAAATGCAGATGTCAACAGAAAATGGCTGTGCATAACTACGATACACAGCCATTTTGGGAGTTTTAAATGTTAAATAATAAAAATATATCGATTTTTACGATTTTTATGTCCTTTTTTTCCGACTTTACTCGAATGTATTAAGTGAGGGGGTAAATAAATGATAGATAGTAGTTAAATACCGGAAACAATTTTTCTCAGCTTAATCATATCATAAACGTCAATTCTGTTGTCGGTGCAGACATCAGCCTGAGTGCCGTTGATATTCTTCTCAGTGCCAAGGAGATACTTTGAAAGAAGTACAAGGTCAGCGGCAGATACATTACCGTCTGAGTTGATATCGCCCATAATTCCGCCCTGTGACTGAGTGTATACAGCTGTAACGGTCATATCAGCAGTAAGTGAAATTTCAGCGGTAGGGGAGTTGAATGTCTTACCGTCGGATGTCTCCCAGTGAGAGAAAGCAAATCCAGCCTGAGGCTTTGCAGTAACTGTGACAGGATAATCGGTGTAGTATGCACCGGTCCACTTGTTATCCTTGAATGTAGGTGTAATTGTGTTGAGGATAACAGTACCCTTTGCAGAATCATTGCTGAGTGTAAGATTAACTGTATTTCCCTTTAAACTGCAGGAGTTGCGGAGTTGGCTAGTAACATTTTTGTTTCTGTCGTTGTAGAATGTCTTGACTGCCTGAACTTCGTTATTGAATGTGGTAGTATTATCCTGCACCTGACCGCCGAAGCCGCCGCCCCAGCCACCGCCAAAACCTGGGAAACCTCCTTGGTTTTGAGAATTATCAGGATTCTGATTCTGAGTAACATTCTTAGGCTCAAAACGATCAAGAGTATCTATTGTCATTTCGCGATATTCGTTGGTAAGTTCCTCGATCATAGCCTGAACTCTTTCATTATTGAAGTTCTCGTTTGCCATATCCATAAATGTTGTAACAAACTGTCGCTTAAATGTATCATTTTTCAGAGCATTCTTGAAAAGTTCGGAAATGAAGCCCTGATTCTGCATTACCATATTTAATGTGTTGTGGTTGGCAGAGGCACCCGTATTGCCGTAAAGACCTGTACTGTACTCTGTATCAAAGAGGATAAAACGCCATTTTCCGTCGCCCCATTCGTTATCAGGATATATGGAAGTGGATTTCCACATAGCTGTATTATTTGGGGAGAAGTCCATATTAGCATAGTAGATTTCAGAGCACATATAGTCAATAAAGGACTGCATATCAACTTTTTCGCAAAGCTGATTGTAATTAGCTTCCTGTGATAAATCGTTGGATTTGAACCAGTTATTGAGGCTTTCCCACTCTGCAAAATCAGATTCAGTACCTTCTTCCAGCTCACCATTTTTAATTAAGCATACATCGTTCTTGTCGATGCCGTAGTGAGCTTCAACGTAGTCATCGCTGAGTTTTTCGGTAATCTCATAGTGGCCCCAGTATTCGCCGTTGATGAATACGATACAGGGCTTCATAGCTTGTGAGAGTATATCACGGTCGGCAACAAGAGCCTGATTGAGCTTATCACGAAAACGGGTAGCACTTGCGTCATTTCCGCCGTTTCTGATCATAAAGCTGTCAAATTCCTTGATTTTCTTGCCTGTATATTCGCTTCTTAAATCGCCGTCAAAGAGGTTGAAATCGAATTTTGACACTCCGTAATCAGCACGTGCATAGATGTTGAAGCTTTTCTGCATATGACTTCTTGAAGCACCGCCGTGAATACGGATACCGATACTCTGTGTATGCTTAACCTGTCCGTCCTCGTAAATCTGCATAATTGCAGGACGTTCCCATTCTCTGCCCTTATTGGAGAAGTTTCCGGGAATCTGCCAGTCCTGAGCAAATCCACCGCCGTTGGAGTTTTTCCATTCGTCATATGTAGCGCCGAGGACATAAATTCCCTTGTCGTGGTCGAAAAGATTATCCTCATCGGTTGTAAGGGAAATTACCTTTACATTCTGATAATATGAAGCACGGCTGCCGTAGCCGATGAAATATGCGGCAGAAACAGTATCGCTGACATTGCCGTTCTGGTCGATAGCAACAGCGTTGATTACCATTGCCTTATCAACAGGCTCGGTTGGAGCAGTTACTGTACCGCCTCTTATATCAGTTCTTGCACTGAGATAGTTCGGCTGTGATGTGATATCAGAAACAGCGATAGGGGAGCTGTATCTTTGTGAGCTGCTGTCAGGAACGCTTCCGTCAGTTGTATAATAGACAGTTGTACCCTCGGGGACGGTTATATTGAGATTGAAACCGCTGTCATAGAATCCGCCTTCCTGTGAGAAAACAGGCTCTGCAACGTCTTTTTTCAGCACGCCGCTTTCGCTGTTTGCCTGGTTTGGCGACATATTCATTGTAGCAAATGAATCGGAGCCGTCAGGGTATCTTCCGAAGGACTGGTCGCTTGCAAGAGCAGGAAATTCTACAGTGTCGCATACAGTTGAATCTGGAGCTGTGAGGTATAAAGTTTCGCCGCTTGTGGAAAGTCCGAAGGATGCTGTATATGTACCGTTGATTTCGGGCATAACAGAATCGCAATAAATGACAAGTCGCTGACCTGCACCGATAGAAGCACCTGCAGGGAAAGTGAACTTGAAAAGCTCGGTATCCTTATCGGATAAACCGTATCCGCTTAAATCAACAGCGGATGAGCCTCCATTGTAAAGCTCAATCCAGTCATAGCAGTTGCCGTCGGGGGCAGTATGTGTGCTGTTTTTTGCACATATTTCGTTGATGTACAGCCCCTCGCCTACAGCTGACGCATTGAAAGATGGCAGGGGGGCATAGGGGATTGTCAGTGCTGCCGCAATCGTCATTGAAAGGGCAGAAAGAGATTTTCTTTTCTTTGATTTCATAAAAAACACTCCATATACATTATTTGGATTTACGATTAATCCCCATAAATTTATTTCTATATATATTTATTATAATCTCATAAAAATGAAAAATCAATTCAAAAAATGCTTTTATTTCCCTAGAAATAAAAAAACGTGGTTATAAACAAATGCTGTCAAATAAATCTGTGCAGAATTACATAGGTTTAAGGTTGGTTTAAGGCTATTTCAATGTGTTTGTGAATAATTCGTATATACGTTAAAATATATTCCTGCAAATAGGCAAAAACAAGCTGCCCCGAAAGGCAGCCTGTGTAAAAATTCAATTATACGAGCTCATTACCCTGAGCATCAGTTGTGATTGTATTACCGCAAAGAATTAAAATTCCTTCAATAAATCCCCACAAGCTGCCTAAACCGCAAGTAACGAGTGTTACGATGAGCTGAATTACAGCCTTCTTTGTGTAGCCAAGGTAGAAGTTGTGAACACCCCAGCCACCAAGGAAAATACCTAAAAGACCTGCAACCATTTTCTGTTTCATAATAAAATCCTCCAATAAAATATGTTAAAATTAGTCAGTGAGAGCGTTGCCGTTTGCGTCAGTGTTGATATTGCCGCAAAGAATCATAATACCCTCTATAAGTCCCCATACTTCACTTACAACAGCAAGTGTAAAGCAGCTGAGAACTGAGATAAGGAGCTGAGCGATAGCCTTGCCCTTAAATCCAAGATAGAAATTGTGAACGCCGAATGCTCCAAGGAAAATACCGAGAAGACCAGCAGCCATTTTTGACTTAGCTCCGGGAGCAGCAACAGGCTTGTTGTTTACAGCAAAACCGCAAGACATACATACAGCAGCACCGGGAGCAAGCTCGTTACCGCAGTTTCCGCAGAATTTTCCACCCTGTCCTACAGGTGTTCCACACTTTACACAAACAGCAGCCTGAGGATCTACTGCGCTACCACAATTTTTACAATACATAATATATACCTCCATATATGTTAAAAATAAATTCAGGTTAGAAATAATCCCCATTTACTAAACCCTTACGGTTATTATACCACAGTTGTAGAATTTTGTCAATATTTAATCCTACAAATTTGTGATATTGAATATGTATATATTATATAAATTGGTTAATACAAAAATGATATCTTAAGTATAAGAAGAATATTGACAAAAAAATAACGGTGTGATATAATAATATTGTAATCTTCGGGGCAGGGTGAAATTCCCTACCGACAGTAAAGCCTGTGAGCCGCTTGTTTCAGCGGTTGACTCGGTGAAATTCCGAGGCCGACGGTGAGTGCGGATATTCCGCATAAGTCCGGATGTGAGAGGATTATCTGCTGATAAGACAGATTGTATCCCCGAAATTTCGGGGATTTTTCTTTAGACGACCTTTTAAGGAGGTATTTATGCAGCACGAAGATTTTATGGCTGCGGCACTTGAACTTGCCGCAAAGGGAATAGGATACGTCAATCCGAATCCTATGGTTGGAGCTGTAATCGTCAGAAACGGTGAGATAATCGGACAAGGTTATCATCGTAAATGCGGTGAGCTTCACGCTGAAAGAAACGCTTTCGCAGACTGCGACAGCCGCGGAATTGACTGCACAGGTGCGGATATGTACGTTACCCTTGAACCCTGCTGTCACTATGGTAAAACTCCGCCCTGCACAGAGGCTATAATTGAGCATAAAATCAGCCGTGTATTTATTGGCTCATCTGACCCTAATCCTCTTGTAGCAGGAAAAGGTGCGAAAATTCTCCGTGAAAATGGAATTGAAGTCACAGAGGGTATTTTAAAGGCTGAATGTGACGGTCTGAATGAGATTTTTTTCCATTACATCACTGAAAGAACGCCATTTGTCACAATGAAATATGCAATGACAATGGATGGCAAAATTGCCTGTTATACCGGGAAATCCCAATGGATAACAGGGGAAGCGGCTCGCGAAAACGTCCACCGCGACCGTTTGAAGCATATGGCGATTATGGTGGGAGTTGGTACAGTTCTTGCTGATAATCCTATGCTGACCTGCCGTATAGAGGATGGAAGAAATCCTGTCCGTATCATATGCGACACAAATCTAAGAACTCCTCTTGACAGCAACATTGTCCGCACAGCAGGGGAGATACCTACAATTATTGCCTGCTCAAATGGCGATACATCGGCATTTGAAGCAATGGGCTGTCAGATAGTGAAAGTTTCCGAAAAGGACGGTCATATTGATTTGAAACAGCTTATGATTATTCTGGGAAGAGATTACAAAATCGACAGCATTTTATTAGAGGGCGGCGGTCAGCTTAACTGGTCGGCACTGCAAAGCGGCATTGTCAATAAGGTGCAGGCTTATATTGCTCCGAAAATATTCGGCGGAAAGGACGCTCCCACGGCAGTTTTGGGACTCGGTGCGGCATCTCCTGATGAATGTGTTATGCTGTACGATACGCAGATTAAGACCATAGGCGATGATATTCTCATAGAAAGCAGGGTGAAGAATGTTCACGGGGATAATTGAAGAAATCGGCACAGTGAAGAATATACAGCGGAACGGCAGTAATTCTTTTATAGTGATTGAAGCCAAAAAAGTTCTTGAAGATGGTCACCTCGGTGATAGTATCGCTGTAAATGGCGTGTGCCTTACAGTTACAAAAGCTGACGGCAGTATATTCCAGGCAGACGTTATGAATGAAACTCTCAGCCGTTCATCTTTGGGTGAGCTCAGACAGGGGAGTAAGGTCAATCTTGAACGTGCTATGGCGGCAAATGGACGTTTCGGCGGTCATATCGTATCAGGGCATATTGACGGTACGGGCGTTATAACAGATATAATAAACGACGGTATTGCCGTATGGTATACTATATCCGCGGATGCTCATATTATGCGATATATCGTGGAAAAAGGCTCGATTGCCATTGACGGCATAAGCCTTACTGTAGCAAAAGTAACCGCCAGTGATTTCAGCGTCTCTGTTATACCGCATACCGCTGAAATGACAATTCTTTCGACAAAAACAAAGGGACAGACGGTTAATCTTGAAAATGATATTATTGGAAAATATGTAGAAAAGCTTATGAAGCCTGCTGAAAACTCGAAAAACAGCGGAATTGATATGTCTTTTCTGTCATCAAATGGATTTATTTAAAGGGGATTTTATTATGAAAAAATTAATTTTAGCGTCAACAGTTTTAGCCGCAATGGCATTAAGCTCTTGTTCAGTTTCAATCAACGGCAAAGAAGTAGTAAACGGTGATTTTGATTACAAGAAAACAAGAACTGAAACAATGAATATCGACCCGAAAAAGGCATCAAAGCTTGATATTGACCTTGAAGTGGGAAAAATTGAAATTGAGTACGGTGATACTAAAAATATAGACATTGATGTAAAATACACAAGTAATGGTATAAGCGAAGAAAAGGTAAGCGCGGCGCTTGAAAATGCTAAAATTACAGCAGAAGTAAAGGATAAAACAGTATATATTAAATCCTCTGAAAAGGATTTTGATACACGTTTTGTAAATCTGACTGCCGATCTTGATATAACTTTGCCCAGCGAATTTTCTGACTTTGTAATTGAGTCAGACGTGGGCGACGTAAGGCTTGATAAGCTTAAAGGCTCCTTTGATATTTCAGCTGACGTGGGAAATGTGAAGCTTGACAGTCTTGTAGGCGAGTTTAAAATTAATGCCGATGTGGGAAATATTGACTGTGATAATCTTACTATAAAGGATGATTCGGAAATAACAGCAAATGTGGGTAATATCGATGTTTCCGTCGAAAGCGTATCTGAATGCGAGGTTGAGATTTCCGCTAATGTAGGCGATGCTGATATTGACACACAGGGACTTGATTTTACTGAAAAAGCACAGTCAAAGGATTACGTGGGCAAGAAAAAGGAAATCGTAATTGACGATAAATGTACAGTTATACTCAAAGCAGACGTAGGAACAGTAAAAGTTAAAAAGTAAGGGGTATACATATGAAAGCATTAAAAATAATAACAGTTTTATCATTTATAGCCGTAATTGCAGCTACAGGCTGTAGTAATTCAAATACTGGTATAAAAGTTGACACAGGCGATATCAAGGTAAATGCAGATGTTAATGTAGATACAGGGGATGTGATAGTTGACGCTGATACTGGAGATATAAAAATAGGCGATTTATCGGTAAATATAGATGATATTTTAAAATATGATAAAAGTCATAAAGCCCAAGCTGATTTCTCTTTTGACACCGATAAAAGTATAAAAGCGTTTGAAATTAATCTGTCTGTGGGCAATGTGATAATTGAAAGCTCCGACAGCGATAAGACAAATTTAGACCTTGAGTATACCATATTTGCTGAGACAGATGCAGTTTGTGAGCAGGTTGCAGGTATTGTTTCTGCTGAATCGGAAGTAAGCGGAGATACAATGACATTGAAGCTTGTGGAAAAGAATTCGGGAGAGGAAATTAACCATTGGCTTGAAAAAAATATTCCTGAATGTCGTGTGGAGTATACCGCCAATGTGACAGTTCCCGATTTTGTGGAAAAGTTCACCGCCGACTGTGATGTTTCAAATATTACTTTCAGCAATATCAGCGGAAGCGTAAACGGCTATGTTGATGTAGGAAATATTACCTGTATAGCAGTTGAGTTTACAGCTCCATCTGAAATTAAAGCCAACACAGGAAATATTGCAATGACAGATGCGGATATATACAACGCAGACACCGAAATATCCGCAGTAGCAGGCAATATAGTAATTGCTCTGCCTGACAGTAAATCCGAGGGCGGAAATATAAAAATTTCCGTTGAAACAGGTGATGTGAAATTTAAAGGGAATGAGCCGTATAACATTACTGAGGATGAAAAAGACAGCAAGAAGCTTGAAGTCAGCAACTGCAATATCGAAGCTTCTGTAAAAACAGGAAATATTACCATAGAGTAAGGAGAAATCTGAATGTTTCAGTATAATACCGTAGAGGAAGCTCTTGAAGCTTTGAGAAACGGCGAAATTATCCTTGTTACCGATGATGAGGACAGGGAAAACGAAGGCGATATGATATGCGCTGCTGAATTTGCCACGACTGAAAACGTCAATTTTATGGCGGCACAGGCAAAGGGGCTTATATGTATGCCCATGAGCATTGAGCTGTGCCATAAGCTTCATTTAGGGCAAATGGTTGATTATAATACAGATAACCACAGTACAGCATTTACCGTATCAATTGATCATATTAATACAACAACGGGAATTTCCGCAGAGGAACGTGGATTTACAGCTCGTATGGCTGTTGATGATAACGCAAAGCCTGAGGATTTCCGCCGGCCAGGACATATGTTCCCTCTTATGGCAAAGAAAAACGGCGTTCTTGAACGTGAGGGACATACAGAGGCTACAGTTGACCTTATGCGCCTTGCAGGGCTTAAAGAATGCGGTCTTTGCTGTGAGATTATGCGCGATGACGGCACGATGATGCGTGCGGAGGAATTGCAGAAAAAGGCTGCTGAATGGGGAATGAAGTTTATCACCATTAAGGCTCTGAAAGAGTATCGCAAGGTAAATGAAACCCTTGTGGAGTGTGCCGCTGATACAAAGCTCCCCACAAAATATGGTGAATTCCGCGCTGTATGCTTTGTAAATAAGCTTAACGGTGAGCATCACGTTGCCCTTGTTAAGGGCGATATAGGCGACGGTGAAGACATTCTCTGTCGTGTACATTCCGAATGTCTTACAGGCGACGCTTTCGGCTCTCTCAAATGCGACTGCGGTCAGCAGTTTGCTGCCGCTATGACGCAGATTGAGAAAGAGGGCAGGGGAATATTGCTCTATATGCGCCAGGAAGGCCGAGGAATCGGACTTGTAAACAAGCTTCGTGCATATGAATTGCAGGACGGCGGTATGGATACCCTTGACGCTAATCTTGCACTTGGTTTTCCAGGGGATATGCGTGAGTATTACATCGGTGCGCAGATTCTCCGTGAGCTTGGCTGTAAAACTCTCCGACTGCTTACCAATAATCCCGAAAAGATTTACGGTTTAAGCGGATTCGGGCTTGAAATCAAGGAGCGCGTTGCCATTCAAATGGACGCTACGGCATACGACCTGTTCTATCTCAAGACTAAGCGTGACAGAATGGGACATATTTTAGATTATTAATTAAAGGAGATTTTTAAAATGAAAACATATGAAGGCAATCTTATTCCAAGAGATGTAAGAATAGGAATCGTAGTTGCACGATTCAACGAGTTTATTACAAGCAAGCTTTTAGGCGGTGCTGTTGATACGCTCAAAAGACACGATGTTTCTGAGGATTCCATTGATATTGCGTGGGTACCCGGAGCGTTTGAAATCCCCCTTATTGCAAAGAAAATGGCTGACAGCGGCAAATATGACGCTATAATCTGTCTTGGCGCTATTATCAGAGGCAGCACATCCCACTACGACCTTGTTTGTAACGAGGCTGCAAAGGGCATAGCTCACGTATCACTCAATAGTGATATTCCTGTAATGTTCGGTGTTATCACAACTGAAAATATCGAGCAGGCTATTGAGCGTGCAGGCTCAAAGGCTGGCAACAAGGGCAGCGAGTGTGCAGAGGGTGCAATCGAAATGATTAACCTTATCAGAGAGATTGAGGACTAATGGCAAATCTCATATTTGATTATGACGGCACCCTTCACCAGTCAATGCTGACATATGCCCCTGCATTTCGTGCGACCTGCAAAATGCTTGCGGATATGGGGTATATGCCCGAAAAAGAGTTCACTGACGATGAAATAAGCTACTGGCTGGGCTTTAATTCAACTGATATGTGGAATAAATTCCTCCCTGATGTGCCTGCTGATATTAAGGAAAAGGCTCGTATATTTTTAGGGCAGGATATGGGAAATCGCATTGAAAACGGCGAGGGAGCGTTATATCCCCACGCTGAGGAAGTCCTTGCAGAGCTGAAAGAACAGGGGCATACTCTGATATTTCTGAGCAACTGTCGTGTGCAGTATATGGCGCGTCACTCCAGAGTATTCGGACTTAATCGTTTTTTCGATTATTTCTACTGCTGTGAGGAATATGATTTTATACCCAAATATCAGATTTTCCGTATTTTCAGCCTGCAGCACAAAGGTGAATTTATAGTAATAGGAGACAGATTTCACGACATTGAAACAGCTGAAAAAAACGGCTTGAAATCAATTGGCTGCGGTTATGGATACGGCAGCTCTGAGGAATTATCAGCGGCTGATATAATCGTCGGTGATATTACAGAAATTCCCGATACTGTGAAAAAACTGCTTTCATAAAAATAAAGCGTACCGATTTTTCTTCGGTACGCTGTTTTTTATTCTGTTTCTGATTCAGCTATATTCTGCGTTTCTTCAACAATTGTTTCTGTCACCTCAGCTGGAATTGCGGATATTTCCTGTTCTGCATCAATCACATTGTCAGCATCGGAGATTTTCTCTGCTTCCTCAACAACTGATTCAGCAATGGGGATTACAGTAGTATCTGCGGAAGCTTTTTTCATAGAAACAAGCTTTTCGGTACAGAAAATAAGCTTCAGAAGCTTGTTATCCTTAGATTTGCTGTAGAGGTGATCGTATATAACCATAATGCCATAGGCAGCGAATCCTATCATAAGAATAAAGTAAGGCATAGAATACTGAGATTTAGCCTCAGCAATTATATGGTAAATCATACCGCCAAGGATAATAACAGGGAATGTTATACTGAGGAAATTTTTGTTTTTCAGACAGGCAAGAAGTCCGATTAAACAAGCAGTAAAAACAAACTGTGCATAATAGTCCATATATTGTTTTGTTTTTGATTCACCTACTGTACAAACCCATTCTGCAATTTCTGTTCTTGGATAGTAGTTTTTACGTATCTGATTATTCCATATGCTCTGATAGCTTGTTTCATTCCATTGTGATGTAAACTTCTTGTAGAAAAATTCCTTGCGGTATTGGGGATTTTCCTTGAAGTAATCAAGTCTTTCCCTAATGAGCTGGGATGACCGTTTATTTATAGCATCAGGATTGAAATTAGCGCCTGCATACATATGAACAGTAAAGTTTGGATTATACCAACCAGGTCCATTGGTTGCTTCATTAAGTCCCATAACAAACCAGGCTGAAAACGGAAGAGATTCACCTAAATCCATACCTGAGCGGTTTTCATAATATGTTTTTACAGCAGGAGTTACAGAAACTGAAAGAACAATGGCCGTAATGATGTAAAGCATATCTTTGATAAATTTTTTGCGTCGGAACATCATAACAAAGACGATACTGCAAATTGCAACAAGAACGATATAATTATTTGTTTTTATCATTACGGCAAGAACTACGGATATGACAGATAGAACGCTGTATATTATTTTACTCTTTTTAAGATACAGTATCATAAACAACAGCGCAAGTGAAGTAAATGTGAAGCCAGGTATTATTCCATAGAGGAAAGATGAGAAAATAATCGGCTGAGCTGCAAACATAAGAAGAATTGAGGTTATGTGGCGTATTTTGTCATCCTTGAATATAAGCTTATTTATAAGGATAATTGCAGTATATGATACAGCAAGGAAAAATACATTCAGAACTTCAAGGAAAAGCAGGTCTTTAATCTCACCGAATATCATAGCTAAACGGATAAAAATCTCGTTGAACAGGACGTATCCAAGTTGATAGGAATAATCCCTGAAATATCGTTCACCCTCAGCAAGAGGCCCATAGTTTTCATTTGCAAAGCAAATAGCAGCATCTGTAACTCTGTAAGAATCCTCAGTAGGGGAGAGGTTAGAAGAATAAACCCAAATAGCACCGATTACTATGGTCCAGGTTGCTACAATGGTAATTTCCGCCCACAGCGGTATTTTTTTCATCAGCGGCAATATCAAGGAAATAGCGACAAATCCTACAACAAGCATAATGATATTTGCAAATACATCATCGCTGTAGTATATTATTGTTTCCCATCCTTCACGGACACGGAAAAGAATATTGTCAACAACACCCTCAGCTGGGATTATTTCCATTCCTGAAGTACCTGTAAGGCTGGCAATAGTCAGAGTACCCATCAAAAACAGCATAATAACCGCAACAACTATTCGTGCGAAGGACATAAATTTATTATCGGTTTCTATTTTGTTGTTATACTTACTCATTGTTTTGGAGTTCCTTTACTTTTTTATTATTATAGAGATTGTATCAGCATGAGAGTGAGCCAATTGTTGAATGGCATTTCATACAAACAGATATCTATATACTAATGCCTCAAACTACACCAAATCCCCTGCAAGAAAATTTAATTATGTATACCTGCATAAAAAAATGAAAATCTTTAGTGTTACTAAACAAAATTTTTGGGCGTAGGTAACATTTTCCAAAGGGAGGAGGCGTTGGGGGTTGTGTTTTTTTATTATACCATAAAAAAATAGATATTTCAAGTGCTAAAAAAGGGCAGCATTTCAATATTGAAATGTTACCCTTTTTGATTTACTGTTTTATAGTAAGCACTTTAGTTCTTAATCTGTTCTCAAAAATCTCAACAGGAAGCGGCATATCAAAGCAGAAGCCCTGAGCGTAATAGCAGTCGTTTTCTTTAAGAATAGCTACGTGTTCAGTAGTTTCAACGCCCTCAACCATACACTCCAGACCAAGATTTTGAGCCATAGCAATGACATATTTGAGCATAATTTTCTTCTGATCACTGTATTTTTCATTTTTTACAGGGAGAAAGCTCTTGTCGATTTTCATAGTATTCCACGGCAGATCACGGATAAGATTCAACGAAGAATAGCCAACGCCGAAATCGTCAATTGATGTGCATATTCCTACATCATGCAGAATACTTACTACTTTAATAAGCTCGTGCAGGTCAACTTCCGATGTAGTTTCAGTAACCTCAATCTCGATATATTCAAAAGGTACATCGTATTTTTTTATAACATCTATAATCTGTTCTGCCAGTTTCTGGTTGCCAAGATTAACTCTTGAAAAGTTTACAGATATCCTTACAACGTCCATTCCTTCATCAAGCCATCTGCGGATATCGCGGCATACGTGCTCGAGCATATACATATCGAGAGTACAGATATTACTGCTCTGCTCAAGAACGGGAATAAAAGCACCTGGAGAGATAAGTTCACCATTGTGATTCCAGCGGCAAAGAGCCTCAGCACCGCAGAGAGAATAATCGTGGAGTTCAGCTTTAGGCTGATAATAGACGAGAAATTCTTCGTTCTTTATTGCATTGAAGAAGTTTTCCTCTACCATTCGCATATTTTCTTCTTTTTCTTTTGCATTTTCATCGTATATGAAATGCAGATTACCCGGAGATTCTCTAAGCATATTAAGGGCGAGAGTTGTTCTGTCGATGACATCTGATGTAGTGTGACAATCCTCAGTAATATGTAAAAAACTTGCTCTTGCAGATACTCTGATATATTCATTTCCGACTATACCTGTTTCAACATCTGAGCCTGAAAGATAATTGATTACATCATCAATTTTACTTTCAGGGAGAAGCATAAGGAAGTTATCGCCTCCGAGTCTGCAAAGATAACTGTCATTTCCTGCAATTTCGCTTAATTTTAAAACGAAATTTTTCATAACAACAGTTCCGGTTTTTCTTCCGAGAATTTTATTGACAAGAGAAAATTTTCTTAGATTAAAGCGACAACATACATTTCCTACAGCCTTGTTTTCAGCAAGAAGTTCAGATATCTTTCTTGCGAGAAATTTTACATTATATATACCTAATGTTTCATCGTGATACATCAGATAATTAGAAATTGAAAAGTTTCTTGCTCTACTGCTGAAAATAAAAAATGTGGTAAGAAACATACGGATTTTTTCTTTTTCAAGATCATTCCAAACATCTGAATTTTTGTGGGGTGAAGCAATAAATTTTGCTACGCCTCCGGGGGTAGTTTTTGTAATTATGATTGATAAATCATTATCATATTCACCTTCACAGAAAAAAGTCGTCTCGTGATACTTTGGGTTATTACCAGAAACTTCAGGACTTTCCATAAGTGAGGCGGTAAAATAAGATATTCTCAGAAACCTGCATATATTTGAAACAGCCTTAAGTACATCAGGGTGTTCAATATCAGGCGGAATCTTTTCCATATCATAAATATAATCTGAAAATAGTTGCGTAAATTGTTTTTCGTAATCAGAGCTGTTCATTTTTTCACCTTCATTTCAGTAATATAATTTTTACTAATTATATTATAGCATATTTGAAATGTATTTTCAAGATATTCTGAAAAAACGTTACAAAATGTTAAAAAATGGTTGAAATTGCACAAGTTTTTAGATTGTTTTTGTTGCATATTGAATTAACTTTTTTATTAGAATCATATGAAGTGTAAATAAAGAAAATAATTATACATATATGATATAAATTTACAAAATATTTGATATTTTTTGTGATTTTATATAGACAATTGCTGAAAAGTGTGTTATAATATATATAATCAAAAAATGGGGTATAATTTTATTTTGGCGACGACAAAACTTTAAAGTAATATAGATAACATTAATTTTATTTCTGATTCGGGGTGAAAAAAATGAAAGTTAAGAAAATATTGATTTCCGCTATTACATTTTTGGCAATTATCAATTCATCACTTCCCTTTACTGCATTTTCGGATGATGACTCAACACAGGAACCAGCAATTATTTTAGGCTGCGATTATGAGGACGGCAAAGCTGGCAAATGGATGCCATTTGGCAATTGTGAGCTGCATATTGACAACACTAACGGACATATGAGTTCAACAAGTCTTAAAGCCGTGAATCGTAAAATGTCATATGAAGGCCCATCCTACAATTGCAGTGATTTGCTTCTGCCTGGAGAGGAATACACATTCAATGGCTGGGTTTATCATGAGAGCAGTAGTGTACAGAATATGTCCTTTACACTTAAATCGCAGGATAGCTTTGGTGTTGATAGTTTTAATCAGATTGCAGCATCTGAAATCGAGCCTAACAAGTGGGTTAATCTTTCGGGTACAATAATGATTCCAGAATATGCATTGACATCGATGGTTTATATAGAATGCAGCACCGATGTTATTGATTTTGCTATTGATGATTTTTATATTCTTGGCGAGAGCAGTGATGTGACTGAGATTGAGCCTTCTAAAATCGAAGATAAATTTACAATGGATTTTGAAGAAAATTTTGACGGCTGGAGTGCAAGAGGCGATATGACAGTTGCCCATACAGATGAGTACAGCAAAACAGGTACACATTCCATTTATGCAACAAACAGAACAAAAGCCTGGAATGCACCAATGGTAAATATTTCCAATAGGGTAGCGAAGGGTGAAAGCTATTATTATTCAGCATATGTTATGTATAACGGAGCGGAATATGAAGATTCGCATGTTTTCAGAATGGAACTGCAATATAGTGAGAATGGCGTAGGTGTATATAATTTAATTTCCGCTAAATCAGTAAAAAAAGGCAAATGGACTAAAATAGAGGGCTATTATACAATTCCGGAAGATGCACAGAATGTATGTCTCTATATACAGACTGAAAATGTTGAAGTAGGACAGCAGATTACAAATAATGATACAATGTCCTATTATGTTGACAATGTCACTGTAGCCAAAGCTGCAGTAATAAAAAAAGAACAGAGTATCAGAAATATAATAATAGCACTTTGCTGTATTGTTATTGCAATTCTTCTTATAGTAATAATCAGGATTATGTACAAGCGTGTCAAGAAGAAGAATGAAGCACTTGAGCTTGTATCTAAGGATGCGATGACAGGTTCATATAACAGAAACGCATATGAGCAGCGGATAAAGGAGCTTAAGGAAGATACAGAACAGTGTAAAAAGCTGTATTATGCACTTTGCGATGTGAATTTCCTTAAGTATCTGAATGATAATCACGGCCATAAAACAGGCGATGCGGCTATTATTCGCTGTGCCAATATTCTGAAAGAGATAATTGGAAAATCAGGTAAGGTATACAGAATAGGCGGAGATGAATTCGTATGTATGGCTGAAAATCCCATAGCTGAAAAGATAATTGAAGCAATGAAAAATGAAAGTGAAATTGACAAGGGATATCCATTTATGGTAGCCAGTGGATTTGCACAGTACGACGAAGAAAAATGCCCGTCAATTACTGAGATTATAGCTCAATGCGACAAGGAAATGTACGCGCACAAGCAGAAAATCAAGGCTGAAAATGATCAATTTTCACGTAAATAAAAAATAAGAGGGCGGAGTGATTTCCGCCCTCTTATTCTGTCCCAAAACACTAATTTTCTCTTTGGACTCTGGGATGTGGGGCAAGCTGATTTACAAAATTATAATTTAAAAACTTCTAATTTGCGACACTTCATATATTTAAAATATCAGTTTTTCTGCGGCAAAAGATATAACAGCAAATTCTATATAATATCGATAAAATGAGCTGTTGATAATTAGCTAAAAAGGAGAAAATAAAAATTATTTTTCAATAATCAACCATTTTTGGTTGAAAAAAGGCACATTTTTGCCCTTTAGTGAGGGGGTGTTGTTATGGAGAAGAAAAAATGACACAAAATAGAAAGTGAAAATGAAGACATCGAAAATGAAATTTTGCAGAAATTTCATTGACAGCTATTGCATTAAATATTAAAAAGTGTTATAATATAATTTGATATTAAATTTTCAGAAAGAAGTGGTCTTGAATGACAAAAATAACAATTTTCTCGGGATTTCTGGGAGCAGGAAAAACGACTCTTATAAAAAAGCTCATCAAAGAGGGCTACAATGGCGAAAAGCTTGTGCTTATCGAAAACGAATTCGGACAGATAGGCATTGACGGCGGATTTCTTAAGGATGCTGGAATTGAGATTACTGAAATGAATCAGGGATGTATCTGCTGCAGTCTTGTTGGCGATTTCGGCAAGGCACTTGTGCAGGTACTTGAAGAATATACTCCTGACCGCATTATTATCGAGCCATCAGGCGTTGGCAAGCTCAGCGATGTTATTGCTGCTGTACGAAAAATCGACAGCCACGACGTCGAACTTGACGGCTTTACAACAGTAGTGGATGCCAAAAAATGCAGAATATACCAGAAAAATTTCGGCGAGTTCTTTAACAATCAGATTGAACACGCAAGCTGTGTAATTCTCAGCCATACTGCAGGACTTTCACAGGAAAAAATAGGTGAGGCAATTGAAATTGTCCGCAAATTCAATGAAACAGCGCCCATTGTTACAACTGACTGGGATGAGCTGGACGGAAAGCAGATAGTTGCTGCAATGACACAGAAAAACACTCTTGAAAATGAGTTGAAAGAGATGATTGAGCATCAGCACCACCACGACCATGAGGACGGCCACTGCTGCTGCGGTCACGACCACGAACACGAGCATCATCACCACGACCATGAGGACGGCCACTGCTGCTGCGGTCACGACCACGAACACGAGCATCACCACCACGACCACGAGGACGGCCACTGCTGCTGCGGACACGACCACGAACACGAGCATCATCACCACGACCACGAGGACGGCCACTGCTGCTGCGGTCACGACCACGAACACGAGCATCACCACCACGACCACGAGGACGGCCACTGCTGCTGCGGTCACGACCACGAACACGAGCATCACCACGCTGACGAAGTGTTCACAAGCTGGGGCGCTGAAACTCCAAGACCTTACACAGTTGAGGCTATTACTGCGGCTTTAGAGGCACTTGCAGACGAGGAAAAATTCGGAATTGTCCTCAGAGCAAAGGGAATTGTTGCCGCAGAGGACGGAAAGTGGATTCATTTTGACTATATTCCCGGAACCCCCGATGTTCGCTACGGAACAGCGGAAACTACAGGCAGACTTTGTGTAATCGGCTCAAAGCTCAATGAAGAGGCTGTTGCAAAGCTCTTCTGCCTTTGATAAGGAGATAGATTATGCCTAATTTCAATCAGGAACCAATTCCCGTATTTTTATTCCTGGGATTTCTTGAAGCAGGAAAAACCCGTTTTATTCAGGAAACAATGGAAGATAAGCGCTTCAATTCAGGCGAAAAGACCCTTATACTCTCATTTGAGGAGGGTGTCGAAGAGCTTGATATGTCACGTTTCCCTGGCAAGGGCAAGAATGTGACGATTAAAACAATCGAAGATAAAGAGGAAATGAATATTCCCAATCTTGCACGTATTGCCTACGAATCAAGAGCAGAAAAAATCGTTATTGAGTATAACGGTATGTGGCAGGTAACAGAGCTTCTTGCAAATATGCCAGATAACTGGGGTGTATATCAGGTTATGTTCTTTGCCGACGGCTCAACATTCCTCAGCTACAACGCAAATATGAGAAGCCTTGTTGTGGATAAGCTTAATTTCGCGGAGCTTACAGTATTCAATCGCTTTGATAAGTCTTATGACGTACAGGAATTCCATAAAATCGTAAGAGGTGTAAGCCGCAGAAGCGAAATATGCTACGAATACACTGACGGACAGGTTGCTTATGACGATATAGAGGACCCGCTGCCGTTTGATCTCGAAGCTGATCACATAGTAATTGACGACCGCGATTACGCTATATGGTACAGAGACATTATGGACGAACCTGAAAAATACGATGGAAAGCGTATTACATTCAAGGGACTTGCGGCAATTAACAAGAAATTCCCCGAAGGTTCATTTGCATTCGGCAGACACGTTATGACCTGCTGTGTGGACGATATACAGTACTGCTGGGCAGCAGCCGTGTGGGATAAGCCTGTGGACTTTGACCCGAAAAAATGGCAGATTATAACAGCAGATATAAAGGTACAGAAGCATAAGGTATACAAGGGCGCGGGGCCTGTCCTCTACGTTACATCTCTTGAAGCCGCAGAAGCTCCTGTACAGGAAGTTGCTACATTCTATTAAAAACAGGTGATAAAAATGGAAAAAATCAAAATAGGATTTATAGGCGCAGGAAATATGGGTGCCGCTATAATGAAGGGCATTTATGCCAGTGAAGCAGGAAAGAATATCGAGCTTTATGCGGCTGACCCAAATGCTGAAAAGCTTGAAGAACTTGCAGAATACGGCGTTACAGCCTGCTCCGACGCAGTTGAAGTTACAGAAAAGTGCGGATATGTATTCCTTGCAGTAAAGCCACAGGTTATAGAGGGTGTACTTGAATCAATAGCACCTGCAGTAACAGCCGACAAGGTACTTGTATCAATTGCCGCAGGAATTTCCGATGAATTTATAGCTTCAAAGACAATTCCCGAAGCAAAGGTAATACTTGTTATGCCTAATACTCCATTGCTTTTAGGGGAGGGTGCGTCTGCACTTTCAAGAAATGATAACGTAACAGAGGAAGAATTTGAGGTTATCCTCAATGTATTCCGTGCCTGCGGAAAAGCGGCAGTTGTTCCAAAGGACAAGATGAAAGAGATTATAGCAGTAAACGGCAGCAGCCCGGCATTCATATATCTCTTTGCCAAGGGATTTGTTGAGTATGCTGATACTGTTGGAATATCCTCAGAAGCTGCACTGGAGCTTTTCAGCCAGAGCCTGATAGGTTCCGCAAAAATGCTGACAGATTCCGGATATACCATTGACGAGCTTATTAAAATGGTATCATCCCCAGGCGGTACAACACTTGCAGGACTTGACAGACTTTACGAAGGCAAGCTTACAGATGTTGTAAAGAACTGCTGTGAAAGCTGTACAAAGAGAGCATACGAATTATCAAAATAATAAATGTGAATTTTGTCATAAAACCTGTCCTTTCTGCATATCCTTTAGTATAGGGATATGAAAGGAATGAGGCAGTCTGAAAAGTAAGATTTATTTTTCAAAAGAAAACAGCGGCAGGTGGATTATACCTCTGCTGATTACAGAACTGACAGGCATTATTGCAGGCTCTTTTATGGCATTGCATTTCCGTGACAATGAAATACTTCAGAAATACATATGCCCCGAGATTTTCGGCGGTACGGTTGGCGAAATTTTTTTCGGAACGCTTTTCACGGCACTGATGTTTCTTGTGTTGTCATTTTTCAGCGGTTTATCAGTATTCGGACAACCTCTCAGCCTTATTCTGCTTGTATGTCTCGGAGCTGAATGCGGCTGTTCTGCGGCAATTATATATGCGGAACAGGGAGTATCCGCCATAGCTGATATTCTTGTGATGTATATGCCAAAAACGGCTATATTATCTGCTGTAGGAATTTTATCCGCAAGAGAGGGCATACGTACTTCGACAGGATTATTCAGAAGTATGGTATCATCAGCAGAGCCGCCCTGTCTGAGAAAATATTGTATCAGATATCTTATATTAGCTGCGGCTGTTCTTATACTTTCCGCTGTTGATGCTCTGATTAATTATATGGTTTAGTAATGGAGGAAGTTAAAAGTGGGTTTATTCAAAGGTTATGAAAGTTCGGGACCCGGTATATCGAAATATGCACCGAAGAAAAAGGGAATTGCATTATTCTGGGATATATATTTCAGAAAAATGTGGCAGCTTTTAGGGCTGAATATGCTGTTTTCCATATTCACTCTGCCTCTTTATGTAGCATTTTTCTCTTTTGGATTTATGAAAGATTATAAGCTGATGCTTGTTGTGCTGATTGCAATGTTTGTGATATTCACAATATTTATCGGCCCTGCTATGGCAGGTCTGACGAAGGTTCTGAGGCTGTTTGTCATTGAGAAGCATACCTTTGTGGTAAGAGATTTTTTCAAGGGATTTAAGGAAAATTTCAAAAAGGCTCTTGTGGTAGGTGTACTTGATGTAATCGTTGCACTGTCGGCTTTTTCAGCCTATCAGATTTATATGGGCTGGGCAATTTTGTATGATAATAAGCTGTTTTATATTCCTCTTATCATCACAATGAGTGTTGCCTTTGTTGTGCTGCTGATGAATTACTATATTTTCCTCATGATGACAGCAACGGACTTATCAATGAAAAATCTGTTCAAGAATTCATTTGCCCTTGCTTTTGCAGCATTGAAACAGAATTTGATTTCTACTGTATTTGTAGTATTTTTCACTTTACTGATGATAGTGCTTTTTCTTATTGCACCGCCATTCGTAATGATGATTCTGCCATTCTTCCCTATGGCTGTTACCTGGTTTATCGTATGTTTCACCTGCTACCCCGTAATTCAGAAATATGTCATTAACCCATTCTATGAAAATATGGGAGAAATTAACCCTGAGCTTACTGATGGTACAGAAAATATTGAAGAAGAAACATTATTTGAGGATATGGGCGGTAAGGAAAAGCCCATTGAGAAACGTAAAAAGACAAAGGGAAAGAGAATATCCTGATATTTCTACCGCACGGGATATCCCTGTGCGGTATTATTATAATCGGAGCTGATTATTATGAAAATTTTTCATCTATCCGATTTACACATCGGAAAAAGATTAAAGGAATACTCTATGCTTGAGGATCAGATATATATTCTTGAAGATATTCTCAGCATATGTGACAGTGAAAATATAGATTGTATGGTTATTGCAGGTGATATTTACGATAAATCCGTTCCTCCTGCGGAGGCTGTACAGGTTTTTGATGACTTCCTTTACAGGGTATCTATGAAAAGAATCCCTGTGCTTGTGATAAGCGGAAATCACGATTCACCTGAACGTATATCATTCGGCGGACGAGTTATGGCGGCAGGAGGTGTACACATCGCCCCTGTATATAACGGCAGGATTGAGCCTGTTGTACTCAATGATGAATTCGGGGAGATTAACTTCTATCTTCTGCCCTTTGTTAAGCCTGCCAATGTAAGGCAGTTTTATCCCGACAGGAAAATTGAAAGCTACACAGATGCAATAACTGCTATAATAGGCGATATTTCCATTGATAAATCAAAAAGAAATGTTCTTGTAACTCATCAGTTTGTAACAGGTTCACAGCTTAGTAAATCAGAGGAATTCTTCATAGGCGGAACTGAAAATGTAGACGGAGGAATTTTTGAAGCTTTTGATTATGTTGCATTAGGTCATATTCATCGCCCTCAATACATCGGCAGCAAAAAAATACGTTACTGCGGAAGTCAGCTGAAATATCACTTTGATGAAACGGAGCAGGAGAAAACTTACACAATAGCGGAGCTTCGTGAAAAGGATGTGCTTGAAATAACGGAATATCCTGTAATTCCGCGGCGACAGGTGAAAGCGTATAAGGGCTTTTATGACGAGATTACAGATAAGAGCTTTTACGATAATGTAAATACTGATGACTATATTTACATAACTCTCACAGATGAAGCGGATATTCCAGATGCGGCACGTAAGCTGAAAAAGATTTATCCCAATATGCTGCAGTTATTTTACGATAACAGCCGTACAAGAACGACAAATGTTGTTCACAGTGAGGTGCGGAATGAAAAACTGCCGCCAATTGATATATTTTCAGAATTTTTTGAGCATAGATGTTCACGTAAAATGACTGATGAACAGCGAAAATATATGGAAAGTCTGATAAAATCGGTATGGGAGGAGGAAATATTATGAGACCTCTTAATCTAAAAATGACCGCATTCGGCCCATACGCAGGGACAGAAGAAATTGATTTTACTATGCTTGGTAACAGAGGCGTATACCTTATAACAGGTGATACGGGAGCAGGCAAGACTACTATATTTGATGCTATAACCTTTGCTCTCTATGGCAGAGCAAGCGGAAATTCCCGAAATTCCAATATGTTCCGTTCAAAATATGCTGCTCCTGAGGCGGATACAGAGGTTGCACTGGAGTTTGAGTATAACGGTGAAATCTATAAACTTAGCCGCAAACCAAATTATGAGCGAAAAGCAAGAAGGGGAGAGGGGATGGTTACTGTTTCTGCCGATGCAGAACTTATCTGTCCCAATGGCTATGTTGTAACCAAGTCAATGGAGGTTACAAACTACATAAAAAAGCTTCTGGGACTGGACAGGGAGCAGTTTACACAGATAGCTATGCTGGCACAGGGTGAGTTTATGAAGCTTCTGCTGTCAGAGGCGGCTGAACGTCAGGAAATATTCAGACGGCTTTTCAAAACTGAATATTTTATGAGATTGCAGGAGCAGCTGAAAGCCGATGTGAGAACGGCTGAGGGAGAATATAAAAATTCAGCTTTAAGAATCAGCCATTTTGTGAGCGGTGTCAGATGTGCTGAAAATTCCGCTTTCAGTGAAACTCTTGAAAAGGCTGTTGCAGGTGAACTTGCAAATGACGCTATATCTGCACTTATAGGCGATATTCTTAATGAGGATGAAGCTGCTGCGGCTGAATTTAATAAGCAGTCTGAAATGGTATCAGCGGAACTTGAAACTGTCAACAATGAACTTGGCAAATACGAAGCCGCATTAAAAGCCTATGATGAGCTGAAACAGTGCAAAATAGACTTTACAGATGCTGAACTGGAACAGAAGAAATTAAAGGCTGTCTATGAAAAGGCAATTGCCGATAAGCCTGAAATAGAAAAAAACGAACGTGAGATAGCTGTTATTGAATCAGAGATGGATGCTTACAGGCGGCTTGCAGATATGAAAGCAGAGCTTGAAACAGCTGAAAAATCCTGCAATAAAGCAGTTTCAGAAAATGAAAAGACTGAGGATATTTTAGCTGGATTAAAAAATTCTCTTGATAAATATAAGGCAGAGTATAAAACTCTTGAAACATCTGAAAGTGATAAACAGAAAACAGAGTATGATATAAAACAGAATGAGAGTCGAATTAACATTGGAAATAGTCTTATTGAAAATATTGATTTGCTGACGGAAAAGACTACTCTCCTTGTGAAATATCAGGAAGACTATACAGACGCTGCGGACAGGCTTGAAGAAATGAGCCGTAAATATGACGAAATGAACCGCATATTCCTTGATTCTCAGGCAGGTATAATTGCTTCAATGCTCACAGAAGGGGAGCCTTGCCCTGTATGCGGTTCTTTAACTCATCCTCAGCCTGCACAGCTTGTAGGCAATCCGCCTACTGAGGAGAAACTCAAAGAAACCGAGGCACATCTTAAGGAAATTCGTAATCGTGTAACTCGTCTTAACACAAAGGCGGCGGAGCTTAATACTGAGGTTAAAGGGCTGATTGAAAAGGTAAAATCTTTTGCTGATGATTTCTTTGAAAATGGTTTTGATAGTGAAGATATGACATTGCTTTCAGCACTTGTAAAGCAGGAAATGAAAACAGTTTCTAAAAAGGACAGTGAGCTTCGCAAAAGACTTTCAGAGGAGGAAAAGCGCATCGGCCGCAAAAAACAGCTTGATAAGCTTATTCCGCAGACTGAGGAAGAATACAAAAATGCGGATATTTCTCTTAGAGAGGCAGAAAAACAGCTGTCTGTACTTATTACCCGAAAAGAGGAGGCGGAGAAAAATCTTAAATCCGCAGAATCTTACCTCAGGTTTAAATCTGCAGAGGATGCTGAAAGCTACTGCAAAAATCTCACGGAGAAAAACAATAAGCTTAAAAAAATGCTTGAAACTGCGGAAAAAAATCTTAATTCAGCTGTTGATAAAGTGAGTAAGCTCGAAATACGGATAAAATATCTCAATGATAATATTCCAGAAGATATTATAGAAAAAGCGGAGTTTGCAAGTGGTAGAAAGGCTGAATACAGTGTGAAACTGCGTAGTATAAATGAAGCCATTAAAGCTGTCGGGGCAAGAATAACTGCTGACAGATACGCCTTAACAGGTATAATTAAGGAATCAGAAGCAATGACAAGAACAGAAAAGCAACTGATTATGCTGAAAGACCTGTCTGACACCGCTAATGGAAGTATATCGGGTAAAGAAAAAATAATGCTTGAAACATATGTTCAGATGAGCTATTTTGATAGGGTAATTGCCCGTGCAAACAGTCGGTTTACTGTTATGACTGACGGCAGGTATGAGCTGAAAAGGCGCTGGACAGCTCTTGATAACAGAAGCAAAAGCGGACTTGAGCTTGATGTTATTGACCACTACAACGGCTCAGAGAGAAGCGTTCGTACCCTTTCGGGCGGTGAATCATTCCTTGCTTCCCTTGCACTTGCTCTCGGCTTATCCGAGGAAATACAGAGCAGTGCCGGCGGAATATGCCTTGACACTATGTTTGTGGATGAGGGGTTTGGTTCTCTTGATGATGAAACCCTTAATCTTGCACTTAATTCTATTCAGGGACTTGCAGAGGGCAACAGACTTGTAGGTATAATATCTCACGTCGGTGAGCTGAGAAACCGTATTGACAAGCAGATAATTGTCAGAAAAAGCCGTACAGGCGGAAGCAGAACTGAAATTGTTATATAAGGGAACTTCTAAAAACCTCCCTCACGGCTGAATTTCTATGACAAATATCATTTACTGCGTTGCCAAACCTTGCAATACATCAAGTATTACTTCGGTTTGTCGCCTTGTAGCTGATATTTGTCATATACGAAATTTCGCTCGTGTTCTGGTTTTTAGAGAACCCCATAAGAAAAAGCTCGAAAAATCGGGCTTTTGTTTTTAATAGAATTCATTTTTCTTCTTTTTTACCTGTGACACAGCAAACATAATTACTGTAAGAGTTGCGCCTAAGATTATAGTGTAAAGTATAACTCCACCTATGTAATTAAAGCGTAAAGCGGTAATCATAGCTTTGTTATCTGTAACTTCAACATTGGTCATTGTAAGAGTTCCGATACCAAAATAAAAATTTTCCTCGCTTTGGTTGCCATTGTCAAAAACTGCGTTATCTATAAGTTTATTTGCGATTTTATCTGTTTTTCTTTCTCCGTGGTATGCATCAGTCATTTTTTTATAAAGACTGTGGCTTGAGTGCTCCTTATCTGAAATATCATCATAGAAATATATATCGCTTGCTTTTATTGTTTCTCCGTTTGCTGGGTATTTTTTAGTAAGTATTTCAGTATTGTTATTGTCCAAAATAGTAATTTCAACAGGGTTTACTATATAGTTTTCATTGATTGTATAACTATCAAGTCTTATTCTGACGTCCTGCTCTTTTAAAAGCTTGTAAATTTCATCTGTTCCATCAAGTTTGCAAAATTCATCCATATTTACAACACCAACGGTGTTACGTATATAATCTGCGACATTACCATTATCAATGAATACATCGGCGAAAATACCACTTGAAAGTTGGTTTATTCCATCACTATCGAAAAATATATGTGATTCATCGACATATACATTCATAAACAGGAAGTTATAAAAGAAATTATTTTTGTTATTCAGCCTTCCGTTACTGAATACCGATCGTACTGCAAGACCGCCTAAGCCATTGCTCTTTTTTTCTTCTGTAGGTTCAACATATTCAGGATGTATAAAAGAATCAACTCTACTTGAATACCCCATATACGCACGCATCATTATATTTCCTAAAGTTAATTTAACGAAGAATCCGCCTGCTGTATTGACTAAGAGAACAATTGCTATCATTGAACATAACCATATAATTTTTGTTTTCATTTTAAAAATATACCCCTTATATTTTATTTTTTCTTTTATTTTAACACAATATTTTAAATAAGTCAATTCTAATTTATGATAATTGTTTGTTATATGGCAATCTGCTGATATTTATGTATTATGTGTTGTGAAAAATGACGAATTTTTTGAAAACTATTGACAAGTGGTGTAGAAAGTACTATAATGATAATAACAAAGAGATAATATCAAGGACGTGGTTCAAATGAACAATTATAAAAATTATGCAAGACCCTCTGTTGCTACTGATATTGTAACGCTCGGTATTGACAGTGAAAGGTCGGAGAATAAACGAGAGCTTGACAGCAAAATGCTGAAAATCTTGCTTATTAAACGAGGTGAGGAGCCATATAAGGGGCAGTATTCACTCCCCGGCGGATTTCTCAGACCTACAGAGACGATAGAAGAGGCAGCACTTCGTGAGCTTAAAGAGGAAACGGGAATAATTACTGCTACGCTTATTCCCTTGAAAACATACAGCGCACCAGACAGAGATCCTCGCGGTTGGATTATATCCTGTGCTTTTGCGGCTCTTATACGCACAATCGATACGAACACAGCAGAAATATCCGACGCTGAAAGTTCTTGCTGGCTGACAATAGAAATGAAAAACAAGGTCATTCTTATTGATGATGGTGATATTGTTATAAAAATCAAAGATGGTAAAGCGATTTCTGAGGAGCTTGCATTTGACCACGCACAGATTATTTATGATGCATATCTGAAATTAAGGGATGAAGTCATAAATCACGATATAATTTTTGATTTGCTTCCCGAATATTTCACCATTGCCGATTTGAAGATTCCCTACGAAATGATAACAGGTAAAAAGGAAGCGGCGGCTAATTTCAGACGTAAAATATCAAAGAAAATAGAAGAAACCGATATGTTTGATAACGGTGGTGCTATGCACAGACCGTCGAAATTATATAAAAGGAGTAGTGAACAGGAATGAAAGTATTTATTGTAATCGATATGCAGAATGATTTTATCAGCGGAGCATTGGGAAATCCCGAAACACTTGCAGTTGTTGAGCCTATGGCTGAAAGAGTAAAAGAGGTTATTGCGGAGGGAACTGAAATACTCTACACTCTTGATACTCATTTTGAAAACTATTCAGATACCCAGGAGGGAAGAAATCTTCCTGTTCCCCACTGTATAAAGGGTACGGAAGGACACAAACTCATTCCTGAACTTAGGGAAATCATCAACGACGAAAGCCGTGCAGTTGAAAAAATCATTTTCGGTTCTAAAGAATTGCCACAGCGTGTAATGGATATATGCGGCGGTGTTCCCGATGAAATCGAGCTTGCAGGCGTATGTACAGATATATGCGTTATCTCCAATGCTATGATTCTCAAAGCATTTTTCCCTGAAACAAAAATTATCGTAAACAGCAGATGTTGTGCAGGAGTTACTCCTGAATCCCACAATAGAGCATTAGAAGCTATGAAAATGTGTCAGATTACTGTAATCTGAGGGAGGTAAATATGATTTTATACAGCGTTAACGGAAATGCTCCTGAAGAGCCCAAGATGATAAATTATCCAGATGGTACGCTGAAAATTGACATTGAGGAAACAAATATAAAGTCGGCACTTTTTATCTGGAAATTTAAAAGCGAAGCTGAATTTATGCAGCTTGCATATATGACAGGGAATATCCGTGACAGATATCCATACGCTGACATACAACTGTATCTGCCCTATCTGCCTAATGCGAGAATGGACAGAGTACACAGTGAAACAGAAGTGTTTACGCTTAAATATTTCTGTAGTCTTATAAATTCACTCAATTTCACAAAGGTTATGGTACTTGATGTTCATTCATCGGTTGGTGCAGCGCTTATTAATCGCTGCGTGAATATCTCTCCTGAGCTTTTTATTTCAATAATGAGAAAATCGATTGGTTTTGACAGTAATAATGATTATGTGCTATTTCCCGATGAGGGCAGTTGTAAGAGATACACAAAATATTTCTCCGACTGTAAGAATATTGGCTTCGGTATAAAGAAACGTGACTGGGCTACAGGAAAAATTCTTGGATTTGATATATACGGCGATAATCCCACAGGTAAAAAGGTGCTTATAGTGGATGACATCTGCTCCTACGGCGGAACTGTTTTCCACTCCGCAAAAAAGCTTAAAGAGCTGAAATGCGGCGAAATAAATGTATTTTTTACCCACTGCGAAAATTCAATTGAAAAAGGCGAATTATTCAAATGCGGAATGATTAACAAGATTTATACTACCGATTCCCTTTGCACACTTCCCGATAATCATATACTTTCTAAAATCGACTGTCTGAAAGGAGTTGTCTGATATGTATAACCCTATGCTTAATATTGATTTTTACAAGTCAACACACGCCAAAATGTATCCGAAAAATCTCACAAAAATTGTTTCTTATCTCACCCCCAGAGGAAGTAGACTTGAGGGGCAGGATAAGCTCATACACTTCGGTTTACAGGCATTTATCAAAGAATTTCTTATCGAAAACTTTAACAAGAACTTCTTTGAAAAGCCATTTGAGGAGGTTACAGAGGAGTATTTTCGCATAATTGACAATACTCTCGGCAGTCAGGGCTATGACAAGGAAATGATTTGCAATCTCCATAGATTAGGATATCTTCCTATTGAAATTTCCGCGGTACCTGAGGGTACAAGAATTCCTGTAAAAGTACCTATGATTCAGCTTACAAATACACACCCCGATTTTCCCTGGATTGTTGAGTATATTGAAAGTGTACTTTCTGCTGAGATGTGGCACGGTATGATTTCCGCAAATGTTGGATATATGTATCGTCAGATAGTTGATAAATACTATGCTGAAACAGTTGAGGACGATATTCCAAGGGCAAAGGCACTGGGTGATTTCTCTTTCAGAGGTCAGGAATCCCTTTCATCTGCAGTTAAATCTTCCGCTGCTTTCTGCCTATCATTCCTTAATACTGCGACAGTGCCAGCTATTCCATATCTTGAAAAATATTATAACTGCGACTGTACAAAGGAACCTGTTGCATACGGTGCGGTATCTACTGAGCATTCTGTAATGTGTTCAAATTTTGCTATAGACGGTGATGAAATCACAATGTTCAGACGACTTCTCACTGAACTTTATCCAGATACATCTTTCTCAGTCGTATCTGATAGCTACGACTACTGGAACGTAGTAAATAACATTATACCTCAGCTTAAAGAGGAAATTCTTAATCATAACGGAACAATGCTTATAAGAGGGGACAGTGGTGATCCTGTCGAAGTCGTTACAGAAACTGTTTTCAGATTGTGGAATATCTTCGGGGGAACAGTAAATTCCAAGGGATATAAAGTACTTGACCCGCACATAAAGGCAATATACGGTGATTCTATTACGCCTCAGAGAGCAGAGAAAGTTTACGCAATCCTCAAAGAAAACGGATTTGCCTGCAATAACGTGGTATTAGGTGTTGGCAGCTTCTCAATGCAGTGCCTTGAAACAGGCGATAAGCTTGCGCCATATACAAGAGATACGTTCCATATTGCGGTAAAGGCTACTTATTGTGAGGATAACGAGGGTAACTGTATACCCATTTTCAAAGCTCCCAAAAGCTATGAAAAAATCAACGGCGAATTTGTTCCCGTAGAGCTTGACCCGACAAAGGAAATCAGCAAGAAGTCCCACAAGGGTATGTGTTGTGTATGCCGTGATGAAATGGGCAATATAATATGCGAGGATGGCTATACAAGCAAAACTATTGGCAATGTGGCTGATAAGAATATGCTTATCCCCGTATTTCGCAATGGTGAAATGATTAGAGAATACAGCCTTGCTGAAATAAGAGATATTCTCCACGGAGGTGGATTTTGATGATTGGCAGATTTGAGGGTAAATATGACTTTCTGAGTAATTTCTACGAATGCAGCGTTACCTTTGACGGAATAACCTATCTTAGCACTGAAGCAGCATTTCAGGCACAGAAAACAGGGGATAAAGAAATACGAAAGGGATTTGCATTGCTTACTCCTTCCGATGCTAAAAAGCTTGGCAGAAAAATAAAACTCCGTTCAGACTGGGAAGATATAAAGCTTGATGTGATGTACGGTGTATGTAAGGCAAAATTTGTACAGCACCCTGAACTTGCTGTGAAGCTAATGGCTACAGGCAATGAGGAGCTTATAGAGGGGAATAATCACGGAGATAAGTACTGGGGAATGGTTGGAGGATGTGGTGAAAACTACCTTGGCAGAACCCTTATGCGTATCAGGAATGAAATCCGTGGATTTGATGCGGCAAAGACAACAGCAGATATAATTCAGTGGATAAGGGAATATTTTGAAGCAAATGGTTCACCTGCGACTAAAGCAGTAATCGGCATATCAGGTGGTAAGGATAGCTCAATATGTGCGGCATTATGTGTTTTAGCTCTTGGTAAAGAACGCGTTATGGGTGTTCTTATGCCACAGGGGGAGCAGGCAGATATTGATTGCAGCAAAAATCTTGTTGAAGTTCTCGGAATTGACAGTATTGAGGTAAATATTGCTGATGCTTACAACGGACTTATGAATGAACTAAGCAAATCTATAAATATATCTCAGCAGGCAGTTATAAATACACCTGCAAGACTTCGTATGACAACACTTTATGCTGTAGCGGCATGTGTAGGCGGCAGAGTTGTCAATACCTGCAATTTATCAGAGGATTGGATAGGTTATTCCACCAAATTTGGTGATGCTGCAGGAGATTTCAGTATTCTCAGTGAGCTGACAGTGACGGAAATTCTCGGCATTGGCGATTATCTGCAGCTGCCATATTCACTTGTTCATAAGGTTCCTATTGATGGCTTATGTGGTAAAACCGATGAAGAAAATTTTGGATTCAGATATTCAGACCTTGATAATTATATACGAGGATTTGAAGATTTCAAAGATAACGTTCAGCTGAAAGCTAAAATTGATATTATGCATAACCAAAGCCGACACAAGGTTGAGCCTATGCCAAAATTTAAATTAAAATGAAAACAGGGTATCGGATTTTTAAGCCGATACCCTGTACTATTGCTCCACCAATTTTTGATGGCAAGGTTTAGTTGGGAAAGCAATATTTATTTTGAATTTCCTCTGTTCTTTTTTACAACATTTTCAAGCTTTTCTGCACGAAGAAGAGCTGTATCTATATGGTCACAGAAATTTTCTTTACCTACTCTCTGCACAAATCCAGCTTTTTCCATAGCGTGCATAGGCTGTTCATTTACGTGGGAGAAAACAACTTCGATATTGTGCTTTTTACAGCGTTTTGTAATTTTGTCCAGCATTTCAACACCCGAAGCGTCAATAGCAGGAACATTTCTCATTCTGAGTATAAGAACGTCAATTCCTTTTGTTTTATCAAGGATGTAGTTGAATTTATCCGAAGCTGCAAAGAACATAGGACCGTTTATTTCGTATACTCTTGTATTTTCT
Source organism: Ruminococcus sp. (assembly GCA_045531615.1). Lineage (GTDB taxonomy): Bacteria > Bacillota > Clostridia > Oscillospirales > Ruminococcaceae > Ruminococcus. The sequence goes on from JAZSEJ010000063.1 coordinate 83,473, forward strand.
GGAACTTTTTTGAGAGAAATATGGTCGGGGTCAGTGTCCTCATCGTCAACATAAATCCAGTCGTGTCCTTCTGTAACATCAGCCATACGCTTCATAAAGAGAAGTGCAGCGAGTACAATACCCACACCGATTGCAACAACAAGGTCAAATACAACTGTAAGAACAAGTGTTATAATAAGTACAGCAATATCGCTCTTGGGGGAGATCTTTATGCAGTTTACGATTTCTCTCCAGCCACACATATTATAAGCTACAACGAAAAGAATAGCCGCAATTGTAGGCATAGGAATCATAGCTGCATAAGGCATAAGGAGAACGAGAATAACGAGGAGTACAACAGCGTGAACCATACCTGCAATAGGGGTGCGTCCGCCGTTCTTGATATTTGCGGCAGTACGTGCAATAGCACCTGTTGCGGGGATTCCGCCGAAAAGTGCGGATGCAATATTTGCAGCGCCCTGAGCTGTAAGCTCCATATTTGAACGGTGCTTTGAGCCAATCATACCGTCAGCAACAACGCAGGAGAGAAGAGATTCTACAGCGGCAAGAATTGCAATTGTGAAAGCGTTTGGAATAAGCGCCTTTATTCTTTCAAAAGTAACCTCTGGAAGTACAAAAGTAGGCGGTGCAGACGAAATAGTATACAAATCACCGATTGTATTTACGTTCATCCCACTTATTTTTACAATTGCCGCACCAACGATTACAGCGATAAGCGAAGGTGGAATCTTATTCAGCTTTTTAGGCCAGAATATAAGAATTGCAAGGGAGATAATTCCCACAAGAAATGCCATAGGATTAAAAGTGCCTATTGAACTAAATATTTCAGCTATTTTTTCCGTAGTTTCAATAGGAGAACCTTCAAATGTCATTCCGCAGAAATCTTTGACTTGTCCTACAATGATTGTAACTGCGATACCAAATGTAAAACCGAGTGTGATTGTGTTGGGGATATATTTAATAAGACTTCCGAAGCGGCAGATTCCCATAATAACAAGGAAGATACCAGCTAAAATAGTTGATATTACAAGACCGTCCATACCTTCTGTGGCAACAATGCCTGCAACAATTGTTGCAAAAGCAGCGGTAGGGCCTGCTATCTGTACACGGCTTCCGCCAAGGAATGATACAACAAATCCTGCTACAATAGCGGTATAGAGTCCCTGCTCAGGATTAACTCCCGATGCAAGAGCAAGGGCTATTGATAAAGGGAGTGCAATAATTGCAACGATTATGCCCGAAACGATGTCCTTAACAAGCTGTTCTTTTTTGTAGCCTTTCATTACAGAAAATAGCTTTGGTTTTAGCTTTTCTTCTGTTTTTTTTACGGCTGTTGATTGTGCTGAATCCATAATAAACCTCCTGAAAATTACAAAATGCATAATGCCTAATTATTATAACTCTTTAAATTTAAAAAGTCAATAAGTCTTATTGTGCAAACTTAACAAACTTTTGTGTCAACTTTTAGGCAATAAAGCACATAGATTTGTCTGACTATGATATAAAATAAGCTATTTATTGCTATAATAGAAAAATTTGCAAAAACCTCTTGCAATTCGTATGTAAGTGTGATATAATATTAACAATGGGGCAAAATGTCCCAACTGAAAATTCAGGAGGAATTTATAATGTTAGTTTCAGCTACAGAAATGCTTAAAAAAGCAAGAGAAGGCAAGTACGCAGTAGGTCAGTTCAACATCAACAACCTTGAGTGGACTAAGGCTATTCTTCTTACAGCACAGGAGTGCAATTCACCCGTTATCCTCGGTGTTTCCGAAGGTGCAGGAAAG
>JAZSEJ010000025.1:0-2315 GCA_045531615.1 Ruminococcus sp.
TCTGATTATGATGAGATTCATGAAAAGCTTGGATTTGAGCCATCAGAAACAGGAAATCCTGATAGTAATACAAAAGGTATTTTTACTGTTCGAGGATATACGGACAACTACAGAGTTATGATTCAAGGTGCGAATCTAAAAATTAAACACATCAGTATATTAAATCAAAAGTAATATGATACAAGTTTATATGCAATTACGTTAAAAAGTGGGAATATTTATGAAAAGAAAAATACTTAGTTTATTTCTTTGCTCGATGATGTTATCGGGTGTTGTATATAGCTGCGAAAGCAAAGATAATAAGCTTGGTTTTGAGCCTTTAGAAACTGGAAAACCAGCTCCAAATGATAAAGGAATTTTTTCACTAATGGGAACATCCGAAAATTACGGTATTATCATTCAAGGTGTGAATATGAAAGTGGAACGTATAAGTATAGGCTATAGAACAAAACAATCAAATTAAAGGAACATAAATAATGGACAAAAAAGAATTTATAAAAGCAGCAAAGAAAAAAGGAATCCCAAATTTCCTGTACAATATCGACGGCAAAGGCAGAGACGATGAACGTTTTTGTCTTGTTACTGATAACGGAAAATGGAATGTTTATTACGCCGAACGAGGCTGCAAAACAACGGATTTGTATTTTGATACAGAATCAGAGGCATTGGAATATATGCTGAAAGAACTGTCAGAGTAAAGGTAAGGTATGGATACACTACGCTGGATTATATCAATTTTAACAGGCTGTATCGGTATATGGATAGGAATAATGAACTGGGCGACAATAATCGCAGTAACAAAAACGAAGAAAGCCGCATCATTAGCGCCATTTTTCGGAGCAATTCTAATGATAATCGCGTTGTTGCTTATGCCGATTCAAAAGCCCTGGTGGATATTTATTCTTCCCTTAGTAATTGACTACAGCTGTATATTCGGAATTATAAACAGGATTATTTCGAAGAAAAACTCTGATATTTCCGAATGATTATATAAATGTGTTTATATAATCAAGAATATATTACAACATTAAATTTTGTTGTTATCTAACAATTTCATCTGTTGATGATTAGCTAAAACGGAGAAAATAAAAATTATTTTTCAATAATCAACCATTTTTGGTTGAAAAAAGGCGCATTTTTGCCCTTATATAGAGGGGTATGTTTATCGAACACTTTCCACGGAGGTGAAAAATGGCAACAATAGAATTATACAAGGACAAAATAAACAGTATGTCCAATTATATAGAGCAGGCAAAATCAGCAGTAAGCGATTTCTGCACAGATTTGTCTGCACTTAAAAAGAAAGTACTCGGCATAAACAGCAGCGTATGCGACGGGATAATCAGCAAGATATCCACATCATCACAGACACAGGAGCAGCAGATAGCAGGCCTTGAAGCTACTCAGAAAGAAGTCAACGCTTTTATTGATTTGACGATAAACCGTGACAACGCCGCTGCAGATGCCGTTTCAAAGGCTAAAAAGGAGTTTTACAAGGAGTATGACTACCTCAAACCAGACAGCGAAAAATCCGATTGGGAAAAATTCTGCGATACTCTGAAGGATGTAGGGGAATGGTGCAAGGAGCATTGGAAGGAAATACTTGTAACTGTAGCCATTGTAATAGGTGCAATAATAGCAATAGCAGCTGTAATTGCTTCAGGTGGATTAGCCTTAGTGCCCCTATTAACTTCGTTAGGCTTATCCGCATCCTTAGCAGCTGGAATAAGCACGACCGTCGCAACTATAGCAGTAATCTCTACTGTTGGCTCTGGTGTTATGAATATTATCGACACATGGAATAACGTAGATAATCCACTATTCAATAAAATTCAGACCGTATTCAATTGGACGTGTCTGTTTTCAAACGGAATATATTCAATTGGCTCGATATATAACGGAATAAAAGGAATAAGCAACGCCTCAATAATTGAACAGAACGGTAATCGCTTGGTTAGCGTAACCCGTTGGGGACGTCCTGGATTGCAAAGCGGAGACTGGGTAATGCGCGGCAAAAACACTTGGTTTAATTATCTCAGATCCTGTAAATGGGATTTTATTTCTCCAACAAATAAATTCGCCCCAAAATCAATAGGAGAAACGTTTTTAGTTCCGTTAAAAACACTTCATCCACCAAAAGGCTTTGGTATAGACGGATGCTGGAAAGTATTATTTGGTCAGTGGAGATACTGGCCGTAAGGAGAATGATAATGGATACACTACGCTGGATTATATCAATTTTAACAGGCTGTATCGGTATATGGATAGGAATAATGAACTGGGCGACAATAATCGCAGTAACAAAAACGAAGAAA
>JAZSEJ010000013.1:0-114502 GCA_045531615.1 Ruminococcus sp.
CCTTAACCTTTCCATATTCTAAAAAGGTATCAGAATATGGATCGACTTCGAATAATACATTTGAATCAGCTGATATTTGTTTGCGATGATTATACATATGCTGTAAAAGATCATCGGAAAACCAAATATTATAATCGTCCCTTTTGATTTCATCCAAACTATTTCCAATATAAAAATTCAATCTTTATCACCTTTTGAGAAACAATGTTATTACTTCTTGGATTTGTTTCAATAGCGTTCTCAAACATCTGCTAAAAGGTCAAACCATTTCAAAACTATATACTTTGATTGAAAATTCAAGAAGTTCGTGCCGGATTGGTTTTATTGCTCCCCAAACTAAACCTTGCCATCAATTACTTGACATAAAGAAAATTTCTCTGCGTTAGACTAATTGAAATGCGACAGCATTCCTGCGTTTTTTCTTTTTTGATAACTTCCCTTTCTGCCTTCGTCTTTTTGGCAAGGTATAATTGGTGGAGCAATAGTTTCTTATTTTTCACACAAAAACAACAAGGCAGTATCACCAAACGATACTGCCTTGATTTTATAATCACAATTTCAATTTCTTTTTAAACTCCATACGGTCAAGGAGAAGCGATATAGCCACGAATAAAACGGTACTTGTGCCGATTTGCATCAGATAAGAGGGTGTCTGTGTAAATGCGGCTGTCAGCGCTCCCATTGAAAACTCCCCTGCCATAACAACTCCTTCATAAATGCTGTAGCCTGCAATGCAGAGAATTCCTGAAGGAATTATTGCAAGGATATTTCTCAGCGAAAGTATCTTTTCTGTCTTATTGCTGAAAAAAGCTGCGGTAACTGCCTTTATTATTACAGTTGCAGGTATCCATACGGGGAAGCCAGAAAGACCGTCCGCTAACGCTCCGCCGATTGCTCCTGCCGCCATTGCGTAGGGAGTGGGGAGTACACACGCCGCAAGATATATAAATCCGTCTCCTGCGTGGGTATAGCCTGCGCCTGTGGGGATATGAAGATAGGCGGTAAAAACGTAAATCAGCGCGGCAAAAAGACCTGCGGTAGTTAAACAGCGCAGTTTTTCGGCTCTTGAATGAGTAGCTGTTGCTGACATAGAAAATCCCTCCTGAAATAAGTTGTTTTAATTATAACACTATTTCTTTTATAACGCAAGTGGGATTTTTTATAATACTCATTTACTTTTATGTCTATTTTTGTTTAAATCGAATGTTAATTGACTTGTGGCAAATATTCTTAACAGCTTGATAAATCAATACTTAAACTCACCCTTGCCAATAAATTCACGTATAAGGGAATTTTTCGGTACAAGCTCATTATCAAGAGGCGCAAGAGCTGACAATATCTCCATAACATCTGAAAGCTCGGAATTGTCCTCCATAAGCCTTAAATCGTCAAGAAGATTATAGCGGTATACACTCATTTCGTAAGCCATAAAGGTGTCAATATCATAGTCTGAGCGCGTCTTGTACGGCATAATATACTTGTTTTCCCCTGATTCAACGCTGCGGAACATACTCATAGTCTCATCAAGGCTTCTCTTACGGAAGTTCCTATCGCGTATCATACGACGCATAAGACGTATTTTCGCAGGATTGAGCACAAGCCCCTCCTTTGTGATACGTGTGCGGACGCTGACATAAATCTTGCAGAGCTTATTGTCGGGAACTGTGATAACATCGGGATTGAGAGCGTGTATACCCTCGAATATAACCACATCCCCGGGCTTTCTCTCAAAGGGGATAGTCTCCTCAGAGCGTGAAGACAGTGCGAAATCGTACTTCGGCACATTTACAGGACGGCAGTTTTCAATATCCTCAATTTGTGCATTTAAAAGTTCCTTGTCGATGCGGTCGGGGGATTCAAGGTCAACTCTGCCCTGTGCTGCAAGCTCCTTTTCTTCCTCTGTAAGGGATTTGAAATAGTTATCCATAGAAATTGTATGACAGCCGCAGCCCAGCTCGTCAAGAAGCTTTGCAATCATAAACGCTGTTGTTGTCTTGCCTGAGCCTGACGGGCCTGCAAGCAGAATAACAGGTCTGTTTTCGATATTTGCGGCGATTTTACGCACAATCTGTTTAAGCTGATGCATAAATATTTCATTGGTCTGTTTTGTGTATTCTTCGGGATTTCCGCATATTCCTATGTTTATTCTGTTAACTTCTATATTCATAATTTACTCCTGAAATGATTAATTTATTGTTGATGTTAAAGATAATGCGGTGAGATTTTCGGCTCACCGCATAGTTTCAGTTATAGGTTCTTACTGCCTTATCTCTGCTCGCAGATAAGCTTCATAGCTGTTCTGTCTTCGCCCTCAATCTGAATATTGGCGAAAGCAGGGATACAGATAAGGTCGATTCCGATAGGTGCGAGATAGCCTCTTGCAATAGCAATAGCCTTAATAGCCTGATTTGCAGCACCTGCACCAACAACCTGTACTTCTACTGCCTTGTGGTCTCTGATAACTCCTGCAATAGCTCCTGCAACTGAATTGGGTGTTGAATGGGATGACACTTTTAAAATTTCCATAGTGTAGCCTCCTGTCTGAATTTTGGTTTAATAAATATAATTTGAAATGCAGGAAAAGCACAGAATAAATCTATGCTTTTTCCTTGATATTATTATACCACAATTTCAAATCTTTTTCAATGTTCTAACTGTACCTTTTTTCGAATGTTTTTTTGTGCATATTAAACAAATATCTTGTGATACAAAACAACTCAGGTAGATTATTCGACACATTTCACATCATTGTATAATAATTCTCTCTATGCTGACAGCCTTGCCTGATTTTTCATCAAAACCCACAACAACACCGTTGAGGAAGCAGCTTCCCTCAGCCTCTTTGAATTTAGCAGGCATATGGAAGCGGAATTTATCAATGATAATCTGCGATTCTACGCCAAGACAGGAGCTTTCAACCCCTGTCATACCTGCGTCAGTGATGTATGCCGTATGACCGCCTAAAATGGCTTCATCGGCTGTCTGAACGTGGGTATGAGTGCCGAATACGCCTGTGACCTTTCCTGTGAGATAATGTCCCATAGCCTTTTTCTCGGAGGTTGCCTCAGCGTGAAAATCAAGGAAAATATTGGGAGTTGAGATATCTTCAAGAATACTGTCAATCTTTGTGAAAGGGTTATCCAGCGGCTCCATATAAGCCGTTCCCATAAGATTTACAACGGCTACGGAATAGCTGCCCATATCGAGGGTGCATACCCCTTTGCCGTAAGCGCCGCCCTCGGGAAAGTTTGCAGGGCGTATGATACAATCTGATGAATCAAGAACGGGATATATCTCTCTGCGGCGGAAAACGTGATTTCCCGTAGTTATGACATCGGCACCTGCATTAATAAGCGCATCAGCTGAATTTGGCGTAATACCGTTGCCCTGTGCAGAGTTTTCTCCATTCACAACGGTTATGTCGATTTTATATTCCTGTTTGATATTGCGGAGCTTACTGCGGAGAAAATCGCAGCCAGCCTCACCTACAACATCGCCAATAAATAATAGTTTTTTCAATAGTTTTTCTCCTCTGTTGATTTACTTATTAAAGTATATCACTTATTTATATGGCTGTCAAGGAGAAATGATACCAGTATGCAGAAAAAAGTTGTATTTGTTAATGGACACGGCAAAATCCGTCCCTGTAAATGGCTATTTTACGTTGTTTTTGTGTAAGGGCAGATTATCCGCCCGCAATTTCGTTCCGAAATTCATCTTTTTGAAAATCTAAAATGCTCCCCGAAATCAGGGAGCATTTAGCATTAATCAATATCAAGTTTTTTTCTGAGGTTATGGTCTTTTTCAGCAGCGTCCAGATAATCTGCTTTCCATTGTTTTATATGTTCAATGTCATAGCCCTCCTGGGCAGCGATATCCTCGGGAGTTTTCTCCCCCTTTAGCATCTCCAGTGCAAGCTTCCTCTGTTCATCCTTTTCAGGGTCGTCCTTGGGCTTCGGAGGCGGCTTGCCACCGGGCAGACATGAAAGAAGAAAGAAGAATACTATAATAAGAAGAACAATAACAGCATTATCGGACATAAGAACTCACCCCAATTCAGAAATAATCAATCAAAAATAATCAATAGAGTATCAGCATAACAATGAAGCCGCAATATCTACCGCCTGCTTAGCGTCTTTAGCGTAGAAATCGGCATTGATTTTCTTTGCATAGTCCTCAGTGAGAACTGCTCCGCCCACGATTATCTTACAGTCGGGGCATTTTTCATTGAGCAGGGAAATTGTCTTTTCCATTGCCCCAAGAGTAGTAGTCATAAGTGCAGATAAGCCAACAAGCTTTACATTGTGTTCAACTGTCGCAGATACGATAACCTCGGGAGCTACGTCCTTTCCTAAGTCTATAACAGTAAAGCCGTAGCTTTCAAGAAGTACCTTAACTATGTTTTTGCCTATATCGTGTATATCTCCGTGAACGGTAGCAAGTACGATTTTTCCCTTTGATACGGTTTCTCCGCCCGATACAGCCAGCTTATCCTTTATGACCTCAAAGCAAGCCTGTGCTGCCTCTGCGGACATAATAAGCTGAGGCAGGAAAATTGTACCCTTTTCAAATTTTCCTCCCACTGTATCAAGAGCAGGTATGAGCGAATTATTTATTATTTCCATTGGTGAGATTGTTTCAATAAGCTGATTTACAGCCCTTACAGCGTCTGCTTTAAGTCCGTTTTCCACGGAGTATTTCACATCGGGAGTACCTGCATCGGCTGTTACAGCCTTTACAGGAGCCGCTTCCTGCCCGTATACCGCAATAAACTCCGCGGAGTTCTTATCATGGCTGGCAAGAAGGCGATATGCACGTACCGCGCCTATGATAGTATCAATATTGGGATTAATAATAGGCAGGTCAAGTCCGCTGTGAAGCGCCATTGTGAGGAATGTCCGTGTGATTGTTTCACGGTTGGGCAGTCCGAATGAAATGTTGGACACGCCTAAGACTGTTTTAAGTCCAAGTTCCTTTTTAACGCGGCTTAAAGCTTCAAGAGTAACCATTGCCGCCTCCTGCTCAGCTGACGCTGTAAGCGTTAGGCAGTCAATGTATATATCTTCCTTTGGAATACCGTATTCCATAGCCCTGTTGAGTATCTTTTCAGCAAGTCTGAAACGTCCCTCAGCTGTTTTGGGGATACCGTCCTTATCGAGAGTAAGTCCCACAACTGCCGCACCGTATTTCTTGACAAGGGGGAGGATTGTATTCAAGGACTCCTCCTCGGCATTTACGGAGTTTACAATAGGCTTACCGTTGTATACCCTCAGTCCTGCTTCAAGAACATCGGGACGGGTTGAATCAAGCTGTAAGGGAGCGTCGCAAACGCCCTGTATAGCCTTTACAGCGGCTTTCATCATCTCAGCCTCGTCAATTTCGGGAGAGCCTACATTGACATCAAGTATCTCCGCACCTGCGTTAATCTGCTCAATAGCCTGACCGAGAATATAGCCGATGTCTTTTTCAGCAAGCGCCTGCTTGAAACGCTTTTTTCCTGTGGGATTTATACGCTCGCCGATAACTCTCGGCTGATTTATCTCAACGCAATTTACAGCAGAGCATACCACTGATTTGCGCTCAACCTCGTGGGGAACAAACTCCATATCCTCAAGAGCATTTACCACAGCGGCAATATGCTCGGGAGTTGTACCGCAGCATCCTCCGAATATCTTAACTCCCAGCTCTGCAAGCTTTACAGCGCTTTCCGCAAATTTTTCGGGAGTTACATTGAACTTGTTTGTAACAGGATCGGGCAAGCCTGCATTAGGCTTTGCAATGACAGGGAGAGTTGTAAGGCTGCACAGCTTTTCCAGCACAGGATAAAGCTCCTTAGGGCCAAGAGAGCAGTTAACGCCGATAGCGTCAGCGCCCAGTCCCTCTAAAACAGCAGCGGCACACTCGGGAGAAACGCCTGTAAATGTACGCATATTAGCCTCATAGGTCATAGTCACGAGAACAGGCTTGTCGGAATTTTCCTTAGCCGCAAGAACAGCCGCCTTGACCTCGTATAAATCGGTCATTGTCTCGATTATGATAACATCAGCGTCTGTACCTGCAAGGATTGTCTCCTTGTGTATCTCGTAAGCCTCCTCAAAGGTAAGGGTACCCGTCGGCTCTAAAAGCTGCCCGATAGGGCCTATATCAAGGGCAACAAGTGCCTGTCCTCCGGCAGCTTTTTTAGCGTTTGCAATACCTGCCGATACCACCTCAGCCACGGTATATCCGCTGTTTTTCAACTTGTAGCTGTTGGCGCCAAATGTATTTGCACAGAATATATCAGAGCCGCTTTCCACGTATTGTCTGTGGATATTCATAATTACATCGGGATTTGTGATGTTAAGCAGTTCGGGAATATGCCCTATTTCAACACCTGTTGCCTGTAACATTGTACCAAAACCACCGTCAAGGAATACAAATCCGGTGCGGTCAAGGAGATCAAAAAATTTATCGTTCATAATTGTTCACCTATATAAAATTATTCATTGTGAAACGTACCCAAGAATCTGAAATATTCCAAATTTTCCGTTAAATCGTTCATAAGCGCCTTTACTCTCGGTTCGTCGATATGGCCGTCGAAGTCGAGGTAGAACATAACATTGAAGCTTCCGTCTTTAAGGGGACGGCTCTCAATACGGAGCAAATTCATACCGTTTACGCAGAATTTCGTCAGCAGACGGTACAGACTTCCCTCTGTATCGGGGATTTTCAGCATAACGGAAATGGCGTCCGCGTCGGGAGAAATCTGCATATTACGCGATATACAGATAAAGCGTGTACGGTTAAGCTCGCAGTCAGCAACATTTTCTGCAAGGATATTAAGTCCCAGCTGCTTTGCGCAGTCAACAGAGCAGATAGCCGCTATATTTTCATCGCTTTTTGCCACCATAGCCGCCGCAGTTGCGGTATTGCCGTACTCTGCGGTTTTAATGCCGTGAGCTGTCAGGTAGTTACAGCACTGTGAAATAGCCTGTGGGTGGGAATATACAACGGTTACATCATCAATTGAAGCCGCATTTTTTGAGGCTATGCAGTGGTTTATCTCAACGCACACCTCTTTCACCTTGTATACGCTGTATTTCGCCATAAGGTCGTATGTACTGCTTACGGATCCTGCTGTTGAGTTGTGGACGGGGAGAATGCCGTAGTCAAGCTCTCCTGACTGGACAGCAGCGAAAACATCCTCAAATGTCTTGTAGAAAACCGGCTGTATATCGCCAAAAATAAGCTTTGCGGCAGTTTCGGAATTAGCTCCCGATGTACCCTGACAGCCGATACTCTTGGCGTTTTCAAAGTCGGGGATATCATAAACTGTATCAACATTACTATGGATTTTCTTATTCTGTAAAATCTTGCTTATGTCCATAATCGACATAAACAGTGAAGCTGTACCTGCTTCAAGCTCCTTATCGTTGGTGAGAGCCTTTATGCGGTCGATTACTTCCTTTTCACGATTTCCTTGGAATACGGGGAGATTATGCTCCTTTTTGTAGTCGGCAACGCCCTTGCAAAGCTCCATTCGCTCCATAAACAGGGCAAGTATCTGTTCATCTATTTTATCAATTCCATTGCGAAGTTCCTGTAAATCCATATTTTCCTCCATATATATATTGCTGTTACTTCTTATTATATCAGCTTTTCACGGATAAATCAAGGTTTTTGGGAAATTTATACCTATTAGACATTAAGTGTATTTAGTAGGTATTATATTAGTGGATTTTACCTCTACTTATATTGTAGAATATTATTATGTGTTTGTCAATAGGTTTTCGAAAGTTTGTAGGGTTGCACAAATCAGCAACGCAGTATTTGTGTGTTTTGACGGTAGATTCTGTAGAGACACAGTGTGCCGTGTCCGCATTGATATACACCTTTTCTAAAGACTAAAGGACGGCACATCGCCGTCCTTTTTTGTTATTCGCCTGTGTTTTTTATGGGCAATTCCACAATAAATATCATTCCCTCATCGGAATTGACAGCGCGTACTGTACCATTGTGATAGCCTACGCCGTGCTTTACTATGGATAAGCCAAGTCCCGTTCCCTTGATTTTTTGTGAACGGCTCTTGTCAACGCGGTAAAATCGCTCGAATATGCGTTCCATATGCTCCGTGGGTATTCCTATTCCCGTATCTGTTACTGTAATAACTGCCTTCATAGGTATATGAGATATGCGGACAGTGTAATTTCCGCCCTCTTTGTTGTATTTTATGGCATTTTCACAGAGATTATACAGCACCTCGCTGAGAATGGTCCTGTCGCCTGTGATAGTTACCTGCTCGCCTATAAGCTTTGCGGAAACATCCTTTTCCTCTGCGGCTCTGGACAGTCTGCCGATTACCTCCTCTGCAAGGCTGTACAGCTCCACATCCTCCCATTGACGTGGAACATCCTTTTCATCAAGCCTTGAAAGAGATACGATATCATTTATAAGGGTGATGAGCCTGTCTGCCTCTTTGCGGATATTTCCGCCGAATTCAGCCACATTCTCTGCCCTGACCATTCCGTTGGCAAGCATATCGGATATGCCGTATATGGTAGTCAGCGGTGTTTTCAGCTCATGAGAAACATTTGAGGTGAACTCACGGCGCATTTTTTCCAATGCCTGTTCCTCTGTTACATCCATAATAAATACGACTATACCATTGAGAGTGTCGGATATACTTGCAGGGCTGGCGATAATCTTTCTGTCGCCCATACTTGTATTTATGACAATCTCTGAGCGAAGTCCGCCCATAGCGTCCTGTATGCATCGTCTGAATGGCTCAGTGTGGCTGAGGGCATATATACTCTGCCCCTCTGTGAGAGGCTCAACCCCTAAAAGCTGACAGGCGGCTGAGTTACAGGTGAGTATTGTAGTTTTCGGGTCAGCTATGACAATTCCGTCGTTCATACTCTCCGTTATAAGGCTGAACTGCTCACGGCTGTCGGTAAGCTCGGTCATATAGCGGTTTACCCTGCCATTCTGCTTGCGCAGGCGGTCAATAAGCGGCATAATCTCCTTATACGTTCTGCCATAATGTGGCTGAGTGGGGTCAATGCTTTTTATTGGTTTAACAATTTTTCTTGCCGCATAAAGGGATATAAGGCAGGCAAAAGCGATTATTACAATCCCTGCAATTATAACAGCGCCTATGCCCTCTGAATTTACAAGCAGAGCCGCGGCAAGTGTGGCTGATATAACAGCTACAACCGATGTGATGAATATGCTGAGAAAAATTTTTTTAGTCATTCTTTTCTCCTATTCTGTAGCCTACACCGCGGATAGTTTCAATAATATCGCCCATTTCTCCCAGCTTTGAACGAAGGGTACGGATATGAACGTCAACAGTACGGCTTTCCCCTGAGAATTCATAGCCCCATATGCGGTTGAGCAGCTCGTCACGGGTAAAGGCTTTGCCTTTGTTCTTCATAAGCAGGTACAGCAGGTCGTATTCTTTCAGTGTCAGGGAGATATTCTTCCCCTGTGCGTATACCTGGTGCATATCCTGGTTTATTGTAAGACCGCCTATGGTGATTGTATCGGCGGATTCGACAGCTATGGGAGCTGTACGGCGCAGAAGCGCCTTTATACGTGATATAAGCTCCATTGTGCCGAATGGCTTTGATATGTAATCATCAGCACCGCTGTCAAGTCCCAGCACCTTGTCGAACTCCGTACCCTTTGCAGTAAGCAGTATAATAGGCAGCCTTGCCGTATCGGGAGCAGAGCGCAGCTTTTTCAGCACAGATATACCGTCCTCCTCGGGAAGCATAACATCAAGGAGAAGCAGATCGGGGATATTATCTGACATAGCCGCAAAAAGCTCCGAGGGAAGCTCAAATCCCACTGCTTCAAAGCCCGAATTATTGAGGGCATAGAGGACAAAATCGCGTATTCCGCTGTCATCTTCAAGCATATAAATCATAGTTACACCTTCTGTAAATATCGTTATTCTTATTATATACTATTTCCTGTGAAATTTCAAGAGAAATATAAAAACAACAGCTCTCAGATAATTCACCCTTTCCCCCACTCCGCCATATAATGAATTGTGAAAAAATTTCTACAGGAGTGAAATATGAACAGAAAAAACATACTTATCGCAGGTGGCGATATACGTCAGATATACTGCGGAGAACGGCTCAGCAGGGATTTTGCTGTGTCTTATGCAGGTTTTGATAAATCGGATATCACATCCGTCAACGGGAAATACAGCTATGCAGTACTGCCTGTACCTTGTCCCGACAGCACAGGGAAGATATATACTCCCCTATGGGATAAAGCCCTGTATACTGCGGATATAGCGTCTCTGCTGACGGATGACGCAGTGATATTCGCAGGGACAAATCCCGAAAAAACCGCGGAATTATTCCCCTCCCACAAGGTTTATTCCTACGCTGAGCAGGAGGCTTTCTCTCTGAAAAACGCCATATCCACCGCGGAGGGTGCAATTCTGCTTGCCTTGCAGGAACTGCCTGTCACATTAAGCGGTCTGCCCGTGCTTATTGTGGGTATGGGGCGGATTGGCACGGCTCTGGTAAATATTCTCAAAGGCTTTGGTGCCGATATAACTGCCGCTGTGCGAAATGGCAGAGGTGCCGCTAAGGCTGCACTTTCGGGAGTTAAAGCCATATCCACAGAGGATATCACAGGGGATTTCTCCCTTGTATTCAACACAGCGCCCAATCTTATATTCACAGGGGAGCTTATAGCTGATTTCCCCGAAAACACGCTGTTTATCGACCTTGCCTCAAAGCCTGGAGGACTTGATTTCAAGGCGGCTGAGGCTATGGGAAGAAAAGTTATACACGCACTGGGACTTCCTGCAAAAAAAGCTCCCGTAACCGCAGGATATGACGTAGCAGATACAATAATTGACATAATCAACGAAAGGGGAAAATGCTTATGACCGAAGAATTCAAGGGGAAACGCATAGGATTTGCAATGACAGGCTCATTCTGCTCCTTTGAACGCTGTTTCAGACAGGCGGAGGAGCTTGTATCAATGGGGGCGCAGCTTATACCCATAATGTCGGAGAATGCCGCGGGGATTTCCTCCCGTTTTGGCACGTATGAAGAAAATACAAAACGGCTTGCCGATATATGCGGCAGGGAGGTTATTACGGATATAGCGCAGGCTGAGCCGATAGGGCCGAAGAATATGACAGATATAATGGTGGTAGCGCCCTGCACCTCAAATACGGCGGCAAAGCTGACATCGGGCATAACAGATACATCCGTTACAATGGCGGTAAAATCCCACCTACGAAGCGGCAGACCCGTTGTACTCGCCATATCCTCCAACGATTCTCTCCTTGCCTCGGCAAAGAATATCGGGGAGCTTTTCAACAGGAAGAATTATTTCTTTGTGCCGATGCTGCAGGATGACATAATAAAAAAACCAGCCTCCCTCGTAGCACAGTTTGAACTTATCCCCGATGCAGTCCGCGCAGCTTTCAAGGGAATTCAGTTAAGACCTATTATTTATAATTCTTGATTTAAAGCCGTTAGCTTTCAGCTGACGGCTCCTGTCTGTAGAAAAAGGCATATTTTATTTAAGGGCGAGCAATGCTCGCCCCTACTACATGCTATTTCACGTTGTTTTGTGTAGGGGGCGGATATTATCCGCTAGCAATTTCGGTATGAAATTAAGGTTTTTACTCTGACCGCACAGGATATACCTGTGCGGTATTTTTTATCCCTCTATATAATACATTCGAGTAAAATGAGAAAAAAAGGACACAATTTTTGCGATTTCTGATATATTTTTATTATTTAACAATATCCAGAATGTCGAAACAACGTATTACAGCCATTTCTCCTGTTTGATAAAATTCTCCATTTTTTGTCATATTTCTGCAAAACCCTGCATATAATGACAGTAGAAGATAAAATAGGAGGATTTTATATGAATACCGACAAAAAAGATTTTACTGTTGTTCTTGCAGGTAATCCCAATGTGGGAAAATCCACGGTTTTCAACGCATTGACGGGACTTGACCAGCATACGGGCAACTGGGCAGGAAAAACCGTGTCCTGTGCAGAGGGGCATTTTGAATATGAAGGGATATCCATAACCCTTGCCGATATCCCCGGGGCATATTCCCTACGTGCAGCCTCAGCGGAGGAGGAAGCCGCACGGCAGTTTATCCTGTCGGGGAGGGCAGACTGCGCTGTTGTGGTGTGCGATGCCACCTGCCTTGAGAGAAATCTATATCTTGCATTGCAGATTATAAGCGTTATCCCGAAAACAATTATATGCGTAAATCTCATTGATGAAGCGGAGAAAAAGGGTTACATAATCGACAAGGATAAATTAAGCGAACTCACAGGCGTTCCTGTTGTTTTTACATCTGCAAGGAGCAATGGTGGACTTGATGAGCTTTGCCATACCTTAAAGGATATGCTGACAGGGGCAGAAAACTGCGGAAATACCGCGAAATATACCGTAACTGAGGAAAATACCGTTGAGGATATTTCCCGAAAAGCCGCTGAAATAGCGGGAATTGCCGTAAGCTGTCCCAAAGGTGAGCCTGACAGGACAGACCGTCGCCTTGACAGGATTTTTCTCCGTCCTGCAACGGGAATACCCGTGATGCTGCTGCTTTTTGCCCTTATTCTGTGGATTACCGCGGCTGGGGCGAATTATCCCTCAGAGGTGCTGAGCAGTCTGCTTTTCTCTCTTGGTGATAAAATGTCAGAGGGGCTATTCGCCATAAACGCCCCCGAATGGGTGGAAAGCCTGCTGATACAGGGCATTTACAAGGTGCTTGCCTGGGTTGTGTCGGTAATGCTGCCCCCTATGGCGATATTCTTCCCCTTTTTCACCTTGTTGGAGGATTTCGGCTATTTACCGCGTATTGCCTTTAATCTTGACCGCTGTTTCAAATGCTCGGGAGCCTGCGGAAAACAGGCAATTACAATGGCTATGGGGCTTGGCTGCAATGCCTGCGGAGTTACGGGATGCAGCGTTATTGATTCCCCTCGGGAGAAGCTGATAGCTATTCTCACCAATGTATTTACCCCCTGCAACGGGCGATTTCCCACAATAATTGCCGTTATAACCCTCTTTTTCGTCACAGCTGAGGGCATAGGCGGCTCATTGCTGTCGGCGGCGATGCTTTTAGGTGTGATACTTTTCGGTGTGACTGTTACCCTTGGAGTGTCATTTCTGCTGTCGAAAACAATTCTCAAAGGTACTCCCTCGTCCTATACACTGGAATTACCGCCATACAGAAAGCCGCAGATATGCCGTGTTCTTGTCCGTTCATTCCTTGACAGAACCATATTTGTATTAGGCAGAGCCTGCACAGCGGCTATACCCTGCGGACTTCTCATATGGTTGGGAGCAAACATAAACATCGGCGGCAATTCAATTTTGTCGATTATTTCCGATTTTCTCGATCCTCTTGGTCAGCTTATGGGGCTTGACGGTGTTATAATAATGGCGTTTATTTTGGGATTTCCAGCCAATGAAATAGTTGTACCCATAATTCTTATGGCATATCTTTCACAGGGCAGCCTTGTGGATATGGGCGATATATCGTCACTTCGAGAGGTTCTCACAGCCAACGGCTGGACTGTGGGAACTGCGGTGAGTATGCTGATTATGTCCGTATGTCATTTCCCTTGTGCTACTACCTGTCTTACTATAAAAAAGGAAACAGGCAGCCTGAAATGGACGGCATTGGCTATGATTATTCCTACAGCTGTGGGTATGCTGCTTTGTATGGGGGTAAATCTGATATGTCGGTTGGTATAAAAAATCAGCCGAGGAAAACCTCGGCTGAAATATGATTATTTGTTTGATTTAAGGGGAAGGTCTGTTATAACAATAAGATTTGCAACAACCTTCTGAATTGTAATTGCATCGTCAGCTGTTAAGCCTGCAGAGCCGTTTACATCGGCATTTGCAGCGCCCTGCTCGGAAAGTGCATACTTGTCAGCGTTTCCGAGAGCCTGATAGATAGCAGCAGCGTCTGCCATAGTTACAACGTCGTCACAGTTAGCGTCACCGTACTTGGATGCAGGAATACCTGCTGTAGGTGCCTGTGTGGGAGCCTCTGTAGGCGCAGCTGTAGGAGCCTCTGTAGGCGCCTGTGTAGGAGCTTCTGTAGGATCTTCAACAGCAACAGCCTTGAATTTATATTCTGTCATTTCGCCGTTTTCGTCATCGCACCACCAGATCTGAATCTGTGCAGATGTAACGCTTGCAGGAATTGTGCTGATATCAACATCAACATTGAGCTTGCCGTCAGCGCCGATAACGCCGTCCCATTCGATATTTGTCCACTCGTCGCCCATATAACCAACACAGCCGTTTGTTACAGAACCTGCCTTACCTTCAATTGTGAAAGTAAGTGTAGCGGAATCTTTGCGTTCAGAGAAGTCAACATTGTAAATCTTTGTCTTATCCTCAGGTGGCTCTCCAACTTCAGCACCGCCGATGATTGCGATAGCCTCAATACTTGTTACTGAGTTTGTTCTTGCAAAAAGATGTGCAATATCGGAAGGCTCGCCTGCCCAGGCAGCTTTGATATGCTCAGCGGAGTAATATGCAATGCCGTCTCTGTCGTCATAAGCCTTGATTTCAGTCCAGTTATCCCATGCATCGTCAACAACAGCGATAACAGGCTGGTCACCTGTATACTTGATTGCTACATCGCCGCCCTCAAGCTGAGCCCATGTAGCATTAAGACCGGGTGTGCAGTTGCCGTCGGGAGCAAGTGCAGCGTCGATTTCAATAGTCTTGTCTATAAGCTGAACGCCTGTTGTAATGTCTTCGTGTTCAATAACAGGTGATTTTCTCTCGCTGCCCCATACAATTGAATCATCCTTAATAATCTTAATCATTGTATCAACAACTGTTTCAGAGCCTTCATACCAGGTAAGGCTGCTTCTGTTAAGGTAACCGTGTGCCTCGCCGCCATTGTTCTTTTCAACGTTGTTATCCCAGAGAACACAGGGAATACCCATTGCCTTTGTCTGTGAAATATAAGCTTCTGCCCACTCAATACGAGCTTCTGTATTGCCGAAGTTAGAGGAGCTGAACTCGCCTAAAACTACGGGGATATCCTTATCACCGAAGGTCTTTCTGATACCGTCAAGAATGGATGTAAGCTCGGTTGCATAAGCAGCGGTAAATGTGCTGTGGTCCTTAACTTCTGCGTTCATTGTGAAGTTATAGGGTGAATATGCGTGTACTGATACAGCAACGAAGTCATCATCGGGAACGACAATCTTGGACATCATTGAAGTATCGCTTGAAGCGCAGTAGCCGGGCATCATAACAAGACGTATGTCGTTGTTGTCATCGCCTGTACCTCTGATGATTTCAAGAGCGTCAGCGTTAATCTTGTTGATTGTGTCTGTTTCTTCCTTTGTGGGGCCCCACCATTCGTGGTCTGTACCCTTTGCACGAGGTTCGTTCATAATCTCGAATACAAGGCGCTGGTCGTAGTCCTTGAATGTCTCGGCAATCTGCTTCCAGAGTGAAGATACAAAGCCTGTAAGCTCCTCGTAATCAGCACCAAGAGTAGAGCGGTTTACGTAAGGCTCTTCGTGGTGGAGGTTGAGGATAACGTACATATCGCTGTTATAGCAGTAGTCTACGATTTCCTTTACACGAGCCATCCAGGCATCGTCAATTTTGTAGCCGTTGTTTTTATCAACGTGCTGGAACCACGTTACAGGAACGCGGACAGTATTGAAGCCCTTAGCCTTTACAGCGTCAATCATAGCCTGTGTTGTCTTGGGGTTACCCCAGCAGGTTTCAGCTTCAAGGCCATAGCTTTCAAGGGGTTCTTGATTGGCATTTGACATATAAGCGTCAAGTGTGTTTCCCAAGTTCCAACCGATCTGCATTTCCTCTGTAATCTCAAATGCAGTGAGCTGGTCGGCAGCTTCGATTTCCATTGTAAACGGAGCGATGTTAAGTCCTGCAGCAAGGCAAGCTGCGGCAACAGCACCGCTTACAAAGCGTGTGATTCTGGTTTTCTTAATAACCATTGTAATTACCTCCCAAAATGATTTTTCCACATTGCGACACAGACTCAGTGCAGGAAATCTGTTTCGCTACCTTAATTTTAGCATATTGCAATAAAAAAATCAATAGATTTTGTGAGTGTTGCTGTAGAAATTTAAGCTTAAATTTTAGTTAAACTGCATAGTTTATCACTTAATTAATTCAAATGAGATTAACTTTTCTCGCTGAGATATGTACCTATGCGGTCATTGAGGATATATGCCGTATCATCGGCGCTTCTGTCGCCATTTAGGGCATATTCAACTTCTTCATCAATGATATTCTGTAAATCCCAGTTGTAAAAATAGGGGTTGGCAGGTACGCTTAAAATGTACTCGTAAAGCATATCCTTGTATTCCTGTGGAAGATAAACAGGGTCGGTGGTGTTATCCGTCCAGTTCCACATATGACCGTTGTTAATTGAGTTGTTGTAATCTTCGGGACGGTCATAGTCACGCTGTAACTGTTCCAATAATACGGGGATTCCTCTGATGTCAGTAGCTTCGTATTTTTCAAGTTTTTCCTGTTGTTTCAGAATAAGCGTTATAAGCTCCCAGGCGGCTTCTTTGTTGCTGCATTGCTCTGTAATTCCGTAGAGTATCAGATTTGCTGACTGTACATAAGCGCCGCTGCCGTTTTCAGAGGGGTATCCTACAAAGGTTATATCCTCTTTGTTGAAAAATCCGTATGTATGCTGTCCAAGTCCTGAATTAAAGCCATTTATGCTCAGGGGGAATACAAGCTGTGTGTCATTGAGTCCACGTGTTTCCTCATCTTTAAAATACGCGTAAAAGTCATAGTCATCCATATTGGCAAAATTCGGTTCGGCTTCTGCTTGTATGGGAGTGTCAAGGCAGAATTGCAGAGTATCTCTGAATGCTGTGCCGAAATCGCAGACTGCATTTCGCTGCTCGATTGAGCCTAATCCCTCGATTTCAAGCATATATTCCGCAAGGGACAACTCAGAAGTAAATTTGCAGAAGTCCATTTTATCTTTGTATTCTTCATAGAATTTCATTGCATCCGCAGATGTCCAATGCTCATATTCCTTTGGGATGAATTTTGTCTTTGCTACAGCGGTATGCAGAGTGTATGCCTCCATAACAGCAGGAAGTCTGCCCTCTATTTCAAGTCCCTCTAATGCGCAAGGGAGGAAATCTTCACGTTTCAGCTTGCTTTCACCGTCCATAAATGAGTACAGATCAACAAGCAAGCCCTTTCTGTCCATATTCAGCATACCAGCGGCATCATGGCAGAGAATATCGGGAGATTCACCTGTAAGCATCGCCATATACAGCTCATTGTTAACGGCTTCAATATATTCCTTTTCGGTAGTGTACTCTATGCCTTTGCCGTAGTTTACCACTTTTATATCAAAATCCTTTGGCTTGTTGAGGTGGTCGTTGAAAAGCGGGTCGATATACCCCGTAGTTCCTACGGTTATAACAGGCTTGCCCTCCTCGTTGTATACAGCCTCATTCATAGGCAGTGACGGCTCTTTTTTGCTGTCTGAGTTACAGGAAACTGCGGTACACAGAGCAATAATGACGGTTAAAAATGATAATGTCTTTTTCATATGAATTCCTCCTTTTTGGCGGTAAATTTTAACGTTTTTTAACGTTCTATAACATAGTGTTTTTAGAGGCCAAAAAAGACAAAGTTTTTTGAAATTTCGGCGAAATAACCTGTTAGCATATGCTAAATTTATGCATATCAAACAACAAATTGCCTTTGGAATTTTTTACCGTCTATTAATATAGTGTCATTTCAGAGCTGATTTGTTGCAGCAAAAATCAGATTTGTAGGAATGCACAATTAGAATACAATGGGTTTGTGCAGAGTGAATAAATCAGTGCCAGAAACAGGGGCGAATGGTATTTGTACGCAAAAAAGGACACGGCAGTACCGTGTCCCTCAGATTATTGAAAAAATGTATTTTGTTCCGAAATGCAGGCGGATAATATCCGCCCCTACGGAAAATAGCGTTATTACTTAACTTCAAATGTTATCTCAATATCTGTCCATTCGCCGAAAGATGCAAGGTCAATGCAGTTTTCAACATCTTCAAAGCCGAATATTTCCTGGTCTAGGTAAAGGAGTACGGAAAGCATACCGTCTCCGATTTCTGCGTACGGCTCTGCTGTAAGCTTGATTTCCTTGCCGTCTACCTTCAATGACTTGACGGAAACCTTTAAATCTGCTGTAATAGCGTCGCCGTAAGCCTCAAAGCCAAGCATTGAGAAGCCGTCAGGCATAAAGTCGCCTGTATACTCCTTATATCCCTCTGTATCGGCTGTTACGCTTACTGTGTATGTTCCTGCTCCCTTGATTTCAGCTACCTTTGCGTTGTATGAAAGGGAATCGCCGTAGCCCATATGTGAAGCTGCGCCGCTTTCGTCCATTACAAGGACATATGCTTCGTTATCCTCGGGATAAACCATATCATCAGCATAGGGATCGTCTTCCTCTAAATCTTCCCAGAAGAGGTCTTCATCTTCGATTTCGATTTCATCTGCACCGCCGATGATTTCTTCATCGTCCCAGTCGTCGAAATACTCGTCGTCTTCCCATTCTTCATAGGTATAATACATACTCTCGCCGAATTCAACTGCAAGCTCCTCTGCCTCGGCTTCATCAAGACCGATATTTACAAGGATATTCTTTGCGAATTCAACCATTTTGTCCTGTTCAACGTAATCGCTGGGGAAGTCAGCTTCATCAGCGTTCATATCATAAGCCGCAGATTTGTCGGGAAGTACAGGCTCTGCTCCGCTTTCGCCTGAAAGCTTTACTGTGAGCTTGCCGTAGTTTGTGCCTTCAACATTGATGTCAGTGGAAATAATCTGTGCGTTGTCCTCTGTGGAAAGGGCAAGGCTGATTGTTTCCTCTGCTGCGCTGACGCTGATATTTCCTGTCATATAGCACTTTTTCTCGTCAACTACAGTGAGGTCTGCTATTTCAGCTGTAATTTCATCGCCCTCTGCAAGAATTGTGATTTTACCGTCATAGGACTTCTTATTCTTTTCGGTAAGGGAGATGTCCATACGCATATCGTCTTCGGACTCTGCTTCGGAAACAACGAATTCTCCGCGGATTTCAGATTCCTGCTGACCAATAATAAAGTGGATATCGTTTTCAGCATTTTCGCTGTCTGTTGCAGACATACCGCGGATGCTGCCTGTTGCGTCAATGTATGTCTTTACAACAACATTATTAGCCTCAGAATCTTCCCTTATGTCTTCAAGGGCAGAATCAATCTCTTCGTTGAATTCTTCCTCTGTCATTAACTTTGTACGCTCAACAAGGATATCCTTTATAAGCTGGTCGTTTTTGAACTCGTTGAGGAATTTTTCAGCGATTTCATCAGTTTTTTCCTCCGTGAGCGTCATTTCAGCCACTGTATACTTTACAGTGATATCATTGATTGCGATTTCTTCCTTTTTCTCAATCTCGATATCGGAAATGCTGCTGTTGTAAAGGTCTGCATACTTTACAATAAGTGATTCAAGTTCCTCGGGAGAGAGAATTGACTCAATATCGGTAACTGCAGGGTCAAGCTCTTCAAGCTCTGTTTCATAGATAACACCCGGAACGAAAATCCACTGCTCTGAAAGCTCGGGCAAACGTACGAAAAGGTCTTCGGTTTTATAATCCGCAGCCATTTCAGTGTTGAAAATGTTCTTGTCGTTGATTTCAGCGTATATATCAGCGTTGAATGTCATATCCTTGAGTTTTGAGGATACACCAAGTTCAACGCTGTTGATTTCGGGGAGGTCCTCTTCGCTCTCGCTGAGAAGGCTCTTTGCCTCGTCGGAGAGGTCGAAGTTTACTACAAGATTAGATGAAGCGCCTTTTTTCTGCTCCTCTATATAAGTACGGTAAGCTTCTGTAATCTGTGAAGCAAACTCGCTTGTATTCTTTTCTGTTACCCAGCTGTAGTAATCCTCTGGTTTGTTTATAGTGAGCTTTACCTGATTCTTGACTAAATCAGAGAAGCTGTATGCAGCTGCACCGCCGCCTACTGCCACAACCAATACCCCGGCTGTGATGCCTCCTATAACTGCACCCTTGCGCTTTTTCGCAGGTTCTACACCTGTTACTACGTCACCTGAATAATTGTAATCCATATCCGCCATAATAATACTCCTTTTCTTAATAATAGATTTTTGGAACATCTATATCATTATTTTACTGCGATATATAATCAGTTTATCACAGTAAAATAACTATATCACAGTAATGTCGATTTGTCAAGAGAAAAAAGGAAAATTTAACAGTTTTGTAATACTTTGAAAAAATATGAAATTTTATGAAAAACGATGAAAAAGAAAGATAAATGCAAAAAAATCTATAAAAACACGTCAAAACGTCGTAAGATAACACTTGAAGTTCATATGAACTTGTGATATAATCATATCATCGGTTGAGAAAGAGGTGTGACTATGTTAAAAACAATACCCGGTACAGCGATTACTTATTCTGAGCAAGGCAGATACACAGCCTTCTCATTAATATCTCCTGTACTTGACGCAACCGGAGGACTTACCCTTTCACAGCTTTCAAAGCTTACAGGTCTTGAAGGCTCCACTATTCAGAACTGGATTAAACGTGGCTGGGTAGCGTCTCCGAAAAGTAAAAAGTATTCCGAAAAGCAGGTTATAAGAATTATCCTTATCAATATGCTTAAAGGTATTATGAAGCTTGAACAGATCGCCAACCTTATGACTTTTATAAACGGCGATGTGGACGATACTTCTGATGACATTGTTGATGATGTAACGCTTTATAATATCCTTTGCAGAATTATTTTCACAGCTGTTGACGAGGGTGCATTCGCTCCTGAAAGAATAAGAGAGCTTATTGCTATGGAGCTTGAACAGTGTGCTTCGGAAATACATTTCGGTGCAGAGAAGCTTTCAAAGGCTGTTTACATTATGGTAATGGCTTACAGAAGCTCCTGCCTCAAAAATGAAATGGAAAAGGGATTGGCGGAGATTGATCTTCTTTAAGGAAAATGGGGATTTTCCTTTAGGGGTATAAAGGGACTGTTGGGATATACAGGGATTATTCGGGAAAGCAGGGGTATGATATGGATAATTGGGTGACGTTAAAACACACTGAGGAGGGTGCAGCTAAGGGATTATGCATCGGACTTGGTATCGGGGCAGCGTTGGGGTGTGCTGTTCTGGGGAGCTTGTGCATAGGGGTATGCATGGGTATAAGCCTTGGAACAGCAACAGGCGCTTTAATAGGATTATACAGGGATTACAGGGATATGAATAAGGATTTAAGGGGAAGAAATACACAGCAGGGATTATAAAGGATTTTTAATTGCGGAGCGATAGGGGTATCGCTTCGCAGTAAAGGGGTATTTTTGAAAAGAGGTAATTATTATGGCAGATAACAAGAGATTTATCAAAGCACACAGGGAATCAACAATATCATCAGCTACAGAAATATGGATTGACAGGATTACAGGGGTAAATTATCTATTTCATCTGGACGGCTACGGTGCAGGACTTACGGTGCTTCTTGACAGCAATGGCAAGCCCGTTGTAACACCGCTTGAACAGCTTCAGAATTACTAAACAGGAGAAAAGTTATGGGAACATTTCAGGAAATCAGAAAAGACGGTACAGTTAAGAAAAATGGAACAGGTAAAATCATAGGCGGATGTGTAGCAGCCGTTGTGGCAATCGGTATTGCTGCAAGTGCATTTACAATTGTCCCTGCAGGTCATACAGGTGTTATCCTCACTCTTGGTAAGGTATCAAACACATCATACTCCGAGGGCTTTCATCTGAAAATACCTTTTATACAGAATGTGGAGAATATGTCGAACAAAATTCAGGTTTACGAGTCACCTGCTTCGGCGGTATCAAAGGACCTGCAGACAGTAAGCTCCGATATAGCCGTAAACTACAGACTTGTATCTGACAAGGCAGCTGAGATGTATCAGAACGTAGGCAACGACTATCAGACAGTGCTTATCGCTCCCGTTGTACAGGAGTGTATGAAATCGGCAACAGCAAAATATACCGCAGAACAGCTTATCACAGAGCGTACAGCAGTTGGTGATGAAATCAAGGCGGCTCTTGATGCAAAGCTCAACAGCTACGGTATTTATATAGAGAAATTTAACATTGTAAACTTTGACTTCTCTGCTGAATTCAATACAGCTATTGAAGCAAAGCAGGTTGCAGAGCAGAATTTACTTAAAACAAAGACTGAACAGGAGCAGGCAATTACTATTGCCGAGGCTCAGGCTAAGCAGAAGGTAATTGCTGCTGAGGCTAATGCTAACGCTATTCTTGCAGAGGCAGAGGCTCAGGCAGAGGCTAACAGACTCCTTGAAGCGTCCCTTTCCGATAAGGTTATTGCTTACGAGCAGATAACAAAGTGGAATGGTGAAATGCCTAAGGTTGTAAGCGGTGACAGCAACGGTATGCTGATTAATATTGACCCTGAGGATTTAGGCGGCTCATCCGCTCCTTATACACCTTCTGTACAGTCTGCAACTCAGGACAGCACAGGGGAATAACAAGTGCTTTTCAATGATATGAGGGATTATTATGAGGATGTATAAAAGACGGAGAAGATTTTCTCTTGCGGATTTTACGGCTGATGTAATCGGCTGTGCAATTGAAATATTCTTTGAATGTATATTTTAGTTTTAAAGCTATTAGCCTTTAGCTTTTAGCTGATGATATGAAAACAGAGGTGGATATTATGGCATATCCGATAAGAGATGAGCGATGTCCTTATTGCGGCAATACTGAATTTATTCAAGCAATGCAATCGTTTCAAGGCGGCATTATGGGTGTTGAAAACATATGGGGAATGGGACAGGAACTACATCACGTTATCTGCAGATGCTGCGGAAGCGTTGTAAGAAGCTATGTTAGAAATCCCGAAGCGCTTTTAAAGAAAAAGGACAGACGTATCTGAAACTTTTATTCAGCGCGAAAATTATATGATATAACGACTTTGGGGAAAGTCTTATAAAAAACAATAATATTAAATTTTAAAAAGGTGGTTATTTATTATGGAATCATATGCAGGACTTTTTGTTCTCTTAGGTGTAGTTTTACTTGTTTGCCTTGGCCTTGTGGTTATGTGCGTTATTGCCAACTGGAAGCTTTTCGAAAAAGCAGGAGAACCTGGCTGGTCGGCACTTATACCCTTTTACAACAGCTATCAGATGGCTAAGATTGCAACAGGCGATGCAAAAATTTGCTGGGCTTATGTAGGCGTTTCAATTTTAAGTACACTCGTAAGCGATTTACCGCAGCTTATATCAGGCTCGGATGAAGCAACAGGCGGAGCTTTAGGCCTTATTGTTTCACTGGCTTCACTTGTAATTGAAGCATATGTATGCTATATGTTTGCAAAGTCGTTCGGTCAGTCCACAGCAATGTGCGTTCTTTCAATCTTCTTTGGCGGCATCATATTTATCATTCTGGCATTCACAAAGTCAACAGAATATGTAGGCCCTAAGGGTGAGCCTCGTTTTGGCGGCTACAACAACTACAACAGCTACGACAACTATAATTATTAAGATATAATAGCTTAGGGGTAAGCTTTTATATAATGACATAATTAAACAGACGTAATTTACAGCATAATTCACGACTTATTTTGAGGGACGGAAGGAATTTACATTATATAGGGTTATTGGACAATTGGGCATAACATCACGATAGCGACATAAGGGGTAACGATATAGTCATTATTGGGAAATGACAAAAGGGGCTGACATTAAAGGCGGAGGCTCAGGGGTGGGCTTCCGCACTGACACAATGAGCGAAGATCAAGATATAGAAACAAGGAATTGATGATATAGGGCTGGGGCGTTGTCTATAAAATATTGGGATTGAGGTAAAATGGTATGAAAAACGATTTTAAGAATGATATTTTTGTTTATGCAGTTCTGGCTTTTATTATTGCTATTATATGGGTTGTTATATTTAATAATATTACATTGGGAATTGTGTTTACAGCAATATCTGCAATTACAATGTTTTTCGCAATTTTACTGAAAAAACAAGAGGACAACAGATATCGGAAAAAATGTGAAAAGTGAAAAATCCCCATTGCTTACGAAAGTTGAAGCAATGGGGATTTCGTTTGTTATTCTATACCGCTTATTGTGAAGTCTACTTCAATAGTTGTCCAGGTGGCAAAACTGTCGTCTGCGGCAACTTTGGGAGAATACTCCTTGCAGATTTCAAGAGGATTGCCGCTTGCGTCATATAATGCACCGTCGGCCGTTCTTGCGTCTGAGGAGGGTTTGCTTGTCCATCTGTTGATGATATTTGCCTTTGTGTCAATTCCGTCATCGGAGGAGGTATAGGGCTTTGAAGTCATATTTACAGCTTTACCGTCAACTCTTATTTCATTTACTGTAATTACTGCGTTGGGGAATTTTGTCTCGCCGTCCTTTATCATAACGGCAAGAGTTTCTATACCCTCGGGAGTGTACGTATTATCGGGGTTTCCTGTTACTGCATTGCGGAAGCCGTCAGTATCGGCTGTGACGCTTACTGTATAATCGCCGTTGCCTGTTATAGTGGTATTTCCTGCTTTGTAGCAGAGGGATGAGCCTACGGGGTCATCACAGCTTCCCCAGTACTGGGCTTTCCACTGTGTATCTGCAACGGCAAGATATGCGTCTCCTGATACCGCTTCTACAGCATCAGCAAGATATGGTGCAGCCTCCACAGCAGGAGCAGGATTTTCAGAATTATAATATACTATATCCGTCTTGCTTTCTTCCTTTTTATTGCAGGATGTGAAAGGAATGCACAGAGCAAGGGTTATTGTAAGATATGACAATAGCTTTTTCATTTCATTTGCCTCTTTTCTTGGTGATATGTATTTATTATAGCATAGTGCGGTGGGATATGTCAACAAAATCAATTGACATTTTTCCATAGCCGTGATATAATAAATAAGGTAAATTATCTGAAAGGATTATGATTTTATGCAGCTTTATAATTCATCCACAAGAAAAAAAGAAGATTTTATTCCCCGTGAGGCAGGTAAGGTATCTATGTACACCTGCGGCCCTACGGTTTACCATTTTGCACATATCGGCAACCTGAGAAGCTATATTATGGAGGATATCCTTGAAAAGTATCTCCGCTTCACAGGCCTTGACGTTAAGCGTGTTATGAATATCACCGATGTGGGACATCTTACAAGCGACGGCGATACAGGCGATGATAAGATGCTCAAAGGTGCTAAGCGTGAGAAGAAAACTGTTATGGAAATTGCAAAGTTCTATACTGACGCATTTTTCGCAGACTGCGCAAAGCTCAACATCAAAACTCCCGATGTGGTAGAGCCTGCAACAGGCTGTATTGACGAGTTTATCCGCGTTATTTCTTCCCTTATTGAAAAGGGCTATGCTTACGAGGCAGGCGGAAATATCTATTTCGACACTGGAAAGCTTGATAAGTACTACATTTTCAACGATTTCAAGGAGGAGGATCTTGCTGTAGGCGTTCGTGAGGGCGTTGAGGAGGACTCCAACAAGAGAAACAAGGCAGACTTTGTTCTCTGGTTCACTAAGTCAAAATTTGACGACCAGGAGCTTAAATGGGATTCACCCTGGGGTATCGGCTATCCCGGTTGGCACATTGAATGCTCCTGCATCAGTATGAAGCATCTTGGCGAGTATCTTGACCTCCACTGCGGCGGTATCGACAACGCATTCCCTCATCATACAAACGAAATCGCGCAGAGTGAGGCTTATATTGGTCACGAGTGGTGCAACTACTGGTTCCACGTTCATCACCTCAATACAAACAGCGGTAAGATGAGCAAATCCAGCGGAGAATTCCTCACAGTATCACTTCTTGAGGAAAAGGGATATTCTCCCCTTGTATACCGTTTCTTCTGCTTGCAGTCCCACTACAGAAAAAATCTCGTGTTCTCATGGGAAAATCTTGACAATGCAAAGCTTACATTCAATAAGCTTATTGCTAAGATTGCACCTCTTACAGCAGAGGCGACAAGGGAAATTGACAAGGCTGAATATGACCGTCTTATGGGCGGATTTACAGCTGCCCTTGACAATGACCTCAATACAGCTCTTGCGGTAACATCTGTATACGATGTGCTTAAATCAACTGCAAACGCTGCTACAAAGCTTGCTCTGCTCAACGAGTTTGACAAGGTGCTTGGCCTTGATCTGGTTGAGACTGCAAAGAAATCCCTTGAAGCAGCTGACGATACAAGCGATATCCCTGCTGAGGTTATGGAGCTTGTAGAACAGCGTAAGGCTGCACGTAAGGATAAGAATTTCGCTCTTGCCGATGAACTCCGCGATAAAATCGCTGCTCTTGGCTATGAGGTAAAGGAAACCCGTCAGGGAACGGAAATAATTAAGCTCTAAAATAATTGTAAAATTTCTTAAAAATGTTCAGAAAGGTGGTAGTATTTTGAGTACAGGTGAATCTATCGCAGCATTTATAGCTGCATTTGCGATTATTTTTGGCATTATTATGATTATATCCATTGGCTTGGCTGTCGTTCATTGTATAGCAATGTGGAAGCTCTACGAAAAGGCGGGAGAGCCTGGCTGGTCTGCTATTGTACCCGTTTACAACGTGATGCAGCAGATTAAAATAGCAACGGGAGATTTCAAGCTTGCCTGGATATATCTTGCCTTATATGGCGGATATTTCGTTCTGAATACGTTTTCATCATTCTTTCTGAATTTTGTAACGGATTCAGATGCAGGAACAGTAGCTGCTCTGGCTGTATCGGGACTTATGATGCTTATTTCACTTCCTCTGGCTGTACTGGGCGGTTATACATCATATATGTTTGCCAAGTCCTATGGCAAATCACAGACTTTCTGCGTTCTTTCAATCTTTTTCAGCGGTATTACAGTCCTTATTATGGGCTTTGATAAGTCCACACAGTACGTAGGCCCTAAGGGTGAGCCGCAGTATGGCGGATATGGAGATTATAATAATTATAATAAATATTATTAATGCGTAATTCGTAATTATAATATACGGCGGATTTACGATATATAGCCATTTTGTAGGGGCGAGCATTGCTCGCCCCAGGTTTTATTACTAAGGAGGTAAACTATGGCAGGCGCTTCAATTGTATTTCTAATGTTTTTCCTTATATTTTACGGTCTGATACTTCTCGTTTCTCTTGCTATGGCTGTTGTTCAGATTATAGCGACCTGGAAGCTCTATGAAAAGGCAGGGGAGCCTGGGTGGACATCCATTGTGCCTGTATACTACTATATGCAGCAGATTAAAATAGCTACAGGAAGCTTCAAGCTTGCCTGGATATACCTTGGTCTGACAGCGGTATACGTTATCGGCTGCTGTGGAATATCGGTTGCGGAATTTGTTGGAAATCCCGATACAGCAGGGATAATCGGCATTGCATCTATGGTAATATGCTTTATAACCATAATTCCAATATGCGTTATAGCTGGGTATATATACTATATGTTCCCTAAATCCTACGGTAAATCGCAGTTGTTTTGTATTCTCTCGATTTTCTTTCCGCAGATTATGGTTATCATTATGGGCTTTGACAAGTCCACACAGTATGTAGGCCCTAACGGTGTGCCGATGTATAATAATTATAATAACTATTTTTGATTTAAACTATTGATTATAAAATGTCAGGAGGATAATGATATGAAAAGCAAAATAAGTAAAATTCTTTTCGGAGTTTCCTTTATTCCCTATTTATGGTTAGTTATAGGCAGTATAGTGAATGCCGTAAACGGCGTATCAACAGGCTTTTTCGGCGACCAGACGCCGAATTATGGAGCAGAAGGCTATGCTATATCATTTGTTTTTACTTTTTTTGTACTGTGGTATGTATTTATAGCCTGTCTGCTTTGTCAGATTATCATTCTTCTCATTGAAAAACTTAAGAAAAAGTCAAAAGTCAAGCTGTATGTAATCGGAATGATTATAATTTATATTATCGGGACTATTCCGTTGCTTTTTTGAGCGATTAAGCTTTAAATTTTAGCTATAATATATAAAATTATTTCCAAAAGGAGAAACTACAATGAAAAAATCACTGTTAACACTCATACTTGCTTCATTACTGACGCTGACAGCCTGCACAGCCGAGGCAAACAGTAAATCCGAACCTGATGTATCTCCCACTGAGGCGGCTACGGAGCCATCCACAGAGGAAATAACAGAAGCTCCCACAGAAGACCCAAAGGCAAATAAAATCATTGATTTGTCCGACACTGAAAAGAAGCTTGTTTGTTATGTTGAAGGACAGAAAGTAAGCGGTGTGATATATCTTCCCGAAGGCGAAGGCCCGTTTCCCACAGTGGTAATGATTGGCGGATTGGGAATGACATATACATACAACGATTCTATGGCAAAAAGGATTGCTGAGGGTGGTGTTGCTGCTGTAGCTTTTGACTGCAGAGGATATGTTCCGAATGGATATTTCAGTGAAGGCGATTTTTATAAGGATATGTCGCCCGAAAGCTGTGTGACCGATATTCTTGCTGTAACTGATTTTGTCTCAGAATATCCTGCAATAGATAAAGACAATGTTTTCCTATGGGGACACAGCTACGGCGGACTTGTCACGGCAATGGCTGCTGCAGAAAATCCCAACAGCTTCAAGGGTATTATTGGTGTAGACCCTGCTTATCAGATGCCCGATGAAGCACGCAGTCAATTTGATGAAGAAACCGAAGAGTTTATATACAACGACGGTGCCGATTCTAAAATAGGTGAGCCTCTTGCACGAGGATTAATGGCGGTGGATATTTTTGAGAAAATGAAATTATTCAACGGAAAAACGATAATTTTAACGGGAACAAATGAAACTATTAACGTGATATATCCAGAAGTATTTGATAAGGCTTTAACATCTTATCCGAATGCTGAGAAAGTTGTAGTTGAGGGAGCAAACCACAGATTTTCTGACCATATGAAAGAGCTTGTGGAGCATACTGTTGACTTTGTAAAAAATAATTCTAACTGAAAAACAACCGCCGCAGAGTAAAATCTGCGGCGGCTGTTGCTATACTTTAAATCCCTGCTGTCTGAAATTATCAATAACATCTCCCAGTATTTCGGCATTTGTAGCCGATACTGAATGAAGAAGCAGGATTTCCCCAGAGTGAGCCGAAGCGGAAAGCTTATTCAATCCCTCCGCCGGGTCAGGCTGACTGTCGGTTTTCCAGTCCACATAAGCAAAGCTCCAGAAAAGCGTCTTGTAGCCGCATTTCTGCACTGTTTCCAGTGCCGCGTCGGAGTATTCACCGCAGGGGAAACGGAAATACTGCATTTCGTAGCCGTAATTGTTCAGCACATACTCGTGAAGGCTCATAATTTCCTTTTCAGCCTCCTCCTCAGAAAGGGTGGGAAGGCTTGAATGAGTCATACCGTGGTTTCCTAAAGTATGCCCCTCAGCAATCATACGCTTTACGAGGGCTTCTTCTTTTTTGGCATAATCGCCTGTGAGGAAGAAAATTGCGCTGACGTTCTTTTCTTTCAGTGTGTCGAGAATTTTCGCTGTATAGCCATTTTCATAACCCTGGTCAAAGGTTATGACAATTCTGTTGTCTTCACCTGATAAAGCGCAGGCATCATATCCGCTGTATCGTTCGTTGAAGCTTACTGCATCGAGAGGACGGTTAAGGCTGTCGGTGGCAGTTCCCTGTCCGTAGCCTATTGCCCTGTTATCTGCCGCATATACGGCATTTACAGGCATTACAGCCGCCGTTGTCAATGCAATGGCAATTGGTGTCAATTTCATAGCTGTCACTCCTTTTGGTGGAGCGCGGAATTTCTTCCGCAAAAGTATTATATGAGTTAAGCTTTGAAATATTATTGGAAATTTTTTTGAAATATAAAATGGGTTATGCAGGGGCGGATATTATCTCCCTGCAATTCCAGAACGAAATTTATTTTTTTCGACAATTTCGACATTTACTTTTTGGTGTTTTCAAGCTTAGCAAAGTAAAGCTCTGAATATTCCTTGAATTCACTGCGGAATTTCTCATCATTTGCCTTTACATCGCTGAAATATGCGTGGATAGTAGTCTTTTCGTCTGTTTCGATAAGACATCCTGCAATATTTGAACAGTGGTCGGAAATGCGCTCCAGGTTTGTAAGAACATCCTGGAAAATATATCCCAGCTCAACTGTACATTCATCGTTCTGAAGTCTGCGGATATGGCGGTTTTTCAGCTCTGTGCTGAGGTTATCCACCACTTCTTCAAGAGGCTCAACCTTGTGTGCAACTGCAAGGTCGCCTGAAATATAGGACTCAAAGGCTGTGCGGATATTCTCCTTGATAGCGTCGGAAATAACAGTAATCTCGTTGATGCATTCGTCAGAGAACTTTATTCCTTTTTCCTTCATTTCAACTACAGATTCAATAAGATTTACAGCGTGGTCTGAAATTCTCTCAAAATTGCCCACACAGTGCATCATCTTGGACATTGTACGGCTATCCTTGCCTGTAACGCTGTATTTTGCAACTCTTACAAGGTAGCTGTTGATTTTATCCTCGTACTTGTCGATTAAATCCTCATCATCTATGACATTCTGTACCGATTTTTCGTCATATCCTGTAACAAGAAGCCCTATAGCCTCGTTAATTGATTTCTGTGTGCGCTCTGCCATATCTACAGCAACTGTACGGCAGGCTTCAATAGCAATACTGGGAGTTGACATAAATCTTCCGTCAAGTGCGGCAAATATGTCGATCTGCTCCTTAGGCTCGCCCTCTTTATCACGAACAACGAACTGTGAGAATTTAACAAGCTGCTTTGAGAAAGGCATAAGCACGATTGTTGCAAGAACGTTGAATACAGTGTGCATTGCCGCAATTCCCATATATCCTGTAGGCTGAGCCATAAACTCGCCGAAAGCAGGGATTGTATTTGAAAGTATAAGAGCAATAGGCAGGAAAATCAGTGTGCCGAGGCAGTTGATTGCAACGTGAATAACGGAAACTCGCTTAGCGTCCTTATTTACACCGATTGAGGAAATAAGGGCAGTAACGCAGGTACCGATGTTGAAGCCCATAATAAGGGGAAGCGCCATTTCATAGCTTATAGCGCCGCCTGCTGTGAATGTCATAAGTATACCGATTGAAGCGGCTGAACTCTGGATGATACCTGTGAATACAGCACCTACAAGAACTCCTATAAGAGGATTCTGGAATGCAACGAGAACATCCTGGAATTCGGGAGAATTTGCAATGGGATCAATAGCGCCCTGCATAAGATCCATACCTGTCATAAGTACGGCAAATCCGACGAAAATGCGTCCGATATCCTTCTTCTTAGCCTTTTTGCAGCCCATAATCATAAGTATACCGATAAGGGCAAGAATTGGAGAGAATGAATCGGGTTTCAGCAGTTTCATAAGGAATCCGCCCACACCGCCTATGCCGTCGCCCTCGCCGATATCGTTAAGGCAAAGAAGCCAGGCTGTAAAGGTTGTACCGATGTTTGCACCGAAGCTTACGGCAACTGTGTCAATAAGCGCCATAATGCCCGAATTTACGAAGCCTACGGTCATAACGGTCATAGCTGATGAGGACTGAATTGCAATTGTGATAACAGTACCAAGAATCAGCGCCATAAAGGGATTGGCTGTCATCTTTTTCAGTGCGGCTTCCATTTTACCGCCTGCCAGCTTTTCAAGTCCTGTGGACATTACATTCATACCATAGAGGAAGAAAGCAAGTCCGCCCAACATTGTGAAAATGTTGAAAATTGAGAAATCGCCCATATTTTTACACCTCGAAAATAAAAGACTTCCGAAATCTATTTTCATCTAAAAAACAAGCATTCCGAGAAGTCCCTTCAATATATTTATATCAAATTATAGCATATTTCTTTATTATCCGTCAAGGATTTAAAGAAAATTTTACATAGATTTTACATTAGGCGCTTTTATTGTCAATATGGCAGTTTGAACTTTGAAACTTTCCATTTTCCGTCGGATTCCTTTGCAATGACGAATTCTCTTTCCTCTGTATATGCCTCTCCGCCGAAGCTTGCGCCATTGTAGCTGTCAGCTACCTTGAAGCGGATTTCGCCCTCGTCTCTGCCTGTTATTTCCACAACTTCTGAACCCTCATAGAAAATATCGGAGCCTCTTGCGCCATTGAGGCAGTATACTCTGCCGCCCTCCTCAACATAAAGCTCATCAAGGGTATCTTCGTAGGTTTCGCTGAATATGCTGTGGTAATCGGCTCTTACGTCGGCAAGGGAATTTATGCCCTCTGCTGTAACGAGGTAAAACTGCCAGCCATAGCTATTTGTAATATATTTGGAATTATCAAGAGTATAGGGCGAGCCTACAGTGAAGCTCCACTCTGTTTCGCAAGCCTTTTCAAAAAGCTGCTGTGCCGCCGCTATTACATCCTCGTCAAGAGCAGCTTCAAATGCAGATACATCCTCGGGTGTGGTCAATTTCTCTGTTTCAGCCTCTGTGGGAGCTTCTGTGACGCTTTCTGTAACAACCTCTGTCTCTACGGTGTTTTCAGGCTCTGTTGCCGTAATATCACCGTTTTCCGCTGTAGTTGTCACAGCAGGAGCGTTTTCGGAGCTGCCGTTTCCATTATCCTTTTTCTTCTCGCAGGCTGTAACTGTCATCATAACAGCCATAGCCGCGATTAATGCATAAATTCTTTTCATAATCAATCTTCCTCATCATCAAGTACAAAGTCAATTGTTCCCTCGCTGACGTTTACCGCCGCACAGAGTACCTGTACTGTATCGCCCAGCTCGTAGGAAACTCCGCTGAATTTTTCAGTAAGTGCTACAGGCTCGCTGTAGTCATATTCGCCCTCGGGTAGAGTACGTATATGAACAAGTCCCTCCACGGAATTGCTGAGCTGTGCATAGAAGCCGAACTCCGTTACGCTTGAAATTTTCGCTGTAAAGCTTTCGCCGATGTGCTGCTTCATATACTCAGCCTTGTAGATATCCTCGCAGTCTCTTTCAACAGATACCGCACGGATTTCCGTTGCTGATGCCCTTTCTGCGGCATTTACCGCAAATCCGCTGTATCGCTTACTGAGCCATTTATCGTCATATCCTGCAAGTACATCTGTTATTATACGGTGTATTGCAAGGTCTGAATAACGTCTTATAGGGGATGTGAAATGTGCGTAATCAGCTAAAACAAGTCCGAAATGTCCTAATGGCTCCTCGGAATATTTAGCCTTTGCCATTGAACGGAGAACCATCATATTGACAGCCTCGTATTTATCAGTACCCCTTGCATTTTCCAGTATTGCCGCCGCGTGAGCAGGCTTGAACTCCTGAAAATGGGGATATTCCACGTTCAGCTTTGTGAGCATTTCACACAGTGACGCTGTTTTTTTCTCAGGTGGAGCTTCGTGTATACGATACACAAAGGGAATTTTCTTATCACGGGCAAGTCTTGCCGCCGCCTCGTTGGCACAGAGCATAAATTCCTCGATAATTCGCTCTGATTTGCCTCTTTCTCGGGGTACGACATCACAGCAAACGCCGTTTTCGTTGATTATCAGCTTGCTTTCAACAGTTTCAAGCTCGGGAGCGTGACGCTGTTTTTTACGCTCAATGAGTATATCCGCAAGCTGGTTCATAAGGGTGATTTCCTTTTCAACGCAGGCATATTTCGCCTTTATATCGTCATTTGCTTCACCTGCAAGAATAGCGTTTATCTCGGAATATACGCCCTTTACCCTTGAACGTATAACAGACTTCCCGAAGCAGTATTTCAGCATTTCGCCGTCCTCTCCAAGCTCCATAAAAGCGGAGAGGGTAAGCCTGTCCTCGTCGGGATTAAGGGAACATATGCCGTTGGAAAGCTCCTTTGGAAGCATCGGGATTACCTTATCCGCATAATATACGCTTGTACCGCGGCTCATAGCCTCTTTATCAAGAGCGCTGTTGCCCTTGACATAATGGGAGACATCGGCGATATGAACGCCTAAAAGCCAGCCCTTTTCCGTCTTTTCAACAGATATTGCGTCGTCAAGGTCTTTGGATTCGCTGCTGTCTATGGTAAAAATCGCCATATGGCGCAAATCCTCGCGGTTATTGAAGCTATACTCCTGCACACCGCCCTCGGATATCTTTCTTGCCTCTTTCAGCGCATCCTGAGGGAATTCTGTATTAACGCCACTGGCGGCAACAACAGACTCCGCACAGGCAGCGGCAAGCTCAGAACTGCCGAATACAGACACTATTTTCACCTTATGCTCAGCGTGTCGTCTGCCTCTGTAGACGATTTCCGCAAGGACTTTATCGCCCTCCGCAAAGGGTATGCTTTCGCCCTTTGAAATAATCATATGATTTCTTGACGCTATATCGGGAACGAGGTAAAGACCGCCGTCAACGTACTCAATAACACCTGTAAGTGTGCCGCTGCCGGAACTGAGGATATCTATAACCTCGCCCTCAGGCTCCCCTGAACGAGAGGGAATATCCGTAATAAGCACGCGGTCACGGGGCATTGCACCCATCATACACTTGCCGGGGATAAAATATTCAGTGCCGTCATTGGTAACAGCAAAGCCGAATGTGCGGCTTAACCGTGTTACTTCCGCTGCTTTAAAGCCCATACGGGAGCAGAGTGCCACTTTCATACCCTTGCGGACAGTAACAACACCCTCGTCACGAAGCTCCGTAAAAGCCTGCACAAAGTTTTCTCTGCCCGATTTCTTCGTGCGGCATTTGGTTTCCAACTCATTCAGCGGAATAAGCTTTTTCCCCGTGTTTAAATATGTTACTATTTTATTCTTGTAACTTTCAACAGTTACCTTATCTTTTGTATTCTTGAAATTCTTTGTATTCTTTTTATTTGCCATTTATTTTATATCTCCTTACCCAAAACCATAAAAACCGATTAAAAAAGCCCTATGACAGGGTCACAGGGCTGCTTCATTACTTGTTTGTGAAAATCGGGATAATATTTACCGCGAGAGTAACAATGAAAAGGATTATTCCCGCTGTTCTTGTGATTCTTCCAAGAACCGCTTCACGGCTTCTGCTTTCATTCTTTCCGTAGAATGACTCGGAGCTTGCGCCTGTGAGAGCATTTGTCATACTATCTCCTGATTTATTCTCCTGCATAAGGCAGAGAATAATGATTGCGATACAAGCAACGAGAAGAACAGCTCCTCCGATAATTTCCAGTAATTCCATAATAGACCTCCGTATAATTCATAACTTCATATTCGTCAGCGATTTACAATAAACCGCACTGCATTCAATTAGCATATATCATTATACCACAATTGAAATCGTTTTGCAAGGGTTTTCCCGAAAAATCCCCGAAAAAATTTTCTTTATTTTTTGTGCATATTTTACAACTTCTTTGAATATACATATATCAGATAGAATATCAAGGAGGATACCTATGAAGGACAAGAACATAACAAGCCAGCCAAAAACAACTCATTCCGTTATAATGGAAAACCGCCGCACCATGACTATATCGGGCATTACCGACGTTGACAGCTTCGATGAAAAGACCATTTCCCTCTATACTCAGCTTGGGGAGCTTACCATAAAGGGCAGAGAGCTTCATATTGACGCTATGAGCGTAGAAACTGGGGATATGGTCATTACGGGAGATATATGGTCTGCGGTATACGGCGACCGCGACAGGAAAAATCCTGTTTCCGCCCTGGGGAGAATTTTCAGATGATAGTCCCCGAAACCTTTTTTACCGTAAGCGAGGAGCTTTGGCTGTTTTTCCTCTCCTGTGCCGCAGGTGCCGTTTTTGGGGTATACTACGATATTTTCAGAACTCTCCGCCTTACTGTACCCCATCACGGCTTCTTCGTCTTTTCAGAAGATGTTATTTTTCTTTCCTCCTATGCCATTTTCCTGTCAGCATTTGCCTCTGCGGAGGCTCGTGGGGAATTGAGGGCATACTACGCTCTTGGCGGTATACTGGGATTTATCCTTTACTACTTTACCATAGGAAGATTTGTTATGCGATTTATGAGCAAACTGGTGGGGTTGTTGAAAATCACCATCGCCGCCATTGTCAAACCTGCCAAATTCATTATGGGTAAATTTGTGGGAATTACCAAAAAAGCTGTTAAATCAAATAAAAATACATCACACCCCTTGCAAATTGACAAGGAAATATAGTATAATAAATAATGTATATTGAAATGTTATATCGTTATAGGAAAGAAGTGAAACAAGTGCCTGCTGAAAACAAGAACAATAAGAAGAAAAAAAAGCCGATTCCCGACAAAAAAGGACTTTTTAACAGCTTGCTTTTCAAACTTCTGGCTGCCTCTGTAATTGTGGGATGTGTGGCTTTATTTATCGCCACTGAAACCGACTGCAGCAGCAAGGAAGCAGAACTTGCCGCTATACAGGCACAGATTGACGTTTATAATATGGAAAATGCCGAGCTTCAGCGTACTCTCGACAGCGATGACCTCTCCGCTTATATGGAACGCATCGCACTGGAGGAAAGAGGCTACGCTTACCCCGATGAACGCAGATTTTACGACACATCAAGAGATTGACATTCAAGAACAGAACAAAGGATATTATAATTTAAGGAGATAAAAATACATATGCAGCTCGAAATCGGAAAAATCTACACCGGAAAAGTTAAGGGAATTGCGCAGTATGGCGCTTTCGTCGATATCGACGGCGGCGGCACGGGTATGGTGCATATTTCCGAGGTTTCCAACACCTTTGTAAACGCTATCCGCGACCACCTCACTGAGGGGCAGGAAGTAAAGGTAAAGGTTATCGGAATCAACGAACAGGGCAAGGTAAGCCTTTCAATCAAAAAGGCTGAGGCTCCTGCAGAAGGCGAAAATACTGAGAAAAAGCCTTTCAAGAAGGACCGCAAACCCAAGCCCAACATCTATGAGCCTAAAAAGTCAATCCCACAGTCAGAAATGACCTTTGATGATATGCTGGCACACTTCAAACAGTCCAGCGAAGAACGCATCGGCGACCTCAAGCGCAGTACTGACAGAAAGAACGGCACAAGAAGAAAGTAATTCAAATCCCCTTAACTATCGGTTAAGGGGATTTTTGTGCATTTCGACGTATTTTGACAGGCAAATTTGTGTTTTTCGCTATACTCTATTGACAGAGTTTTACAGATTTGCTATAATTAAGTTATCTGTAAACGAAAACAATTTTCGGGGTTTCTCCCCTCTCAACGGAATATAAAAATTATGAAAAGAGATAAATTCAAAAGGCTAATCTCCTTCGGGCTTGCGTTCTTTCTTGTCTTGATACTTACCGCAGGCTTCGGTATTGTGTGGTATATCTACTACAGCGATACCATCGTACTCCCCTACTATCGACGAGGCAACTGGGTTCTCATCAGCATATACTGTATGCTGGTGTGGATTTTTTTCAAGGCATACGGCGGCTTCAAGCTGGGCTATCTCAAAAAAACGGATATGCTGTACTCACAGCTTATATCAATAGCCTGCGTGGATTTCGTGTCGTATTTCCTCATCAGCCTTATCGGCAGACACTTTCTTGATGCTTCCCCTATACTTATGCTGACTATGGCTGATTTCGGCTTCATTTCCCTCTGGACGCTGCTTACAAACAAGATATACTTTCTCATTTATCCACCAAGAAAGCTTATTATACTCTACGGCAGCCATCAGGCGGCTTCTCTGGTACTTAAAATGAGTCAGCGTGTGGATAAATATATGATATGCGAATCTATCAGCATCAGCGAGGACGAAGATAAAATCCGTGAGCTTATTTTAAAGTATGAGGGCGTTATTATATGC
This sequence comes from Ruminococcus sp., assembly GCA_045531615.1. Taxonomy (GTDB): domain Bacteria; phylum Bacillota; class Clostridia; order Oscillospirales; family Ruminococcaceae; genus Ruminococcus. The sequence goes on from JAZSEJ010000013.1 coordinate 37,777, forward strand.
GATATTCCTGCAGAACAGCGTAATAACTATGTCAAATTCTGCTACGAAAACTCAATCCGCTCGTATATCGCACCTAAAATCTCCGATATTATTATAAGAGGCGCTGATGATATCCGACTTTTCGATACTCCCCTGCTCCTCAGCAGAAATTATGGTCTTGACTTCGAACAGCGGCTTCTGAAACGTGTTTTCGATATTTTCTTCTCTCTTATCGTGCTGATACTCCTCTCCCCTGTTATGCTTATATCGGCAATCGCTGTAAAGGCATATGACGGCGGCCCTGTGTTCTATAAGCAGAAACGACTTACTATTGACGGAAAAGTATTCGAGATATATAAATTCAGAAGTATGATTACAGACGCAGAGAAAAAAGGCGGCTTTCAGCTTGCCGCAGATGATGACCCCCGTATCACTCCTGTGGGAAAAATCCTGCGTAAAATCCGTATGGATGAGCTTCCACAGCTTCTGAATATTCTTAAGGGTGAAATGTCTGTTGTGGGACCACGTCCCGAACGTCCCGAATTTACGGAGCTTTACAAAAAGGAAATGCCCGAATTCGAGTTCAGACTTAAAGTTAAGGCAGGTCTTACGGGATATGCTCAGGTTACGGGAGTTTACGATACATCCCCCTATGATAAGCTGAAAATGGATATGATGTACATTGAGAATTATTCATTCAGACTTGATTTGCAGATAATTCTTATGACAATAAAAACTATGCTTTTTCCGCCTAAATCCAATGCTCACGACAGCAACGGCATTCTGACGGAAAAGAAAGACAACTCAGGCAATTCAAACGATGCATAAACGAAAGGAAGAAGCATTATGAAGATTACAGCAGTTATTATGGCAGGCGGCAAGGGCGAAAGATTTTGGCCTAAAAGCCGTATATCACGCCCAAAACAGTTTCTCTCCCTCACATCTGACGGGGAAACAATGATACAAAAAACAGTAAAAAGACTTCTCCCCATTGTTGAGGCTGAGGATATATATATTTCAACAAATGAAATGTACCGACACCTTGCGGAGGAACAGCTTCCGCAGATACCAAAGGAGAATATCCTCTGTGAGCCTGCTCCCAGAAATACAGCTCCCTGTATTGCATTTTCAGCGGCTATTATCGGCAGAAAATACGACGACGCTGTTATGATGGTGCTCCCCTCAGACCACCTTATCGGAATTGAGGATATATATGTAAATACACTGAAAAAGGCTGTTTCCGTAGCTGAAAGCGGAAATAACCTTGTTACTGTAGGTATCACCCCCACCTACCCCGAAACAGGCTACGGCTATATCAATTTCGGCAGGGAGTGCGGCGACGCTTACGAGGTTGAACGCTTTGTTGAAAAACCCGACCTTGAAACTGCTGAAAAATACCTTGCATCGGGGAAATATCTTTGGAACAGCGGTATGTTCATCTGGAAGATTTCCTCCATTATGAGCAATATTCAGAAGTTTATGCCCGAGGTTTACAGCGGTGCGGTTAAAATCGGCGAATCTTTCGGCACAGCTGATTTCAACGATGTCCTTGAAAGAGAATTTACAGCTATGCCAAGCGAATCCGTTGACTTCGGAATTATGGAAAAGGCTGACAGTATCTACACTATCCCCGGCAGCTTCGGCTGGGATGACGTTGGCAGCTGGCTGGCTGTTGAGCGTATCAACGATACCGACGAAAACAATAACTGCATTGACGGCAATGTAAGTATTGCTGATATAAAAAATGTTACGATATGCGGTGGAAAAAGACTTATTGCCGCTGTAGGCGTTGAGGATTTAATTATAGTCGATACTGACGACGCCGTTCTTGTATGCTCCAAAAACAGCACGCAGGACGTAAAGAAAATCATCGCTAACCTTAAAAACAGAGGTGAAAATAATCTTCTGTAGGAGATAATATATGAAAAACGCACTTATAACGGGTATAACGGGACAGGACGGCTCTTATCTGGCGGAACTGCTCCTTGAAAAGGGATATAATGTATACGGCATATGGCGCAGAAAAGCCACTGTTGACTACGGCAACATCGCCCACCTTAAAGACAGAATAACCCTTATATACGGAGATATGACCGACCCCGTTTCACTTATTTCAGCTATGAAAATTTCACAGGCTGACGAGGTTTACAACCTTGCGGCACAGTCCTTTGTGTCCACAAGCTGGGATACCCCTATCGCTACCGCTGATATAAACGCTGTGGGCGTTACAAATATGCTGGAGGCTATCCGCATAGTAAAGCCTGAGGCTAAGTTCTATCAGGCTTCAACCTCCGAAATGTTCGGTATGGTACAGGAAATTCCGCAGAGGGAAACAACACCCTTTTATCCAAGAAGTCCCTATGGTATAGCAAAGCTGTATGGCCACTGGATTACAAAGAATTACCGCGAAAGCTACAATATGTTCGCCTGCTCAGGTATACTTTTCAACCACGAAAGCGAACGTAGAGGAATTGAATTCGTAACACGAAAAATAACCGACGCAGCTGCCCGTATAAGCCTCGGTATGCAGGAATATGTGGAACTGGGAAACCTTGACGCTAAGCGTGACTGGGGACATTCTAAGGATTATGTAAAGGCAATGTGGCTTATGCTGCAGCAGGATACCCCTGATGATTACGTAATTGCCACAAATGAAACAAGAACTGTCCGCGAATTTGCGGAAACAGCTTTCCGCTGTGTAGGAATTGACATTGAGTGGCAGGGCAGCGGAGTTGAAGAAATCGGCATAAATAAGGCAAACGGAAAAACCGTTGTAAAAATCAACCCAAATTTCTTCCGTCCCGCAGAGGTGGATTTTCTTCTGGGAAATCCCGAAAAAGCAGAAAGTCAGTTGGGCTGGAAACGTGAAATATGCTTTGCAGAGCTTGTGAAGCGTATGGTTAAAAATGACCTTGAACTCGTAAAAAAAGAGTTGAAATAAACATAAAGGAATGAAAAATTATGAAAAACGGTATTTTAGGAACAGAAAAAGGCGGCTACAATAAGATTGAAGTGCTTGAAAAAATCGACGCATTTATGACACTCCTTATGAAAATCCAGAATGGTATTTCCTCCGCGGATGCTAAAGAGGCGCTTATCAAAATAAAGAATATGCCCCTCAGTACAGTATCCCCAGATGAGGAAGGCTTTGCTAAGGACGATACAAACGGCTATTTTTCACAAATGGAGTACAATATAGTAGCCTATTTCAAGCAGCCCTGAGGAGGATAAATAAGTAAATGAAGGTTTCTTTCGATGCAGTACCTATAATTAACGGAAAAATGACAGGCGTAGGCTGGTGTGAGGTTGGTCAGACTATGGCTATGGCAAGGCTTCACCCCGAAGATAATTTCTACTACAGCTTCTTTTCACGTAAGGACGACCATATAAAAATCAGCAAGCTTGCTCCCTTTTCAAAGGATATAGGAGCCCATATCGGGCATTTTTCAGGACTTGCATACCGTACCGCAAGCCTTGTACTGCCTATTCCGTATAAGATGTTTTTCGGCAAGGATATGGATATAACCCACTTTTTCAACTATATCGCCCCCCCTGGAGTTCACGGAAAGACGGTAATCACCGTTCACGATATGGTGTATAAGTCTATCCCCGAAACTGTCCGCGGACGTACAAGAAAAGTCCTTGAAACAGGCCTTGAAGCCTCGATGGAAAGGGCGGATATGATTGTAACCGTTTCAGAGTTCTCCAAATCGGAGATTATACGCTATTACCCCCAGCACGAGCATAAAATCCGCGTTGTACCCTGCGGTGTTGACCTTGAAAAATTCAAGCCCTGCGAGGATTCGCAGCGCATAACTGAGGTAAAGGAAAAACTCGGCATTGAGGGCGATTACTTCCTCTATCTCGGTACTATCGAGCCGAGAAAAAATCTCGAAAGACTCATTACAGCCTATGATATGTTCTGCAAGCGTGTGGAAAACGCTCCCAAGCTTGTACTTGCAGGGGGCAAAGGCTGGCTTTATGACGCTATTTTCCAGCGTGTTACAGACCTGAACCTGTCCGACAAGGTGCTTTTCACCCAGTATATCCCCTCAGAGGATATAAATCCCCTTATGTGCGGCTCTTTAGCATTCGTTTTCCCCTCTGTTTACGAGGGATTCGGTATGCCTCCACTTGAAGCTATGGCGTGCGGAGTTCCCGTGCTTACAGCAGATGCGGCTTCACTTCCCGAGGTAACAGGAGATTGTGCCGTATACTGCGACCCATACTCCGAGGAAACTATCGCCGAGGGACTTTATACCCTCTGGAGCAGCCCCGAATTAAGAGCAGATTTAAGCCGCCGCGGTCTTGAAAGGGCAAAAACCCTTACCTGGGACCACTCCGCGGAGCTTCTCTATAACGTCTATAAGGAGCTTATGAAATGAGAAAACTGAAAGTACTTGAAGTCAACAAAGCGTATTTCCCCCACGTAGGCGGAATTGAAACCCTTGTGAAGCAGTATTCAGAAGAATTAGGACAATTCAACGTACAGGTGCGCACCCTTGTATGCTGCGAAAATCAGGGCGGCACAATAAGAGAGCGCGTCAACGGAATCCCCGTTATACGTGCGGCAAGTCTGGGAACATATTTCTCCTGTCCCCTGTCAGTGCAGTTCATCAAACAATTCCGCAGAATGTCGCGTAAAGCCGATGTGGTGCATATCCACCTCCCCTTTCCCCTTGCGGATATGGCTCTGCTTTTGTCGGGATATAAAGGAAAAGTTGCCATTTCCTGGCACAGCGATATTGTAAAGCAGAAAAAGCTTCTTGTTTTATATAAACCACTGCTGAAATATCTTCTCGACCGTGCCGATGTTATTTTCACCGCCACAGAGGGACATATTGACGGCTCTGATTTTCTCTATGAATATCGCGAAAAATGCCGCATACTCCCCTACGGCATAACTGTTGAGGATTACCTTAATATCGACAGAAAACCCATTCTTACAGAAAAGCTTACAGATAAAAACAGCGTAAAGGTATTTTTCACAGGCAGACTTGTATATTATAAGGGCGTGGATGTCCTTCTGAAAGCCTTCTCCAAGGTAAAAAACTGCGAGCTTTTCATTGCAGGTACAGGCGAGCTTGAAAACTCCCTCAAAGCATATGCGGAAAAGCACGGTCTTGCAGATAAAGTCCATTTTCTGGGATTTCTCCCCGATGATGAGCTGAAACAGGCATACGCGGACTGCGATATATTCGTATTGCCCTCCGTTGTAAAAAGCGAAGCATTCGGCATTGTACAGCTTGAAGCAATGGTCTATGGAAAGCCTGTAATAAATACAAATCTCCCCTCAGGAGTACCTCATGTAAGCCTTGACGGCGAAACAGGACTTTCGGTTGCACCCTCAGATGCAAAAGCACTTGCAAAGGCAATAAACCGCCTTGCCGAGGATAAGGAACTCCGCGAAGAATTGGGCAAAAAGGCTTCACAGCGTGTTATGGATAACTTTAACGAAAAGGACGTTATCCGCAGACTTTACGACTATCTTTCCGAGGGCATCGACCGATGAAAGCGCTTATTATCGGCGGAGGCGGATTTGTCGGCGGATATCTCATTAACGAGCTGAAAAATAACGGCTATGAGGTTTATGCAACCTGCCTTGAAAGTGAAAAAATCGGCAGCGACTGCGTCAGCTTTGTCCTTGATATACTGAAAAAAGACGATATATCGGCAATTCTTGACAAAGTAAAGCCCGATATTATATTTCACCTTGCCGCACAAAGTTCTGTGGCACTTTCCTGGAAAAAGCCGCAGCTTACGGCAGAAATAAACGTAATCGGCGCAATAAATCTCTTTGAGGCTGTCCGCGAATATGAGAGAAATCCCCGTATCATCGTTGTAGGCTCTGGGGAGGAATACGGCTATATTTCGAAAAATTCCTGTCCCCTTAAAGAAACAGAGCCGCTTCATCCCGGGAATATATACGCCGCCACAAAGGCTTGTCAGGAAATGACAGCGGAAATATATGCCCGTGCCTATAAGCTTGATATTGTTATGGTGCGAGCCTTCAACCACTCAGGCCCGAAGCAGGACAGCATATTTGTAATATCCGATTTCTGCCGACAGATAGCGGAAATTGAAAAGGGCAGAAAATCCCCTGTTATGTCCGTGGGCAATCTGACTGCTATGCGTGATTTCACCGATGTCCGCGATATCGTCCGTGGCTATCGCCTTCTTGCAGAAAAGGGCGTAAGCGGACAGATTTACAACATCGGCAGAGGCAAAGCCGCAGCAATACAGTATATCCTCGATACAGCGCTGAGCCTTTCAACTGCGAAAATCACGGTAGAAAGGGACGAAAAGCGTATGAGAGCCGCGGATATACCAATAATTGAACCCGATATAACGAAAATACAGACAGATACAGGCTGGAAAGCTGAAATAACTGTTGAACAGACAATAGAAGACACACTGAACTACTGGCGAAAAAGGAGCTGAATTATATGGATATGAAGCTTACCAATGAAAAAATGCGTACCTTTGGCGGTCACGAGCGTATAGGCGTACTTAACGCAGGCGAAAAGCTCACGGAATTCGGTGAAAAGCAGAATTCCGCCAATGAAGTCCTTGCCGCCAATATAAACGACCTTATAAAGCGCGTATGTGCCCTTGAAGATAAGGCATTGAAGCATGAGGAAATTATGAAAACCCTTGCCAATGAGCTTAACGGCTTCAAAAGGGAGCTTGACAGGGTAAGACTGTCGGAAAAGCTCAATTCGGGAGCGATTGAACGGCTTGACAAGGCTATAGATTTGATTAATAACGGTGAATAATGAAAAAATACATTGTTTCTTTACTTCTGCTTTTAAGTGAAATATCTTTGACTATTATTCATATCTATTATGGTATAAGTTCTTTTTTGAATATGCTGTTTGATAAGTTTGGAATTAAGCTATTTTTTACTATATTCTGGAATTATAACAAAAGCACTTACAAATATTCGGATTATATGGGCAAAGCAATCGCATACCATATGAATCCGATATATTGTATCCTGATTTCAATAGCTATAATTACATTGTCTGTATTAATTAAGATAATATCAGAGAAAAAATCTATAGGTAAAGTAATAATATATATTTCTACGCTGATGCTAATCTTATCACTTTTTATTACACTTGGAGTTATGTACTGCTATTTTGATGAAATGTCACACGAAGTAGTTTAACATTTTCTCATAAGCTAAAAGCTAAAGACTAAAGGCTAACAGCTTAAAAAAACCTTGACATTTACAATATTTTGATGTATTATTATAGTATATCATTAAACAGCTAAAAACACCAACGGAAACGCTGATAAACGGCTGTTTCCGTTTTATTTTTTTTACGAAAGAAAGGTGATGTAATGGATAATCTTTCAGAAAAGCTTATGGAAGAGCTTGAAAACCATACCGCGTTTACAATCCCCATCTTTGGCGGCATACCCGTCCCTGATTCCTGCCTGGTATCGTGGATTATCATAGCGGTAGTGGTACTTCTTTCAATTATCCTGACACACAATATGAAAAAAGTCCCTAAGGGAAAACAGTGCCTTATTGAAATCGGCGTTGAGTGGATGAACAACTTCTTTCTTGACACTCTCGGCCCTCACGGCAAAAAGTATCTGCCCATACTGGAAACCTTTCTGATATACATAGGATTTTCCAATATAATTGGTATTTTCGGCTTTATTCCGCCCACTAAGGATATCAACGTAACAGTTGCCCTGGCGGTTATGGCGTCAATTCTGATACAGATTGCAGGATTTAAGGAAAAGGGCTGTAAGAAATGGGCAAAGGGCTTTTTAGAGCCAATGCCAGCAATGCTGCCTATGAATTTACTGGAGCTTGTAACCCGCCCCCTTTCAATGAGTATGCGACTTTTCGGTAATGTTTTAGGCGCATTTGTTGTAATGGAGCTTATAAAGATATGCATTCCAGGCGGTATTCCCGTACCATTCAGCCTGTATTTCGACATATTCGACGGTGCAATCCAGGCATACGTATTTGTATTCCTTACTTCTCTCTTTATGGCAGAAGCTATTGAGGAATGATTAAAATTTAGGAGAAATTACATTGAAAAAATCATTATTTACAATCATACTTGCATCATTACTGACGCTTACAGCCTGCACATCAGCGGCTGATACCGAAGAAAAACCCGTTGTAACACCAACTGAAACAGCTACAGAAGCGATCACAGAGGAAGTTACAGAGGCACCGACAGAAAAATCGACAGAAACTATAATCAAGGATATATCCGATAGAGAGAAGTTCTTCGTTCATTATGTTGACGGTCAGAAGGTCAAGGGTGTAATGTATCTTCCCGAAGGTGAGGGACCGTTCCCTACAGTTATGATGCTTTCAGGTCTGGGAATTAATTATCCTGAATTTACAGATACAGCAAAGGAAATTGCTAAAAGAGGGGTTGCTACTGTAAACTTTGATTGCAGAGGATATGATCCTAGAAAATTTTACAGTGAAGGCGAGTTTTTTGATATGTGTCCTAGCAGCTGCTTAAAGGATATTATGTCTGTAACTGATATGGTTTTAGAATATCCTGCAATTGATGAAAATAATATGTTCATCTGGGGACATAGTTACGGCGGTATTCTTGCAACAATGGCGGCAGCAGAACACCCCGACATATTCAAGGGACTTATAGGTCTAAATCCTGCATTTCAGATGCCCGATGAATTTCGTAATCTTTATAATGATAGTACTGAAACATTTATTCTTGAAGGCGGTGAAATAGGAGAACCGCTTGCACGAGAATTAATGGCAATGGATATTTTTGAAATTATGAAATCCTATGAAAATAATGTTCTAATTTTAACTGGAACAAAGGATGCGATTTTTATTAATTATCCTGAGGCTTACGACAAGGCTATGGAATCTTTTCCTAATGTTAAAAAAATAGTAGAAGAAGATGCTGACCATTACTATCTTCCTTACTCTGGAGATGAACTCGTTCAGTACACTGTTGACTTCATAAAAGAAAACAGCGATTAAAAGCCTGGGGCTGCAAATATAATATAACAAACTCAAGAAAAATATATAACAGTAAATTTTGTGTATTATCAATAATTTCTCCTGTTGGTAATTATCCAAAAAGGAGAAAATAAAAATTATTTTTCAGGACATCAACACACAGAGCGTGTGCGAAAGATGCGAAGTCAGATTTTTCGTCAGATTGTTCAGAAATTCCGCAGGCATACTTGATGTATGGCAAGGAAGTTCTGGGCAAGCTGACGGAAAATATGCAAGCAGATTTTGTGCAGGCTGTGTGTGTTGATGTCCCAGACAATCAACCATTTTTGGTTGAAAAAAGGGCGATTTTTGCCCTATTATAGAGGGGTATGTATAAAACGTCATACAAATCCTCAAATTAATAAGCAATCTCAGACACAAAAAATCGTGTCAGAAAATTAAAAAAATCTTGGAGGTATTTATTATGGGATTAGTTGCTATCGGTGCTGCTATTGCAGTTCTCACAGGTGCAGGTGCAGGTGTTGGTATTGGTATAGCCACAGCAAAGGCTACAGAGGCTATCGCACGCCAGCCAGAGGCTAAAAAGGACATCAGAAGCGCAATGCTTCTGGGATGCGTACTTGCAGAAGCTACAGCTATCTACGGCTTTGTTATCGCACTTCTCATCATCATTATGCTTGGCGGTAAGTAATACAGCCCTGACGGAGGTCTTTTAATGCTTAAATTTGAATTCTGGAATATCTTCTGGACTGTTTTCAACGTACTTCTGCTGTATGTGCTGCTCAGAATATTCCTGTTTAAACCAATCAACAAAATGCTGGACGACCGCACACAGGCTGTACAGAAGGATTACGATGACGCTGAACGTGCCAAAAAAGAGGCTGAGGAGTTGAAAGCTGAATACGAAGCCTCTGTAAGCGAGGCTAAGGAGGAGGCTGCAAAGATACTCCGCACAGCCCACGACGAGGCAGAAAGCGAGCGTACAGCCATTATCCGCAAATCCCACGAGGAAGCGGAAAATATCGTTGCAGCTGCAAGCGAAACAATCGAAAACGAGCGTAAACGCGTTATCCGCCAGGCTCATTCTGAAATTGCCGACCTTGCCGTTGAAGCCGCTTCTAAAATTGTAGGAGCAAATCTGGACGATGAGAAAAACCGCCGCCTTGTTGACGAATTCCTTTCCGCAGAGGAGGCTGACGCAGAATGAGAGATACAGCAAAGGAATTCCTTAATGAACTTCTTCGCCTTAATATAAGCCGCGAGGATATAGAAACGGCAAAGGGCATATTTTCAGCCTGTCCCGATGTAAAGGATACATTGGCAAATCCCCTTATTACATATGACGAAAAGAGAATTGCAATAAAGCAGATTTTCCCGAAATCCCTTGAACGTTCCGTGGCAAATGCCGCAAAATCGGGACTTATGGGCGAAATCGAGGAGATATTTGACGCTTACCTTGACGCTCTCCTTGAAAAGCAGAAAAGCATAAAGGCAATTGTCCGCTATGTAACTCCCCTGACTGAAAATCAGCAGGCAGAGCTTCGCCGCTTTATAATGGAGAAGTTCACCAAGGAAGATGTGGACATTGAGTATAAGCACGACCCCGATATTATCGGCGGCTTTATCCTCAGCGCAGGCGATGTTGAATTCGACCGCAGCTACCGCACAAGTCTCCGTTCTATCCGCGATAACCTCAAAAAGAAAGCAAACGAGGGCGTTACAATAAGCGGCGGAGAATTCAAGTCAAAAGATATTATATCCGTACTGAAAACGGGAATAAAGGATTTTGAAGTCCGTTCAGGAGCTTCCGAAACAGGCTTTATCATCCGCCTCGGCGACGGTATTGCCCGCGTCCGCGGTATGAGCGGCGTTATGTACGGCGAGCTTGTAGAATTTGAAACAGGCGTAAGAGGTATTGTCCAGAATATAGAGGATAATTCCATTGGTGTCGTTCTTCTTGGCGATGACTACGGCCTTACGGAGGGTTCAACTGTTGTCCGCACCTGCAAGCGAGCAGGAATAGGCGTAAGCGACGAGCTTTTAGGCAGAGTTGTTGACGCTCTCGGCTCTCCCATTGACGGACAGGGACAGATTCACGCAGAGGATTACTTCCCCATTGAGCGTGAAGCCCCCGGAGTTATTGAGCGAAAGTCCGTAAATGTACCATTACAGACAGGAATACTTGCCATTGACTCAATGTTCCCAATCGGCAGAGGTCAGCGTGAGCTGATTATCGGCGACAGACAGACGGGAAAAACCTCAATAGCAATTGATACTATCATAAATCAGAAGGGGCAGGACGTAATCTGCATTTATGCGGCTATCGGTCAGAAATCCTCTACCGTGGCACAGGTTGTGAATACGCTGAAAAAATACGGCGCTATGGATTATTCCGTAGTTGTAACCGCCTCAGCGTCAGAGCCTGCACCATTCCAGTATATATGCCCATATTCTGCCACAGCAATTGCGGAATACTTTATGTCAAAGGGCAAAGACGTACTCATCGTATACGATGACCTTTCCAAGCACGCCGTAGCATACCGTGCAATGTCCCTGCTGCTCCACCGTCCCCCCGGACGTGAGGCATACCCCGGAGATGTATTCTATCTCCATTCGCGATTACTGGAGCGTTCAAGCCGTCTTGATGATGAACACGGCGGCGGCTCACTTACAGCATTACCGATTATAGAAACTCTTGCAGGCGATATATCCGCATATATCCCTACAAACGTAATATCTATCACTGACGGTCAGATTTTCCTTGAAAGCGAGCTTTTCAATTCGGGACAAAGACCTGCGGTGAACTATGGTCTTTCCGTATCCCGTGTAGGCGGTGCGGCTCAGACAAAGGCTATGAAAAAGGCGGCAGGAAATCTCCGTATCGACCTTGCACAATTCAAGGAAATGGAGATATTCACCCAGTTTTCATCAGAGCTTGACCCTGCTACATCGGAGCTTCTTGCCCACGGTCATATGCTTACGGAAATGCTGAAACAGCCTTTATATAATCCCCGTCCCCACTATGAGCAGGTAATACTTCTGTATGCGGCTCAGCACGGACTTTTCAAGCACGTTACGCCAAAGGAGCTTAAAGAATATATCTCCGAGCTTATGAGCTATATCAACAGCTACGGACAGGATATTATTGCGGAAATCGAGGAAAACCGCGTGCTTACAGATGACCTTATGGAACGCATAGAGCGTATTGTAACGGCATTTGAGGAATAAGGTGATTTTATGCCGAATATAAGAGAAATCCACGAGAGAATTGAAAGTATAAAGCAGATTTTAAAAATCACCAACGCTATGTACCTCATATCCTCCTCAAAGCTGAAAAAGGCGCGAAAGGCACTTGATTCCACCGAGCCGTATTTCTACAAATTGCAGGAGACTATTGAAAGCGTTCTGGAGCATACGCCCCATATGAGGCAGATGTACTTTGACAGGCGTTCAAACATCCCTGAGGATAAGCGTAAAAAGGGATATATCGTTATTACAGGCGATAAAGGCTTATGCGGCAGCTATAACCATAATATCCTTAAATACACCGAGGAAAGGCTTGACGCCGCTGCCGACCTTGACAACTGCTATCTCTTTGTTATGGGACAGGTAGGCAGACTTTACTTCCAGCGGAGGATAAAATCGGGAAAGCAGGCATATGTTGACGGAGAATTTCTCTATACAACGCAGAATCCCACCCTTTACCGTGCCGCTGAAATAGCTGATATAGTCCTTGAAAAGTTCAAGAAAAAGGAACTTGACGAGGTATGGGTACTTTATACGGATATGGTGACTTCCAACGTGCAGGAAACTCGTACAGTCCAGCTGCTGCCCTTTGAGCGCAGGCATTTTGGCAAAGCTAAGGACGGCACAATGAAAAAACTGCCCAAGGCTTCATTTATGCCCTCCCCCGAAAAGGTTATGGACTATCTCATTCCCCAGTACGCAAAGGGTATAATCTACGGCGCAATGGTTGAGGCTTTCTGCTGTGAGCAGCATTCGCGTATGACGGCTATGGACGCAGCTACCACAAGCGCAAAGGATATGATACACGACCTCTCACTTATGTACAACCGTGCAAGACAATCCGCCATTACGCAGGAAATCACCGAAGTATGCGGCGGCGCGGCTAAGGTACAGGAGGAATAACGAAAAGAGGTGTTTTCATTTTAAATGGAAAAAGGAAGAATAACACAGGTTATCGGGCCTGTTATTGATGTGGAGTTTCCTTCGGGAAAGCTCCCTATGATAAAGGACGCTCTTTCCGTTACTGTTGACGGAAAACAGCGTATTATGGAGGTTGCACAGCATATGGGCAACCGCACCGTCCGCTGTATTATGCTTGCCTCCAGCGAGGGACTGAGCAAGAATACGGAGGTTACGGCTACAGGTGCCTGCATTAAAGTCCCTGTAGGCGAAAAAACTCTGGGACGTATGTTCAATGTTCTCGGTGAACCCATCGACAAAAAAGGCGATGTGGACGCTGCTGAAATGTGGGAGATACACCGTAAAGCCCCCACTTTTCAGGAACAAAGCCCCGTTGTTGAGATACTTGAAACGGGCATCAAGGTCATCGACCTTATAGCACCCTATGCAAAGGGCGGTAAAATCGGACTTTTCGGCGGTGCAGGCGTAGGCAAGACCGTACTTATACAGGAGCTTATCCGCAATATTGCTACAGAACACGGCGGATACTCTATCTTCACAGGCGTTGGAGAGCGTTCCCGTGAGGGTAACGACCTCTGGAACGAAATGCAGGAATCGGGAGTTATAAACAAGACGGCTCTCGTTTTCGGTCAGATGAACGAGCCTCCGGGCTCACGTATGCGCGTTGCTCAGACGGGCCTTACAATGGCGGAATACTTCCGCGACCGTGAGCATAAGGACGTACTGCTTTTCATTGACAATATTTTCAGATATGTACAGGCAGGCTCCGAGGTATCGGCGCTGCTGGGACGTATGCCCTCCGCTGTTGGCTATCAGCCAACCCTTGCCACGGAAGTGGGCGAGCTTCAGGAGCGTATTACATCCACCAAAAACGGCTCTATTACGTCAGTTCAGGCAGTATACGTACCTGCCGACGACTTAACCGACCCTGCCCCTGCCATTACATTCGCACATCTTGACGCAACAACCGTACTTTCAAGAAAAATCGTCGAGCAGGGTATATATCCCGCTGTTGACCCTCTTGAATCAAACTCCCGTATTCTTGAACCCGATGTAGTGGGTGAGGAGCATTACTACGTTGCAAGACGCACGCAGGAGCTGCTCCAGAAATACAAGGAATTGCAGGATATCATTGCAATTCTCGGTATGGAAGAGCTTGACGAGGAGGATAAGCTGGCAGTATACCGCGCAAGAAAGATTCAGAAATTCCTGTCGCAGCCCTTTAACGTTGCGGAGAATTTCACAGGTCTTAAAGGCAAATATGTCCCCATAAAGGACACAATACAGGGCTTCAAGGCGATTATCGAGGGCGAAATGGACAATATCCCCGAAGCCGCATTCCTTATGGCAGGCACAATTGACGATGTGCTTGCAAAGGCTAAGGAAATCGAAAATGGTATATAACTATGGCTAAAACCTTTTATCTGGAGATTATCACCTCCAACAGAATATTCTTTCAGGGCGACTGCGAACACCTTGTAATAACGGCTATAGACGGTCATTTAGGCATACTTGCAGGTCACGAACCGCTTGTAACCTGTCTGCCCACAGGTGAACTGAAATATATGGTTGACGGCGTATGGAAACATGCAGCCATATCCGAGGGCTTTATTGAAGTTCTCCCCGACAGGGCGGTAATCCTTGCGGATTCCTGCGAGCTTCCCGAGGAAATCGACATAAAACGAGCCGAGGAGGCAAGGGAGCGTGCCGAGGAAATGCTCCGACAGCAGCAGAGTATAAAGGAATACTATGAAACTCAGGCTGCACTGAACAGAGCAATGAACCGACTTAAAATTTCGCAGAAGCATTTCAACTGAATGTTGATATTACCAAAAAACAGGTATTCAAATTGTGCAATATCTCAAAATATGTATATTCGCTTTTGATATACTTGACTTTTTCTGTGAAATATTGTACAATAATATTAATTGTCACAGACAAAAATCAATGGTAATATTCCCCCAAGAGGAGCATTACCGAATAGGAGGCATAAGACGTGAAAAAGATTCACAAACTAACTTTCTTCATTGTCGTTGCTCTTATTGCGTTATTCACAGTATCCGCACTTACAGGATTTGACTACTATTACGGCGATAATAAGACTACCGTCGTAAAAGGTATCGATGACATTCGTCTTGGTATTGACATCCAGGGCGGTGTTGACGTTACTTTTGCTCCTGCAGACGGATTCGACGCAAGCGATAAGCAGCTCGACGCAGCTACAGAAACGCTGAAAACCAGACTTAGCACTCTGGGTATCAACGACAATGAAATCTACAGTGACTATAAGTCAGACCGTATCATCGTTCGTTTCCCCTGGCAGGCAGGTGAAAGCGAATACGATGCAGAAGCAGCTGTTAAGGAGCTTGGCGAGATGGCAGAGCTTACTTTCCGCCGCGGAAGCGATTATGATACTGACGAAGAGGGAAATATCACTCCCACAGGCGAGGTTATCCTCAAGGGTGCCGATATTGCCAGCGCTGATTATATGCAGCAGCCTGATGATTACGGCAACTTCCAGTGGGTTGTAACACTTGCCCTTAACGATTCAGGAAAGCAGGCATTTGCTCAGGCTACAGCAGAGCTTGCAGGAACAGGCACTCCAATTTCTATCTGGATGGACAGCACTATGATTTCCGCCCCCTCTGTAAACAATGCTATTACAGACGGAAACGCAGTTATCACAGGTAACTTTGACAATGAATCATCAAAGAAGCTTGCTGACCAGATTAACTCCGGTGCGCTTCCTTTCAAAATGGAAACAACAAGCTTCAAGACAATTTCATCAACAATGGGTGAAGGCTCACTTGACGCAATTGTACTTGCAGCAGGCATCGCATTTATATTCATTGCGATTTATATGATTATTCTTTACAAGGTACCCGGTGTAGTTGCTATCATCGGTATCATCGGACAGATTGCCGCAACACTTGCAGCTGTAACAGGCTGGTTCGGCTTTATGCCCGGCTCAACTCTCACAATCCCCGGTATTGCAGGTATCATCCTTTCCGTTGGTATGGGTGTTGACGCAAACATCATCACCGGTGAACGTATCAAGGAAGAAATCAACTCAGGAAAATCTCTTGAGGTTGCTATCCGCGTAGCTTACAGACGTGCGTTCTCCGCTATCCTTGACGGTAACATCACAAACGTACTCATCGCTATTATCCTTATGGGTGCTTTTGGTGTTCCAACAAGCTTCTTCTCAAAGATTCTCAACAGCACGGTATTCTTTATGTTCGGTGCTACAACCGAGGGTGTTGTATACTCCTTCGGCTTCACTCTCCTTGTCGGTGTTGTATGTAACTTCATCTTCGGCGTATTTGCTTCAAGACTTATGGTTACATCACTTTCCAAGTTCAAGGGACTCCAGAACAGAAAACTTTATGGAGGTAACGCTAAATGAGTAATATAGACAGCAAAATCAAAAAGAAAGCTACCTCCTCCACTGCATCTGCACCTGCAGCTGCAATCAATCAGAAGGTATACAACTTCTGTAATAAGAAACGTATGATTCTTGCAATCGTTATATGCGTTGCAGTTGCTCTTTTAGCAGGTATTCTTATCAGAGGAGTAAACCTCGCAATCGAATTCAAGGGCGGTACAATGCTTACCTACTCTTACGACGGCGAGCTTAACACAAACGATGTAAGCTCCACAGTACAGAGTGTTGTAAACTCTCCTGTTACAATCCGTACAGGTGAAAGCCTTGACGGAAGCGGTCATCAGATTACAATTTCCTTCACATCAAATGAAGGACTTAACGCTGACAGACAGTTTGAACTTACAAATGCTCTTAATGAGAAATTCCCTGACAACAAGCTTGAGCTTTTCGATTCCAACGACGTAAGCCCTGCTTCAGGACGTGAATTCCTGCTTAAGTGCCTTTTAGCTGTAATCCTTGCGGCTATCCTCATCATTATCTATATTGCAATCCGATTCAGAAAAATCGGTGGCTGGCTTGCAGGTTTATGTTCAATTTTCGCACTGCTTCACGACCTTATGGCAGCACTTGCAGCATCAATCCTTTTCGGATTTGAGTTCAATGCAAATATCGTTGCGGTAATCCTGACAATTCTCGGTTATTCTATCAATAACACAATCGTTATTTACGACAGAATCAGAGAAAACAAGTCACTTTATCCCACAGCAACACTTAACGAGCTTATCAATATGGGATGTACACAGTCACTTACTCGTTCTATCAGAACATCTGTAACAACAATCGGCACAATGGTAATTGTATCAATTGTTGTACTCGTAAGCGGCTATACATCACTTCTCAGCTTCTCAATTCCACTTATCTTCGGTCTTATCTCAGGTACTTACTCATCAATTTTCGTAGCACCTGTAACATGGTCCTGGCTGGTTGGAAGAAAGAAAGCAAAAGCTTCTAAGAAGTAATACAAAAAATAAGAGTTAAGAATCCAAGCGATTCTTAACTCTTTTTTGTACTATAAAGATAAATTGAAATTTAACGAACATTATAGAAATTTATTGAGGGAGACCCTTTTGAAAAAGGGTCATCCCTCAAACTCCCTCCCTAAAACTTTTATCTTAATTTTCATAACAGGGATGAATCCCTGTTATGAAAATTTAAAATTGAAAGTCTTTGGAAAGGGGTCTGGGGAATAACCTTTCTTCAGAAAGGTTTTCCCCAGCAAGTTTCAATGATACTCCGTCAGATTTTAATTTATCTTGCTCGATGCTTTCTGTATTTTTTCCTTAACCTTAATGGAGCTTTTCACCTTTTTGATAATAAGTCCTGAAATGAGGAGGATTGCACCGATACAAGCCGCATATAAAGCTGTAGGAAGAAGAAGCGTACTGCTCAGATAGCAGATGAAATCACCTGTTACAGCATATCCGAGAGCCGCTCCTGCTGATGCAGCTACAGCCGCAAGAAGCACAGCAAATCCGCTCCAGGCAAATATATTGCCAAGGAATCCAAGAATATGTCTGCCGCTGCGGTTTACAATAACAGCAACCCATATCATAAGGACAATGGAAAGAGCTGCAAGAATGCCTATTGTAACATAAGAAAGTATGTATCCAATGCTTTCAAGGCGGAATTTCAACTCCCAGCCGATTTTGCTTACAGAGAACTTTTCAGCTGTTTCGTTAGCTGCAAGACTGCTGCGGATAGCGTTGTAATCGGCTGTCTGCATTTCATAGCCGAAAATCTCTGTTCCTCTGTCGTGATTAGCCTTAAAGAAGTCAACTATTTCGCTTTCTGTAAGCGTAGGCTCCTCCCCTACCCCATCAATTATGTAATCCGCATAAGCTTCAAGCTTATCAGCACAGAAGCCTGTGAAATCAGTACCTGCAAGATAGAGAGTAAATTCGGTTTTATCCGCAAAACCGTGAGTAGCCTTGTCAAAATCTGTTTCGTAGTAGAGATTTTCCGCTAAAGTCATATCGTTGAAACGGGCATTGATAACCGCCCATTTATCAAGTCCATCAGCAATATTGTGAAGATTTGTACCCGTAAATCCAAGCTTTAAGCTGAAAAACAGGCTTACAGCAATGAGAAGTAAAGCAGCTATAAACGATACAACCGACGCTCCTAAAAGCCGTCCAAAACCTGTTTTAGCAGGCGCGGCAGGAGGCGGAGATACAGGCTGCTCATCACTCTGAACAGAGGCAGCTGCATTATTTACCGCTGCCTTTTCACGCTCTTTTTCTATGAAAGGCTCTTTCTTCGGAGCTTCATTAATCGGCTCGCGGACAGGCATATTTTCAACCTCATCAGAAGAAAATACCACTTCCCTTTTGTCATTATGAACAGGAGGCGGCAAAAGTTCCGCTTCGGGTTCTGGAACAGGCTCCGCTGTCGGCTCAGATTCGGGAAGTATTTTGGGAGCTTCTACAGGTTCTGTTTCAAGCAGAATATCTGCGTTTTCAGTCTCTGCTATCTCCTCAGTCTCAGCAACATATTCGGGAAAATCATCCTCCCTGTTTTCCCTGACAATTTCTCCTGTAGCAGGATTTTTCAGCATAGCACCGCAGCCGATGCAGAAATAAAGATTATCGTCATCGTAAACAGCACCACATAATTTACATTTCATTTTTTACATCCTCCATTCACAGGAATTTTCCTGTATTAATTATCCATTTTATATTATACAGTTTATTTAGGATGTTGTCAACAGAAAAAATGTCGGGAAATAAAAAGGACAGCCGTTCAAGCCGTCCTTTTTATGTAAATTATTCAGCCTTTTTATCAGCAGCCTGTGCCTTGAGAAGGTCTCTGATTTCTGTGAGAAGCTCTTCTTCCTTCGAAGGCTTTGCAGGTGCTGCCTCCTGCTGCTTCTTAACCTTGTTGATAATAGCATTTACAGCCTTCATCATAAGGAATACAACAGCAGCCATAATAATGAAATTAACAATGTCCATAAAGAAGGCGCCTATTCTGAGCTCAGCCTTCCACAGAGTGATTGAGAATCCATTGATACCACCATAGCTAAAGAAACCAAGTATAGGTGAAATGATATTATCAAGCAGAGAGGTAACAAGACCTGAGAAAGCTCCGCCGATGATAACACCGATTGCCAGGTCAATAATGTTTCCCTTGGTGATAAACGCCTTGAATTCTTCCATTAACTTCTTCATTTTTTCTTTTCTCCTTTTGTTTTATTCAGGGATATCCCCTTTATTTAAATGAGCTTACCTCATTTATTTCATACCTCGGGCAGAGAAGGAATCTCTGCTGTATTTTCGCGGTGAGTCTTTTTCGCCTGCATATATTCGGGAAGCTCGATTTTGTCAAGCTCGCTTTCATATGGTTTTTTCTTCTTTGGCATAGCCTCAACAGCGCGAATATCCTGAGACATAATCGCCTCGCGATGTTCGTGCACAGCTTCTTCAATATTATCAGCGTCAACGCTGTCGGTATATCCCATAGATACCCTTGATTTCACATTGAGATTTTCCGAGAGAAGTGATGCATCAACCTCGTTGGTTTCATCCATTTCACGATGCTTATGCTTACTCGTACCAGCTTTAAGGTCACCAGATGAACTGTCATTAACCTGACGCATATAGAGGCTGTTTATTTTACTTGAATCGTTTTTCTCCAGCTTTGAGCCGTCAACTACAGGCATATCGCCCATAACGCCGTTAGCCTTCATCTTTTCCTGCAAACGCTTTTTACGTCTGTTGTCGATATCCGCAAAGGGATCCTCGGGAATTATCGGGTCAGGTTCAGCTTTACCGAAGAAATCATTCTCCTTTTCGTGGGAGGTAGCCTTCTTGCTGCCCTCGTCAAAGAAGTCCCAGAACGCCTGTTTTTCGTCCTTTTCGGGTTCAGCCTTCTTGACTGGTTCGGACTGTACTGCCTGAATCTGAGGCTGCATCTGCTGCTGTGGGATGCCCTGCATAGGCATTCCGCCCATTGGCTGAATCTGCGGCTGACCATAAAGGGGCATACCACTCTGATCATAGCCGATTATCTGCGGCTGTGCATACATCATCGGCTGTACCTGTGGCTGTCCGTAAAGAGGCATACCATTCTGATCATAACCGATTATCTGGGGCTGTGCCTGCATCTGCGGCTGACCGTAAACAGGCATACCATTCTGGTCGTAGCCGATTATCTGGGGCTGTGCATACATCATCGGCTGCGGCTGTCCATAAAGGGGCATACCATTCTGGTCATAGCCGATTATCTGTGGCTGTACGTACATCATCGGCTGTGGCTGACCGTAAAGGGGCATACCATTCTGGTCATAGCCAATTATCTGAGGCTGTGCATACATCATCGGCTGCTGCATCTGCTGCATATAAGGATTAGCTGGCGCCTGACCATATGCCGCCCCCTGGTTATACATCGGCTGCTGAGGCTGTACAGGCTGTGGCGGCTGAGGTACAGGCAATGGTGCCATAGCAGGGTCGTCGTACATACTGAAATCAAATTCCTCCTCAGAATCGTTAAGCTCATCAGAGGTATACATTTTCTTTTTACTTTCAGCAGGCGTGGTATCTCTTATGACAAAGGTACCCTCTCCCATAGTGAATCCACCGCTGTTTTCGGAAAATTCTTCTTCGGCGTGATAATTTCCTCGGTCTACCGCCTCGTAATTTACTTCCGATGGATTTTCCATATTATTTCCGCATTTTACGCAGAATTTAAAACCATTTTCATTTTCTGTTCCGCAAGCATTACATATCACGAAGAATCACTCCTTCCATTTATTGTTCTACATTTATTGTTCTATTGTCTATAATCCATTATAACATTTCCCGAACTTTTTTGCAATACCCCTGAGACAAAATATCATATATTAATTAATTCTGACAGGTATATTTTTATATCTCGTTCATATATTATGCACAAATCTAACAGCTGTTTTTGTGCGATGTGCTGATAAATTCAGAAATATGTATGAAAACACTGTATTTTTTTCTCAATACGTGTTATAATAACAGTAATTGTATTGCTCCCCAAGCTTCATACACAATTCTTCAAGCGTTAGTTGGTGGAGCAAGAGAAAAATAAACCGTGTAGAAAAAATTTACAGGAGCTGAAAAATATGCCTAAAGACATCAGCAAAGAAAAAAGCATAAGAAAAGCTAAAACAACCGTTGAGCTTGTGATATGTGCTGTTATTCTCGGCACATCAGTCTTTCTCGGCAAAAGCTGTTTTGACCACGTAAAAGTTGTTCCCTCAACAAATAAGGAAGCGACAAAAATAGACGAAATTGAAATTCCTGACCCCTCTACAGCTATTGACCCGAATAAAATCGTTTTCGCCCCCTCCCCTATCGAAACAAAGAAGAAATTCAGCGGAAATCTTATACTTGTCAACAACGACAACCAGTATTTCAGCACAGGCACTGAAAATCTCGTCAGCATTATGACAAAGAACGATGAAGCAGGCCGTTCAACCTTTACTGCCGTTGATTATGACTACACCATACTTGAGCCTGCATATGAGCCTCTTGCAAAAATGGTAGATGACTGGCACGAAATTTACAACAATGATACCCTTATTGTGTATGGATCCCACCGCACAAAGGAGTTCCAGCAGCAGCTTTACGACCAGTTTACGGCAAATACCGCAGGCGACGGAGAAGCGCCTATTGTAGCCGCTCCCGGATTCAGCGAGCACGAAACAGGCCTTGCCTTTGATTTCAGCGAAACCGTTGAATATAACTATCAGGGTACAGGCGATTTCCAGTGGCTCAACAATAATTGCCATAAATACGGCTTTGTTATCCGCTATACAGAAGAAAAGGAAGCTATCACAGAATACCGCAGTGAACCGTGGCATTTCCGCTATGTGGGTGTACCTCACGCCAAGTATATGACAGAGAATAACCTCTGCCTTGAAGAGTACATCGAACTGCTCCGCAACGCCTACAATTACAACGACGAGCATCTGAAAATCAACGACGAATACGGTGCAGCTTATGAGATTTACTTCTATCCCTCAGACGATGCTGCAGAAGTTACAAACGTACCCGTTCCCACAGGTGTAAAATACGAAATATCGGGAAATAATGTTGACGGCTTTATTGTAACAGTCCACGTTGACGAAAAGACGGAAATCGGAAGCGAAAACCTTTCCTTTACAACATCCCCTTATTCATTCTCAGCCACAACAACTGCCGATTCATCGGCAGAAACAACAGCTGATACAACAACTGACACCACAACAGAAACAACCGTAGCATATTGATTTATTCGGCAGGATTTTTCCTGCCGTTTTTATTATCAGAACAACCCTCTTACATCCTCAAATGAAAGTGACGGCTGCAATGCAAGATTTATACCGCAGGCTATAAGCTCTGCACCACGCTCAGAAAGACGGTCAATGTCACGGGGAGTAACCATCATATTCGGTGTACCTTCGGGGATATCGCACTCCCCATAGCTGTGCAGTATGGTATGCATATCCACCACTGTAGGAATTCCCACCGCTATGACAGGTATACCCAGAGAGTCCGCAGAAAGCTCCTTTCGGGAGTTGGCAACGCCGCTTCCGGGGGATATTCCGCTGTCGCTGAGCTGTATTGTATTGCCCAGACGACTTACATCAGAACAGGCAAGAGCGTCCACTGCAATAACCGCAGAGGGCTTTATTTCGCGGCATACAGACTTTATAAGCTCCGCCGTTTCAATGCCTGTCTGCCCAAGCACTCCCCCCGCAAGACAGCTTACAGGGCGTAAAGAGGTGAGAAAATCAGCTTCATTTTCTTTAAGCTCACTGCGCAGATGTCGCGTAGCAAGGACTTTTTCCGCTGTCCAGGGGCCTATAGCGTCGGGAGTAATATCGCGGTTTCCAAGCCCTGCCACAAGGATTTCACCTTCGGGGAGCATACTTTTCAGCTCATCAGCAAGCTCCCGTGCCATATCTTCGTAATTGCCGCAATATCGGCTTAAACTGCCGCTTTCAAGGGTGATATACCGTCCCTTTCCCTTTCCGATAGTATGACGGTGATTATCATTTTCAATGACAATTTCAGTTATTTCGAAGGCATTGCCGCGGCGGTATTTCTTCACACCATCGGGCAGATTATCCTCATTTATCTGTTCAAGAGCAAGGTCTGTTCTGACATTCATATGCTTCTCCTCTGCAATTTGTGAATATTGCTATATTTCAATAGCAAATATTTGTCATATTCTTTCGTTTTTTACTATTGATTTTTTCAGTAAATAATGGTATAATTATTATTGTCTCAGTGGGTAGCTGTGCGTTGCAGCTGCCGCATATCGTAACTGATATGTATAAAATATGTAATATACTGCGGTTTATCCGTGGAAAAATTCGGGAGGTGCAATTATGCCAAATATTAAATCTGCAAAGAAGAGAGTTAAGGTTAACGCAACTAAGGCTGCTGCTAACAAGTCCAGAAGAACAAACCTCAAGACAGTTCTCAAGAAGGCTGACATCGCTTGTGCTACAGGCGCTGCTGATAAGGCAGAGGCTATCAAGCTCGCTGTTAAGAAGGTTGACCAGGCTTGCGCTAAGGGTCTTATGCATAAGAATAAGGCTGCAAGAAAGAAGGCTCAGCTCGCTAAGAAGCTTAACGCTGCTCAGTAATTATAATTTTTGATAATCAACCCCGATGTCTTGCGAATCGGGGTTTTTTGTTTTATACCGATTATCTTTTACGCTTTACAATTTTAATACGCTTCTTTTCGGGAGCTTTCGCAATCTCCGCAGTTTCGGGTTCAGCCGTAACTTCGGGGATTTTTTCATTTTCCTCCACTATAGCAGGCGGCGGATTTTCGGCTGTTTCCTCAATTTCCTCTGAAACTATATTCTCCTGCTCATCCTCATCATATTCCTCGGACTCGCAGACAAATTCAGCCACCTCGCTGCCCTCGGAAAAATCGGCAAATTCAATGATTAAATTGACATTTCTGCCGAAATCGAAAGCAAGCTCCACATCGGGAATACTGCCGTAGGAGGGATAAATCATAACCGCTGTATCGCTGCCTGTCATTTCAGCCGCAGCGTAAAGCTTGGCAATATCGTCTGAATTAATCTCATTTACCGCGGAAATATGCTGCCATTTCGCGTTTCCTACACAGTATATGCTGCCGTCGCTCTCATATAGCGATATAGTTGGATTAAGTGGGAATAATCTCCGCTCGCAGCAAAGATATCCTGCCTTTGAAAGCGCCTTTACCACCTTGCCCTCACGGGCAGCCTTGGCAAGCTTTGACATATACACTTCAAAAAGCTCCTGTAAGGGGAAAAATACAGCATTTGTCACATATTTTCCGAAGTATCCGCTGCTGTTTTTTTGGAGAACCATTCTGCATATATTGAGAACCGCAGTATATTTCTTGGCGTTGCGCGTATTTACGCAGGCGGCAAAATCACGCTCTATACTGTCGCAGATTTCCACTTCGTCAAGCTGAATAATGATTTTTTTCAGCTCCTGCTGATTTTTATGGCTGTCCACAAGCTTTAAAAGTACTGCCGCAGCCGTCTTTATAAGGCGATTTTCCGCCCTGTTGGGAGTAAATACATCGTGACGGACGTAAAGCCGTTCACGGTGTGCAAGATTGCGCCGTATATTCTCTGAAAAGAGTATGCTCCCCTGCATAGAGTTGGTATTCTCCTCAATGGAAGTATACCCCGAAAGCATACCGCTTTTCATAATTTTTGAGAATTCGCGGATAAATACAGCGGCGAAATATTCCATAAAGGAGCTGTTTTCGCTGTCAAGCAGCTCCGCTGTATTTTTTTCAAAGGGCAGGTCAAGATAAGCGGACACAATCCGCCCTAAAAGGCTTTTAGCACGGGTTAAATCCTTTCCGAGCCGAGGGTATACCTCCACGCGGGTACCGTCATTAAGGCGCAAAATGCCTGCATATTCCCGCGATTTAACCACTCTTTTGCCCTTGTCAAAGCACACTGTCATAAGTTGAGTATTACGCAGGGCAAAATCCTCGATTTTCTCGAAAAGCTCCCCGTTATCATCGTTCAGCTCTATTATGACATCATTTTCAAAATTAGCAATAATTTCTTTCATTTTGTATTACCTGTAAATATTGATAAAATCCTGCTCCGTCCAGTTTTCGGGATTTCCTATGCGGTATATATTCTGGTCAGAGTCGAATGTTCTGATATATTTTGGCTGAATTGTTTCAATAAATGTGTTTTCATCGTTGAGAACAAGACGGATTTTCTCGTAGTCGTCAAAGAAATACTCCTGTAAAAGGGGAATAATTCTGTTGTTGAAAATCTTTCTAAGTGTGCCTATATCGCGGATTGAGCCGTTCTTGTTCATAAAATAAGCGTGTCCGATTGTATGCTCACGGTCGTAGTAGTACTCGATACGCTGATTTATAGCCGTAAGCATTTCGCAGAGGTCAATTTCTCCGCAGTTTTTCAGCAGTTCGGGTACAGGCATCATTTCAGTGAAGTCAAAACGGCGTCTTAAAGCCGTATCAAGCATTGCAATTGAACGGTCGGCTGTATTCATTGTGCCAAGAATAAATACATTTTCGGGGACTATGAACTCACGCTGTGAAAACGGCAGAGTAACCGCTGTTCCGCGCTTTGTATCTTCAATAAGAGTGATAAGCTCACCGAAAATTTTCGATATATTACCACGGTTGATTTCATCAATTACCGCAACATAGTTCACAAAGGGATTTTTCATCGCTCTGTCGCAGAAGGTCTTGAAAACACCGTCGTATACACGGTATATTACGTTTGTTTCAGCGTGGGCAGAGGATGACTCCTTACCGTATTTATCAACGATAACAGGTCGGATACCCTCAACGAAATCCTCATAGCTGAACGACTGGTGGAATGTGGTGAATTTAATGCGTCCGTGTTCGCAGTATTCGTCAAAACGGGCTTTTACATCGGCATATGGCTCATCATCTACATTTTCCTTGTTCTCCACAAGAGCAACGGCGTGTTTTACCGTATTGTAAGTCTTACCTGTACCCGGAGGGCCGTAGAGTATGCGGTTGAGGGCACGGACAACCTTAGGCTCATCGTCCATTTCGGGAGAATAGGGCAGAATTTCCTCGTCATCGTCCGCTTCAATATACTTTTCAACATCAAGATATTCGCCTGCAAGCTCAAAAATCTTATAGTTACGGACTTTGAACGTTGCGTCGCGGTATTCCTTAATTTTACGGCAGTTATCAACGTATTCGGAGACGGACATAACATCCTCAATGTCTATGCCAACAAAAGCAAAGATACTGGGTACATCCCCTGCGCTTATAATGGGGAATGTAAAGGGCTTTAAGCAGTGAAGAATTCTCGATACAACCACAATGGAAAGTCCTGATTGCTCAAAATCCCTGTTCAGCACATCCTCGGCAAGTTCAAATATTTCCTCATCGGTTTCACGGTTAAGCTGAACTATTTCAAGGCAGAGAGAAAGAAAATCCCGTATGCATTCCTTATTTTCAGCTATAGAGCGATCACGGAAAGAATCAAAGCTGGTATCGTAGATACCTACAGTTACTGTATCATCGTCCTGATTTCCCGTATATCGCTTCTTTGAGGCAAGAAGCCATATATCGTCAATTGTTTTGGCGAGGGATTTCTTATCGGCGTGAAGCAAGTGGCTTTTCAGGACTTTTTCCTTCTGTGCGTCCATACCGTTCTGAGCCGTTCTGATACAGAGAGAGTAGATAAGGTCAAGGTCGCTGTAATCAATGATTGATTTGTTGCGGAGATTTTCGTAGCGTCTGACCGCGTTACGCATAAGTTTATAGGCTCCGTCGTATTCATCGGGCAGAATTTCAGTTTCGTGTGTAAGTCGGGTGATTATTTCCTGTATATTCATAACAAAATCCTCTCAACTTGTTTTATTATTATAGGTTTATTATACTATATCTTTCCATATTTGTCAACGATTTCTGTGTAATGTTTATTAAACGTTTACATTTTGCAGGGCAGCCCCTGCAGGCGATCAAAGGTTAATTATCTGCGGTATCAGCTGACAGCTCGCAAAAATAATTACGCATTACAAATTAACAGTAAGGGTTCCCAGTATATTTGACATTTCTCCCATTTGTGGTATAATAAGTATACAACAAAAATTAAAAGGGAGTGTATTATGGCTGCAAATCTGTTTTCGGATATTGAATTTTTAAAGGGAGTAGGCAAGGCTAAAGGGGAAAAATACCGTAAATTAGGCATTTCGTCGCCATATGACCTATTGTACCATATCCCACGCGACTATATGGACTTCCGCACGCATATTCCCATTGTGCAGGCTGAAAATGAAGAATACTGCGTTTTAAAGCTGACAATCACAAGAAAACTCCCTCCTAAGGCTATCCGAAAAGGCCTTGTTATATGCCATGCTGCCGCTACTGACGGAATTGACGATATTATTGTTGTCGTATACAACAACGTCTATGCCTTTCACGCACTGAAAGAATTCCAGACCTACTATATGTACGGCAAGGTCACAGGCGGCTTTACACGGAAAGAAATCCACTCTCCTGTGTATATCCCTGCAGACTCCCCTGTGCTTATTCAGCCCGTATACAAGCTTACTCAGGGGCTTCCCATAAACGCTGTGCGCACTAATATGCAGCAAGCACTCTCCATTTTGGAGGACTCACCTTTTGAAACTCTCCCCGAATATATCCGCGAGAAATACGCCCTCCCTGACCTTGTATGGTCGCTGAGGAATATACACTTCCCCGAAACCAATAACGCCGCCGAAATCGCAAGACGCAGAATTGCCTTTGAGGAGCTGCTGAAGCTGCAGCTGGGGATGCTTATGCTGAAAATACGCAAGAAGAAAACCACCTCATACGTTATGGATAAATCCCTGTCTATGGCGGATTTTTATGATGCTCTGCCATTTCAGCTTACAGAGGGGCAGACTTCCGCTGTGGATGAAATCATAGCCGATATGTGCAGCGGCTCCCCTATGAATCGGCTTTTGCAGGGAGATGTGGGAAGCGGTAAAACCGCTGTAGCTGCCGCCGCCTGCTGTTTCGCGGCAAAAAACGGCGTACAGTCCGCTGTTATGGCTCCTACGGAAATACTTGCCGCACAGCATTACAAAACTTTCAGCTCGTTTCTTGAACCGCTGGGAATACGCGTAGCACTGCTTACAGGCTCAACTCCTGTAAAGCAAAAGGCGGAAATCCGCGAAAAACTGGCGTCGGGAGAAATTGACCTTGTGGCAGGTACTCACGCTATAATCCAGAAGGATGTGGAGTATAAATCCCTGGGACTTGTTATCACCGATGAACAACATCGTTTTGGCGTTTCGCAGAGGGCTGCCCTTGCGGAAAAGGGCGACTCACCCCACAGGCTGATTATGTCCGCAACGCCTATACCGCGTACTCTCGCCCTCAATATCTTCGGCGATTTAGATGTTACGAGTATACGTCAGCTGCCGAAGGGCAGAAGTCCTGTAAAAACCTATGCTGTTACGGGTAAAAAGCGCGAGGGAGCGTTTTCTTTCCTCCGTGCAAGGCTTGACGAGGGGCGGCAGGCTTATGTTGTCTGCCCTATGATTGAGGATTCCGAAAGCGAGCTTTTTGCCGTGAAATCCTATGCGGAAAATGCGGAGAAAACTACGCTGAAAGGCTATACAACGGCGCTTTTACACGGACGTATGAAAGCTGCCGAAAAAGAGGAAGTAATGGGGAAATTCAGCCGCGGCGAATTGCAGGTACTCATATGCACCACTGTTGTTGAAGTCGGAGTTGACGTACCCAATGCGGCTGTTATGATTATCGAAAATGCCGAAAGATTCGGACTTTCTCAGCTTCATCAGCTCCGCGGACGAGTGGGACGAGGACAGTACGAGAGTACGTGTATACTCATAACCGACAACAAAAACGAGGACTGCATACAGCGAATGAAGATAATTTCAGCTACTACTGACGGCTTCAAAATAGCGCAGGAGGACTTGAATATGCGCGGCCCGGGAGATTTCTTCGGCAGCGCACAGCACGGACTTCCGCCGCTGAAAATAGCCTCAGCATACGATATATCTATGCTTTCCGAGGATGTCCGCCGCTGTGCAGAGGAGCTTCTTGCCGATGACCCCACTCTTGATAAGCCCGAGCATAAGGCAATTAAAATGGATACGTTGAAATTTTTTAATAAAGAAGTTACGAGTTAATGGTTATGTCTACAATGAAATATTGGCAGGTGTAAAAATGAATGATATGCAACTAACTAATGAGCAAGCTTTAAAACAATTTTTGCTTGATATAGATTGTCTGGAAGAACTTGCTCCTTGGACTGCAAAATTAAATATATTTGATATTTTGAAAATAACAGAAACAGAAATCAGACACAGTAATATGCTTGGCTGGTTGTTTGACACCAATGGCAGCCATAGATTGGGAGATAAATTCATATCCCTTTTTATGCAGACCTTAGTTTCGAGCAATCAAATCCCAAGTTCAAGAATTTTTGATTATCTATTGCTTGATTTCTACAGTTTTTCTGTTTATAGGGAACAGAAAAACATAGACATTCTTCTTGTATCTCATAAGGAAAAAATTGTAATTGCTATAGAAAATAAAGTCTTTTCTCACGAGCATAACAATCAGCTTAATCGTTACAGAAAGCAATTAGAACAAACATATTCTGATTATCAGCGACTATATGTATATCTTACACCCGAGGGCGAAAGTCCCAGTGATGATATCAATTGGTGCGTTTTTACATACAGTGACATTGCTGATATATTAGAGCAAATATGTAAAAATTGCAGCTTAAATGCAGAAGCAGACTTGTTAATTCAGAATTACATAACAGTAATCAGGAGGGATATTGTGGAAGATAAACAGTTAATTGAGATTTGCAATAAAATCTATAATAAGCACAGGCAGGCACTCGATTTGATATATGATAATATAACTATTGAAGATTCGGGTATCTATTCAGCTATTACAAACACGCTTCAAAAACTATCTCAAGAAGGAAAAATCATACACGAGGAAGATTTCGGTACTTGTTTCAGAACTGAAAGAATGGATGAAGCACTACCCTTGCTTGAAGAACCTATAAGTGCTTGGAAAACCCTTAGTATTTACTCTTATTGGTTCAGATATGAAGACGAAAGATTTTATCTCATATTTGAGATAACAGGCGTTAATATTCCCGATGAACAAAGAGCAACAATGGAAAAAATGATAGATATTCTTAAACCTAATTCAAATAAAACTGGTTTCACGTGGAAAAGATTGTACAGAACAGGTTGGTTTGACCTCTCTAATTCAAGCGACTTTGAAATCGAAGCTGAAAACGCTGTAAGACAGGCTGTTGATGAAATGCTTGCTATGGAAACCCGACTTTGGGCAGAATTAAAATAATTGTTTTACCCAAGACAAGCAATTCTCGCCCCAGTAAGCTGATTATAATTCTGATTTGTTTTTTCTGTATGAATACCATTTTCAAACACACCCCCTCACTATAGGGCAAAAATCGGCCTTTTTTCAACCAAAAATGGTTGATTGCTGAGGACAGCAACTCACAAAGCCTGCACGAAATCTGCTTGCATATTTTCCGTCAGCTTGCCCAGAACTTCCTTGCCATACATCAAGTATGCCTGCGAAATTTCTGAACAACCTGACGAAAAATCTGACCTCGCATCTTTCGCACAAGCTCTGTATGTTGCTGTCCTGAAAAATATTTTTTATTTTCTACTTTTTAGATAATTGCCAACAGGTAAATATATGAGATATACACAGAATTTATTGTTATATGTTTTTATTGATTACACTATATTATATTACCTTTATGTAGGGGCAGATATTATCTGCCCGAAACGTATAACAGTGTATAACAGTTGATGAAAAAAATGAAATTGTGTAGGAGGGCGGATATCCGCCCCTACAATGGTTAAATACAACATTAAATGTGCTGCGTTTTTGTGCATAATGACGGATTGTTGTGAATTGCAGATAAATCGGCATAAAATCTATTGTAAAATAAGATTTTGTATGATATAATATATTAGTATAGCAATGCGCTTTAGTGCGATATTGCAAAAATGAAAAGGGGTGTGCTAAATGGTCAGCATCGAAAATCATATCGGAAAAATTTCAGTTTCAGAAAGCTATATAACCGAGCTTGTACGCCATACGGTCTGTGATTGCTTCGGAGTTGCCGATGTATGCAACGTCAACACTTTCCGTTCCGCTGTATCATCTCTTACAGGAGGCAGACTTTTCAAGCGTAAGGGAGTTGCCGTCCGTACCGATAAAAACGGCGGTCTTTCAATTGACCTCCACATAAAGGTCACTTACGGTACAAATATCGCCGCCGCTGTAAACAGCATCACCCACAAGGTTGCTTTTACTGTTGAAGAAGCAACCGATATGCAGGTTAACGCTGTAAACGTCTACGTTGACGATATGAATTCATAAGCAATAACATACAGTGCCGCTGTTCTGGCGGTACTGTCTATTTTTGATTGGAGGGTTTATTTTGATAAACGGTGCTTTATTCAGAGACGCTGTTATTTCCGCCGCTATTACTTTAACCAACAAAAAACGTGAGGTTGACGAGCTTAACGTGTATCCCGTTCCCGACGGTGATACAGGTACTAATATGTCTATGACTATCGGCAAAGCCGTTGATGAACTTAAAAGACTTCCCGATAATACGCCTATTTCCGAGGTTGCTTCCGTTACCGCTTCCGCACTTCTCAGAGGTGCAAGAGGAAATTCGGGAGTTATTCTCTCCCTGCTTTTCCGCGGTATGTCAAAAGGCCTTGCAGGGCTTACAGAGGCAGGCTGCGAGGATTTCGCAAACTCCCTTGACCTGGGCGTTAAAGCCGCATACAAGGCTGTTATGAAGCCTGTTGAGGGTACTATCCTCACTGTTTCACGTCTTGCCGCTGAAAAGGCTAAGGAATCCGCTATTTCTACAAGCAGTGATACTCTTTTCTGGAAGGATGTTTGCGACGAGGCAGAAAAAGTTCTTGCACAGACAACAGAAATGCTTCCACAGCTTAAAAAGGCAGGCGTTGTTGACGCAGGCGGTATGGGATTCCTCATTATAATCCGCGCTATGAGCGATATTTTCAACGGCGGTAAAATTGCCGAGGCTATTGAAAAAACAGAACGCTCCGACGATTCATTCCGCACTGCTGTAAGTGAATACGACGACGATATTACATATACCTACTGCACAGAGTTTATGCTCCGCAAAAATCCCGATTGTCCCGATGTATTTATGCTCCGCGCATATCTTGAAACTATCGGCGACTGCGTTGTTGTAGTTGACGATGAGAAGATTATCAAGGTACACGTACATACTGACAATCCGGGTAAGGCATTGCAGAAAGGTCTTGAATTCGGCGTATTTATGAATGACCCCCGCCCGAAAATCGAGAATATGCGTATTCAGCACGAGGATAAGGTCAAGGAGGCTCAGGACGCACAGGCTGGTCTTACTCCTGCCGAGCCTGAAAAGGATTTCGGATTTGTTGCCGTTGCCGCAGGTCACGGACTTGCTGCCCTCTTTGAGGATTTAGGCGTTGATGTGGTTGTAAAGGGCGGTCAGACAATGAATCCCTCTACAGACGATCTCCTCCGCGCTATTCTTGCAACTCCTGCAAGAACTGTATTCGTTCTTCCCAACAATAAGAATATAATTATGGCGGCTGAACAGGCTGTAAAGCTTACAGACCGCACTGTATGCGTTCTCCAGACACGTACAATTCCACAGGGTATTGCCGCTATGATGGCATTTGACGAGTGCGCTGACCTGTCTGAAAACCGCATAAATATGACAAAGGCATTTGAAAAAATCTCCACAGGTCTTATCACTTTTGCAGCCCGCGATTCCGAATTTGAGGGACACGCTATCAAGGAGGGCGAAATCCTTGCTCTTGATAACGGTAAGCTGTCCTTTACAGAAAAGGATATCAACAAAGCGGCATACAAGCTCACAAAGAAGCTGGCAAAGAGCGGTGCAAGCTATGTAACTGTAATCTACGGCTCTGATGTTACAGAGGAAAGCGCAGAGGCACTCCAGCAGCTGCTCCAGTCCAAGCTCAGCGATAAGATTGAGGTTATGCTTGTAAACGGCGGTCAGCCTGTTTACTACTATATTATTTCCGTAGAATAATCTATTGTCCACCAATCCGCACAGAGTATAAATCCTTTGTGCGGATTTTTTAAGAGGTATATTATGAAAAAAGTTTTAGCATTTTTAACCGCACTTACAGCCCTTTTCTGTACAGCCTGCAATGAAAAGAATGATAACATAAACGAAAACCCACCTGTGGGAGATGTCACTTCTGTTGTATCTGAAACAAATATTTCCGAAAATACAGAAACTTCCGAAGTCTCAGAGGAAAACTCCGTAATTTCGCAGCCTGCCGCAGAATTAAAGCATTATACCCTTGATGATTTTAAAAAAATCAAGGTAAATCTCAATGTGCAGGAAACAGCTCCGCCTGTTGAGTTCAAGGAATATGATTTGTCGGGGATTGAATTTGAGGCGAAAAAATCTCCCTGTAAACTGCCCGAAAACGTGAAAATTGAAAATATATGTCCCCGTTCAAAAGCTTCTGCCAATGAAATGAAAATGGAACATGAAGAATATTGTCAGAAGTTTATGGAATCTTACGCTCCTATTCTCGAAGGTGAGGACAGACCGCTTATTCTCTACACAGCTTTCGACGGTGAAAATCTCTATTATCTGGCAGATTACGATATAGTCTGTCCTCACCAAAGCCATAACTTTGAAATATTCAGATACAACCCCGAAACAGGAGAAAATACCTGTATTTATGAGTATTCCGACGGTACAGAGGGTATTATAATAACTAATATGATGTACTCTGACAATAGTCTGCGGCTTTTCGTTCTGGACTATGCCGAAAAAAACTCCATCATCAAAGTATATAATCTGGATGAAATTTCAGGCAGCATAAATGAAATTCCCGAAAAAGAAATCCCTTTCGACTATCCTTTTGAGATTCAATCAACAGGCTATAAAAGTTTTCAAATTGGTATGACCCTTGGTGTAAGTGGTATAAGTCTGGAAAAAGAAAACCGCAAAATGACAGCTTATACTGATAAAATCAAACTTGAAACAGGAATTAACAATTGTATGCCGGTATTGTCTACAGATAATAGAATGTGTTTTTTGCAGACAGATTCAGATGTAGCCATACTCCATACCTTTGACTTTGAAAAAATGGAGAAGTATACAACTGAATTTGAATCTTCTGATGCTAACCGTGCTTATCAATTAGGAAATAATGTTCTTGTACATTACGTCTACAATCAGAAGTGTATGTATTTTATTCCCGAACTTGGTGCAGGTTTTGTTTTGCAGGAAGTTGAACGTATGTCTTCTTTGCTTGGAAATTACTATCCCAACAATTTGAGTATAGATGTATATGACGACAAACTGGCATTGACAAATTTTGATATAGGTATATACAGGGATTTCTATTATAGCAGCACCTTCTTAAAGGATATAGAATACACCCCCGTTGATAAAAACCCACTGAAAAAACTTTGTATATTCGATACAAAATAATATATATGAGGTAAAATATGAAAAAAGTTTTAGCATTTATAACCGCACTTACAGCCCTTTTCTGTACAGCCTGCAATGAAAAGAATGATAATATAAGCGAAAACCCACCTGTAGGAGATGTTACAGCTACCACATCGATAGATATTTCCGAGGATACAGGCGAAAACACAGGCAATTCAGAAGAAAACACCGATAATTCTGAGCCTGATTCCGAATTAAAACGCTATACCCTTGCAGATTTCAGAGAAATCAAGGTAAATCTCAATATGCAGGAAACTGCTCCTCCTGTTGAGTTCAAAGAATATGATTTGTCGGGGATTGAATTTAAGGCGAAAAAATCCCCCTGTAAACTGCCCGAAAACGTGAAAATTGAAAATATATATCCCGAAAGTCATCTCTTTGCTGAACTGTTACTGCTTGATCACGAAGAATATAAGCAGAAATTCATATCAGAAGATTATGCGCTTGTTCTTGAAGCCGAGGAAATGCCGCTTATCCCCTTTTCAGCATTTGACGGCGAAAATATATATTATCTCGGAGATTACGATACAGCCTGCTGCAATGTAAGCCATAACTTTGAAATATTCAAGTATAATCCCGAAACAGGAGAAAATATCAGTATTTACGAATATTCCGACGGCACAAAGGGTGTTGCAATTGCCGACATGATATATTATGACAACAGCATCTGGGTTCTCACTCTCATTTCAGACGCTTTAACAACCACTGACAGAAGTTCATTCATTACTGATATGAAATCACAGGAAATAAAAACATATCGTCTTGATGAGACAAGCGGAGAACTGAAGGAAGATTTGCTTGAAAGAGAGATTAAAATTAACAGTATTGTTCTTGACGGTTACTCAATAACCTGCAAACGCAACGTAAACCTTGAATATCCCGAAGAAAACGGCATAAAGCTTATAAGAGAAAATAATCAATTAACTGCTGAAACCGCGGATTTCGCCCTTGAAACAGGCATTCCTGACTGTTACCCTGTATTATTTACCGATAAAAGGCTTTGCTTATTAAAATCAGATGTCTATTCCGCCACTCTCTATACCTTTGATTTTGAAAAAATGGAGCTTTACACTACTGAACTGCAAGTCTATGATTTTGAAAATAAGAATGAATGCCAGATAGTCCATGCAGATAATTGCGTTGAAGCCTATGCTGTAGGCGAACATATTCTTGTACACTACACACATTCACACCAGTATATGTACTTTATACCTGAACTTGGTGCAGGTTTCGGCATAAATAATACGGAACTTGCTTCGAAAGATATAAGACAATTTATACTACCTCACAACACCACTTATCGTACCGACCATTCACAGCACAGCATTTACAATAACAGCTATGCAATACTGAATTACGATTCACTTGTACACGATTTCTATATATCGTCAAATAAACATCACATTTCCAACAATAATCATTATAATCTTGAAGTATATGCACCCAGCATTACCAACCCGCTGAAAAAACTTTACATATTTGAAACAGACTGACATCCACCGCACAAAGTAAATTATTACTTTGTGCGGATTTTTTGTATACATAGCGAAAAATCAACCAAATTAATTGACAATCATTACTGACCGTGATATAATATATAATGTATACGTATAATTATATTATAGAAAATCCAAGTGTAGTAAATGGAGATATACAGATGAACAGAACGATTAACGGTATAAAGATAAATTATGAGGAAAAGGGCGAAGGCGAGCTTATTGTCCTCCTCCACGGCTGGGGAAGCAATATAAAGCTTTTCGCCAACCTCATTGATTTGCTTTCCAAAAAATATAAGGTTGTGGCTATGGATATGCCTGGCTTCGGTGAAAGTCAGGAGCCGCCATCTGCCTGGTGCGTTGACGATTACGCTGATTTTGTAATTGAGTTCCTCAAGGCATACAACACAGATAAAGTTATGCTTTTAGGTCATTCTTTCGGCGGCAGAGTTATCATCAAGCTCAACAGCCGCGAAAATCTCCCCTTTGAGATAAGCAAGGTTATTCTTGTTGACAGCGCAGGTATACTTCCGCCTAAAACCAACAAGAAAAGCTTCCGCACACGCTGGTATAAGTTCTGCAGAACTATTCTTTCTACGAAAATTATGCAGAAAATTGCTCCCGAAGCCCTTGAAAAGCTCCGTGTGAAGTACGGCAGTGCAGACTATGTAGCGGCATCTCCCCTTATGCGTCAGGTGCTTGTAAAGACAGTAAACGAGGATTTAGAGCCCTTACTGCCCAATATCAAATGCCCTACGCTTCTTGTCTGGGGTGTGAACGATACAGCTACTCCCCTTTCCGACGGTGAAAAAATGGAGAAGCTTATCCCCGATGCAGGTCTTGTAAAGCTTGAAAATGCAGGCCATTACTCATTCCTCGAACAGCAGTACACTTTTAACCGTGTTATGTGTTCATTTATGAAAATTGAGGAATAATGATATTGTATATTTCGTTCCGAAATTGCGGGCGGATGGTATTCGCCCCTACAAATTATAATTTTAGGAGAAAGAGATGAATATTGCTATTTACTGCATATATGCAGTTATTGCCCTTGCTGCCATTGTTTTTATGGCGCTCCGTGAGTTCCATATGTTACAGCTTAACGGCTATAAAACACCCGAACATTCATGGTGGATGAAGAAGAATTATAAAAGATATATACTGCCGATAATTCTGTTTATCTGTCAGTTTGCACTTTTATTTACAAACCCTTTTGTTATATGGGCACCTGAAAAACACGTATTTATCAGTCCTTTAAACACTTTTTCAATCATAATAATTTCAGTTTTTGCTTTGTTTAATATCAGTATTGCAATAAATAACAAACCGGGAAAGAAATTCAAAAAGCCCTTTGTTTACACCGCAAGAGTAAAACGGATGTTGATTACTTTCTTCATACTCATTGCGTTGATTTTCACAGCTGCGTTTTTTTCAGCAGAAAGGGTTTATTTTGAAGAAAGCACAAGATTTACAAATAATCTGCCATTTATAATTATCGGTTCTGCCCTTTATCTCACACCAATTCTTGTACCTCTTTCAAATCTTATCAATAAGCCTGTTGAAAAGGCTGTGCAGAACTGGTATATCAATGACGCTAAGAAAATCCTTGCCTCCTGCCCCGATTTGCACAAAGTAGGTATCACAGGAAGCTATGGCAAGACTTCAATGAAATTTTACCTCAGCGAGCTGCTCAGCTCTCAGTATGAAACGCTGAAAACTCCCGAAAGCTTTAACACTCCTATGGGTGTTACTATTACAATCCGCCGCGATTTAAAGCCTACACATCAGTATTTCATCTGCGAAATGGGCGCAAGACGAGTTCACGAAATCAAGGAGCTTTGCGGCATTGCAAATCCTCACGACGGTATTATCACTTCCGTAGGCCCTCAGCACCTTGAAACCTTCGGCTCAATTGAAAACGTGGTAAATACCAAATTTGAGCTTGCAGACAGCATTTCCGCCCTCGGAAAGGTTTACCTCAACGGCGATAATGAGCTTATCCGCAAAAAAGCTCCCGATTATCCCAACGCTATAACCTACGGCTTGCAGGAGGGCAACGACTGGCGCGCTACTGACGTTTCCGTTTCCGACAGAGGTACGGAATTTACAGTAACTGCTCCCGACGGAAAATCCTGCCGATACAGCACTAAACTTCTGGGTGAGCATAATGTGCAGAATCTTCTCGGCGCTATCGCCTATGCCGCAGATACAGGCATAGCTATGGAAAAGCTTGTACTCCCCGTTAAGCGCATTGCCGCAGTTCCCCACCGTTTACAGCTTCTCGACAAGGGCAACGGCGTGACATTCATTGACGACGCTTACAACTCAAATCCCAGCGGATGCCGTGCGGCACTTGCTGTTCTCGGCTTATTCGACGCCTGCCGCATACTTGTTACCCCCGGTATGGTTGAGCTTGGTGCAAAGCAGGAGGAGCTTAACTACGAGTTCGGACAGGAGGCTTCCAAAGCCTGCGATTACATCGTACTCGTTGGCAAAAAGCAGACAGAACCTATATACAACGGCATTAAGGACAGCGGCTATGATATGTCAAAGGTTTACGTTGCTGACTCCCTTAACGATGCCCTTGCAAAGGTAAATGCTTATACTACAGACAAGAAAAAAATCGTTCTTCTTGAAAACGACTTGCCTGATAACTATTGATAAATAATCACAGACAAAGGAGATAACACATATGAAGATTAATCTTGCAGTCCTTTTCGGAGGCAGAAGCGTAGAACACGAGGTTTCCGTAATTTCCGCAGTTCAGGCTATGGCAAGTATGAACAAGGAAAAGTATAACATCGTTCCCGTTTATATGACCAAAAAGAGCGAATTCTACACAGGCGAAAAGCTTATGGATATTAACAATTACAAGGATATCCCTGCTCTTCTCAAAGAGTGTACAGAGTGCGTATTTGTACGCAGTGAGGGCAAAGTTCAGCTTATCCGCCAGAAGATGAAGAAATTCGGCTCAAATCTTATTTCAGATATTGACATTGCATTCCCTATCGTACACGGCACAAACGTTGAGGACGGCGCATTACAGGGCTATTTACAGACTCTTGACCTGCCCTATGTAGGCTGTGATGTTCTTGCGTCCGCTGTTGGTATGGATAAGTATGTTATGAAAATTTTACTCAAAGAGGCAGGCTTCCCTGTTCTCGACTGCTGCAGATTTGCTGCATTTGACCTTGACCGCATTGATGAATGTGCTGACGAGGTTGAAAAGAAGTTCGGCTACCCTGTAATCGTTAAGCCTATCAACCTCGGTTCCAGCGTTGGTATCTCCAAGGCTAAGGACAGAAGCGGACTTATCAAGTCTATGGAGGACGCTTTTGCATTCTCTGACAGAATTCTCGTTGAGCCTGCTGTTGTTCAGCTTAAAGAAATCAACTGCTCCGTTCTCGGTGACAGCGAATCCGCAGAGGCTTCTGTATGCGAGGAGCCTGTACAGGCAAGCGATGAGGATATTCTCAGCTTTGAGCAGAAATATGTTGGCGGCGGAAAATCAGGCGGCAGCAAGGGTATGGCATCTCTGAAAAGAAAGATTCCTGCTGATATTTCTCCCGAACAGGAGGAAACTATCCGCACACTTGCAGTTGACGCTTTCCGCAGTCTTGGCTGTAACGGCGTTACACGTATCGACTTTATGATTGATATGGCTACTGATAAGATATACATCAACGAAATCAACACAATCCCAGGCTCACTTGCATTCTATTTGTGGGAGCCTAAGGGCGTTAAATATCCCGAGCTGCTTGAAAAGATGATTCAGCTTGCATTAAAGCGCCACAGACAGGCTGCAAAGATTAACTACACCTTTGACAGTAACATTCTCTCAATGGGCGGCAGTTTCGGCGCTAAGGGCAGCAAGCGGTGAGCCACCGCGGGCATCTGTCCTCCCTGAGATGCTATTGTTATCTGAGAGCGAGAGAAATATCAGACAATTCGTAATGCGTAATTATATGGGTTAACGATAATTTCTGTAGGGGCAGATATTATCCGCCCGTTACGGACAAAAAGTGATGTATGGATTTAAAAGGGGTAAAAATGGATAAAGAAAGAGATTACAGAGCCGAATATGAGGCTTTGCTGAAACAGTACGAGGAAGATAAAAAGCAGGAACAGGAAGCCCCCTACGACTTTGCTGCGGAATACGAAAAAGAAAAGGCAGCAAAACATGATAGATTTATTTCGTCTGCAATTTTGATTTTGTTTTTAATTCCAACTTTTTTGCTTTTTGGAAAATCATTTCTTGAACCACTGACTATATTTGCAATAGCAATGCTTTTTTTCGGATTAGTTATTTTTCTTATGAATCTGAAAAAAGAACCAATTTTTGCCGTTACATCTTTGATTCTCTTTACAGTTTCGGCTGTTTTAACCTTCCGTGGCAATCCGATGATGCTGTTTCTGGTCATTCCCGGTACGTTTGCTCTTTATTTACTATCTACATCAATCACAAATTCAATTCCTTTAATACAACTGCTTCGTAAGATGAAGCCGCTGAAAAAATCCTGTACTCAAAAGGCAACTGCAATATGCACCAATCCCAATCAGAGGGACAGGGATGACTTATTAAAAGAAAATATTAAAGTAATTCCTCGTTTGGTACTTGTAAAAATACGTACAATAAAAGGGACAAAAATTGGCACAACCCCGCTCTATGTGTTATTCAGCCCCGTATATGAGCTTGATTATTACGGCACAAAATATACTCTGTGCGATAATTACTATGGCATAAGCAAAACCGAGGAGGGAGAAAGCCGCGAAATCCTCATAAATCCTGAAAATCCTCAGGAATTCTACGACAAAAAGCGATATAAAACAGATGTCTGGCAAATATTGAAAACAATACCTATTATTGCTACAATAATTACAATGACTCTCTTTATATTTGCCACTGTCTTTATTATCAGCAATTATCACATCTTATTAGGTTAATGCAAAAACATTAAAATATAATCATAATTGCCGCTGGCAATTAATATAAAAGGAGGGTTTAAAATGACTGAAAAGGAAAAACAACAGGCAGGTGAGCTTTACTTCAGCAATGATAAGGAGCTTATGACGGAAAGGGCAACCGCTAAAAAGCTCTGTATGGAGTACAATGCTATCACCTACAACGACTATCAGAAAAAAGAACGCATATTGGACAGACTTCTTGCATTAAGAGGCGAAAACACCTGGATTGAGGCAAATTTCTTCTGCGATTACGGTTATAATATCGTTATCGGCGATAATTTCTACTCAAACCACAACCTCGTTATTCTCGACTGTGCAGACGTAGTATTCGGAGACAATGTATTCATCGGACCAAACTGCGGATTTTACACCGCAAGCCACCCCATTGACGCTGAACAGCGCAACAGCGGTCTTGAATTTGCAAAGCCTATAAAAATCGGCAGCAATGTATGGATTGGCGGAAATGTCTGCGTTATGCCAGGGGTTACTATTGGCGATAATACTGTTATTGGCGGCGGTTCAGTCGTTACAAAGGATATACCCTCTGGTGTGGTTGCCGCAGGTAATCCCTGCAAGGTTATCCGCCCCATAACAGAAGAAGATAAAATGTAATTATACGGGCGGATAATATCCGCCCCTACAATATCACATCAATGGCGATGATGATATGGTATAACTTAAGCAATGGATGGTATGAGATATGTTTGAAATTCTCGAAAAGAAAAGTCTTAACCCCTTTGTCACTATGATGAAGATAAGCGCTCCCAGAGTTGCAAAAAAGGCTGAACCTGGGCAGTTTGTTATTCTCCGTACTGACAGCGAGGGTGAGCGTATTCCCCTTACTATAGCGGATTTTGACCGCGAAAAGGGTACGGTAACAATAATGTTCCAGATTGTGGGATCCACTACGGAAAAGCTCAATCATTTGAACGTGGGCGACTGCCTCAGCGACTTTGTAGGCCCTCTCGGTAAAGCTACCGAAACAGCAGGTCTTAAAAAGGTTGCAGTGGTAGGCGGCGGCGTAGGCTGTGCTATTGCCTACCCCGTGGCGAAAAAGCTTCACGAAATGGGCGTTGAAGTCCACGTAATTGCAGGCTTCCGCAATAAGGAGCTTGTAATCCTTGAAGATGAATTCAAGGAGGCTTCTTCAAAGCTTTTGCTTATGTCCGATGACGGCTCTGCAGGCGAAAAGGGACTTGTTACCGATGCGCTTAAAAGGCTTATCGAAAACGGCGAGAAATACGACCGTGTTATTACTATCGGCCCTCTCATTATGATGAAATTCGTTTGTCAGCTGACTAAGGAGTATAATATTCCCACAGTTGCTTCAATGAATCCCGTAATGATTGACGGTACCGGTATGTGCGGCGGCTGTCGTCTTACTGTTGGCGGTGAAACTAAATTCGCCTGTGTTGACGGCCCCGAATTTGACGGTCATCTCATAGATTTCGATGAGGCTATGGCAAGAAGCGCAAGCTACAGGACTTTTGAGCGTAAGGCTCACGAGAATACCTGCAATCTTTTCAAGGGGGTAGAGTGATATGCCGAATATGTCTTTGGAAAAGAATAAAATGGCTGAACAAGCACCCGAAGTCCGTAATAAAAACTTCGATGAGGTCGCTCTCGGATATACCGAAGAACAGGCCATAGACGAGGCTAAACGCTGCCTTAACTGCAAGAACAAGCCCTGTATCACAGGCTGTCCCGTGCAGATTGACATTCCTGCATTTATTGCAGAGGTTGCAGAGGGCAGATTTGAAGAAGCATATAAAATCATTGCAAAATCAAGCTCACTCCCTGCGGTATGCGGCAGAGTATGCCCTCAGGAGCATCAGTGCGAAAGCAAGTGCGTACGCGGAATAAAGGGCGAGCCTGTTGCTATCGGACGACTTGAAAGATATGTTGCAGACAGACATAATGCAGAGGCTCATACAGAGGTTGAAAAGCCTGTTTCAAACGGTCATAAGGCAGCTGTTATCGGCTCAGGTCCCTCAAGTCTTGCCTGTGCAGGTGACCTTGCAAAAATGGGCTATGATGTCACTATATTTGAAGCTCTCCACCTTGCAGGAGGCGTTCTCTCCTATGGTATTCCCGAATTCAGACTGCCTAAGTCAATTGTACAGCAGGAAATCGAGGGGCTTAAAGCTCTCGGTGTGAAAATCGAGACAAATACTGTTGTGGGCAGAACTGTTTCCATTGATGAATTAATGGAG
This sequence comes from Ruminococcus sp., assembly GCA_045531615.1. Classification (GTDB taxonomy): domain Bacteria; phylum Bacillota; class Clostridia; order Oscillospirales; family Ruminococcaceae; genus Ruminococcus. The sequence continues at coordinate 81,560 of JAZSEJ010000013.1, forward strand.
GAAGAAGGCTTTGAATCCGTATTTATCGGAACAGGCGCAGGACTTCCACGATTTATGAATATCAAGGGCGAAAACCTCAACGGTGTGTACTCAGCAAACGAATTTCTCACAAGAATTAATCTTATGAAGGCATACAAGTCCGATTCTGCTACTCCCATAAACGCCGGCGCTAAGGCTGTTGTTGTAGGCGGCGGCAACGTTGCTATGGACGCGGCTCGCTGTGCTAAGCGTCTTGGGGCGGATGTTACTATCATATACCGCCGTACCGAGAAAGAGCTTCCTGCCCGTGCTGAGGAGCTTGAACACGCTAAGGAGGAGGGCATAAAATTTGCCTTTCTTACTAATCCCGTGGAGATTACATCTACTGAAAACGGCTGGGTAAAGAGCGTTATCTGCGAGAAAATGCGTCTTACTGAGCCTGACGAGCGCGGCAGGGCGAGAACTGTTCCCATCGAGGGCGAATTTACTGAAATTGAGGCTGACTGCGTTATTATGTCAATCGGCACATCTCCAAATCCCCTTATACGTTCAACTACAAAGGGACTTGATACCCAGAAATGGGGCGGTATTATCGCTGACGAAGACGGTCTTACCTCCCGTGAAGGCGTATACGCAGGCGGCGACGCTGTAACTGGCGCGGCTACCGTTATCCTTGCTATGGGCGCAGGCAAAAAGGCTGCTGCGGCTATGGATGAGTATATGAGAAATAAGAATAAATAAAATAACGTTTTCTGCAATACCCGTAATGCCATTTTTTGGTTCTGTCGGGTATTGTTTTTTTCTTTTTTTGTGTGCATTGTAATTTTCATTTTGAAACACACCCCCTCACTATAGGGCAAAAATCGCCATTTTTTCAACCAAAAATGGTTGATTATTGAAAAATAATTTTTATTTTCTCTTTTTTACCCAATTACCAACAGGAAAATTTATAAGTAGTACACACAATTTACTGTTATATGTATTTACAGTATACGTTAAAATTGTAATATCATTATGTTGAAATCACCGTGGATTTTATGCTTTTCTACAGGATTTTTAAAATAAAAATGGCGGCAGAGTAAATCTGCCGCCTCAGTCTGTATAAAAAGACATATTTTATTTAAGGGCGAGCAATGCTCGCCCCTACAATTGGCTATATTACGTTATTTTGTGTAGGGGGCGGATATTATCCGCCCCCTACACCATACTTTTTCTGTTATACAAGATTATTTTTAATGGCAAATACCGCAAGCTGTGTACGGTCTTTCAGTTTGAGCTTTTCAAGAAGCCGCGATATACCGTTGCGGACTGTTCCCTCTGCAAGAAAAAGCTCTGCGGCAATCTCCTTGTTGTCGTATCCTTCGCATATAAGGCGGAGAAACTCCACATCACGGTCAGTCAAGTCAAAATTCTTCGGAGCCTGCTTGGAAGGCTCTTTTTTTATTGCCTGAAAGACATTATCGCAGAATACGTTTATCCCACCTGCCACAGCCTTGATTGAATTAATTACCTGGCTGCTGTCCATTTCCTTGAGGATATAGCCGTCTGCACCGCTTGCCATAGCCTTTTCCACTGTTTCCTTGTCGTCAAAGGTAGTTAGCACCAGGACTTTCACGCCATTCAGCTTGTCCTTTATCTGCCGTGTACCGTAACTGCCGTCAAAATCGGGCATACGCATATCCATAAGCACCACATCGGGTTCAAGGCGCAATGCAAGCTCATACGCTTCCTTGCCGTTGCCTGCCTCCCCTACCACCTTTATCTCGGGTTCTTCGCTCAGTACAGCCTTTAAGCCCATACGAAGAACAGCCACATCGTCTGCTATAAGTACCTTAATCATATCATCACCCTTTTTCCACAGGTATTTTCATCATTGTAGTGAAACCCTCTCCCTCAACGGAAGAAAACCTCACTTTTCCGCCTATTTCTTCAATACGGCGGCGGATGCCGCTTAATCCGTTATTTTCCTTTATATTATCACAGCCTCTGCCGTTGTCGAATATATAAAGCTCCAGACGGTCATCGAGGAATTTTATGATAATATCTATTCTTTCAGCTCCCGAATACCGCATTGCATTTGTAACGGTTTCCTTTACCGAATCGTACACCTGCCGTATACAGAAAGCATACCGGCTGTCCTCAGTTCCCTGCACGCACACATCAACCTCAATGCTTCTCACAGCGTCGGTTACTGTTTTGACCGCCCTTACAACTGATGTCATAAACTCATCGTCACGAAGGTTGTTGATAGAGCATCTCAGCTGTGTTATACCGCTTCGTGAAAGTCCGTCGATTTCTGCTATATACTGCGGAATATCGGTAATTTTGCCGTTTTTCAGCTCAGCCTCTGTGATTTTTGCAAGGGAGCTTATCATTGTAAAGGTATGACCTGCGGAATCGTGGATTTCCTGCGCAATTCTGTTTCTCTCGTGTTCGATTGAGAGCTTTTTTTCAGCCTGTGCAAGCTCGTAGTATTCGGTTATGTTGCTGACAAGGACAATACCTGCAATTTCTGTTCCTGTTTCGTTGCATATGCGACTGCTTTTAAGGCTGTATCGTTCATTTTCAACAGAAAATTCCGCCGAACTTTCAGAAGAATCAAATTCAGTCCCCGAAAGCACTGCAAGAGCCGCATAGAATCCTGAAATATCGGTAAAATCTACAGATATAAGCCTTTTCATAGCCTTGTTGCTGTAGGTGATATTCCCCTCAGTATCAAATACTGCCGCCGCTGTGCCGATGTTATCAAAGGTGTCCTGAATAGCAATCTGATTGATATTAAGCAATCCGTAACGGCGGATAGCAATAAGCACCATAATTACGGAAAAGGCGAAAAATAGCGGTGTAAGCTCAATTTCTGTGTTTATAATGCCGCATACCGATAAAATATTTATCAGAAGGGGAACTGCTGCCGCCAGAGCGAGAAACATCGACTGTGCAGAAACTGTACTGCCCTTTGAATGGCGGATAAACATAAGAGATATGCCAGATAAGATAAATATGTAGAACAAAAGCTGAAAGATATAGAACATTATACCGTAGGTTATGCCGTTTGTTCCGAATTCCTTGTAATACAGCCTATGAAGCGGATTTGTAACAATTACTGCATACATAATCGCCGATACAACAGGGAAAAATCTCGCTGTATTTCTGAATTTTGCAGAAGTTTCCGAATATTCCGCGGAAAACATCAGCCAGAAGGGCGAAAACAGGCAAATACCGAAATTTCCGATGAGATAGCTTATAGAAAGCTGAGTATTATTCACGGAAAATATGATGAGAAGCTGCGAAACAAGCCACAGCACAATAGAAAGCTGACAGACGATGAAAAGTCTTGTCATTCGGTTTTTATTGCCCCGTGACAAAATCCAGCCTACAGTGCCAAGCATACCGCACAGACCTATTAAAAGCAGCACCGAAGCCGTAACAGTTACTGCCATATTTTCACTCCTTTCAACGGCAATGCCGCACGTATAATACGTGCGGTATTGCTGTCATATTTTATTGTTTACCCCAATTCCTGTTTTTTGAAAACTTAGTGATAATCAAAGCTAAAAAACTTCCAATCATTGCAATTCCTGTATATGTTCCTAAAAATGCTGCAAAATATTGATTTTCTGCCATTACACTTTCAGAACTTATAGTGTATGAACCGAGATAAATTGCAATACATACAATTACAGCCAATGAAGATATAATCGCAGGTAAAAATTTTACAGCTTTGCATTTAACTTTACTTGCCAGAACTAATTGAATGCAGGTAAAAATCGCCAGAATCAGAATTGCTAATAAAAATTTCATAGTCATACCTCCTCGTTTTCATACCAATAACCAAATTACGCATTATCCCACTTACCAAGTCCAGTCTGAGAATGTCTTAGTAACAGTTTCTTTCATAGATTCGCCCTTTTTGCGGCAAGCTTCGTTGATAGCCGCAATTATGATGAAGATTACGCCAACTGCAAGGAGGTATACCCACCAGCCTGCTGATGTGAAATACTTAGCTGTAAGGAGAACAGTGAGTATAACAAGTGCGATTGAAGAAACGCTGAACCAGGTCTTGCTCTTTGCATAGAATGAGAAGATGAGAACTGCCGCTGTAACTGCAAGAACAAAGATTCTGTTTGCCATATTATCGTGAATGATACCGTCAACTATAAGTCCGCCAAAGGCAAGAATGAACATCACTGTAGATACAACCTTTGAAACTTCCTTGTGATTTCTCCAGATAAGCTTATATGCAACGCCGAGAAGCATCAGTATACCGAGGTTTACCTTGCTTGAAACGAGAGAAGAATCGAATGTGAGGAAAGGTCTGAAAACGAATGCAAATGAAACGATAAGAGCCGATACTGAAAGAAGAACAGCCGCTGTGTTCTTGTTTGTATTCTTCTTGATAAATGCCGCAACGTATATAGCCACAGCAATATATATCAGGAATCTTGTAACCTCATTTATTGTTGAAAGTCCGAATAAAGCAATGAGGGATGTTGGAAGAAGAACGTCTATGCTTATGCGATCCTTCTTCTTGTACACGATAGATTCAGGGAATACAGCTCTTGAAGCGATTACGAGAAGTGCAAATAATCCCAGTACTACGTAGTTTCTGATGTTATCGTTCTTGATATGCACAACAAGAATATTTATTGTTGTAACAACAAGTGAAATAACAGAACCTGCTGATGTAATATTATTCTTCATTGTGCAAGAAATGATGAAGTGGAATATGCTGACGCCGATTGTAATGAAGAAAAGCTCTGAATAAGTTGAAATTGTGAAAAGTGCGAATACAGCCGCTGTCATAAGAGTATATTCAGCTGAATGAGCTCTTACAGGGTGCTTTGTATAGAAATTAAATGCAATAGCTGGCAGGAAGATGAAGAATGAAGCCATAAGTATGTAAACAATTGCAAGCGTGCCGAATACAATAACTCTGAATTCATCAGTTGTACCTCCGCTGATGAATAAATGGTCATATGCCGTATAAGCCATACACAGAGGCATTAAGGGAAGTGCAAGACCTGCCACAAACTGGATATCCTTTGACTTATGGAGGCAGTAGCCCATAATAATTGCAGTAAGAACAGCAGGAAGAAGAAGATTAAGTCCGAACACATCATTTGAATCTGCATTGAGAGCAACAATAGCACCTATTACAAAGCCGATAAATGAGATAATCTTTGATACTGTAAGATTTTCAGGGATGATATAATTGAGTGCATAAATTGCAAATGTAATCGCACCGAAAAGAAGCATTGCCCAGGGTTCACCGATTTCATCCTCAAGTCCGCCCGATACTGTAAATGCTGTGTAAACGCCGATAATATCAGCAAAAATGAACATCCACTTCTGATTTTTCAGGAAGCCGTATGCAAAAAGCTGAACAAGAACAATACCGAGAACAGCAAATGTATACCATGTAGCATCAAAAGTTGTTCCTACAGCATAGCTGAGAGCAATAAGCTGATAGATAACAGCGGAAATATCGCCGATAATCTCAGCAGGAGCCTCAAAAGCTGTACCCTTATGGGGCTTGAATACGTGAAGTACAGCAGTGATTACAAGCTGCGCAATACCGATAACAGGAGCAAACTGCTCAAAATTATCAGTAAACTGTACGCAAAGGAAAACAATTGCAATGGATATAAATGAGAAGCCTGTGTAGTGGAACGATGCGTGCTTGTAAAGGTTATTTCCTGCAAAAGCTGATACAGCCGCAAGAACAGCCATAACTGCAAGGAATGTACCGCATCCCATACCCTCAAAGCTGAACCATTCGCCGAAAAGCTTGTAATAACCTGCCGTGCCAAAGGAAACTATAGCAACGAGAGTACCAATCATATAGAAGGCAGATGAGGTATGAACAAGATTTACAGCCGCTTTAAGCACTCCGCATATAGCAAAAGCGATAATCGAAGCGCCTGCAAGGGCGAACACTCTTGTAACAGGCTCCATACTGAGCCAGTTTGCAGCCACAAAGGTTATAGCGGAAAGCATAATGAATATTGTACCAATGAGAAGCATAACCGTAGAAGCAGGAAGCTTCTTTTTTGGCGGCTTAGGAGCCATATATACAGGCCCGTAAACAGCTTTGTTTAACTGCGCGTGATTATTTTCGTGTTTTACAAGTGCGGCAATTCCGAAGCCGATACCAATAGGAACACCTATAAAAATCACTATCAGAATAACCATTAACATCATTACTGTCATATAGAACACTCCTTTCGCTTTCGGGAAGGTTTCTTTCCTCCCCCTGTGACTATATTATACCATATCTGACAAATTTTGAAAGGTGTCATTCGTCACTTTATGAGTGACAAATGTCACTTTTATGGTGTTTATACTTCATATTATCATTTACCGCGAAAAAAATCAATAAATATACAATTACATATTATTACATTTCAGCATTTCCGATATATTTCTGCCCTCTTTCAGCCATAACCCTTTTACTTTATAACGTGAGGGCGTTTCCCCTGTAAACCATATAACAACGGTACATTTGCGGAATATCCGCTGAATGATATTCCTGTTTATCTGCACCATTGCGATATTTTCTCTTTTTGCAGTTACTGTGTGAAATACAGTACCCTCCACAGAGCGAAGCACGATTTTATCGCTGTACACGGTAATTCCGCTTATTAAAAGAGCTGCAACCTTAACCATAACAAGCCATACAAGTGGAATATAAGCCATTACAGCAAGGAATTTCCACAAACCGCGGTCATCCCAGAGAAGATAATCGGAAAAATGATAAAGCAGGGAAACAGCAATAATACTGAAAAACGGAACACCTGCATAGCTGAAAAAGGAAGTCCGTGCAGGGCGGTATTTCATTACTTCCTCCCCTCCCCCACCAAGCAGACCTGCTTTTTTACTGTTACTCATCGGAAATATCACAGGCAAGTGGGAGTCATATCCATATCCGGGACAGCTTATATTCACCGTAAAAGCACCGCAAATCTTCATAATAAGGTTTTGCCGCAAGTCAATGTAATTTATATGCTCCGTTCTTATTCTGTGCTTACGGCGCTTTAAAAGCCCGAAAGAAACATTGATAAAGTCCCTGTCCGCCGATATGGCAAACCAGGCATAAATCAGCAGATTTCTTATAAAGGATATAATCCACATACCAATGAAAAACAACGCCGCCATAGCAGCCGCTTTAGGAATTCCGCTGAGAAGCCGAGAATATATAACCTCAGCCTGCTGTGTGACTTTTTCAAAAGCAATTGAAAGAATATCCTTTGCAATATCGCCGCCCTTGAAGAAAAACGCGGCAATATAGACAACTCCCGAAAATCCACTGGAAAAGAACACAGAAAACAGCAGAATTGACACAATTCCCGGCTTGGGTATATCCTTTACAGCATTTTCCTTTCTCACATCAGGGATATGCCTCATTATTTCATCAGCTGACTTTCTTTTAACAAGAAGCTTCAAATCCGCCGATTTATAAAAGCCTGCACCTGTGTCAAGGCGTATACTCACTGCTTTAAATGGTATAAGAAAAAACAGGGTTTCCTCCGCCGCCGAGCTTACACTGTCAAAGGGCATAACCGTTTTCATTCTGAATATTATCCCCTTTTTATGACAAAGCTGATTTCCGTCAATGCTTATTTCAGAAAAATACCACTGTATATAGCCATAAACAATAATTACGCCGATAACAGCAAGGTCAAGCCACGCACCGCGTAGCCAGTTGTATATGCCCGATAAATCAAATTTCAGCACCGATATACCGCGAAGCAGGGGAAATATGAGCAGCCACAGATTTTTTGCTGAATACCGCATAATACGCAGGGGATGTTCACGAAATTTCATATACTCCCCCTTTCAGCGGCAAGAGCAAGTATATCCTGCATATCCTTTTTGCTGAGGAACATAAGCCTGAGCCGTCCGCCGTACATAAACAAAACGGCAATATTAAGCCCCGTATGCTCTGAAAATGGCGTAGTAACCGCCGATGTATAACGCACAGCGGAAAATTCGGCTGTTCTGCATGTATTAAAGACAACACCGCTGTATTTCGTAATTCTCTCCCCGTCTGTCTCATAGCGGAGATTTCGGAAATAAAGGGGAATATACACGCAATCGAGAATTACAGCCACAGCAACTATAATAATAGCGAAAATCCGCGTAAAATCGGGAATAAAAAGTCTTATAGCAAATATGAGAAGTGCGGAAATAATAACAACAGCAAGCATTGCATATCCGCAGGCATTTTTATCTGGAAGAATTTTTTTCATTGCACACCCCGATGAATTTTAATACTAATAAGCTACATAAATATATTATAACTCATTTTTACAGAAAAGTACACCATTTTGGAGGAATTTTTTTATGATTCTTGAAAAAATTAATAATTTTGTCTGGGGAAACGGACTTGTATTTCTCCTTTTATTCACAGGGGTATTTCTGACAATCAAGCTGAAATTAATACAGCTCCGCCTGCCATTCCTGCTAAAAAAACACGGTAAATCGCAGAATTCGGGATTATCTCAGTTTAAAACCGTATGTATGAGCCTTGGTACAGCTATGGGTACGGGAAATATCGTAGGAGCCGCCTCAGCCGTTGCCACAGGAGGCGCAGGAGCCATATTCTGGATGTGGATATCCGCCTTTCTTGGTATGGCTGTAGTGTACACCGAAAATATTTTCTCAGCAAAATACAGCGACGATAAACTGAAAGGCCCTATAGCTTACCTCACAAAAGGCGTAGGAAGTCCGTTAATGGCGTTATTTTTCGCCATATTCTGCGTCTGTGCCTCATTGGGTATGGGAAGTATGGCGCAGATAAGCGTATTTACAGAGGCTTTAGGCAAATGTACCGATTTCAGCCCACTCTCAGCCGCCATTATTATATTTGCGGCAGTATGGCTTGTTATAAGGGGCGGCGGACAGCGTATAGGAGCAGCCGCCCAGTATCTCCTGCCCACAGCCTCTATAGTGTACGCAGCAGCCTGTATAGGGGTTATAGCATTGAATTTCAGCGATATACCGCAGATTTTCGGCGATATTTTCTCAGAAGCATTCAATTCCAGATCAGCCGCAGGCGGCACAGCTGGATATGCAATATCAATAGGCATTCGCCGCGGACTTTTCTCCAACGAAGCAGGACTTGGCAGCTCACCCATACTCCACAGCGCCGCCGAGGACACCACCCCAGAAACACAAGGATTATGGAGTATGTTCGAGGTTTTTTTCGATACAATAGTATGCTGCACACTTACCGCAGTAACGGTATTATGCGGCTCAGACAATTTCTCCCCTGCCGAGGCTATATCTGCAATTTTCGGCGATTTTTCCGATGTTTTCATCACAGCCGAGCTTGGAATATTCTCATTCTGCACGGTTATAGGCTGGTATTTCTGCGGAATGACGGCATTCAAGCATATATTCAAAGGCAGATACATAGGCGTATTTGCGGTAATATACGCCGCAGTAGCCGCCTGCGGAGCCATATTTTCCGCAGAATCAATATGGCTCATATCCGACATATTCAACGGCTTAATGGCATTTGTCAATATAACAGGCTTGCTTATATTAATATTCACAGATAAAAAAACATTACAATAACCCAAAAATTCCGCAATAAACCACCATTCCCCGTAGGGGCGGATATTATCCGCCCGCAATTTCGGAACGAAATTCAAAAACGCAATATAGCCAATTGTATGGGCGAGCATTGCTCGCCCTTAAATAAATTATGCCTTTTTATACAGACTGCGGACGGATAATATCCGCCTCTACACAAAATTATATAATATAACGCGGATAAGAAATATATATAACAGTAAATTCTGTATTATATCTACAATTCTGCCTGTTGACAATTAGTGAAAAAGTAGAAAATAAAAATTATTTTTCAATAATCAACCATTTTTGGTTGAAAAAAGGCCCATTTTTGCCCTATAGTGAGAGGGGTTATAAAAAACACATCAAAAAAATCTTGCATTCGACAAAAAAGTAATTGAAAAATTACTATGCGGATTTATAATTTTCAATTACCCTTGACATATTCTCAATTTTTGGGTATAATTATATTATCTCAATTTGTGGCTGTGGCTAAAGTTAAATTTATGAATTTATAGCGGTTTCCGCTAAGTGATTATATATTTTTAAGGCAATACCCAAAGGTAAAGACTTAATAAGGAGGACAATTTAGTGAACGAAAACAACACAACAAAAAGGCCAAGAAGAAGCCCTGTTCAGAATAAAACAACGGAACAGGCGAAGAAAAACACAAGACAAACTGCACCCTCAGCAGTAAAAAAGTCTAAACAACCGCCAAAGGAAATCAGAAAAACTCCCGTGAGAATTATTCCCCTGGGCGGACTTAATGAAATCGGAAAGAATATGACAGTCTTTGAATGTTCAAACGATATGTTCATTTTAGACTGCGGCCTTGCATTCCCCGACGCTGATATGCCTGGAGTTGATATCGTTATCCCCGATTTCACCTACGTAGAGCGTAACGCTGACAAAATCAGAGGTATCGTTATAACACACGGACACGAGGACCACATCGGCGGACTTGCTTACCTGCTTAAAAAGGTAAATGTACCTGTATACGCTACACGCCTTACTATCGGACTTATCGAAGGCAAGCTCAAGGAACAGGGCATCCTCAATCAGGTAAAGCTCAACGTAGTTGAGCCAAGAAAGACCGTAAAAATGGGCTGTATGGCAGTTGAATTCATCAAGGTCAACCACTCAATCCCCGACGCTGTAGGTATGGCAATTCACACCCCTGCAGGCGTAATCGTCCACACAGGCGATTTCAAGGTGGACTACTCCCCCATTGACGGCAATATCATCGACCTTGCACGCTTTGGCGAGCTTGGCAGCAAGGGAGTTCTTGCCCTTATGGCTGACTCCACAAATGCCGAAAGAGAGGGCTGTACCCGTTCCGAGCGTACAGTAGGCGAATCCTTCGACCGCCTTTTCAAGAAGGGCGAGGGCAAGCGTATAATCATCGCTACATTCTCCTCAAATATCCACCGTGTACAGCAGATTATCAACGCTGCGGTACAGTACGGCAGAAAGGTTGCCGTATCGGGAAGAAGTATGATAAACGTTATCAATACGGCTATGGAGCTTGGTTATCTCGAAGTACCCGACGGTCTGATTATTGATATTGATATGATGAACCGCTATGAAAGCGAGCGTATAGTCCTTATCACCACAGGAAGCCAGGGCGAGCCTATGTCTGCACTGACGCGAATGGCGATGAACGACCACAGAAAGGTCAATATCACCCCTATGGACTTCATTATCATATCCGCCACACCTATCCCCGGAAATGAAAAATACGTTACAAGGGTAGTAAACGAGCTTATGAAATCTGGCGCAGAGGTTGTTTACGAGGCTATGTATGAGGTACACGTTTCAGGCCACGCCTGTCAGGAGGAGCTTAAGCTTATGCAGGCTCTCACAAAGCCTAAGTTTTTCATCCCCGTACACGGCGAATACAAGCATCTGAAAAAGCACGGCGACCTTGCAGTACAGATGGGTATGCCCCGTGAAAACGTAATTATCGCAGAAATAGGCAATGTAATCGAATCAGACGGCGTATCAATGAAGGTTGTATCACAGGTACCATCCGGAAGAATTCTCGTTGATGGTCTTGGTGTAGGCGATGTAGGCTCAATTGTACTCCGCGACAGAAAGCACCTTGCCCAGGACGGATTGATTATAATCGTTATCGGTATTGAAAGAGCAGGAAACGTAGTCGTAGCAGGCCCCGACATTATATCAAGAGGCTTTGTATACGTCCGTGAGTCTGAGGAGCTTTTCGTTGAAGCAAAGGAGCTTCTCAACAACACTCTTGACAACTGCTCATATCACGAAATGCGCGAGTGGAACACCTTAAAGGGCAAACTCCGTGACGCACTTTCCGACTATATCTATCAGAAAACAAAGAGAAGCCCTATGATACTTCCTATCATTATGGAGCTTTAAGGCGATACTGTATAATTTCAGCCAAAAAAGGGGGGTTGATAAGTGAAGAAAAAGTTTCCGGGTGCAGCTCTTTTTATAATGAGTGCTTTTATAGCAAGTCAGCTGTTTGTATCCCTGGCACTTTATGAATATAACAGGCTTTACGGCACAATCGGTATTATCTGTGCAGCAGTCCTTGCTGTAGTGCTGATGCTCATATATATTATATTTTCCAAAAACTCCATACGCTATTTCACAAAGATGAACACACATCTTGAAAACTCAGCCGCCGAGTATATCAACTCTCTCCCCGCACCTGTTGCGATTTTAGAAAAAAGCGGTACAATAGTGTGGTTCAACAAGGCTTTCTCAGAAAAGATATGCCCCGATATGAACGTATACGGAATGGATTTCAAGGACTGTACAGCCGTTGATATCAAGGACCTCATCACCGAAGGAACGGTTATATGCCGCATAAACAACTCGGTATACAATGTAATGGCTGAAGAATTCCCAAAGGACGATATAACCTTTGTTATCGCCTGTTTTGACGATGAAACCAATTATTACGAGCTGAAAAGGGAATCAGAGCTTTCTCATCCCAACGTGGTTATTATGACAATTGATACCTACGACGAGATTATGCAGAATGCAAGAGAAAGCGAAAAAGCAATAGCCGCCGTTGAAATAGAGCAGCTTATTGAAAAATTTATGAGCAGCACCAACGGCTTTGTGAAAAAGATTTCCCCCAATACATTTTATGCAGTTATTGAACACCGTCATCTTGAAGACAAGATACAGGAGCGATTCAAAATACTGGATATGGCAAGGGATATTAAAATTGCAGGAAAGTACTCCCTTACGCTGTCAATCGGTGTAGGAAAGGGAGCTTCATCCCTTGCAGAAAGCGAAAAAATTGCCCGTCAGTGCCTTGAAATGGCTTTAGGACGTGGCGGCGACCAGGCAGTTCTGAAAACGGAAAACGGTTACCGATTCTTCGGCGGAGTTTCCAAGGGCGTTGAGAAGATGTCCCGTGCCAAAACGCGTATTATAGCCAATGCTATGCAGGATATCATCCTCAATTCCAACAAGGTATTCATTATGGGACACCGTTTCGGCGACCTGGACTCCATAGGCTCTGCCTGCGGTCTTGCAGGAGCATTGAAGCTTATGGGCAAGGAGGCTCATATAGTTGTTGACCGCACGAAAAACCTTGCTGTAAACCTTATTGAAGCCGTTGAAGCACAGGCAGAACAGGGGCTTTTCGTAACTCCTGCCGCTGCTTTGCAGAATGTCAGCGACAATGACCTTCTCATAATCGTTGATATCCACAACAAGGATTTCATTGAAAGCCGTGAGCTTTACGAGAAATGCAAACAGGTTATAATAATTGACCACCACAGAAAAACCGTCAATTATATTGACAATGCTGTTATATTCTATCACGAACCCTACGCTTCATCTGCTTCGGAAATGGTTACGGAGCTTATACAGTACTTCCGCTTTTCAGGGGACGAAAAAATCCCCTCATACTGTGCAGAAGCGCTGCTTTCAGGCATTATGCTTGATACAAAGAGCTTTGTAATGCGAACAGGCGCAAGAACCTTTGAGGCAGCCGCTTTCCTTAAAAAGCTTGGAGCAGACACAGTGGCAGTAAAACTGCTTTTCTCCAGTTCATTTGATTCATACAAACACAAGTCGGAGGTTGTAGCATCAGCGCGTATACACAACAGATGTGCAATTGCCGCCGCTGAAATAGTATGCGACGATATCCGAATTGTGGCACCTCAGGCAGCAGATGAGCTGCTGAACATAACAAACGTAGACGCTTCCTTTGTAATATATCTCACCAACAACACGGCGAATATTTCCGCCCGTTCACTTGGCGCAATTAATGTGCAGGTTATTATGGAAAAACTTGGCGGAGGCGGCCACCAGACAATGGCAGCCGTACAAATCCCCGATGTTTCACTTGAAGAAGCCACAGAACTTCTCCTTAAAGCTATAGACAGCCGCGAGGAGGAACTCGAAAGCGGACAAATTATTCAAATAAGGAAAGGATTGTAAATTATGAAAGTTATCTACTTACAGGATGTAAAAGGCTCAGGAAAAAAAGGCGAGGTAAAGAACGTAGCTGACGGCTACGCAAGAAATATGCTCCTCCCAAAGGGACTTGCTGTTGAGGCTACTCCCGAAAATCTCAGCAAGCTTGCAGGACAGAAATCCTCTGCTCAGTACAAGATTGACACAGAGAAAAAAGCTGCCGAAGAAGCTGCTGCAAAGGTAAAGGACAAGAAGCTCATCATCAAGGCAAAAGCAGGCTCCAACGACCGTCTTTTCGGCTCAGTTACAGCAGCTCACGTTTCCGATGCTCTCAACGAACAGCTTGGCGTTAAGGTTGACAAGAAGAAAATCACTCTCAGCACAGATATCAAGAATTTCGGCTCATACTCTGCCACAATCAAGTTCTACACAGGAGTATCCGAAAAGGTTGACGTTGAGGTAATCGAGGGCTGATGGACGCTAACGGCTTATTTTCCGCCGCTGAGTTCCCACACAGTATCGAGGCGGAGCAGTCGGTTATCGGTGCGGTTCTTTCCGACCCTACCGTTATGCCCACTGTTATTGAAAAAATAAAACCCGAATATTTCTACAGCGAAAGCCATAAGAAGATATTCGGCGTAATCTACCGTATGTTCACGGGAGGCTCCCCTATCGACCCCGTTACTGTTCTCAACGAGGTTGAAAAGCTGGGTATATTCGATTCAGCCACTGAGGGAAAGCGTTACCTTATGGAAATCGCCAACACCCTCCCCACTACGGAAAATATTGAAAGCTACTGCAAAATCGTTGCAGATAAGTACTTCATACGCAGTCTTGGCTACGTGGCAAGAAGTATTATGGACGATATACAGTCAGGAGAAAACGACGCACAGCTTCTCCTTGACTCTGCCGAGCAGAAGATATACGATATCCGCCAGGGAAGAAACGTCAGCGGACTTTCCTCCCTCCACGACGCTGTAATCGAAGCCTATGACAGGCTTGGTAAAATCACAGGCGAGGATAAGGATAAGTATATCGGCGCTAAAACGGGATTTACCCTCCTTGATACCATAACATCGGGACTTAACAAATCCGACCTTATCATCATTGCTGCCCGTCCTGCTATGGGTAAAACCTCATTTGCAATGAATATAGCCACAAACGTGGCTCGCCGCAATGACAAGGACGTTGTTATATTCAACCTGGAAATGTCAAAGGAGCAGCTTGCTACACGACTTCTCTCCACTGAGGCTCTCGTGGAATCGGGAAATCTCCGTAACGGACGAATTAAAACCGAGGAATGGGTAAGACTTGCCACAAGTGCCGCATATCTTGGCACCCTGCCGATGTTTATCGACGATACCGCAAGTATGACCGTTCAGCAGATGAAAGCAAAGCTCCGACGCGTTAAAAATCTTGGACTTGTTGTAATCGACTATCTCCAGCTTATGGGTTCTACTTCACGTTCCGACAACCGAGTAACGGTAATTTCGGAAATCACACGACAGCTTAAGGTTATGGCTAAGGAGCTTAATGTTCCTGTTGTACTCCTTTCACAGCTCTCCCGTGCTGTTGAAAGCCGTACAGACAAGCGTCCTATGATGTCAGACCTCCGTGAATCGGGTTCTATTGAGCAGGACGCAGATATTATACTTTTCCTCTATCGTGACGCATATTATAACAAAGAAAGCACAAAGCAGAATATTTCTGAGTGTATCGTTGCTAAAAACCGTCACGGTGAAACGGGTACCGTAGAGCTGATATGGAACGGTCAGTTCACACGATTCTCAAATCCCGAGTATAATCAGCCGCCTGAGGGTTAATGACAATGCTGAAAAAAATACGCAATACTGCGGAAAAATACAATATGCTCCAATCGAGAAATACAGTTGTGTGCGGTCTTTCAGGCGGTGCAGACAGCGTATGCCTGCTGCTTTCTCTGAGAGAGCTTTCAGCGGAGCTTGATTTCACTGTTGAAGCACTTCACGTAAACCACTGTCTTAGAGGAGCGGAAAGCGACCGCGATGAGCAGTTCTGCCGCGATTTGTGTCAGCGGCTTGATGTGCCATTTACCGCTGTTTCCTGCGATGTACAGGGATATTCTGAAAAAAACAGGCTTTCCTGCGAGGAAGCGGCAAGGGAGCTGCGATACGGTATATTCCGCGAATATACCGCGGATAAACTCCTTGCAACAGCTCATAATGCCGATGATAACCTGGAAACTATGCTCCTTAATCTGATAAGGGGTACAGGACTGAAAGGCATTGCAGGAATCCCACCCGTAAGGGACAATATAATCCGTCCCCTTATTGCGGTTTCAAGGCGTGAAATTGAGGAATATCTGCAAAAACACGGTCAGGATTATGTCACTGACAGCTCAAATCTAACTGATGACTACACAAGGAATAAAATCCGACACAATATAATCCCACTTATGAGGGAGCTGAACGGCGGACTTACGGAAACAACAGTCCGTACTGCCGAGGTTTTACGCAGCGAAAACGAGTTAATCGACAAAGCTGTAAATGAGGCTGAAAAAGTCTGTTTCAGCAATGGCGGATATACAGGACTTGCCAATTATGAGCAGGTTATACGCAGGCGATGTATTGCAAAATATCTTTCGAAGAACTCTCTCCCCTTTTCAAACAAAAGGCTGACGGAATGCGATAATATCGCTGTAAACGGCGGAAAAATAAACATATCGGGGAATACTTATCTCATTTCTGACGGAAAATCTCTCAGACTTGAAGAAATCCTCCCCCAAAAAGAAACGGAGCTTATTTCAAAGGCTCTTGAAATTGGCGAAAACAAGATTTTTCCCGATTCCGTTCTTATTTGTGAGCTTGTCAATTGTGAAAGTTTGAAGAAAATTGACTTTGTTCATAAAAAGTTAACATTTTACCTGCTTGATTATGATAAAATAAAAGGAACAGCTATTGTCAGAAACAGAAAATTCGGCGATAAGCTTAAACTGAGAGGACGTAATTTCACATCCTCCATAAAAAAATTAATAAATGAAACTATTCCCGCATCACAGCGCGGCAGTCTGCACTTTATCGAGGACGAGGAAGGTACGATTTTTGCCGAGAAAATCGGCATAGCGGACAGAGCTGCCCCCGATGAAAACACAAAAAGACTGCTGAAAATCCATATACTGCGGGAAGGATAGGAGTGTGCAAGTTGACACCAAAAAAGAACAGAGGCGGATTCGCATATTTGCTTGTTTTACTCATCTCAATCTTCTGCGTCTACTTTGTAATATCAAAGTTCGCGGATTTAGGTGCAAAAACGGAATACACAAGTGTAATTTCAAAGTTTGATAATTACCAGGTATCCTACTATGAGCTTGACCTCGGCTCAGGAGAGCTTGTATATCAGCTCAGAGGCGAGGAAGCAAAATATAAGTATAACGTGCCTTATGTAAATATTTTCCTCAGTGATACTGAGAATTATCGTGTTGAGTACAACAAGAAATACCCCAATGAGCCGCTTGTACAGAATTACATCAAGCCTACAGACAATACCTGGCTGCTGACACTTATACCAATTCTCCTTACAATAGGTATAGCTGTACTGATGTTTGTGTTGCTGATGCGTCAGAGCGGTGGTGGCGGCAAGTATAACAACTTCGGCAAGGCCAATCTGAAAAATCAGGCTGACGCAAGAAAAGCCACTTTCAAGGACGTTGCAGGTGCTGACGAGGAAAAACAGGAGCTTCAGGAAATCGTTGATTTTATGAAGAATCCCAAAAAATACGCTGAAATAGGCGCAAAAATCCCCAGAGGTGTATTACTTCTCGGCCCTCCCGGTACAGGTAAAACCCTCCTTGCAAGAGCTGTTGCAGGCGAGGCAAATGTGCCATTCTTCCCAATTTCAGGCTCAGACTTTGTTGAAATGTTCGTAGGTGTAGGTGCATCACGTGTCCGCGACTTGTTTGAACAGGCTAAAAAGCACGCTCCCTCTATTATCTTTATAGACGAAATCGACGCTGTAGGCCGCCACAGAGGCTCAGGCTTAGGCGGCAATCACGATGAACGTGAGCAGACCCTGAACCAGCTTCTCGTTGAAATGGACGGCTTTACAGGCAATGAAAGCGTTATAGTAATTGCGGCAACAAACCGCCGTGATATCCTTGACCCTGCCCTGCTCCGTCCGGGACGCTTCGACAGACAGATTGTTGTAGGCTATCCCGATGTAAAGGGCCGCGAGGAAATCTTAAAGGTGCATTCTCGCAATAAACCTCTTGGCGAGGATGTTGACCTTCACGTTATTGCACAGACTACACAGGGCTTCACAGGCGCTGACCTGGAAAATCTTCTCAATGAGGCTGCTCTCCTTGCTGCCCGTGCTGATAGAAAAACTATCTGCGAAAAGGACATTGAGGAAGCAACAATGAAGGTTATTGCAGGCCCTGAAAAGAAATCTCGCATTGTTACAGAACACGACAAGAAAATCACTGCATATCACGAGGCAGGTCACGCTGTTGCAGCTTATAACCTCCCCACACAGGATAAGGTACATCAGGTTACAATTATTCAGCGTGGTATGGCGGCAGGTCTTACAGTTACCCGACCCGATACAAACGATATGCACGTTTCACGCAATCAGATGCGTGAAAGCATTGTAATGCTTCTCGGCGGCAGAGTTGCAGAGGAAATCTTCCTTGACGACATCTGCACAGGCGCATCAAACGATATTGAACGTGCTACAAAGACCGCACGCAATATGGTTACAAGATACGGCTTCTCTGAAAAGCTTGGTACAGTAGCTTACGGCTCCGACAGTGATGAAGTATTCCTGGGCAAGGATTACGGTCACGTACAGAATTACAGCCAGTCCATTGCGGCTCAGATTGACGACGAAGTAAGAGATATCATTGAAAAGGCATATGCCGACTGTAGAGAAATCCTTACAGCAAATGCCAATAAAATGCATCTCCTTGCCGATTATCTGCTGAAATACGAGAAAATCGACAACGATAAGTTTGAACGTCTTATGCGCGGTGAAAACATCGAGGCTGATGAGCCTGTGGTGGAATCCGAACCCGTTCAGGCTGAGCCCGAAATTACTGAAAATACTGCTGAAAACAGCGGAAATGCAGAAGAATAAAATTAAGGGTACCGATTTAAAATCGGTACCCTTAAATTGTCCAAAAACCCCGATTTCGAAGGAGAAATCGGGGTTAAAATTTTAATTAAAGATAACATCAGGCATATATTTTTGAAAATATCGAAAAAATGAAGTAAAAACGGAGATATTCATCCTCATGCCATCTCTACTCACCTGTAGTCTAATTCCATTCGCCATTCTGTCTGGGAACCTGCTCAGTAATAGTTGTGGAATCTTCAACGAGAGGTTCTTCATCACCGTTTTTAGGCGGAGGTGGTGTTTCTGTTTAAGTCTCGGGGAACGCTCCGATAGATTCAAATGCAGTATAGGGATCTCCGCCTGAAAGACAAGTATATCTGCCCTGTGCAAAGTTGAAGCTGTAGGTTCCTATTGTTGCTCTTTTGTTGTTGCTGAGGTTTGTGATAATAGCTGTAACATTTACATTTTCACCTGAACCGATAACGTTCTGTGTGAGCTGGCAATATTCGGGACAGTAGAAAGTGCTTGACTCCTGAATCTCAGGAGTACCGTCTTCCTTTTGTACCATAAACGCAATTACGAAACGTCCGTTTGCCTCGGCAGGAAGGTCAAATGTTATCGGAACTTCACCGTCTGGCTTTTTGCCGTTACTGAATGTAAGATTAATTTCTGTTTCCTCTGCTGACTCTCTCTTTACAGTATATGGAATAAAATTCAGCTCTGCACTATTGCAGTTTTCATATTCAGCAATAGCATTTTCGTATTCTTCCTTTGTGCAAGGTTCGTTATAACGCCGATAAATTTGTTCACCTGTGCCGTCTATAAATGGGTCTATTCCTGAGTAATATTCATCTTGTGACGTGAAGTAATCTGAATCAGCTGAAAGTTCAACGTTTTCCCATGTGGAAATTCTTAAAGTAAAATAATCAGTATCATCATCGTTTTCTTTTAGAATTTCATAATACTTACGATTCTGCAAATCAAACTTAAACTCATCTACAACTATATGGCTAAAAGCTATATATTCTGTTCCATTAAAAAAGCATATTATCGTACTTTCACTCTCAGGTACATCAAGAACTTTACTACGAATAAACAATTCATCTACTGAGTCATTATTAATATCCAGATAAGCATAATCTATTTTTAAATCATCTATGCTTAAATCTACGATATTCTTCTCATAACATTCAAAAGTAGCCTGAACTTCATATTCAATTCGCTGATTACGTGCTGTTTCCTCTGCTGACTGTCCGTTCAGTTTCTTCACATTATATGGAATAAAATTCAGCTCTGCACTGTTGCAATTTTCATATTCTGCCCAAGCACTTTCGTATTCTTCCTTTGTGCAGGGTAAATTATTGTGTGTATAGGTGTATTCCGTAGGTTCGTAAGTTACCATACTGGAACAGTAAGTATCCTGTACTGTAAAGAAATCCTTATTATCAGAGAACTCAACGTTTTCCCATGTTTTTACATAAGTATAATAGCCTGGTTCATGACCTTCATATATTTCGTATAATCTGCGATTTTGCAAATCAATTTTAGCCATTTCAGATGTGTCGTTTATCTCCTCGAAAGGTATATATTTTGTTCCGTCAAAATAGTTAAACTGCATAAATACAGAATCAGGAGCTAATGCAAGCAGATTATATCGAATAATCAATTCTGATACTGAATCATTGTTAATATCAAGATAAGCGTATTTTATTTCTAAACTGTTATAAAACTGCTCCTCGTCAGGCTTTACAATTACATACTGATTATATAATTCCTGAATATAATCCTCAATTCGCTGATTACGTGCCTTTTCTTCCTGTGTCTGATTTGCAGGTTCAGTACTGCTTACCGCAGGCAGGTCAGGCTCAACAGGCTTGTCAATATCCCCTCTGCCTAAGTTTTTAATAAGGAATACGGAGCCTGCTGCAAGTCCCACAACTGCGGCAGTATTTACAACTCCTGTCATAATTCTTCTTATCTTGCTTCTGTTGTAAACCTCTACGTTTTCAACAACTTCTTCACTCTTGTTTATATCTGTATTATAAATCCCTGTATTTTCGCCCTTAATTGCATCATTAAATCTCTTTTTTGTCATTTCTAAAATCCTCTTTTTCGTCTTTTCGTCAAGCATATCCATATCCGTCCCGATTCTGTCAATTTTGTCAATCCCTACGTTGTCAAGTATATCAAAACCTATGGTCTTTTTCTCTTTCATTAAAATCCCTCCTTTAAGGTTATACCTTCATTTGCAAGGAGCTTTTCAAGGCGGCTTAACGCCCTGCTGCACCGCACTCTCACTGCTCCCGAGGTCATTGAAAGCTTTTTCGCTATTTCCTTTGAACTTCTGTTGAAATAGAATTTCTGTAAAACTATTGTGGAGTCGGGATCACCCAGGCTTTCTATGAGCCTTATCATTATATCCCTCAACTCCTCCTTTTCGGCTTCTTCCTCAAGTCTGTTATTGTCGGGAATATCAGCAAAATAGTCCTCCATTGATACTGTTCTGCCGTTTTTAGCAGTAAGGGAATGAAACTTATTTATCGCCTTTCTGCTTGCTATTGTGCCGATATAGCCCTTTAAATCTCCGTCTAACCCCTGGTTGTTATGATAATTGAGAAATACCGCAAGG
The DNA here is from genome assembly GCA_045531615.1 of Ruminococcus sp. GTDB lineage: Bacteria > Bacillota > Clostridia > Oscillospirales > Ruminococcaceae > Ruminococcus. The sequence goes on from JAZSEJ010000013.1 coordinate 103,242, forward strand.
AAAACATCACTGACGCATTCCTCTATATCCTCATTTGTGGCACAGCCTCTCAGCTTGTTGTATACTATTGTGTAAACATAGTTTATGTATTCCTCATAAAGCTTATTCTGCGCCAAAGTTTCAGATTTTTCGCTCAATTCTCGATATTCCTTGTCCGTCATATTCCCACCCCTTTCCACGCTGTCCAAAAGCGTTTTCTTGTATTGAATGCATTCTGTAATATATACTCCGATGATATTTCCAAAGTGTTACACTATTTCAAAAAAATTTTCAAAAATATTTTTTCTTCCCGAAAATTATATCATAAAACAATTTAGTCGTCAAGCACAACAGCAATTTACATAATTTCTCACTGATATTGGCGGTATTATTTAATGGCTATTTACTTTCACGGAATATTGACCTCAAACCCGAAATATGATATAATATATCTTGGAATTATATTTGAAATTCCTGTCAGTAACAATTATAAATGTTACACTTTTATTATTAAGGAGCAGATTTTATGGTTAATATCCCTGAGATTTTCGGCTGCAACGTTTTCAACGAGACTATGATGAAAGCAAAGCTTCCGAAAAATGTCTACAAAAATCTCAGACATACAATGGAAAAAGGCGAATCCCTGGACAATGAAACAGCCGACGTTGTAGCAAACGCTATCAAGGACTGGGCTTTGTCACTCGGAGCTACCCATTATACCCACTGGTTCCAGCCTATGACAGGCTCAACCGCTGAAAAGCACGATTCTTTCCTCAGCGTAGGCCCTAACGGCACAGCACTTATGGAATTTTCGGGCAAGGCTCTTATAAAGGGCGAACCTGACGCTTCCTCATTCCCCTCAGGCGGATTAAGACAAACAAGCTCCGCAAGAGGATATACAGCCTGGGACCCTACTTCCTACTGCTTCGTTAAAGAGGGCAGCCTCTATATCCCCACTGTTTTCGTATCATACACAGGCGAAACCCTGGATAAGAAAACTCCCCTGCTCCGCTCAATGGACGCTCTCAGCAAATCTGCTGTACGTTTCCTAAAATTATTCGGCAACGAAAATGTAACCCGTGTAACATCTACAGTGGGTGCAGAGCAGGAATATTTCCTTATAGATAAAGAAAAATACGATCAGCGTAAGGACCTTGTTCTTACGGGAAGAACACTTTTCGGTGCAAAGCCCCCCAAGCGTCAGGAGCTTGACGACCAGTACTTCGCTAACCTCAAACCAAGAATTGCCGCGTATATGGCAGAGCTTGACGAAGAGCTGTGGAAACTGGGCGTATACTCCCACACAAAGCACAACGAGGCTGCACCTGCACAGCACGAAATGGCGCCTATATTCACCACATCAAATCTTGGTGCAGACCAGAACGAGCTTGCAATGGAGGTTATGGAGAAAATCGCATTAAAGCACAACCTTGTATGCCTCCTCCACGAAAAGCCATTTGAGGGTGTAAACGGCTCAGGTAAGCATAATAACTGGTCAATGCGTACAAACGATGGTCAGAATCTTCTTGACCCCGGCGATACTCCTATGGAGAATCTCCAGTTCCTTACAATACTCTGCGCTTTGATTAAGGGCGTAGATGAATATGCCGACCTTATGCGACTTTCCGCCGCATCAGCAGGAAACGACCACCGACTTGGTGCCGATGAAGCTCCCCCTGCAATTATATCTATGTTCCTGGGCGAGGAGCTTGACGCTGTTCTCCACGCTATCGAGGAAGACGGCGTGTACAAGACAAAGGCAAAATCCTTTGAAATCGGCGTAAACGCACTACCCTCCTTCCCCAAGGATTCCACTGACAGAAACAGAACATCACCATTTGCATTTACAGGTAACCGTTTTGAGTTCCGTATGGTAGGTTCTTCCGATAATATCGGCTGTCCAAATGCCCTGCTGAACACTATCGTAGCCGAGGAGCTTTGCTGGTTTGCTGATAAGCTTGAACCGGTAAAGGATAGTGAAAAATTCGAAGAAGAGGTTAAAAAGGTACTCAAAGAAGTCCTCAAAAAACACCGCCGTATTATATTCAACGGCGACGGCTATTCAAAGGAATGGGTACTTGAAGCAGAACGCAGAGGCCTTCCCAATTACCCCTCTGTTGTTGACTGTATGCCACACTATACCGATGAAAAGAACCTGAAAATCCTCAGAAAGCACGGTATATTCAACAGAAACGAGGTAACAGCCCGTACTGAAATCCACCTTGAAAAGTATTCCAAGACACGCCGTATTGAAGCACGAACAATGGTAGAAATGGCAAGAAAGCAGCTTCTCCCTGCAGGACTTGACTATCTTGACAAGCTTTGCCGTTCTATCAAGACAAAAAATGAAATCGGCATAACTTCAAATACAGAAAAGAAAATTGCAGAAAAGCTCAGTCAGCTTACTGACGGACTTTATGATTCAATCAACCGCCTTGAAAAGCTCATTGCCGAGGCTTGCGCAATCAAGGAAGTACAGAAGCAGGCTGAATTCTACCACGATTATGTATTTGCTGAAATGAACATTATGCGAGAAATCGCCGATGAAATGGAAGTAAATATGCCTCTCACCTGCTGGCCTATTCCCACATATTCTGAGATTATCTACAACGTATAACAATGAGAAATCCCCCGAAAATTCGGGGGATTCAGATTGTCCAAAAACCTGAATTTCGTTCCGAAATTGCGGGCGACCAATGGTCGCCCCTACACAAAATAACGCAATTTAGCCAATTGTAGGGGCGAGCATTGCTCGCCCTTAAATAAATTATGCCTTTTTATACAGACTGAATCCCCCGAAAATTCGGGGGATTTTAATATTTTTCCTTATTATGAAATTTACAACACCATCGCACAGGGTTTTCATAGATATATCTTATATGTTCCTCATAATCCAAGCGATTACGTATTATATGGTCAAAAAATGACTTTTGCCAAATTGAATAACCTATTTTCTTTGTAATATACCCTTTCATTTGTTGAACGACACGATTAGATGTAGGGGCGAGCATTGCTCGCCCAAATTCATCGCCACATATTGATAATAAAAAATGAATATGGTCTGGCATAATAACATAATGTTTTATTTCAATAGCTGGGTAAATCAGGGATATGTTTTTTATCGCTTCTTCTACTATTTTACCTGTCTCAGACAAGATTATATCTTGTGGGCGAGCAATGCTCGCCCCTACTTTTTCCCAAAAATAATTCTTTTTATCTTTAGCACATATTGTTATAAAATATGTTCCCGGATTATCATAATCATAATCTTTTAACCGATTAGGCTTTCTTTCCATAACTGTTACTTATTATATCAGCTTTCTCTCATCGCAATACTCACATTCGAGGAGAGTTTCATCACCGCTGAAACGGAAGCTCTTAGGGAGGTATTCCTCGTGATTTGTAATACACTTTGGATTATCACAGCATACACCGCTGTATACCTTGCCCTTTAAGGTCTCAGAGCCGCCCTGCTCACCGAGAATAGTGAGAATAAGCGCCATACGCGCATATACGCCGTATTTCGCCTGTGTGAAGTACATAGCACGACTATCCTCATCAACCTCAACTGTAATTTCATCAACACGAGGCAGAGGATGAAGCACAATCATATCCTTTTTCGCAAGAAGCATCTTTTTTCTGTCGAGTACATATGTATTCTTCTGTGCAAGGTATTCTTCAACGCTTGCAAAACGCTCCTGCTGAATACGTGTCATATAGAGAACATCAAGGCTGCCGATAACCTCGTCAAGAGCATCCACTTCCTCGAATGTACTGCCGTTAGCTGTGATAATATCCTTGATATAAGCAGGCATTCTCAGCTCAGGAGTGGATATGAAGATGAACTTGTTACCCTCAAACATACTCAGCGCCTTGCAGAGGGAGTGTACCGTTCTGCCGTTGATAAGGTCGCCGCAAAGTCCAATTGTAAGTCCGCAGAGAGTATTCTTCTCAATTTTAAGTGTAAGCAGGTCAGTAAGGGTCTGCGTAGGGTGGAGATGTCCGCCGTCTCCTGCGTTGATTACAGGACAGTCAGCGCTTATTGAAGCCGCCTTTGCCGCACCTGCCACAGGATGACGCATAACAAGAATATCCGCATAACTGCTGACAATTTTTGTGGTGTCCTTGATTGTCTCACCCTTAGCTACAGAAGAATTGGCAGGGTTGTCAAAGCCTATGATACGTCCGCCAAGGCGAAGCATAGCCGTCTGGAATGACATCTGCGTTCTTGTGGAAGGCTCATAGAAAAGAGTTGCCATAATCTTCCCGTCGCATTCGTGGGCGTAATCCTGGGGATTTTCCTTGATTTTCACTCCAAGGTCAATAAGCTTTGTCCACCAGCTTACAGGATAATCGCTTAAATCAATAAGGTGCTGATATTCTGACTGCATAATTTTTACCTCCGTTTATTTATGTATCACAGAATTTTACTTCCGTTGATTATCATTTCAAATTTCAGGCCAAGAAATTCCGAAGCCCTTTTGCACAGAATCATACGATTCATAAAAATCTCGAAATACTCCATTACAGAGGATATTTTCGTATCAATCTGCAATTCGAGCACAAGGGATTTTTTGTCCTCGCTGAAGCCTACCTTTGACATTTCAACAGCATAATTAACGCGGTCATGGATATCAAAGGTTGTCAGGTCTGTATTACGCACACGGCTGCGGCGTACATCGGCTTTATCGGCAATAATCATAGCGGCGGAAATAGCGTCAAGAGGCTGTGCCGTTCCCTCGTCGTGATTGCCAATAGCCGCAATGACAGAGCATATCTCACCTGCGGGCATACTCATATTGTCCAGCAGGCGGAAAGCCATAACCGCGCCGCTTTGTGCGTGGTCTATTCGATTGATTATATTGCCGATATCGTGCATAATCGAAGCTATTTTCGCAAGCTCAATTGTACGCTCGTCATAGCCGAGAGTTTCCAGTATCATCTCCGCCGTTGCTGCTACACGCTCAACGTGAGGAAATGAATGCTCCGTATATCCCATAGCTTCGAGAGTTTTGTCCGCACGCCGGATATACTCCATAATATCGGGATTTTGCTTGATATACTTATAAGTTACAAGACTTGCCATAACTGCCCTCCTTTAGAGAATTCTTTAATCAAAATAAACTTTATACCATACGAGGAATATGAAAACTGTCCATATTCTACGGCTGTTGTCGGATTTACCGTCTCTGTGATCGTCAAGCAGCTTTATAAGCGGCTCTTTATTGAAGAATTGTGCCGCATTTTCACTTTCAAAGGCTTCGCGGACGATATTATAATACTTATCCTCTTTCAGCCATACCCTTATAGGCACAGGAAAGCCCAGCTTTTTCTTCGCAGCTGTTTTGGCCGTGCTGTCGGGAGTGTCCATTTTCGCCGCAAGACGCATTGCATATTTGGTTATATACTTTGTGTCGTCAGTCCTGTTCTTGTGAGTTACACGGTATTTCATGGGAATCTGCTCAGCAAGCGCCATAACCTCTTTGTCAAGGAAAGGTACGCGAAGCTCTAAAGAGTTCGCCATACTCATTTTGTCAGCCTTGAGAAGAATATCCCCTGCCATCCACATATGCAGGTCGAGATACTGCATTTTTGTAACATCGTCTTTGCCCTTTACACGGCTGTAATAAGGCTTTGTAAGCTCCATAGGGTTGGGAGCCTCCGTTGTGATTTTAAGCAGGTTTTTACGCTCCTCAGGGGTAAATATATAGGCGTTGCCGATAAATCGCTCCTCAACAGTTTTGCCCTTGCGGACGAAGAAGTTAACGCCGCGCTTTGCAGGGAGCTTTTCTGCGGCTTTACGGATACCCTTTCGCAGGGACATAGGCAGCTTGTCGTAGAGTGTGCCGTCGGGGTCGCTGTAGACGTTGTAGCCGCCGAAAATCTCATCGGCACCCTCTCCCGAAAGCACCACTTTAAGCCGCTCAGAGGCGATATTACACACGAAATAGAGGGCAACTGCCGAGGGGTCTGCTAATGGTTCATCCATATGATACTGTATCTTTTCAAGGCTGCCCCAGTACTCCTCAGGAGTGATTACTTTGCTTGTATTTTCCTTGCCTATAGCCTTGGAAAACTCCTTTGCCCAGCCAATTTCGTTGTATTTTTCATCGTCGCCGAAGCCTACGGTAAAGGTCTTGTCAACCTCTGCCACAGCCGCCGCATAGCTGGAATCTACGCCGCTTGAAAGGAACGAGCCAACCTCAACATCGGCTATTTTATGGGCTTCTACGGAGTCCTTGAAGGTATCGGAAATCCGCTGCACCCATTCTTCAAGAGAGGGCTTTTCATCGGCATTGAAATTGACATCCCAATAGCGCTTAATCTGCAATTTACCGTCCTTTAAGGTAAAATAATGGGCAGGCATAAGCTTATAGACGTTCTTGAAAAAGGTATCTCTTGTGGGTGAATACTGGAAAGTGAGGTAGTTTTCAAGAGCCTCAGTATTCAGCTCCTTTTTGAATTCGGGATGTGCAAGAAAGCTCTTGATTTCTGAGCCAAACATAAAGGTTTTTCCCATTATAGCGTAATATAGCGGCTTTATACCGAAGAAATCACGAGCGCCGAAAAGCTCCTTTTTGTTCTTATCCCATATGACAAAAGCAAACATTCCGCGGAGCATATTCAGCAGCTTTTCGCCGTATTCCTCATAGCCGTGGATAAGCACCTCTGTATCGGTATTTGTCCTGAAAATATGGCCTTTTTTTCCCAATTCTTCGCGGATTTCACGGTAGTTGTATATCTCGCCGTTGAATACGATTACAAGGGAGCCGTCCTCGTTGAAAATGGGCTGGTCTCCTGAGGAAGAAACGTCGATAATGCTCAATCTGCGGTGTCCTAAGGCTATATCACTGTCAATGTAGCTGCCCTCTGCATCTGGGCCGCGGTGACGGATTTTGTCCATCATATCGACGATTACCCTGTCTGCGTTGTCTATTTTGTTGGTAAAGCCTGTAATTCCGCACATAAATATACCTCATAAGTCATTTTTTCTCACTATATATTATACTACATTTTTTTCAGATTTGCAACAGTAATAGAAATTTTTTTGAATTCTCGTTATTACTGTAGCAGTTTAAATCATTAAATCGGTTTCATTGCACATTCCCCTCTATATAAGGGCAAAAATCAGCCTTTTTTCAACGAGAAATGGTTGATTATTGAAAAATAATTTTTATTTTCTACCTTTTCACTAATTACAAACAAGCTATTTTATTGATATTATATAAATTTATAGTCATATCAGTTAGCGTGTTCAGTTATATATTCTGATTTTATCCCCTGTTATACCTATATAATAAAAAAGGCATAAAATCAGGTGTTTTTTTCTGAAAAAAGTGCCGTTTTATGTATAACAGTGTATAACAGTATATAACAGTTAGTCTTTGGTAACAAAAAGATATTGACATTTCTGTGCTAACTGTGTATACTGTATATATACAGTAAAGAGAGGTGATACAGTGAACATCTTCATTGATAACAGAAGCGGTACTCCCATTTACGATCAGATATATAAACAAGTAAAAAATCTGGTAATCAGCGGCGAGCTAAAGGAAAATGATCCGCTGCCCTCTATCAGAAGTCTTGCAAAGGATCTGCGAATCAGCGTAGTCACTACAAAACGTGCCTACGACGAGCTTGAACGAGAGGGTTTCATCTATACCCTGCCTGCTAAAGGATGCTTCGTTGCTCCGAAAAATACGGAAATTCTCCGTGAGGAAAATCTGAAAAAAATCGAGGAGCTAATTGAGCAAATCAAACAGCTGGCGGCTTCCTGCAATCTGTCTACAGATGATATAATTGATATGATAAAATATAATGAATAGGAGAATAAATTATGAACGCTATTGAAATTAAAAATCTTACAAAAAGTTACAAGGGTTTCACTCTTAATAACATTTCACTTAATCTGCCAAATGGCTGTATTATGGGACTTATCGGCGAAAACGGTGCAGGCAAATCCACAACTATTAAAATGCTACTTGATATTGTCCACCCTGACAGCGGTGAAATCAAAATATTCGGTGAAAAAAGTTCTGCTGTGCAGAAAAACGATATCGGCGTTGTTCTCGACGAAGTGGGAATTCCCGAAAGCTTTACTGTAAAAGATATCAACGCTGTAATGAAACACAGCTTCACAAACTGGAATGAGCAGACTTTTTCCCAATATATGGCGAAATTCAAACTTCCTGAAAAGAAGAATTTCAAGACTTTTTCAAAGGGTATGAAAATGAAAATGGGTATTGCAATAGCTCTTTCCCACGATGCAAAACTGCTTATTCTCGATGAGCCTACAAGCGGACTTGACCCTGTTGTACGTGACGAAATCGTGGAAATTCTCAACGATTTCACAAGAGATGAAAGCCATTCAATCCTCATTTCCTCCCACATCGTAAGCGATTTGGAAAAAATCTGCGACTATATCGCATTTATCCACAACGGCAAGCTTATGCTTTGCGAGGAAAAGGACAGACTTTTAGAGCAGTTCTGCTTTATCAATACCACAGAGGATATGCTGAAAGAGCTTGACAAATCCGCAATTATCGGCAAAAAATCCAATAAATTCGGCGTTGAGGCTATCGTAGACAGGGAGAAAATCCCCCATTCATTCAACACACAACCCGTTACAATCGAAGAATTATTTATATTTATGGTTAAGGAGGCAAAGTAAATGAAAGGATTATTATTAAAAGAATTTTTTATGTTAAAAAAGAACTGGATTACTTTAATTATATTTTTTCTTGCATTCGGAGCTGGCGGTATAGGTGCAAATAATCTGATGTCTTTTTTGTTTCCTTTGTTTACAGCTATCCTTTTGTATGGTCATATAAATTATGATGAAATGAGTAAATGGCAGCAGTATTCCATTGCCTTGCCTTATGGTCGAAAGACGATTGTTTCCTCAAAATATATAGCTATGGCAATAGGTGCGGTTGTGTCAACTGTATTCTTAATAATATTCTATGTTTTTTCAATTATTTTAGGAAAAGCAGAGTATTCCTTTAATTCGCTTCTTGGCTATATTGTATTATCCCTTGTAATAGGAATTATCTACCCTACTTTTTTCCTCCCTCTCGCCTACAAATTCAATTCCGAAAAAGGCAGAACAATTATGTTGTTTCTCAATGGCGCTTCGGGCGGTATTGCTGTATTTCTCTTATCGGCAATAGAGGGAACAGGCATACTTGCAAAATTGTCCAATTACACCAACATTCTTCCTTATATCGCAATTGCCGCTGTACTCGTTCTTTTTGCTCTCTCCTGGGTTATCTCCATAAGAATTTATGAGAAAAGGGATTTGTAAGAATAATGCGTAATTATTTCGGGGCGATGCCTACATCGCCCCCTACCCATTATACGCAAAAATGCACCTCAACGGTGCATTTCAGTCTGTAGAAAAAGGCATATTTTATTTAAGGGCGAGCAATGGTCGCCCGCAATTTCGAAACGAAATTCAAGTTTTTGGACAATCTCAAAAATGCACCTCATCGGGTGCATTTTTCATTATAATGTTGCGTATAAATTTGTTTCCCATGCAGGAATATAAAGCTGATGACGGATATACAGCTTATAATTGGGGTTGAGCATCTTTATAAGCAGGGGCAGTTCAAATATATCCTCGTTTCTGTGGTAAAGAGATATCATAAGCTTAGGAGAATATCTAGCTATTGTCTGCGCTGCGCCCCATATTGCCTCCCTCTCAAAGCCCTCAACATCCATTTTTATTATAGTCGCTGCCTTGCGTCCCAGAATGCTGTCAACGGAACGGGCGGAAATCAAATTCTCAGAATCAGCTGAAATTGCCGACTGTCTGCCTGCCTTTGCAGCAAAGGGAAGCTCTGTATCTGTACACCACGCTGCAGAATTATATGTATATACCTGCTTCATTCCGTCTACAAACTTCATAAGCTTCTTATAATTCTTCTTGTCAGGCTCTACTGCGTAAATCCCTGCATATCTGCCGTGGGTGAATTCAAGCACCTCGCGGATTGTATCGCCGTTGTATGCGCCTAAATCCACGTATGTTTCGCCCATATGAGGCTTGATTATCTCGCGGTATATCTCCGATTTTGGAGTTGTTACAGCGTCGAGATAGCTTATATCTCCGCTTATCTTGAAGTTGATGATATTAGCGTATACCTTGCGTGAATAATCGTCTGCAAGGCTGTCATAGACCGCCTGGAGCTTCTCTGCGTTCTGTACGCAATATTCATAGGTGAATAATCCGCCGCCTGTTACGGGGACATCGGGGACGTAAAGGGTATGCTTTGCCGCTATTTCGTGAATTTTGTCAACAATTGACTGGTATCCTGCCGCAAATGCAAGGACTACTACAAAATCGTCCTCTATTTCCTCTACCTCGGAGAGCTTCATCACCTTGTAGCCCTCAAAGGAATGGCCTCTTACAAAGTCATCACTGGCAAATATGCCTTTAAGCTGTATGCCGACTTTGCGGAATACAGACATTATTTTCAAGGCTCCGTCGCCCATACCGTATATATATATCGGTCTTGTTTCCGCTTTGAGCTTTGCCCAGGCGGTTTCTTTTTCTTTTATAAAGGAAATCATATTCTACTACTACTCCGAAAAAATCATATTATCAGAAAAGGTCTGAATCTACCGAGACATCATCGGCTATATCGCCGGGGATAACTCCAACCATATCACGGCCGCGTATACCATATCTGTCACGCATATTGTTCATATGCTTGTCTATCAGGTTTGATACCTGGCGGACACACTTTATGCTCTTTACTTCCTTGGTGGGGGTATCGGCATCCTTACTGTGAATTACTATTGTTCCGCAGCCGAATAATCTCTGGAAAAATGGACGCTGTACGCTCTTGTCTATTATCTTGTACAGGTCGATTTCGTCCTCCTCAACATTGAAAAATCCTACTCTTGTTATAAACTTTGTAGATGTGAGATAATATCTTGTAAATGAAAGGGGCAATCCAAAAAGTGTACGCTTTTTATCAGTCCATACGTATTTTATTTCTTCTTTAGCCATAACCATTCTCCTTTCGGCTTTGGAAATAATATTCCTTATACTATTTTACCACAAAATCTGAAATAAGTCAACAGCTATTTAATTAAGAATTCAGAATTATGAATTATGAATTAGTGTTTTGTAACATCTTAAACTTTATTTTTCTATTTATAATAAATTCAAAAGGGTGGTTTATCACCAAAGAGGACAACCTACGGGGCAAAAGGGAGGGAAAAACAAAACTGGCACAAAAGTCAGCATTTCCCTCCCTTTTTCCCCTACGGTTTTCCTC
>JAZSEJ010000002.1:0-11678 GCA_045531615.1 Ruminococcus sp.
TAACCTCGCTAAAAGCACGGTTGAAGCAATCAGAGAGAACTTTGGGTCTATGATTAAGATTTACAACTCACAGATTCCTATGGCAATTAAAGCCGCCGAAGTTGCTTCAAAAGGCGAAAGCATTTTTGCTTACGAGCCAAATAGTTCAGTGTCAAAAGCGTACACCGAATTTGCAAAGGAGGTGTTAGCTGATGTCAGGAAGAAAGAGCGACTTCACTCTGCCTACTCTCGATGATATATTCTCAACTCAGAAACAGCGTGATGAAGAAAAGCTTGTAAAAATCCGAGATATTCCCTTAGAGCAGATTGATGATTTTCCTAATCACCCTTTTAAAGTGCGTGATAATGATGAAGATATGATACAGCTTGTTGAGAGTATCACGGAAAGAGGTGTTATTACTCCCGCTACCGTCAGAAAAAAAGACGATGGCAGATATGAGCTTATATCAGGTCACAGAAGAAAACGAGCAAGTGAGCTTGCAGGTTTTAACACTTTGCGTTGTGAGGTTGTAGAGCTTACAAGAGAAGAAGCTACTATCCTTATGGTAGAAAGCAACTTCCAAAGGTCACAGATACTACCATCAGAGAAAGCCTTTGCGTATAAAATGCGTTTAGAGGCTATGAAAAAGCAAGGTCAGCGTAACGATTTAACTTGTGCACCACTGGAGCACAAGTTGCGTGGTACAAAGTCAAGAGATATACTTGGTGATGAAACTGGCGAAAGTCGAGAACAAATTCGAAGATATATCCGCTTAACAAATCTTGTACCTGAATTGTTAGAGCTTGTAGATGAGGGACGTATAAAAATGCGACCTGCTGTGGAGCTTTCGTACCTTAACGAAGATTGTCAGCGAGATATTGTTGATGAGATTGATACAAACGACTCAACACCATCACACGCACAGGCTATAAAAATGCGAAAGTTTTTTGAAGATGGAAAACTTACACCCGAAGTAGTTGTTTCGATTATGTCTGAGGAAAAGCCAAACCAAAAAGAAAAAATAGTTTTGCGTGGGGACAGAGTTCGTCAGCTTATCCCCAAAAATGTTTCGCTAACCCAGACGGAGGAGTTTGTTTGCAAGGCTTTAGAGCACTACAACAAGTACCTGAAAAACCGAGCTGAGCGTGGTGGTAGATAGCGGAGTATATTTTTTTGAAATTCCCCTTTCTCACACTCTACCCCCTATATTACCAGCTAACTTACCGAAAGAAAGATATATACTATCTCCTAACATATAACTATCTCTTAACATATATCTATCTCTAAAGGTGAGTTGCAAGATTTGCACTCTTGTCATTTCAAAAACTGTGAATTAAAATAACAGTCACAACACAAGGAGTGATGAAAATGCTAAAGAAAATGTTGGTAACGGGCTTAGTTTTAACAATAGCTTTGAGTTTATTTGGTTGCAGTGAAGAGTTGCAATCACAGACTTCTTCTACGGTTGTTGAAACAACTGTTTCTTCTTCGGAAAGTAAGAGCGAAGCGACAAATACTACAAACTCAACTTCAAGCGTGGCTGAGTCACAGACAAGCACAAATATTCAGAATACAAAGGAAGTAAGCAGTACAGATAACACAAATGCTGAACCTACTCTGAAAACTCAGACGACAAAGCCTGAGAAAACTGATAAACACGAGTCTGATAACACTCAACCACCAAAAACGGAACCTGATAAAGTTCCGTCAACAAGTAAACCGAGAACAGAAAAACCTAAACCTACAACACCTGTTGAAACCCCAACCGAGAAACCTACTAAAGTTTCTAAACCTGAACCTACCGAAGCAAAGAAAGAGCCAAGTGTAGATATTTCGTATTACTTGGGATATGCTCAGTCTTATGCTACAAGCATAGGCTTATCGCTTGATAGCTCCGCAGTTGATTGTTGGGACAATCCAATTAGTGTAAATGCCAACAGAAGCGGTATTGAGAGCGATATTGCAGGCAGACTTAACAGATACAAAAATATTGAGGGCTTTACCTCAGTTTGGTTTTGGTACGAACAGGTGTCCGAAAGTCAATACAATCTGTTTATCGGATATGCTTAAAATCTAATATTCAAAGTAACGCATCGTAAAAAATACGGTGCGTTTTTTATTTGTCATAGGAGGTAAAACAATGACTAAGAAACTTATTAAAGGAACATCGCTGTTGTTAGCGATTATTATTTGCGTAAGCACATTTATCGGCATTGGCTCCACAACTGTTTTTGCGGCAGCAGGAGAAAAAACAGAGGTATATCTTATTGATTATCCAAGAGACGGTGACAGCAATTACTATGATGATTGGGGTCACAGAGAAATGAAGTATATGAACGGATGGAAAGACTTTGAAACCTCGTGTACGGGGCTCAGAGTAATCGGTTCATATTTCGGCAATATTGCTTACTGTATCGAACCCGGAACAGCTCAGGATATTGGAGATACCCTGACCGAAAAGAATGAGAATTATTTTGATAATTATGCTTCTAAATTCAACAAGACAATTTCAGGTGATGATGTAAAAATCTTCATTGGACGTATTTTACAGTATGGTTATCAGGGCGGAATTTCAAGCGAATGGTATTCTCAGAACAAAGAAGATGCAAACTGTATGGCACACGCTATGGCTACACAGTTCCTTATTTGGGAAACTGTTGTTGGTGAGCGTGATGAATATTTTAATCACGTCAGCACAGGCAAATATGATGCGATTTTAGATAGTATGAGTTCTTCTCATCCTTTAAGAAGTAAGGTTATGAGTTACTACAACAGTATGGTGTCAAGTGTGCAAAAACATACCACAGTACCGAGCTTCTGTACAAGGTCAACAGGCAGTGCTAAAACAGTTGAGCTGGAATGGGACGGCAGTAAGTATGTAACCACCCTTGCAGACACAAACAAGGTGTTAAACAATTACAGCTTTAAAGCTGATGTATCAGATGTAAAAATCAAAAAAGACGGAAACAAACTCAATATCTCTATGAACAAAGCTCCTGATAAAGCTGTAACTATCACAGCTTCAAAGAATAACGCTGTTCGTAGAGGTGTTGTTGTATGGACAGATGGTAAGTTGGAGGTTGGTAACGGTATTCAGGATGTTGTAAGCTATGCACAGGAAGTCAACGACCCTGTTAAGGGCTTTTTGAAATTAACAGTAAGTTATGGTTCTTGTGAGATTGTAAAAACAAGCGAAGACGGAAAGATTGAGGGTATCAGCTTTACTGTTTTAGGTAATGGTGTTAATAAAACGGTTACTACCGATAAGAACGGAAAAATTCTTATTGATAATCTTATGCCCGGTGTTTATACAGTAACAGAACAGACTTACGATAAGTATGAACCACAGAAGTCTCAGGAGGTTACTGTTGTTGCAGGACAGACAGCAACTGTTAATTTCAATAATGTTCTTAAACGTGGAGATTTAAAGGTTGTTAAGTCAGCAGAAGATAACTTCGTTGAGGGTGTTACTTTCAGACTTTACGGCACATCCCTTGCAGGTGTTAAGGTCGATGAATATGCAAAAACAGATAAAACAGGTGTAGCAACATTCACAGATGTGCCTATCAGTGGTAACACACCATATACCCTTGAAGAAATTGATACAGAAGCTCGTTATTTAGTTCCTACAAAGCAGACAGCACCGATTGTCTGGAATGAAGTTACTAATCGTAGCTTTAACAACATTCTCAAAAAATTCACTGTAACCCTTACAAAGAGCGACTCTGAAAAAAGTATCGCTCAGGGTAACGCAACACTTGCAGGTGCAGTTTATGGTATCTTCAAGGGCGATACTCTTGTTGATGAATATTTAACTAATGAAAAAGGTCAGTTTACTACAAAGGAATATATCTGCGGTGATAATTGGACTATCAAGGAAATCACACCATCAGAGGGTTATTTGCTTGATACTGCTGTTCATAAGGTTGGAGCTGAGTCAAAGCTCTATAAGATTGAACATAATCATATTTCAATGGATGTTACCGAAGAAGTTATCAAAGGTAATATTTCAATTATCAAACATACCGATAACGGAGATACACAGATTGAAACTCCTGAAAGCGGAGCGACTTTTGAAGTTTACTTAAAGTCATCAGGCAGTTACAAAAAAGCAAACGAATATGAACGAGATGTTATTGTTTGTGATGAAAACGGCTTTGGCAAAACAAAAGATATGCCTTATGGTGTATATACAGTTCATCAGACAAAATCTTGGGATGGTAGAGAGAAAATCAAAGACTTTGATGTATTTATTTCTCAGAACTCTGAAACTTACAGATATATCATTAACAACAGAAACTTTGAGAGCTTTCTCAAAGTCGTAAAGGTTGATGCTGACAGCGGTAAGAATATTCCTTATGCAGGAGCAGGCTTTAAGATTATTGACCCAAGCGGTAATCAGGTAACTATGTCAGTTACTTACCCTACCCCTGAAACGATTGATGTGTTCTATACAGATTCAAACGGCTCACTTGTAACACCAGAAAGTCTTGAATATGGTAAGGGTTATCAGCTTGTTGAGGTCAAGGCACCTTACGGCTATATCCTTGATGAAACTCCTGTAAGTTTTGATATAACTGAGGATAACTCTACTGAGGAGAACGGAGTAACTATTGTGAAGGTAACAAAAGAAAACAAGGCACAGAAAGGCACTATCACTATTGAAAAGACCGGCGAAATTTTTGTTGATGTAAATGTCAGCGGTGATAATTCTGCTGACAAGCTTTATCAGCCTGTTTATGAAATTGCAGGTCTTGAAGGTGCTGTGTTTGAAATCCGTGCGACAGAAGATATTTATACTCCTGATGGCACACTCAGATGTAAGAAAGGCACGTTAGTTGATACACTTACTACTACCTTTGACGGATTTGCTAAGAGCAAAGAACTTTATCTCGGTAAGTATGTTGCAACTGAAATCAAAGCTCCTTTCGGTATGGTGTTAAGCGGTGAAAATCACGAAATCGAACTCACATACGCAGGACAGAATGTAGCTGTATCTGAAACTGCAACATCTATCTATAACGAAAGACAGAAGGTTGAAATCAGTCTTAAAAAAGTCTTTGAAGTAAATGATACTTTCGGTATCGGTAATTCAGATGAGCTTAAAAAAGTAAGCTTTGGTTTGTATGCTGATGAAGATATTAAATCCGTAAATGGTACAGTAATTCCTAAAGATGGTCTTATCGAGATTGTAAGCCTTAATGAAAACAGTAAGGCAGTAATGAAATCTGACCTGCCTTTCGGTAAGTATTATGTTAAGGAACTTGCAACAGATGAGCATTACTTGTTAAGTGATACTAAATATCCTGCTGTATTTAAATATGAAGGACAGGGTATCTCAAAGGCAACTATCGAGATTAACAACGGCAAAGAAATCGAAAACAAGCTTATCTACGGCTCTGTATCGGGTAAGAAAGTTGATGAGAATAGCAAAGGACTTTCAGGTGCTTTAATCGGACTCTTCAAATCTACCGATACTGAGTTTACAGAAGAAAATGCAATTTTGACTACTGTTTCAAAAGAAGACGGTAGCTTTTCTTTTGAGAATATTCCTTATGGTGTTTGGTTTGTAAGAGAAATCGAACAGCCAACAGGCTTTGTGCTTAATGATACAGTTTATGAAGTGAACATTTCAGAGCATAAACAGGTTGTTGATATTGAGATTGTAAACGAGCATATCCGTGGAAACATCACTCTCACAAAGGTTGATGCTGATTACCCTGACAACAAGCTCACAGGTGCAGTTTTCGAGGTGTATAAAGATACAAACGACAACGGCAAAATTGATAAGTCTGATGAGCTTATCGGTAATCTTAAAGAAACATCAACAGGTTTTTATGAGTTAAATGACCTTTTCTACGGTAAGTACCTTGTAAGAGAAACCAAGGCTCCTGACGGATTCTTACTTGATGAAGGTGTTTATCCTGTGTTCATTGAAACAGATGAGACAACCTACTCTGTTGAGAATAAGGCTGGTATTGGCTTTATTAACAATGCTATGAAAGGTAAGCTCAAAATTGTAAAGACTTCTTCAGATAAAAAGGTTGAGGGCTTTGCTTTCCGAGTAACAGGACCCGACGGTTATGATATGACTTTTGAAACCGATAAGAATGGTATTATCGAAATTAACGGGCTTCGCATTGGTGAGTACAAAGTATCTGAGGTTGCTAATAAGGCATCAGCAGTATATGTGCTTCCTGATGATAAAACAGCCACAGTTGAAAACGACTCTACAACCATTGTTGAAATGCACAACATTTTAAGAGATACACCAAAAACAGGCGATGACAGTAATATGAGCTTATGGCATGTTCTTGCAACTTTGTCTGCCCTCGGCATTGGTGTAACAGGCATTGTCCTCTTAAAGAAAAAGAAGAAGGAGGATAAAAACTAATGGCAGTTAAAACGATTATCGCTATTGCACTTGTGGGTGTGATTATCGGCGGTTTTATCTTCTTGCAGATTAGAAATCGTAAGAAGTAATTTATTATTCTCAGGGGTAGCTAAACCAAGCTACCCCTTAATTTATTAACGGAGGTGTTAGCATTGAGAAGAAAAGCTATTGAAACGGATATTATTGATATTCTTAAAGAGTGCCCTGCATCAAGATATGATGATATGATTTTATTCCTTATCTACTGTAAAAGATGTTGCGGTGAAAATATCGGAAATTTAACTTTCAGTGAGTTTGTCCTTAATTACAAAAAGTTAGCTATTCCAAGTTTTGCGACATTACAGAGAGCAAGACAGCGTGTGCAGGCTCTTTTTCCTGAATTGTCAAGACATGAATGTGACAGCGATAGCAACAGAGATGTTACTGTTGTTATAAACATAAATTAGGAGGAGATTTATAGTGAAAGATAAAAGTGCCTTTCAGCAGAAAATCAAGGTATTAACAAAACTTGTAGATTCGAGGTACGACACCGAAAAGAAACTGCAACAGTTAAACACTGAGGGAATACTCAAAATCCCCGGTATTACTATTTCTGAAATATCTGTTATTCTTGAACTTCAGAAACAGACAAAATCAAATAAGCTGTTTTCTTACCTGAGTGGAGGTTCTGATGAAGTAATCTCTAAAAGCGAGGAGGAAGTTTAATAATGGCAAGAAAATTCGACCTTATTTCAGAGCTTTATGAGCGTACCTGTAAAACGGTTGTTTCTAATCCTCAGAATTGGCAGTCGTTTTTATTGTCAGCTTGTCGCAACTATAAACTTAGATTTGATGAGCAGATTTTGGTTTACGCTCAGCGTCCTAATGCAACAGCAGTATTAGAAATTGAACGTTGGAATAAAAGCTTTGGCAGATGGGTAAATCGTGGTGCTAAAGGCATTGCGGTATTTGAAGATGCAAACCGTAATAACCAGCGACTTACGCATTACTTCGATATTTTAGATACTCACGAAGGAGAACGTGCCTTGCCTGTTCCTATATGGAATATGGATGAAAACTACGAAGCGGACATAATCGAAACACTTGAAAGCACCTTTGGAACACTTGAAAACAAAGATAATCTTGCAGATGCTATTATAAGTTCTGCAAGGAATGCTACTGAGGATAATATTTCAGATTACCTCAGTGATCTTATCGTACTTAAAGAGGACAGCTTTCTTGAAGAGCTTGACGAAGATGCAATAACTGTTGCTTTTAGACAGTTAATTGCAAACAGCGTAGCCTTTATGATTATGAGCAGGCTCAATATGGATACTGAACTGTTCTTTGATGACGATGATTTTAGAGATGTTACCGACTTCAACACTCAGGATACACTTAATGCTCTCGGTTATGCTACAGGTGATATAGCGGAAATGGGACTTGCTGAAATCGCAAAAACTGTAGTTTCATTAGACAAGCGAAATCGCATAATTGCTGAAAACAATAAATCTGAGTACAATGAAGTTGAAATTAAATCTGAAAGGAGTTCTGATTATGAACGAAGTAACATACACAATGACAGGCGATTACAATCTTCCGAACCTGACAATGCCAACTCAGCCACAGGTGAGCTTAGGCAGATACGCACAGCTCAGGAGGAAGTTCCTGAAAGAGCGTCACAGAGTCCTGTATTACAGTTACCTGACGAAATGCAAACTGACAGAACATCTGGCAGAAGTGGAACAGAGAGCCTTGCAGATGGAAGAAACTCTGATGAAGCAGATGTCAGTTCAGGAGGGATTGACCGAAGAACTGAAAGCTCAGGATATGATGACTTGGGTTCGCAGAATGAACAATCTGAGGAACAGAGTTCAGGAAATCGTGAAAGCGGAAGTGATATTCAGTTAGAATACTTTGACCGTAAGAATGAGGACAGAAGCATAGATTTTCTTCACAAAGATAGTGATATTAAAGCTATACTTTTAACCACTCCTCATCTTAAAGCTTCAAAGTCAGAGATAGTTGATTATTATGAAACTGTTCGTGACAGAAGTAAGCAGACGGAATATATAAAGAGTATTTTTAACAATGATATTACAGAGCTTACTCTCCCCGATGGCAGAAGAATGGGATATAAAACATATCAAAATGTTCTTCATTTATGGGAGGGTACTTACGATAATATAAAAAAGGAGGGTTACTACGATTGGGGCGTTATTGCTGGCTATTTTGAGGGTATGCGATTACTTAAAGAGCTTACAGATACAATGAAGCCGTTGCCGTCAATGGAAGGTCAGCTTAATTTCTTAAACGAGGCAGGAGAACAAAAAACTCCTGTCTTTTCTTTTTCTCAGGAGATTATTGATGCTGTGCTTACTCGTGGAAGTGGTGTTTCCGAGGGAAAGTTAAGGATATATGAGCAGTTTCAAAAGTCACTTTCTAAAAAGGAGAATATAGCCTTTCTTAAAAACGAATATGGTTGGGGTGGTTCATATCCTATAATTACAGGTACAGGAATAGACGAAATGCACGATGGTAAAGGCATACGACTTTCTAAAGGTTTAGGTAGTGATGCACCCAAAATAGTTTTATCATGGCCACAAGTCGAAAAACGGCTTAGTGAGCTGAAAAAACTTGACAGATACCTTAATCCCAAAGAACAAGCATACTATCCTCAGTGGCTTGAAGAACAGGAACGCAAACGAGCTGATATTGCCGCCGAGCGTCAGCTTAAAGAATTTCTTTCCCGTCAACCCGAAGAACCAAAGGAATATGAGTATAAGTATCATCTTGGGGATAAGGTCTATATCGGTGCAAGTGAGTATGAAATAACTTCTTTTGATGATAACAGAGTCACTCTGTTTGACAGTAAGTTTCCTCTGTTTGGTACAGAAATGCCAAGAGAAGAATTTGACACTAAGGTTAAAGAGAACCCAATGAATGACCATCTCAAAGTGGTTGTTGAAAAGGCTGATGTTACCGAAAAGAAAGAAGAAAACATTTCTCTTGCAGAAAAACAGCCCGAACCTAAACAAGATAACACATTTGATGTGGCTAACTCTGACCTTATAGGTAAGAAACTGACTTTAGATGACCATAACTTTGAAGTCGAAAAAGTAAACAAACTTGGTGATGTATCACTTTGTGATATTACTTTTGAAAAAGAAAATGGTTATCCTATTTCAAGAGTTGAAAAGGTTGACTTTGTACGCAATGAGTTAGAAGCTCAGCAGAAAAAACAAACAATTAAACCTACTTGGGTAAAGCCCAAGCCTAACAAGGTAACATCTTTTGACCTCCACCCCGACATACCTTATGCACAGCGATATAACTTTGATTTAAAATCAAACGAAATTGAAACTGTTGGTAAAAAAGAACGCTTCAGTAGAAATATGGAGGCTATCAGGGTATTAAAAGAGTGTGAGTTTGATAACAGATTTGCAACTCCTGATGAACAGATTATCTTATCAAAATATGTTGGTTGGGGTGGTATTCCTGAAGCTTTCGATGAAAATAACTCAGCTTGGGAGAATGAGTTTAAAGAGCTGTATGTAGCACTCTCACCTGACGAATATGCTCAGGCAAGAGAAAGTACCTTAACTGCTTTTTATACACCACCTACCGTAATTAAAGCTATATATAAGGCTATGGAACAGGTAGGCTTTAAAGAAGGTAACCTCCTTGAACCATCTTGTGGTATCGGTCACTTTATCGGTATGTTACCTGACTCTATGAAAGGTAGCAAGATATATGGTGTTGAGCTTGATACTGTTTCTGCTAAGATTGCACAGCAACTTTATCAGACATCTTCTATTGCGGCACAAGGTTACGAAGAAACAAACTTACCTGATAGTTTCTTTGATGGTGTTATTGGTAACGTACCTTTTGGTGATTTCAAAGTTATAGACAAGCGATACGATAAGCACAAATTCCTTATCCACGATTACTTTTTTGCAAAGTCATTAGATAAGCTTCGCCCAGGTGGTGTTATGGCTCTCGTGACAAGTAAAGGTACAATGGATAAAGAGAACTCATCTGTACGAAAGTATATCGCTCAAAGAGCCGAGCTGTTGGGAGCTATAAGACTTCCTAACAACACCTTTAAGGGTAATGCAGGAACTGAGGTTGTTTCAGATATTCTGTTCTTACAAAAGCGTGACAGACTTATAGACATCGAACCTGATTGGGTTCATCTTGATACTGACGAAAATGGTATAAAGATGAACTCATATTTTGTTGAGCATCCTGAGATGATACTCGGTGAGATGACGATGGTAAGTGGTCGCTTTGGTATGGAAGCAACCTGTGAACCATATGAAAATGCAAACCTTGAAGATGAACTTATGGAGGCTGTTGCTAATATACACGGAGAGATTACAGCTTATGAGGTTGAAGAAGAACTTTCCGAAGAAGATAATTCAATCCCTGCTGACCCTACTGTGCGTAACTTCTCATATACAGTTGTTGATGACACAATCTACTTTAGAGAAAATTCAAAAATGACACCCGTAGAGGTATCAGCTACTGCTCAAAATCGTATCAAGGGTATGATTGCAATCCGTGATTCTGTAAGAAATCTTATTGACTTACAGACAGATGATTTCCCTGATGAAATGATTAAGCAGGAGCAAACAAAGCTCAATAATCTTTATGATACTTACACTAAGAAGTATGGTCTGATTAATAGCAGAGCGAATATATCTGCTTTCTCACAGGATAGTTCGTTCTCTTTGTTATCAGCTCTTGAAGTGCTTAATGAAGATGGTCAGCTTGAAAGAAAAGCTGATATGTTCTTTAAGAGGACGATTAAACCACACACACCTGTAACCACAGTTGATACTTCAAGTGAAGCATTAGCTGTATCTATCGGTGAAAAAGCCACAATAGATATGGAATATATGATGAGCCTTACAGGTAAAAGTGAAGCAGAAATCTTTGATGATTTAAAAGGTGTAATCTTTATGAATCCTCTGTATGATTTTGGTAATCATTCACAGCCAAAGTATCTTATGGCTGACGAATATCTCTCAGGTAATGTGAGAGAAAAGTTAAAGGTTGCTATAAATTCAGCAAAGCTTTATCCAGATGATTATAAAATCAATGTTGAAGCTTTAACTAAGGTTCAGCCTAAAGATTTAACCGCAGGTGAGATTTCTGTAAGGCTTGGTGCAACTTGGTTACCACCAGAGATTGTAGAGAGATTTATGTATGAATTTCTTGATACGCCTCGTTATGCTCAGTGGAAAATCAAAGTTCACTTCTCACCATATACCAGTGAATGGAACATTGAGAATAAGTCTTATGACAACACTAATGTCAAAG
>JAZSEJ010000096.1:0-12631 GCA_045531615.1 Ruminococcus sp.
GGGCAAAAATGTGCCTTTTTTCAACCAAAAATGGTTGATTACTGAGGACACCAACACACAAAGCCTGCTCGAAATCTGCTTGCATATTTTCCGTCAGCTTGCCCAGAACTTCCTTGCCATACATCAAGTATGCCTGCGGAATTTCTGAACAACCTGACGAAAAATATGACTTCGCATCTTCCGCACAAGCTCTGTGTGTTGCTGTCCTGAAAAATAATTTTTATTTTCTCTTTTTTAGTTAATTACCAACTGGCAAATTTATGAATGTAATACAAAATTTACTGTTATAATTTATAATTGCTGTTCCAAACTCATTTTATAAATTCAGTCTTAAAATTTCATTTTTTCAGCCGACAAAACAAGCAAATTTTCTGTATATTTTTATCCTTCCTGCAAATAATACCCACAAAGGAAGTGATACAATGCCACAATATTTAGAACGCGGAGTATTTCTCTTTGATACTCCCCCGAAAATTGAAAGCTTTGCCGCCGTTGTAGGCGAAAAAGAGGGCAATGGCCCTCTCGGAGATTTTTTTGATGAAATCATAACTGACAGCCACTTCGGACAAAAAACCTGGGAACAGGCTGAAAGCCGTTTTCAGCTTGAAGCAGTGTCCCTTGCCGTCCGCAAAGCAAACCTCACAAAAGAGGATATAGACGTTATCTGTGCAGGAGATTTAATCAATCAATGTACTGGCTCATCATACGGTCTCAGACAGCTTGAAATCCCCTTTATGGGGCTTTATGGAGCCTGCTCCACTATGGCTGAAAGCCTTATTGCAGCCTCTCTGCTCACTGACAGCGGAGCTGCAAAACGTGCTGCGGCTGTAACCTCCTCTCATTTCTCAACGGCTGAAAGGCAATTCCGTGCGCCCCTCTCCTACGGCGGACAGCGTACTCCAACGGCTCAGTGGACCTGTACGGCCTCAGGCTCTGTAATAGTATCTCCCGATAAGGGCGAGATAGAGGTATACGGCTGCTGTGTAGGTAAAATTGCCGATATGGATGTAACTGATATTGCCAATATGGGTGCAGCTATGGCTCCAGCCGCTATGGGTGTTCTCTGCCGCTATTTTGAGGCAACTGGAACATCTCCCACTGATTATGACGCAATTATTACAGGTGATTTAGGAATTCTTGGCAGTAAGCTCCTTATTGAGCTTATGGAAAAACAGGGGTATGATATATCCGCTGTCCACAAGGACTGCGGCGAAATGATATTCAATCCCGATGAACAGGATTCCCACTGCGGCGGCTCAGGATGCGGATGCTCCGCCAGTGTACTCTGCGGTTATTTCCTGCCTATGCTGCAAAAGGGCAATATAAAAAGAATACTTTTTATCGCAACAGGAGCCCTTATGTCGGCTATGTCCGTACAGCAGGGTGAATCTATCCCTACAATTGCACATCTGCTTGAACTCAGGAGGAAATAAAAATGATAACTGAACTTTTGAAAGCCTTTTTAATAGGCGGAATCATCTGTGCTGTGGGACAGCTTCTTATAGACTATACCAAGCTTACTCCTGCGCGTATACTGACAGGATTTGTTGTTGCAGGAGTTATACTCTCTGCCGTAGGATTATACAAACCCCTTGCGGATTTTGCAGGTGCAGGTGCCTCCGTCCCCCTCACGGGCTTCGGCCATCTTCTCGCGGAGGGTATCCGCAAAGCAGTTGACCGTGACGGCTTTATAGGCATATTCACAGGAGGTCTTACCGCCTCATCTGCTGGTATTACCGCGGCTCTCCTTGCAGGTCTGGGAGCGTCACTGATATTCAGACCTAAGGATAAAGTATAAATCCAAGCAAAAACCGCCCTATCACACTGACAGGGCGGCATTTTTACTTATGGGAATCTCTTATTTTTTCTTTTTGTCGTTAGATTTCTTTTCTGTCTTTGCTTCTTCCTTCACTTCATCATTGGCTTCGTCAGCGATATCGTCATCATCGTCGTCATTGCCATCGCCGCCCTCTGCAAGAGCAAGCTTATTAGCCTTACGGTTATCAATGATAAGCGCCTGAACAACAGCAACTGCAAAGTAAACAAAGAGACATCCAACCTCAAGAATAACAAGAGGCATAATTGCATTTTTAATAAATCTTGAGAATACATCAGATGATGTATTTGTTGCAGGAACAAGAACATTATAAGCGTTCTTGAAGGTTACGTTTCTGTAGTAGTCCTCAGAGGTATCATAAACAAGCTGTACAAGTCCCTTTATTTTAACATCAAGAGCAGCAAGGTCTTCCTCAACCTTTGCTTTCATATCATTGTTGGTCTTTGTATCATTTTTAAGTGACTGCTGTCTGTCCTTATAATAGTTAATGCTCTGCTTAACGCTTGCAAGTGATACAGCAACATTATTCTTCTGTGTGAACATCTTATCGTACTGTTCAGAAGCAATACTTGTCTGTGTGTTTGTCTCCTCTGCACCGCCAAAAACAATTACCTGATCCTTTTCATATGCTGCAATAGCTTCTTCATAAGCTTTGAGTTCTTCCTCAAGGCTGTCTCTCTCTCGTACAAGAGCCTTTATACGGTACTCATAATAAGCGAGTGTTTCTTCCTTATTCTTTGTAAGATTATTAACAACGACATACGAAGAAATCATATCAAGGTCAATTGATCTTACAGTATTGAGAGCAGAATAAAGGTCGTCAAATGTGTATCCTGTTACAGTTGAACGGAAACGTGTCTGATCAGCCTGTGCGAGATCCTGAACATATCTTCTGAGAGTATTGATGCTGTTTGAAAATACATCAATTGCCTCTGCATAATCATAATCGGTATATGAAATAGCCTCTACGGCACTTCCAAGGTTTTCGTTATAGCCGTACTGGTCATAGAAGTGATCAGTAAAGTTGTTAAGAATAGTATTAAATACAGCTACAGCTTCTTCATCTGAGAGACCGAGACCATTATAATCAAAGAACACCTTATACTGTGTAGGGAAATATGATGTTTCAAGTATCTTTTCAGCAGCAGCAATATTTCCATTTTTCGATAAAACGCTGTCGTAAATCGTAAGTCTGTCTATTGCATCCTTAGGACGCTGTCCTTCAAATGTTATTGATCTTCTTATGCCTTCGAGATGCATACTATCAAGATCAAGTTCTGTAAGTGCGCTTTCAATTACGGCAGGATTTTTGATCATATTCACATCAAATTTCATACCATTGGGATCGAGTCCTCTTTCAATACCGCTATAAGAAAAACTAACAAGGGCATTGAGCGGCTCTTTATTAACACGAGTTGTAAAACCTGAATATCCGAAAGCAGCAACTACAGCTACAACAGCTGCAACTACCCATACAAGGAAATATCTTTTCAGCCTTTTCGAAAGTGTGCTGAAAGAAAGGACAACTCTCTCCTCGTCACGAGGATTGTTTATTGTAATATTCAGATTTTTGTCATTATTAGCCATTTTTACCTCCTGAAATATTATTATTGCTCCCACATCAAATTATGAGAGAACACCAACAATATGATATCACTTTGCTGAAAAAAAGTCAATATAAAATCGTATTATTCGCGTTTTTTCAGCATTTTGCTTAATCACAAAATGAAATCATATATTTTTTTGTTTATGATATTATCGCTGTTTAACCGACTTAAAGCGCATATCCCTTAGCCTTGATAACATCAACAACACTGTCAACGTATTTACGGCATATCTCCTCATTTTCAGCCTCTGCCATAACACGTACAAGAGGCTCTGTGCCGCTTTCACGTACAAGCATACGTCCCTTATCGCCAAGCTCCTCTGACGCCTTCGCTACAGCCGCCTGCACGTCAGGGTCAGCCTGTGCAGCTGCCTTATCTGTAACCTTTACGTTTACAAGCACCTGTGGGTACATAGGCATTTCCTCTGCAAGCTCGCTGAGCTTTGCACGCTTTGACATTACTGCTTGCATTATCTTAAGGCTGGTGAGTATACCATCGCCTGTTGAAGCATATTTTGCGAAGATAATATGTCCTGACTGCTCTCCGCCAAGGCAGCACTCGTGTTCCTTCATATACTCATATACGTACTTATCGCCTACAGCTGTCTTTGCGTAATCAATGCCTGCTGCTTCAAGAGCCTTGAACAGACCAAGGTTTGACATAACTGTAGCAACAACTGTATTATTTACAAGCTTTTCGCGGTCCTTCATATACTTGCCGTAGATGTAGAGGATGTGGTCGCCTGTTACCACGTTTCCCTTTTCGTCAACGCAGAGACAGCGGTCAGCGTCGCCGTCGTAAGCAAAGCCTGCGTCAAGTCCCTTTTCCACAACGAATTTCTGGAGAACTTCAATGTGTGTAGAGCCTGCATTTTCATTTATATTGATACCATCGGGCTTATCGTTGATAACATATGTTTCAGCGCCGAGAGCGTCAAATACAGCCTTTGCAACTGACCAGGCTGCGCCGTTTGCACAGTCAAGGCCAATTTTCTTGCCTCTGAAAGAGTACACGCCCAGAGAGATAAGATAGCCGATATAACGGTTTCTGCCCGAAACATAGTCAACTGAACGGCCGATTTTCTCATTTACAGCGTAGGGGAGCTCATCCCACTTCTGACCGAACACTTCAAGCTCGCCGTCAAGATAAGCTTCAATAAGGTCGATTACCTCGTCCTCCATTTTTTCACCGTTACCGTTGATGAGCTTTAATCCGTTATCGTGATAAGGGTTGTGGCTTGCGGATATCATAACAGCACAGTCAAAACTGTCAACTCTTGATATGTACGCAACGGAAGGGGTTGTTGTAACGTGAAGCAGATAAGCGTCCGCACCGGAAGCTGTAATGCCGCCTACGAGAGAATACTCGAACATATAGCTTGAACGTCTTGTATCCTTGCCGATTACTATTCTTGCAGGTGTATCGTCACCATTTCTTTTTTTAAGCTCGTTATAGTACCAGCCGATAAATCTTCCGACTTTGAATGCGTGGTCAGCTGTAAGGTCTTTGTTTGCGGTTCCTCTGAAACCGTCTGTACCGAAATACTTGCCCATATTTTTCTCCTTGGAAATATATTTCACGGAAATATCCGTGACACACCAATATATATTTTATCATATGTTTGTGCTATAGTCAAGGTTATTTTGCAGGAAATTTAAAGTATTTTGTAAGGAACTTATATTTAGGAACTCCATTTTTTATTTTGCCCCTCATATAATACATTCGAAATTAACGGACAAAAACGGACACATTTTTTGCTGTTTTTGATATATTTTTATTTTTTAACATAACAAAGCGGCTTTTTGGGCTATTCTGCGTTACCCAACATAGAGGCAGCTATTATCCGTCCCTGCTACGCTGTAACAACTTAAAGCCAATACACTTCGAGCAAAATATACAACCACAACAAAACAAACAGCACCGCTTTGTGCAAATCGCCAAACAATGTATAAACCCCTTGACAAATGAGCATAATAGTGGTAAATTAATATTAGCACTCAACGAGAATGAGTGCTAACAGATGAAACGACACTCTGCTAAGAAAGGAGGCTGCAACTATCGTGGACGACAGAAAGCTTAAAGTACTTGCTGCTGTAGTTGACGAATATATACGGACAGGCGAACCCGTAGGCTCTAAAGCAATTTCAAAGCTGGAGCATATAAATGTATCCGCTGCAACTATCCGCAACGATATGTCAATGCTTGAACAGCTTGGATATCTTGAACAGCCTCACACATCGGCAGGCAGAGTTCCCACATATCAGGGCTATAGGCTTTATATCGACGAACTGATGACTCTACCTGAGCTTTCAGATGATGAAAAACTTCGTCTTGATGAGCTTTTAGGTGATGAAAACACCCCTGAGGAACTGCTTATTCAGAACGCCGCAACTGCACTTACAGAGCTTACTCAGTGTGCAGCGGTGGTAACAAATTCCGCACCAAGATTTTCCGTTATTTCTAAAGTAGAGGTTATACCTACAGGAAAACGACTTTACGTTATTCTGCTTATCACCTCAAATGGAAGTATAAAAAACAAAGCTTGCAGGCTTGAATTTGACCTGAGCCACGAGCAGCTCGACTTTTTCACAAAGTATATCGACGAAAACCTCAGCGGTATATCCGTTGATGAGCTTTCTGAGGAAATGCTTGATAAGATGATAGCTGCAGTTTCTGCGTATATGATAAGCCTTTCACCCCTTGTAAAGGGCATATGCGAGCTTTCAGAGGATTTGAAGCAGCAGCAGCTTACCGTAAGCGGAAGTGAAAAGCTTCTCTCCTGTGATGAACTTGATAAAATGGAAGTAGTCCGCTTTATACAGCACAAAAATGAGCTTACCGATTTTCTGGAGGACTCATTCAGCGGTATTCAGGTAAAATTCGGCGGTGACGGCAATTTTGCAATCGGTAATTCAAGTATGATTGTATCGAAATACCGCAAAAAAGGCAAGGAGGCTGGCTCTCTCGGAGTTATAGGCCCTATGCGTGTGGACTACAAGAAAATTATACCTTATATTGATTACCTCACCCATAAGATTACTGCTCTTATGTCGGAGGATGATAATACAGAAGCGGATACCGTTATTATAGACGGCTCTGCGGAAAGGAGCAGCAATGACTGAGAAGATGAATAACGAAACAGAAGAAATTCTCGAAACAAGCGAGCCTGCGGAGGAAATCACAGAGCAGGAAATTGCTGAAACTACAGAGGAGGACGACGCTGTAAGCGAATACAACGATGTGGCTGCACAGATTGCCGACCTTGAAGAAAAGCTTGAAGAAGCAAACGAGAAGTATGTCCGCCTTTTTGCTGAGTACGATAACTTCCGTAAGCGTACTGCCCGCGAAAAGTCCGATACATACGCTAACGCTTCCGCTAAGTGTATCGAAAATCTCCTGCCTGTTGTTGACAGCTATGAGCGTTCACTTGAATTTGAATGTTCCGATGAAAACTTCAAAAACGGTATGGTGATGATATTCAATCAGTTAAAGGAATTTATGGCTAAGATGAACGTTACCGAGATTGAAGCTCTCGGAGCAGAATTCGATCCGAATTTCCACAACGCTATTCAGCAGATGCCTGATACTGACTACGCTGACAATCACGTATGTGCAGTATTCCAGAAGGGCTATATGATGGGCGATAAGCTTATCCGCCCTGCTATGGTTGCAGTTGCTAAGGACTGATTACGACCCTTGTAAAGACACGATTTGCCGTGTCAATCAAAAACAATTTACAGACGAGTAAGAATTAATTTTTAATTCTTAAATTCATAATTCTAAATTAATTTCATTCGGAGGATGATTATTATGGGAAAAATTATTGGTATTGATCTTGGTACAACTAACTCTTGCGTAGCTGTTGTTGAAGGCGGTAACGCTGTAGTTATCCCCAACAGCGAGGGTGCAAGAACTACTCCTTCTGTTGTTGCTTTCACAAACAACGGCGAGCGTCTTGTTGGTCAGGTGGCTAAAAGACAGGCTATCACAAACCACGACAGAACAGTTTCTTCTATCAAGAGACATATGGGTACAAATTATAAGGTAACAATCGACGGAAAGAGCTATACTCCTCAGGAAATTTCCGCTATGACTCTCCAGAAGCTTAAGGCTGACGCTGAGGCTTACCTGGGCGAAACTGTAACAGAGGCTGTTATCACAGTTCCTGCATACTTCACAGACGCTCAGAGACAGGCTACAAAGGACGCAGGTCAGATTGCAGGTCTTACAGTTAAGCGTATCATCAACGAGCCTACAGCTGCTGCTCTCTCCTACGGTATCGACAAGGAAGAAGAACAGACAGTTATGGTATACGACCTTGGCGGCGGTACATTCGACGTTTCCATTATCGAAATGGGCGAGGACGTTCAGCAGGTACTTGCTACAGCAGGTAACAACCGTCTCGGCGGCGACGACTTCGACCAGCGTATAATCAACTGGATTGTTGACGAGTTCAAGAAGTCCGACGGAGTTGACCTCTCACAGGACAAAATGGCTTATCAGCGTCTTAAGGACGCAGCTGAAAAGGCTAAGATTGAGCTTTCTTCAACAACTACTACAAATATCAACATTCCTTTCATCACTGTTGACGCTACAGGCGTTCCCAAGCACCTTGACCTTACTCTCACACAGGCTAAGTTCAACGAGCTTACAGCTGACCTCGTAGAGGCTACAATGGGACCTGTTCGTCAGGCTCTCTCCGACAGCGGACTTTCAATCTCTGAAATCAACAAGGTTCTTATGGTTGGCGGTTCTTCAAGAATTCCTGCTGTACAGGAAGCTGTTAAGAAGCTTATCGGCAAGGATCCATTTAAGGGAATTAACCCCGATGAGTGCGTAGCTCTCGGTGCTGCATATCAGGGCGGCGTTCTCGGCGGTGACGTTAAGAACGGACTTCTCCTCCTTGACGTTACTCCCCTTTCTCTCGGTATCGAGACAGCAGGCGGCGTATGCACAAGAATGATTGAGAGAAATACAACAATTCCTACAAAGAAGTCACAGGTATTCTCCACATATGCTGACAATCAGCCTGCAGTTGATATCAACGTACTTCAGGGTGAGCGTGAATTCGCTAAGGATAACAAGCAGCTCGGCACATTCCGTCTTGACGGTATCGCTCCTGCACCAAGAGGAATCCCCCAGATTGAGGTAACATTCGATATCGACCAGAACGGTATCGTTCACGTTTCCGCTAAGGACCTCGGCACAGGCAAGGAGCAGAATATTACAATCACTTCTTCCACAAATATGTCCAAGGACGATATCGACCGCGCTGTTAAGGAAGCTGAACAGTACGCAGCTGAAGACAAAAAGCGCCGTGAGGAAGTTGATACAAAGAACGAAGCTGAAAACCTCGTATTCCAGTGCGAAAAGGCTCTTGCTGATTTCGGCGATAAGGTATCTGCTGACGAAAAGGCAAATATCGAGCAGAAGGCAGCATCTCTCAAGGCAGCTTGCGAGGCTAATAATACAGAGGAAATCAAAAGACAGAAGGAAGACCTCCAGAAGGCATTCTATGACCTCTCAGCTAAGATTTACCAGCAGGGAAATCCCGATGGTCAGGGCATTGACCCCTCACAGTTCGCTAATATGGGCGGCGAGGCAGCATCACCAAGCGATGACGGCGTAGTTGACGCTGACTTCACAGAGGTTTAATTAAATAACTGTTTCAGGGCGAAATTTCCTTTCGCCCTGTACGTGCATTATATGGGAGAAAAAATATGGCTGAAAAAAGAGATTATTATGAAGTCCTGGGCATACAGAAAGGTGCAACAGAGGACGAGATAAAAAAAGCTTACAGAAAAAAGGCAAGAGAATGTCATCCTGACCTGCACCCCGATGACCCCTCCTATGTTGAGAAATTCCAGGAGGTAAACGAGGCTAACGAGGTACTTTCCGACCCCGATAAACGTGCAAGATACGACCAATTCGGCCACGCAGGAGTTGACCCCAACTATGGCGGAGGCGGCGGCTTCGACGGTATGGGCGGAATGGGAGGATTCGGCGATATCGGTGACATCCTTGAAAGTATGTTTGGCAGCTTCGGCGGCGGTTTCGGCGGCAATACAAGAGGCGGCTCAAACCCCAACGCACCACGCAGAGGCGCAGATATACAGGAATCCGTTCATATCAGCTTTATGGATGCCTGCCACGGCAAAAAGCAGGAAATCAAGACATTCCGTATGGCTGTCTGCGAGGCTTGTAAGGGTACGGGAGCTGATGCCGGCACATCCGCGGAGGTATGCCCCGATTGTCACGGCAGAGGCTCTGTAAAGACAACACAGCGCACACCTTTCGGTGCAATTTCTTCCACAAAAGTATGCCCTCACTGTAGTGGTAAGGGTAAAATTGTCAAGAATCCCTGTACAAAGTGCCGCGGAGTGGGCAGAACACGTGTACAGAAAGTCGTTAATGTGGATATCCCTGCAGGTATCGACAACGGACAGACAATCCGCCTTAATGGACAGGGCGACTGCGGCATAAACAATGGTCCCTCTGGCGATCTCCTCCTTAACGTATCCGTAAAGAGCCACCCTCTTTTCAACCGTGACGGAGCTGATATCTCCTGCGAAATCCCTGTTACTTATATGGACGCTGTTCTCGGTGCGGAAATCACTG
Organism: Ruminococcus sp.; assembly: GCA_045531615.1. GTDB lineage: Bacteria > Bacillota > Clostridia > Oscillospirales > Ruminococcaceae > Ruminococcus. The sequence goes on from JAZSEJ010000096.1 coordinate 10,063, forward strand.
TTCCCACCATTGACGGCGATGTTAAATTCAACATATCCGCAGGAACGCAGAACGGCACTGTATTCAGCCTTAAAGGCAAGGGCGTAAAGCGTCTCAACAGACCTGACCGTGGAAATCAGTATGTCAAGATATTTGTTGAAGTGCCGAAAAACCTCAATAAGAAGCAGAAAGACCTGCTCAAGGAGTTCGAATCGTCACTTTCTGAAAAGAACTATGCAAAGCGTCAGAGCTTCTTTGATAAGCTTAAGAATAAGCTGAATTTTTAATAGACATAACAAAAGCACCGTGGATTATCTGCGGTGCTTTTTGATTAAAATAAAAAAATATGTATTTTCTGGAGTTTTCACTGCGAGATTTGAGGGGTAACAGTTGTATAATATATGAAAGGAAAATAAATTCATACAACCATAATGCTCATAAGTCAATTATTCAGCAATATACCGAAAGTCAATGCAAAATTTAGGATATTATGCTAATTGACAACTATATATACGGGGGGTATAATTAGTATAAGGGATAATATATTCATTCGTAAAAATACAGGATTTTGATTAATTTTTAAGGAGGTCATCACTATGAAAAAACGTATAATTTCATTAGCCTTGTCAGCAATCACAGCAATTTCGGCTGTATCGGCAATGAATACGAAGGCAGGCTTTCCAGTTATAAAAAGTGATACTGAGACACTTGAAGAACTCCATTCAGACTGGATAAAGGTGAAAGATTGTGAATGGTTAAGCCGTACAAAAGGTATGGGGTATAAATTTGAAGATGTAATTTGTATGTATGCAAAAGAAGAAAAAGGCAAAATGACTGTAATAGAATATCTTCCTGTAAATGATACTATCACCTTTAAATGTGACGATGCCGAAACTGCAAAGAAAATAACTGCAACTGTTGATGAGGCGTTATTATTCAGTTCAAAAGAGAGCGTTGACGGAGATTATCAATGCAGCGTTTCAGCGAAAGATATAGCATTGCAAACAGCCAAGAAGCTTCGTGATAGTCTTGAAAACGGTGTTGAAGATTATACTTACAACTATGGTAAAATGACTTTTCTGAAAGGAACAGTTTATCATCCTACAGGCTATACAAGACAGTTTGCAGGAGATGATTATGAAGCTATAAAGGAGAAAATAACAAATTATGTAAAATCTGCCGACATCGAAACAGAAACTATTGAATATTCAATCGGTGATATTGATGAAAACGGAAACAAGGTTCGACATGAGCAAATACGAGTTATTCCATCAAAAGAATACACTATTGAAGAATATATGGCACTTGGAAAGGATATATACGAAAAAACAGGTTTACAGCCAGTTTCAGATTATCCTGAAAATTCTTCAACGATTAGTGGTACAGAAATCGACCTCACCAACTACCTCAACGGCGACGCCAACTGCGATAACGTTCAATCAATGGCAGATGCAGCCTCAATCTTCCAGGCAATCGGCAACCCCGATAAATACGCATTATCCGACTTAGGCGAATTTAATGCAGACTACGCTTGCGACGGCTTAACCCCCGATGATGCTATTGCTATACAGAAAAGGCTTGCAGGCATAGAATAAATATCAAGGAGGTCATCACTATGAAAAAAAGAATAATATCGACTGTCCTTTCGGCGGTAATATCCCTCGCTGCCATATCAGCAACAAGTTCAAATGCGTTATGGTATTGGGGGAAAATTGATGAAGATATAATAGAAGAAACTTTTAAGGATTATGAAAAACTCGATGTTGCAGAATATGAATGTCTGAATTATGTAGATGCAGAATACTTGTATCTGGACGAAGAAGAAGATTTTGATGCTTGGATACGTGTAATAGAGGTTGAAAAACAGGATGATTTATTGTATGTTGAAGTAGGCTCTGACGTGAATATCAACGAATTAAAGGCACAAGTACAGGTTTTTGACGAGAATTTTGAAATATCTATATATAAAACCTCTGAGGGTAACGATTATCTTCAAATCAAAAAGGATTTAATTTCTCCTGAAACAATAAAGAAAATCCGTGAATTTGTAGGAGATAAGGCGATAGGGTTTCAGTATATTGGTACGATATATTGGTATACATCTCTGAATTTTGAATATATAACAGGATATGATACTCGCAGAGTAGTAGATACAATAGAAAAAGAAGACCGCACAGAATACATAACGGAATCTAACGAAAAACTCCTTATGAAATATGCTGAAAATCATAGTGATGAAGTAGAATTTAAAATTTATGGTGGAATGGGCAAGGATTTTCGAGGTGTTGAATTGTGGCATAATTTATACTATCTAATTCCCAAAAAGGAGCTCAACACTATGGAGCATATTGAACTTGCAAAGAATATTTATGAGGAAACGGGGCTAAAACCTTTTGGTCATGAACGTCATAGTGCAAGTTTGTCAGGCTCTGTAAACGGTGTAACCCTTGACCTCACCAACTACCTCAACGGCGACGCAAACTGCGACGGTGTACAGTCAATGGCAGATGCAGCCTCAATCTTCCAGGCAATCGGCAACCCTGATAAATACTCATTATCCGACTTAGGTGCGTTCAACGCTGATTTTGCA
>JAZSEJ010000028.1:0-4238 GCA_045531615.1 Ruminococcus sp.
ATTACTACACAGGCGAAGTTAAGGAAGTATTCCGCAAGGCTTACTCCGACGGTCTCCGTGCTAAGGTTAACTGCTACGGCGCTAACGACGTAACAGAAGGCGTTGCTATCATGTGGAAGGAAAACGTTGACGTTTCCATCACAGGTAACTCCACAAACCCCACACGTTTCCAGCACCCTGTTGCAGGCACTTATAAGAAGGAATGCACAGAAAAGGGCAAGAAGTACTTCTCCGTAGCTTCCGGCGGTGGTACAGGTCGTACTCTGCACCCCGATAACATGGCTGCAGGTCCTGCTTCCTACGGTATGACCGATACAATGGGCCGTATGCACTCTGACGCTCAGTTCGCAGGTTCTTCTTCCGTTCCCGCGCACGTTGAGATGATGGGCCTTATCGGTGCAGGTAACAACCCCATGGTTGGTATGACAGTTGCTTGCGCAGTTGCGGTTGAAGAGGCTATGAAGTAATCTCTGAACGCAAAAATGCGGTTTTGAGCTTATAAAAACAGCCTAAAAATGGGTGTGATTTGCTTTGTAATACACAAACAATACACAAGCAATACACACTCACAATACACAAATATTGAGGCGGTCGCTGCAAAGTGACCGCCTTTTTGCGTTGACTTTTATAGTAGAGAATGGTATAATCATTAATGCATTATAATATGCAAATTTTGATGAAAGGGGTGATTTTGATTATGAATAAAGGAACATTTAATCAGCTTGGAAGGGTGATTTTTTCTTAACTCTTCCGAGATAGGAGGAAAATAATGACTGATTGGTTAAAGCAAGTAAAGGAAAGCTGGAATGAAACCGCTGATTCGGAGTGGTATCAGTCCCTCAGAACAGATGAGATAATAGCAAAGTTGGTAGAAAAGCCAACAAGCGTTTTTCATAAATCGGTGTATAATCTGATAAATAAATATATACCCGATTTGCACAACAAAAAGGTTTTACTGCCCTCAAGCGGAGATAATCACGCAGCTTTTGCCTTTGCTTTGTTAGGAGCAGATGTTACTTCTGCTGATATAAGTGAAAAACAGCTTGAACACGCTAAGGTAATTGCAGACAAATTAAAGCTGAAAATCAATTTCGTTTGCGATGACACAATGCAGCTTTCAAACATTCCCGATAACAGCTTTGATTTGGTTTACACCTCAAACGGTACACATACTTGGATAGCGGATTTGCCCACAATGTATAAGAATATTCATAGGGTGCTTAAAGTGGACGGTTTTTCAATTATGTATGATGTTCATCCATTCACTCGCCCCTTTGTATGCGAGCCGTGGAAAGAGCCTAAAATTGTCAAACCTTATACGGAAATACTGCCGCAGTGTCATTGGCGTGTGCAGGACTTAATAAACTCGATGACAGGTGCAGGATTATCTGTAAGGGAAATGGAAGAATTGCAAGCGGAAAATGCTTCGTTCTGGTTTTCATACGAGGAACTAATCAAACAGACCTCAGAAAATCTTGATAAAGTAAACAACTGGGAATACAATCCTATGGCGGCATTGCCAGCTTGGATTTCCATTGTTGCACAAAAATAATACGCAAAATAACCTGTGAGTCCCACATCTCACAGGTTATACTTTTTATTCTATTTTCTCAATCTCAGCCGCAAGACTTTCAATCGTGCGGTGAGTATAAACCCGCTCAGTCACATCGCCTATCTGATGTCCGACGATGAGTTTCAGACAGTATTCATCAACGCCCGCCTCTTTTGCTCTTGTTATAAAGGTATGCCTTGTTTCGTGGGGCTTGTGCTTTAATCCGAGGTAATCCATAATATTCATAAAGCGTTCACGATACTTGTCGTAGGTCATTTCAATGCCGTTACTGCTGTTAATGTCCTCAAACAGCATTGTATCGCTTTTTTCGTACCTTTTTATAATAAGCGGCAGTATTTTGCTGTGAATAGGCACATATCTGTTTCTGCCAGCCTCGGTCTTTAAGCCACCAAACATCGTTTTCGCCTCTAAATCAATATCCGCTTTCTTCAGCGTTGCAAGCTCCTGCGGTCGCCAGCCCGAATATATCCCGATTAGCACCATATCCACAAAGGCAAAGTCGAGATTGTTCCATAAAAGCTGCATTTCCTCGTCTGTAAAGGGCACTTTCGGCTTTGACGGAGTTTTCTTTTTCACAGGCTTGCAGAGTGCGGCATAGTCCTTATCTACAATTTCGTGTCGCAGAGCGTATTTATACATCAGATTATACAGCGATTTCATACGCTTTTTCGTGTCATCGCCTACTTTGGCAGCTTTGATAGTCTGTTCAAGATGTTCGGCTCGTAAGTCACGCATACGGTAATCCCACAAAGGCTCGCTGTGCTTGAAAGCGGAAATCCACGTTCTTCTCGCAGACGGCACAATTTCCTCGAAATGCTCCGCAGACCACTTTTCATATACTTCTTTAAAGGTTGTGGTATGTGTTGAAATATCGTAAGGGTCTTTATTGTAGTCGCTCAACGCCTGGATAGCCTCTTGTCTGGTGGCGTAGTAGCCGATAGTAATGTAAATCTGCCTTGTCTGCCCCGTCTGTTCGTCTATCTCCCAGCCTTTTGTTTTGCGTACACGCCAAGGCTTGCGGCGTTTTCCCGACAGCCTATGTACCGAGCCGAAACCGTTTGGTTGTCTTATAAAAATCCCTCCTCTACACAAATCAGAAAAGAAAAACTCACCGCCTCACCCCTCTCCTTACAGGCTGCAAAAACTCCTGCAGCTTTTGGGTAAGTTTCAAGCTCTCGATAAACTCCATAACCCTCTGGAATTTAGCTTTCAGGCTGTCACGCTCACGCTCGGCATTACGCAGAGCAACTTTAAGCGGATACAGGGAGCGTACCTCTTGCGTGAGGGCGTCATTCTTTTCGGCAGATTTCCTGTTTTCTTCTTTCAGCTTTGTAATCTCGGCGTTTAGCTCGTTTTCCTTTTTCTCGGAGGCGAGCTGTTTCTTTGCAAGGTCGGTCAGAGTGCCGTAATCTTCCCTCGACATTGTTATCTTGCCGCCAATAACGGTTTTTCCAGTTTCTATTTCATCAATCCTCTTGATTTTCGTTACTTTTGTCGCACTTGCTGTAAGTTTTGCGGTCGTTTCGGTAAGAGCAGTTGTTTTCTCTGCAATCTGCTCGTCCAGATGTTTTATTGCGGCGGTTTTCTCTTGATACTGCTCGTCAAGGCTGTCGATAATTTCTTCGACTTGTGTTCGCAGCTCTTCACGATGATGTAACAGCCTGTCAGCATTTTTCGCTTGTTCTTCCAGTCGGGCGACCTGCTGTTTCATATCCTCGGCTTGTCCTTTAGCCTTGGCATATTCTTTGTATTGCTCCACGGTCAGACTGCCACGGGATTTCTGCGGCTCGGAAATTTCAATGCCGTGCCTGTTGCATATTTCGGTTAAAATCTTCACCTCGGCGGCTCTCCAACGGCTTATAGCGTTCTCGCCGTCGCCGTGTCCCATTTCCTTTAAAGCCTGTGCAAGTCCGTTCTGTGTGTCTACACCACGCTTGTAATGCCCGATGGGAATGTAGTCGATGTGCAGGTGCGGTGTTGCCTCGTCATTATGCAGAACGGCATTGAACACATAGAAATTCGGGTTGCGTTTTATAAAACCTTCCATATATTCGGTAAGGCACTCGGCGGCGATTTTTGCATCGGGCGAGCCTGTGCCTGTATCGTCCTTACAGCCTATCTGAACAATATCCTCATAAAAGCTCTTTCTCTTGTCAGCCGCAACAATCACATTGTTGCAAGGTGCGTGTGAAAACGCATAACGGAAATATCCGTCTTTAATTCTGCGGTCAGCTCTTTTCTGCTTTGCGTTGTATCGTTCGACCGCCTTTGCAAAGCAATTTTCATAAGCCTGCTCAATAGGCATTTTTACAAAGGTGATATTATCACAGGTTTTGGTACTGTCCACGTTTTTCGGCTTGAACGCCCGGTTGTTGTGGGATAAGCTACCTTTGCCTTGACAAAATGAAATAGTCTTTGTCATTTCAGCCTCCTTTCTTTTTCGCCGCAGCAGTTTTTTATCTATGACTTGTCATAGATAACCCCATAGTATCTGTGACATTCCAGCCTTGCTTTCATATCACAGATACAGGGGCTCTCCGAGGGTTTCGGTGCTTTTCTGCCTGTTCAAGGTTGCAACATTGCAAGATTGCAATGACTGTGGTTTGCAATCTTCCACTTATACGGGCATTCTGATTTGCAGAACAATCTGCTCCATTACCTCGTG